>NZ_CP123228.1:3021910-3626292 GCF_029855045.1 Piscinibacter sp. XHJ-5
CGACACGGTCACCTTCTTCCGCCAGGCGAGCGCCGACGCCGTGGGCGCGACCAATCCCGTGGCCGGCCGCATCCGCTACGCGATCGGGCAGGGCACGTCGCAGTCGGGCAACGCGATGAAGACCTTCCTGCACCTCGGCTTCAACGAGGCCCTCGACGGCAGCAAGGTGTTCGACGGCCTGTTCGCCCACGTCGCGGCCCGCCAGACCAACATCAACACCCGCTTCGCCGTGCCGGGCGGCGGCGGCGCCATTCGCACCGACCACACCGCCTTCGGCCAGACCGCCCCGCGCGGGCTCGCCGCCGACTATCGCGACGACGTGGCCGGGCGAACCGGCGGCGTCATGGCGCGCTGCAGCGCCAGCAACACCTGCCCGAAATTCTTCCTCGGCCTGTCGGGCACCGAGTTCTGGCAGTTGCAAGGCTCGCCGGTGCTGACCGATGCCTACGGCCTGACCGACCTCGCCCAGCCGGACAACGCGCGCATCTACTACTACGCCAGCACGCAGCACGGCGGGCCGGGCGGCACCGCGAGCATCAGCTACGTCCCGTCGGTCGGGGCCTACCCGCTGGGGACGGTGGCGCAGCATGTCGACACCTTCCGTGCGCTGTTCGTCGCGCTGGAGCAGTGGGTGGTCGACGGCACCGCGCCGCCGGACAGCCAGGTGCCGAAGCTCGCCGACGGCACGCTGGTGCGGCCGAGCCAGGTGGTGTTCCCGACGATGAAGGGCCTGACGTGGCCGGTGGCGGGAACGCCGACGGCGATTCCCGAGTTCCAGTACCTGGCGCGCTACAACAGCTTCTCGCTGCTCGATTTCGGCCCGCAGTACGTCCCGCAGGACGAATCCGGAATCGCGACGCAGCTGCCGCCTTACTACACCGGCCGCGACTACGCCATCCTCGTGCCGCAGGTCAGCCCGAGCACCGGACTCGCGCTGTCGGGCATCCGCAGCGTGGCGGTGCGGGCGCCGCTGGGCACGAGCATCGAGTTCAACCCCCTGGCGAATCCGCTGTTCAGCGAGAACGTCAGCCTGGCCGGCGCCTACATCCCGTTCCACCAGACCGAGGCGGCCCGCAGCGCGGCCGGCGACACCCGGCCCTCGCTGGAGTCGCTGTACGGCAGCCAGGCCGGCTACGTCGCGGCGGTCACGGCGGCGGCCGACGAGCTCGTCGCGCAGCGCTTCCTGCTGCGCCGGGACGTCGACCGGCTGATCAACGAGGCCGCCGCCGCGGCCGTCCTGCCGTGACGACTGCACGCCGCCGATAGTCCGGGCCGCCCGGGGGCATGGCGCATCGGCGAAAATCCGTCGATGACTTCAGAGACTCCTGCCACGCCGGCCACCCCGGCGGCGGCCCCCAGGATCGGCTTCGTCTCGCTCGGCTGCCCGAAGGCGCTGACCGACTCGGAGCTGATCCTCACCCAGCTTCGCGCCGAGGGCTACGACACCTCCAAGACCTTCGCCGGCGCTGACCTGGTGATCGTCAACACCTGCGGCTTCATCGACGACGCGGTGAAGGAGAGCCTGGACACGATCGGCGAGGCGCTGGCCGACAACGGCAAGGTCATCGTCACCGGCTGCCTGGGCGCCAAGGCGGGCGAGGGCGGCGGCAACCTCGTGAGGCAGATGCACCCCAGCGTGCTCGCCGTGACCGGTCCGCACGCCACCCACGAGGTGATGGATGCGGTGCACCTGCACGTGCCCAAGCCGCACGACCCGTTCGTCGATCTCGTGCCTGCGCAGGGCGTGAAGCTCACGCCCAAGCACTACGCGTATCTCAAGATCAGCGAAGGCTGCAACCACCGCTGCTCGTTCTGCATCATTCCCAGCATGCGCGGCGACCTGGTGTCGCGGCCGATCGGCGATGTGCTCGGCGAAGCGCAGCGCCTGTTCGAGGCCGGCGTGAAGGAGCTGCTGGTCATCAGCCAGGACACCAGCGCCTACGGCGTCGACGTCAGGTACCGCACCGGCTTCTGGGACGGCAAGCCGGTCAAGACCCGCATGCTCGACCTGTGCGAGAAGCTGGGCGATCTGGCGGAGCGCCACGGCGCCTGGGTGCGGCTGCACTACGTGTACCCGTATCCGCACGTGGACGACATCCTTCCGCTGATGGCGCAGGGCCGCGTGTTGCCCTACCTCGACGTGCCGTTCCAGCATTCGCATCCCGACGTGCTCAAGCGCATGAAGCGGCCGGCCAGCGGCGAGAAGAACCTCGACCGGCTGCAGCGCTGGCGCGAGATCTGCCCGCAGATCGTCGTGCGCAGCACCTTCATCGCGGGCTTCCCCGGCGAGACGGAGAGCGAGTTCGAGCACCTGCTGCACTTCATGCGCGAGGCGCGCATCGACCGCGCCGGCTGCTTCGCCTATTCCCCGGTGGAAGGTGCAACGGCCAACGAGCTGCCGGGCATGCTGCCGGCCCAGCTGCGCGAGGAGCGGCGCGCGCGCTTCATGGCAGTGGCGGAGGAGGTATCGGCAGCCAAGCTGCGCGAGCGGGTCGGCGCGACGATGCAGGTGCTGGTCGATTCGGCGCCGGCGCTCGGCCGCAAGGGCGGGGTGGGCCGCTCGTATGCCGACGCGCCGGAGATCGACGGCACCGTGAAGCTGCTGCCGCCCGAGAAGGCGTCGAAGACGCTGAAGGCCGGCGAGTTCACCAAGGCCCGCATCGTCGGCACGCAGGGACACGACTTGATCGGCGTGCCGGTCTGACCATGGCCAAGCCGCCGCGAAAGCCGTCGACCAGCACGTCGCTGATCCATCACCCCTACCAGCCGCCAGCCACTTTCGCGGCGCCGCAGATCGGCGTGCACAAGGCTTCGACCGTGCTGTTCACCGACACCGCGGCGATGCGGGCGCGCGACTGGAAGCACAAGACCGGCTACACCTACGGCCTGCACGGGACGCCCACCACGTTCACGCTGGAAGAGCGCATCGCGACGCTGGAAGGCGGCCTCCAGACGCTGTTGCTGCCGAGCGGACTGGCGGCCATCACGCTGGTCGACATGGCGTTGCTGGGCAGCGGCGACGAGGTGCTGATCCCCGACAACGCCTACAACCCGAGCAAGGAGCTGGCGCGTCACGAGCTCGCCCGCTTCGGCATCGTCCACCGTCTCTACGACCCGATGGACCCGGCCTCGGTCGCGGCCGCCATCACCCCGGCCGCGCGCCTGCTGTGGATCGAGCCGCCCGGCTCGGTGACGATGGAGTTCCCGGACGTGCCGGCGCTGGTGCAGGCGGCGCGCGCCAGGGGCGTGCTCGTCGCGCTGGACAACACCTGGGGCGCGGGCCTGGCCTTCGATGCGTTCGAGCTTGGCGCCGACATCTCCATGCAGGCGCTGACCAAGTACCCGTCCGGCGGCGGCGACCTGCTGATGGGTGCCGTGACGACGCGCGACGAAGCCCTGCACCAGCGCCTCAAGATGACCCACATGCGCATGGGCTTCGGCGTCGGCGCCAACGACGCCGAGGCGGTGCTGCGCTCGCTGCCGTCGCTGTCGCTTCGCTACGAGGCGCAGGACCGGGCCGGCCGCGAGCTCGCGCGCTGGTGGACGCAGCGTCCCGAGGTGGCGCAGGTGCTGCATCCGGCGCTCGAGGGGTCGCCGGGGCATGACCACTGGAAGCGCATCGCAGGTGCCGCGGCGGGGCTGTTCTCGGTGAGGTTCGACGAGCGCTACGGCCTGGCGCAGGTCGACGCCTTCGTCGACGCGCTGCGCCTGTTCGGCATCGGCTATTCGTGGGCCGGGCCGATGAGCCTGGCAGTGCCGTACGACTTGAAGCTGCTTCGTCCCGCGGCGCGTGGCGCGCTGGTGCGCTTTTCGATCGGCCTGGAGTCGGTGGACGACCTGATCGCCGACTGCGAGCAGGCGCTCGCGACGCTCACGACTTCGCGCTGACCTTGTGCCGCATCAGCCGGCTCTTCTCGCGCTCCCAGTCCCGCTTCTTCTCGGTGTCGCGCTTGTCGTGCTGCGCCTTGCCCTTGGCGAGCGCGATCTCTGCCTTCACCCTGCCGCCCTTGTAGTGCAGGTCGAGCGGCACCAGGGTGAAGCCCTTCTGCTCGACCTTGCCGATGAGGCGCCGGATCTCTTCCTTGTGCATCAGCAGCTTCTTGGTGCGGTCGGCTTCGGGCGTGACGTGCGTCGAGGCGCTGCGCAGGGCGTTGATGCGGCAGCCGATCAGGTACAGCTCGCCGTCGCGGATCACGACGTAGCCGTCGGTGAGCTGAACCTGGCCGGCTCGCACGGCCTTGATCTCCCAGCCCTGCAGCACCATGCCGGCCTCGAAGCGCTCCTCGATGTGATAGTCGAACCGCGCGCGGCGGTTTTCAGCGATGGACATGGGGACGATGTGCGGCCGGGGGGCGTCAATACAATCCGGACCATTGTATGAAGCACGTCAAGAAGTCCGTCCTGCTGTGGTACTCGCCTCACGAGATGTACCAGTTGGTCACGGCGGTGAAGGACTACCCGAAGTTCCTGCCGTGGTGCGAGCGCGCCGACGTGCTCGAGACCCACTCGGGCGGCATGACGGCGCGGCTGCACCTGCACTACGCCGGCGTGCGCCATGCCTTCACGACGCGCAACGAGCATGCGAAGGACGAGTCGGTCATCGTCGCGCTGGTCGACGGGCCCTTCTCCAAGCTCGACGGCACGTGGAAGTTCGTGCGGCTGGGCTCGCACGACAAGGCCTGCAAGATCGAGTTCGACATGCGCTATGCCTTCTCCAGCCTTGCGCTGGAGGCCATGGTGAGCCCGGTGTTCGACAAGATCGCGAACACCTTCGTCGATTCGTTCGTCAAGCGGGCCGAGCAGGTGTATGGGCCCCGATGAGGCCGCAGGGGCCATCACCGTCGTCGTGGCCTACAGCCCGGACGCGCGCCAGGTGGACCACTGCCGTGTGACGCTGGCGCAGGGCGCGACGGTGCACGACGCACTGCGTGCCAGCGGCGTGCTCGAGCGTCATCCGGACATCGATGTGCAGGCGCAGAAGGTCGGCGTGTGGGGCAAGCTGCGCGCGCTGGACGCGGTGCTGCGCGACGGCGACAGGGTCGAGGTGTACCGGCCGCTGAAGGTCGATCCGAAGGAGGCGAGGCGGCAGCGCTATCGCAGCCACCGGGAGAAGCTCAAGCCGGCGCGCTGAGCGGCGCTACTTGCAATCGGCGGCGATGATCTCGCGCGCCTTCTTCGTCTCCTCGGCGCGCGCCTTGTCGTCGAGGATCTCGCGCTCGCCCTTCTCATTGGTGCGCACTATGCGCACACCGTCGTCCAGCGTGCGCGCATAGCCCCTGGCCCGGGCGCAGCTCTCGGCGCGCTGTGCGGCCGCCTTCTCCTGATCGGCCTTGTTCTTCGCGGCCAGTTCTTCCTCGACCTTGCGGCGCTTGGCTTCGAGCTCGGGCTCGACACGCCTGGACGCGGCATCGGCAGCAGGTGCTGCGGACGCCGCGGCGACCGAAGGGGTCGGAGTGCGCCGCTGTGCCGCGCTGGGTCGCTGCAGGATGTCCTGCTCGGACACGCCGGCCGGCGGCGGCAGGTCGCTGTACTGGATCTGGCCACCCTTGTCGCGCCACTTCCATTGCGCCGCCGCCGGCATGGCGATCGTGGCGCCCAGCAGGGCGGAGAGGACGACGATGCTCAATCGGGCCATGGCGATGCGGACGTTGCGAGAGGCGGAAACGGGCAGTGTAGTGCTCGCGTGGATTCCGTCACGGCGCACGGCATCGTCAACCGTGAAGTTGTTCCGCATCCGTATAATCCGCTTTTGCGTCTGGAGCTTTCCTCATGCGCCTTCTCGGCAAAGCGCTCACCTTCGACGACGTGTTGTTGGTGCCGGCCTTCTCCCAGGTGTTGCCTCGCGACACCAGCCTGTCGACCTCCCTCTCCCGCAACATCCGCCTGAACCTGCCGCTGGTGTCCGCCGCCATGGACACCGTGACCGAGGCGCGCCTGGCCATCGCCATCGCGCAAGAGGGCGGCATCGGCATCGTGCACAAGAACCTCACGCCGAAGCAGCAGGCGGCCGAGGTGGCGCGCGTCAAGCGCTACGAGTCGGGCGTGCTGCGCGACCCGATCACCGTCACGCCCGACACGCCGGTGCGCCAGGTCATCGAGCTGTCGCGCCAGCACGGCGTGTCCGGCTTTCCGGTGCTCGACGGCACGCGTGTCGCCGGCATCGTCACCAACCGCGACCTGCGCTTCGAGACCCGCCTCGACGCTCCGGTGCGCGACATCATGACCCCGCGCGAGCGGCTGGTCACCGTCGGCGAAGGCGCCACGCTGCAGGAAGGCAAGGCGCTGATGCACAGGCACAAGCTCGAGCGGGTGCTGGTGGTGAACGACGCCTTCGAGCTGCGCGGCCTGATGACAGTGAAGGACATCACCAAGCAGACGAGCTTTCCCAATGCCGCGCGCGATGCACACGGCAAGCTGCGCGTCGGCGCGGCGGTCGGCGTGGGCGAGGGCACCGAAGAGCGTGTCGAGCTGCTCGCCAAGTCGGGCGTCGACGTCCTCGTCGTCGACACCGCGCACGGCCACAGCGCCGGCGTGATCGATCGCGTGCGCTGGGTGAAGCACAACTACCCGCATGTCGACGTGATCGGCGGCAACATCGCCACCGGCGCCGCGGCGCGCGCGCTGCTCGAAGCCGGCGCCGACGGCGTCAAGGTCGGCATCGGCCCCGGCTCCATCTGCACCACCCGCATCGTGGCCGGCGTCGGGGTGCCGCAGATCACCGCCATCGACAACGTCGCCACCGCGCTCAAGGGCAGCGGCGTGCCGCTCATCGCCGACGGCGGCATCCGCTACTCCGGCGACATCGCCAAGGCCATCGCGGCCGGCGCGCACACGGTGATGATGGGCGGCATGTTCGCCGGCACCGAAGAAGCGCCCGGCGAGATCGTGCTGTTCCAGGGCCGCAGCTACAAGAGCTACCGCGGCATGGGCTCCATCGGGGCCATGCAGCAGGGCAGCGCGGACCGCTATTTCCAGGACAACACCGGCGCCAATCCCAACGCCGACAAGCTCGTGCCCGAAGGCATCGAGGGCCGGGTGCCCTACAAGGGGTCGATGGTGTCCATCGTGTTCCAGATGGCCGGCGGCCTGCGCGCGTCGATGGGCTATTGCGGCTGCGCCTCGATCGACGAGATGCGCAACAAGGCCGAGTTCGTCGAGATCACCTCGGCAGGCATCCGCGAGAGCCACGTGCACGACGTGCAGATCACCAAGGAAGCGCCGAACTACCGCATGGAGTGACTCCCGGCGCTGCCCCACCCGCGAGCGCCGCGCCCCAGCCGCGGCGCTCGTCGTTTCAGAGAAGCCGAATCCCTTGACCCTCCCGACCACCGACCTGTCCCCGACCGCAGCGAAGCGTCCCGCGGCGATGCGCTTCATCATGCTGACGGTGCTGATCGACATGATGGCCGTCGGGATCATCGTGCCGCCGCTGCCCGCGCTGGTGGGCAGCTTCAGCAGCTCCAAGGCCGACCAGGCCTTCGGCTACAGCGCGGTGGTCTTTGCCTTCGGCATCGCCAACTTCTTCGGCTCGCCCATCCTCGGGGCGCTGTCCGACCGCTTCGGCCGCCGACCGGTCCTGCTGCTGGGCTTCTGCGGCCTGGCCCTCAACTTCTTCGCCACCGCGCTGAGCACGGCGCTGTGGATGCTGATCGCGGTGCGGCTGGTGGGCGGAGCGATGCAGTCGAATGCCGCGGTGGCCAACGCCTACGTCGCCGACATCACGCCGCCCGAGCAGCGCGCGCAGCGCTTCGGCATGCTGGGCGCCATGTTCGGCGTCGGCTTCATCCTCGGGCCGGCGCTCGGCGGCTGGCTGGGCGACATCGACCTGCACCTGCCGTTCTTCGTCGCCGGCAGCCTGGCGATCGCGAACCTGGCCTACGGCTGGTTCGTGCTCCCCGAATCGCTGCCGGCCGACCGCCGCCATCCCTTCGAATGGAAAAGGGCCAATCCGCTGACATCGCTGCGGGCGCTCACGCAGCTCAAGGGCGTGGGCCTGCTGGTCGTGGTGATCGCGTTCACGGGATTGGCGCAGTTCATCCTCTACAGCACCTGGGTGCTCTACACGACCTTCAAGTTCGGCTGGACCATGCGCGACAACGGCGCGTCGCTCGCGGTGGTCGGGCTGATGTCGGTGCTGGTGCAGGGCGTGCTGCTCGGCCGCCTGCTCAAGCGCTTCA
This sequence comes from Piscinibacter sp. XHJ-5, assembly GCF_029855045.1. Classification (GTDB taxonomy): domain Bacteria; phylum Pseudomonadota; class Gammaproteobacteria; order Burkholderiales; family Burkholderiaceae_C; genus Albitalea. The sequence goes on from NZ_CP123228.1 coordinate 3,030,088, forward strand.
GCGCGCAGCGGCTGGCGATCATCGGGCTGGTGTCGTCCACGCTGGCGTACGCCCTCTACGGCGCGGCCCCCGAGGGCTGGATGATGTACGCGATCATCATCGTCAACCTGCTCGGGTTCACGGTGGCTGCATCGGTGCAGAGCCTCGTGTCGGGCGCCGCCGACGCCCGCACCCAGGGCCGCACCATGGGCGCGGTCAGCTCGCTGAACAGCCTGATGGCCGTGGGCGGGCCGCTGATCGGACCGCCCCTGCTCGCCCTGGTGGCCCATCTTCCGCATGGCGACTGGCGCATCGGCACGCCGTTCTACGTGTGCGCGGCGCTGCAGTGCGTCGCGCTGGTCGCGGCCTGGCTCCACTTTCGCGGCACCCGCCGCGCCCGACCCGCAGCGCAGGAGGCTGCGGGCTCCAACGTCTGAGCGTCTCTTCATGCACGACAAGATCCTCATCCTCGACTTCGGCTCCCAGGTCACCCAGCTCATTGCGCGGCGCGTGCGCGAGGCGCACGTCTACTGCGAGATCCATCCCAACGACGTCAGCGACGACTTCCTCCGCGAGTTCAACCCCAAGGGCGTCATCCTGTCGGGCAGCCATGCCAGCACCTACGAGGATCAGGAGCTGCGCGCGCCGCAGGCGGTCTGGGAGCTGGGCGTGCCGGTGCTGGGTATCTGCTACGGCATGTTCACGATGACGGTGCAGCTGGGCGGCGAGGTGGAAGCGAGCTCGCATCGCGAGTTCGGCTACGCCGAAGTGAGGGCGCATGGGCACACCGAGCTGCTGCGTGCCATCGAGGACTTCCGCACCGGCGAGGGCCACGGCATGCTCAAGGTGTGGATGAGCCACGGCGACAAGGTGACCAGGCTGCCGCCGGGATTCAAGCTGATGGCGTCGACGCCGAGCTGTCCGATCGCCGGCATCGCCGACGAGGCGCGCCGCTACTACGGCGTGCAGTTCCACCCCGAGGTCACGCACACGGTGCAGGGCCGCGAGCTGCTCGACCGCTTCGTGCTGGGCATCTGCGGCGCCAGGCCCGACTGGGTGATGGGCAACTACATCGACGAAGCGGTAGCGCGCATCCGCGAGCAGGTCGGCAGCGAGGAGGTCATCCTGGGCCTGTCGGGCGGGGTCGACTCCAGCGTCGCCGCGGCGCTCATCCATCGCGCGATCGGCGACCAGCTCACCTGCGTGTTCGTCGACCACGGCTTGCTGCGCCTCAATGAAGGGGCGATGGTGATGGAGATGTTCGCCGGCCGCCTGCACGCGAAGGTGGTGCACGTCGACGCCAGCGAGCAGTTTCTCGGCCACCTGTCCGGCGTGGCCGATCCCGAGGCCAAGCGCAAGATCATCGGCCGCGAGTTCGTCGAGGTGTTCCAGCGCGAAGCGAAGAAGCTCAAGTCCGCGAAGTGGCTGGCGCAGGGCACCATCTACCCCGACGTCATCGAAAGCGGCGGCGCCAAGACGAAGAAGGCGACGACGATCAAGAGCCACCACAATGTCGGCGGCCTGCCCGAGACGCTGGGGCTCAAGCTGCTCGAGCCGCTGCGCGAGCTGTTCAAGGACGAGGTGCGCGAGCTGGGCGTGGCGCTGGGCCTGCCGCACGACATGGTGTACCGCCACCCCTTCCCGGGCCCGGGGCTCGGCGTGCGCATCCTCGGCGAGGTGAAGAAAAGCTACGCCGACCTGCTGCGCCGCGCCGACGCCATCTTCATCGAGGAGCTGCGCAACACCACCGACCCGGTCAGCGGCAAGACCTGGTACGAGCTCACCAGCCAGGCCTTCACCGTGTTCCTGCCGGTCAAGAGCGTCGGCGTGATGGGCGACGGCCGCACCTACGACCACGTGGTCGCGCTGCGCGCGGTGCAGACCAGCGACTTCATGACGGCCGACTGGGCCGAGTTGCCGTACAGCCTGCTCAAGCGGGTGTCGGGGCGCATCATCAACGAGGTGCGCGGGATCAACCGTGTCACTTACGATGTGTCGAGCAAGCCGCCTGCCACCATCGAATGGGAATGACGGATTCGTGAGACACATCGTGTCGATCACTCCTTGGCGGACCGGGTCGTCATGACGCCGTCCGACGAACATGCCATGCGCATCGCCCTCGACCAGGCGCAGAACGCCTGGCTCGTCGGCGAGGTGCCGGTGGGCGCGGTCATCATGCGCGCCGGGCAGGTCATCGCCACCGGCTACAACCGGCCCATCACCGAGAACGATCCGACCGCGCACGCCGAGATCGTCGCGCTGCGTCACGCGGCCACCCTGTTGTCGAACTACCGCTTGCCCGAATGCGAGCTGTACGTGACGCTGGAGCCGTGCGCGATGTGCGCCATGGCGCTGATGCACGCGCGCTTCAAGCGCGTGGTGTTCGGCGCGCCCGACCCGAAGACGGGCGCCGCCGGCTCGGTGGTGAACCTGTTCGCCGAGCCGCGGCTGAACCACCACACGCAGGTCGAGGGCGGCCTGCTGGCCGAGGACTGCGGCAAGGTGCTGCGCGACTTCTTCGCCGAGCGGCGCGAGCTGTATCGCCAGCGACGCGGCACGTCGACGGACGCAGGCGAGGACACCGAGCCCGGTCCGATTCCCACTGGCGAGGCGGTCGAGGTCGACACGCCGCCGCCCACGTCCTGATCGCACGATGACCGCCACCTCCTTGTGCCTTTACACGCCCGCCGGCGTGCTCAAGGCCGCCACCCCGCTGCGCCGCGCGGCCAGGCGCCTCGCCGGCTACGGCTTCGACGTGCAGGTCGACGAAGCGGCGCTGGCCCGGCACCAGCGCTTCGGCGGCGACGACGACACGCGCCTCGCGGCGCTGCACCGCGTCGCCGCCGGCGCACCCGACATCGCCTTCGCCACCCGCGGCGGCTACGGGCTCACGCGGCTGCTCGACCGCATCGACTGGAAGCGCATCGCGCGCAGTGTGGAGAAGGGCACGCGCTGGGTCGGCCAGAGTGACCTGACGGCACTGCAGCTGGGCCTGCTGGCGCATGCCGACGGGGTGACCTGGGCCGGACCGCTCGCCTGCGACGACTTCGGCGGCGACGCGGTGGACGACATCACCGAGGCCTGCTTTCGCGAGGCGATGAGCGGCGAGCTCGAGGCGATCGGCTTCCGTACCGAGGCCGGCTTCGATGGGTTGCAGGCGCGCGGCACGCTATGGGGCGGCAACCTCTGCCTGGTGACCTCGCTGCTCGGCACGTCGCACTGGCCGCGGCGCGCCGCCAGGGGCGGCGTGCTGTTCCTGGAGGACGTCAATGAGCATCCGTATCGCATCGAGCGGGGACTGCTGCAGCTGCACCAGGCAGGTGTGCTCGACCAGCAGAAGGCCGTCGTGCTGGGCGCGTTCAGCGCCTGGCGCCCGTCGCCGCTGGACCGGGGCTATTCGCTCAAGACGGTGGTCGCGCATCTGCGCTCGGTGACCAAAACGCCCATCCTCACCGGTCTGCCGTTCGGCCACGTGCCGACCAAGGTCACGATGCCGGTCGGCACACGTGTCGAGCTGCTCGTGAACGGGCGCGACGTGCTGATCGGCTGGGACCACGCGCACCACTGAATCCATGGGCCGCAAGACGCTCGCGATATTGGCGCTGGTGGGCCTGGCCCTGCTGGGTGCCTGCGACAACAGCCCGCATCCGCGGGGCAGCGAGCGCAGCAACACGCTGTTCGTCGCCTTCCAGGAGCGCACGCCGCACCACCTGGACCCGACCGCCTCGTATTCACTCAACGAGACGCCGTACCTGCTGTCGGTGTACGAGACGCTCTACGCCTATCACTACCTCAAGCGGCCGTACACGCTGGTGCCGCGGCTGGCCACCGAGATCGTCGCGCCGCGCTACCTGGACAGGAACGGCCAGCCGCTGCCGGCCGATGCTCCCGGCGAGCAGGTGGCCGAAAGCGTTTACGACGTGCGCATCCGGCCGGGTGTGATGTACGCGCCGCATCCGGCGTTCGCCAAGACGCCGGCCGGCGAGTACCGCTATCACGCGATGAAAGCGGAGGACGCCGCCGACAAGCACACGCCCTTCGATTTCAAGGACACCGGCACGCGCGAGGTCGTCGCGGAGGATTTCGTCTATGCGGTGAAGCGGCACGCGACGACACGCATCGAGGCGCCGGTGTACGGCGTGTTCGCCGAGCACGTCGTCGGCCTCAGGGAATACGGCCCGCTGATCCGCGCCGAGGACGCGAAGCTGCGCCAGGGGCTGGACCCGGCGGCGCTCGACAAGCCCTTCCTCGATTTCCGCCGCTTCCCGCTCGAAGGCGCGACGGCGCCCGAGCGGCATCTGCTGCGCCTGCGCATCAAGGGCAAGTACCCTCAGTGGAAGTACTGGATGACGATGCCGTTCCTCTCACCGGTCCCCTGGGAGGCCGACCGGTTCTATGCGCAGCCCGGCATGGCGAAGAACGGCCTGTCGCTGGACACCTGGCCGGTCGGCACCGGGCCGTTCGTGCTCACGCAGTACGAGCAGGACCGGCGACTGGTGCTGGAGCGCAACCCGGTCTTCCGCGGCGTGCCGTATCCCTGCGAAGGCATGCCCGAGGACCGTGCCGCGGGCCTGCTGGACGATTGCGGCAAGTCCATGCCCTTTGTCGACAAGCTGGTGTTCGAGGTCGAGAAGGACAAGACGCCGCTGCGCGCCAAGTTCGTGCAGGGCTTCCTTGACGTGCCGGAGATCGAGCGCTCCGACTGGGGGCCCGACTTCCTTGCCGATGCGGCCGACTCCGATGATGTCCGGCGCCAGTTCGAAGCGCGCGGGCAGCGCTTTCCGAAGAGCATCGAGCCCAGCAACTGGTACCTCGGCTTCAACTGGCTGGACCCCGTGGTCGGCAAGGGCGACACGCCCGAGCAGCAGCTGCGCAACCGAAAGCTGCGCCATGCCCTGTCGATCGCCATCGACTGGGAGGAAGGCTACGGGCGCGTCTTCACGCAGAAGGCCGGCGAGGCCGCGCACGGTCCGGTCCCGCCGGGCGTGTTCGGCACGCGGCACGGCACGGTGGAGGGGCACAACCCGGTGACGCACCGTGTGGTCAACGGCCAGGTCGTGCGCCGCTCGCTCGACGAGGCCAGGCAGTTGCTCGCCGAAGCCGGCTATCCGCAGGGCCGCGACGTGAAGACCGGACGGCCGCTGGTCATCAACTACGACTACCAGCGCGTGCCCACGCCGGAATTCAAGGCCGAGCTGGACTGGATGGTCAGGCAGTTCGCCAAGATCGGCGTGCAGTTGGAGATCCGCGCCACCGACTACAACCAGTTCCAGGAAAAGATGCTGAAGGGCAAGCAGCAGGTGTTCTGGTGGGGCTGGAACGCCGACTACCCGGATCCCGAGAACTTCCTCTTCCTGCTCTACGGACCCAATTCGAAAGCGCGCTTCGAGGGCGAGAACGCAGCCAACTACGAAAACCCCGAGTTCGACCGCCGCTACCGCCAGGCCGCCCAGCTCGACGACGGGCCGCAGCGGCAGAAGCTCATCGACGAGATGGTCGCCATTGCGCAGCAGGATGCGCCGTGGGCCTGGGGCTACTTCCCTTATTCGGGCGGGGCGTTCCAGCAGTGGATTCCCAACGGCAAGTTCGGCATCTTCGTCTACGACCACACGCTGTACTACCGCGTCGATGCGGCGCTGCGCGCGGCCCGGCAGGCGCAATGGAACCGGCCGGTGTGGTGGCCGCTCGTGCTCATCGCGCTGGCCGCGCTCTGGCTCGGATGGGCCGCGCGGCGCGCCTTCGCTGCACGCGAGCGGGCGGTGGCGCTGCCGGCCGGCACGCGAGGCTGAGGCGATGCTGACGTACATCGTGCGCCGCAGCCTCTACGGACTGCTCATTCTCATCGGGGTGAACCTGTTCACCTTCGTGCTGTTCTTCACCGTCAACACGCCCGACGACATGGCGCGCCTGAACATCGGCGGCAAGCGCGTCACGCAGGAACAGATCGACAAATGGAAGGTGGAGCGCGGCTACGACAAGCCGCTCTACTGGAACGACGCGCGCAGCGGTGCAGCGCGGATGACCGACACCGTGTTCTGGGAGCGCTCGGTATCCCTGATGGCTCTGGACTTCGGCCGCTCCGATTCGCGCAGCGCGACCGACATCGGACACGAGATCGCCCGGCGCATGGTCGTGAGCCTGCAGCTCGCCGTGCCGGTGTTCGTGCTGCAGGTGATCGCCAGCGTGGCGTTTGCCCTGCTGCTGGTGTTCTTCAAGCACTCGCGCATCGACTTCTGGGGCGTCGTGACCTGCGTGCTGATGCTGTCGATCAGCGCGCTCTTCTACATCATCGTCGGCCAGTTCCTGTTCTCGCGCGTGTTCCGCCTGGTGCCCATCTCCGGCTTCGAGTCGGGATGGGATGCGGTGCGCTTCCTGGCGCTGCCGGTGCTGCTGTCGCTGCTGTCGCGCCTGGGTGGGGAAGGGCGGCTGTACCGGGCGATGTTCCTCGAGGAGGTCGGGCGTGACTACGTGCGCACGGCCCGCGCGAAGGGACTGGCCGAGCCCCGGGTGCTGTTGCGCCACGTGCTGCCGAATGCGCTGATCCCGATCATCACCAGCGCCGGCAGCTACCTGCCGTACGTGTTCCTGGGCAGCCTGGTCTTCGAGAGCTTCTTCGGGATACCCGGCCTGGGCGCCTACGTGATCGACGCCATCACCGGGCAGGACTTCGCGATCGTGCGGTCCATGGTATTCGTCGGCTCGGTGCTGTACATCGCCAGCTACATCGTCGTCGACATCGCCTACACCTGGGTCGATCCCCGGGTCAGGCTGGGCTGAGCGTCATGCCGAAGATCGTCCTGCTGTGGTCCGACGTGGTGGTGCTGCTGACGGCCGTCGCCATCGCCGCGTACGGCTGGCGCATCGGACGCAGCCCGACGCAGCGGGCGACCTGGGCCCGCGTCTTCCGCGACGCACCCGCCCTGTGTGCCACGGTGGTGCTGCTGATGTTCTTCGCCGTCGCGCTGCTGGACAGCCTGCACTTCCGGCGCGCGCTGCCGCCGGCGCCCGGCGTCTCGCAGCAGCAGGCGTACGGCACGCACACCGAGTCCGTGCTCGACCTCCTGCTGGCACGGCAGCTCGCCGGCCGCGAGACCACGTACTCGGCGCCGCTGGCCACCCGCGCGCTGGTCAAGGACAGCATCGAGGTCGACGGCCGCGCCGAGCGCGTCCATCCACGGCTGCAGTTCGGCGGTGCGCACCTGCACGACGACGTCGCCGAGCGCGGCGCCGACATCGTCCGCCGGGCGGGGGCGGGGATGCTGGGGGGCTTGGCGGTCGCCGCGGCCCTGGCCGCAGCCGTGGCAGGCGCCATGGCCTGGCGCCGCGGCCTGCGACTGGCCGAAGCCGCGCGCCTGCTGCTGCGCAACCAGACCGAGCTGCCGCTGCGCGCCGCGCTGCTCACGCTGCTGGTGCTGGCCCTGGTGGCGGGACCGACGCTGGTGCTGGCACAGGACTACCACGTGTTCGGCACCGACCGCACCGGCAACGACGTCTTCTATCAGGCGTTGAAGAGCATCCGCACGGCTTTCGTCATCGGCACGCTGTCGACGCTCGCGACGCTGCCCTTCGCGATGCTGTTCGGCATCCTCGCCGGCTACCTGGGCGGCTGGGTCGACGAAGTGATCCAGTACCTCTACACCACGCTGTCGTCGGTGCCCAATGTCCTGCTCATCGCAGCCTGCGTGCTGATGATGCAGGTGTTCATCGACAAGAACCCCGAGCTGTTCGAGACCGGTGCCGAGCGGGCCGACGTCCGGCTGTTCCTGCTGTGCGTGATCCTCGGGGTGACCGGCTGGGCGACGCTGTGCCGGCTGCTGCGCGCAGAGACGATGAAGCTGCGCGAGCTCGACTACGTGCAGGCGGCCACCGCCTTCGGCGTCGGCGGCGCCCGCATCATGCGGCGCCACGTCCTGCCCAATGTGGTGCACCTGATCATCATCACGACCGTGCTCGACTTCTCCGCGCTGGTGCTGTACGAGGCGGTGCTGTCGTACATCGGCGTCGGCGTGGATCCGGCGATGAACAGCTTCGGAGGCATGATCAACCTGGCGCGCAACGAGATGTCCCGCGATCCGCTGGTCTGGTGGTCCTTCGCCGCCGCCTTCGGCTTCATGGTGGCGCTGGTGCTCGCCGCCAACCTGTTCGCCGACGCCGTGCGCGACGCCTTCGACCCGCGCGCGCGGCTGTTCCGGCCGCGCCGGATCCTGCCGGCGCGACCGCAGCGAGCGGCAGGCTGATGCTGCGCGCCGACGATCTCCAGGTGGCGCTCGACGCCGAGGAAGGCCTCGTGCGCGCGGTCGACGGCCTGCGGCTTTGCATCGAGCGCGGCGAAACCTTCGCCCTGGTCGGTGAGTCGGGTTGCGGCAAGAGCATGACGGCGCTGGCCCTGATGCGCCTGCTGCCGGACAACGGGCGCATCGACGGCGGCCGCATGGAGCTGCACGGCACCGATGTGTTCGCGCTGCCCGAATCCCGGATGCGCAGCGTGCGCGGCGGACGCATCGGCATGATCTTCCAGGAGCCTTCGACCAGCCTGAACCCGGTGATGCGCATCGGGGACCAGGTGATCGAGGCGATCGAGGCGCACACGGCGCTGCGGGGCGCGGCGGCGCGGGCCAAGGCGATCGAATGGCTGGGCAAGGTGGGCATTCCCGAGCCGCAGCAGCGCATCGACGACTATCCGTTCCGGCTGAGCGGCGGCCAGAAGCAGCGCGTGATGATCGCGATCGCGCTCGCTGCCGAGCCCGGCTTCCTCATCGCCGACGAGCCGACGACGGCACTCGACGTGACGATCCAGGCGCAGATCCTCGACCTGCTGAAGCGGCTGCAGCGCGAGCAGGGCATGGGGATGCTGCTCATCACGCACGACCTGGCGGTGGTGTCGGGCATGGCGCATTGGGTGGCGCTGATGTACGCCGGGCAGATCGTCGAAGTGGCGCCGGCGCCCGACTTCTTCCGCACGCCGCGACACCCGTACGCCCGCCTGCTGCTGCGGGCGCTGCCCGAGCGCAGCAAGCGCGGCGGCGCGCTCGCCGCGATCGCCGGGACGGTGCCGCCCCTGACGCAGGCGTTTGCGGGCTGCCGCTTCGCGCCGCGCTGCGATCGGGTGTTCGAGCGCTGTCGGCGCGAGCCGCCCGCGCTGATCGGCTCGGCCGCGGCCGGCGTGCGCTGCTTCCTGTACGAGCCCGAGGAGGCGCCGCGGCCCGAGGACGCACCCACGGTCGAGCCCATTGCTGCCAAGACCACGGCCGACGCGCCGTGTCACCTTGGCGACACCCTGCTCGATGTGCAGAACCTCAGCGTGCGCTTTCCGATCCGCAAGGGTCTGCTGCAGCGCGTGCACAGGATGTTCGACGCGGTACACGATGTCTCGTTTCGCATCCGCGCCGGCGAGACCCTCGCGCTGGTGGGAGAGTCGGGCTGCGGCAAAACGACAACCGGCAAGGCGATCGTCCAGCTGCTGCGCGGTCGTGCCGTGGTCACCGGGCAGGCGCTGCTCCAGGGCCGCGACCTGTTCGCGCTCCAGGGTCGGGCACTGCATGAGGCGCGACGCTCGGTGCAGATCATCTTCCAGGATCCCTTTGCCTCGCTGGACCCGCGCATGCGGGTGTTCGACATCCTGGAGGAGGGGCTGCTCGCGTTGCGCCCGGAGCTGGATGCCGCGGCGCGGCGCCAGCGGGTCGAGGGCCTGGTCGACCAGGTGGGTTTGCGGCGCGACACGCTGGCGCGCTATCCGCACGAGTTCTCGGGCGGCCAGCGCCAGCGCATCGCGATCGCGCGTGCGCTGGCGGTCGAGCCGCGGCTCATCGTGTGCGACGAGCCGACCTCGGCGCTCGACGTGTCGGTCCAGGCGCAGATCCTCAATCTGCTGCGCGGGCTGCAGCGGCAGCTGGGCGTCTCGTATCTCTTCATCACGCACAACATTGGTGTGGTGGAGTTCATTGCGGACCAGGTGGCGGTGATGCGGGCAGGGCGCGTCGAGGAGTGGGGCCCTTCGCAGCAGGTGCTCGACTCGCCGCAATCGGCGTACACGCGTGCACTGCTGGCCGCCGTGCCTCGAATCGGCGCATCGGCGCCCGGCGGCCTGGCGGCATCGGCCTAGACCAGTTGCGAGGCGCGCCTGCGCGGCGCGCCGGGCGCAACACATTGGCGCCTCTCCTGTTGCGAGTACCCAACGCGACACGAAACCCGGCGTAGGGACATGCCCCTAAGGCCGTATCCCGCAGCGCTCGATGCGGCAGTCATCCCGCTGGGTCAATCGGTCTGCAACCCGCATGAAATAAGGAAATTCGAGGGTTGGACAGGTGGTCTAGACAGGTCGGCACGAAGCGGCCCGCAAGGCGATCAAGGAATACCCTAGAAAAGCCTTCATTTCCTCACCGTGACAATTGATTTACAGGTCTGCATAGACGAGCCACAGCCGGTTCACACGATCGGCATGTGACTTGCTGTGGGGGCCCGGGTCTATCGATCAACCTTTCAGTGCTTCCCCACAGGAGATCCAATGTTCAGAAAAACAAAGGTCTGCACAGGCCTTGCGCTCGCTTTTGGCGGCTCGCTGGCCCTCAGCGTCGCCCCCGCACTCGCCCAGCAGTCCCTCGAGCGCGTTGAAATCACCGGTTCCAACATCAAGCGAACCGACACCGAGACCTCATCCCCGGTCCAGGTCATCAGCAAGCAGGAGATCGATCAATCCGGCAAGGGCACCGTCGCCGAATACCTCCAGACCCTCACGGCCGACGCTCAAGGCTCCGTTCCCTTCACCTATGGCCGCGGCTTCTCCGGGGCCACTGCCTCCGGCATCTCGCTGCGCGGCCTGGGCGCCAATGCGACCCTGGTGCTCATCAACGGCCGCCGTGTCACGACCGCCGTGCTGGCCGACGATGCCCAGCGCGCGTTCACCGACCTGAACGCCATCCCGCTGGAGGCGGTGGAGCGGGTCGAAGTGCTGAAGGACGGCGCGTCCTCGATCTACGGCTCGGACGCCGTCGCAGGCGTCGTGAACATCATCCTGAGGAAGAACTTCACGGGCACGGTGGCCAAGGCCAGCTACGGCGTGTCCCAGGAAGGTGACGGCAACGAAGCCCGGGCCGCCATCACCCACGGCTTCGGCGACATGCAGAAGGACGGCTACAACGCGCTGCTGAACTTCGAAGCCGGCAAGAAAGACCCCATCTGGTACCGCGACCGCATGGGCCGGGGCACGGTCGGCGTCTCGGCCATCGGCAACCCGGTGTACGGGTTCGGTTTCGACCCGGACGCCGCGAGCAACAACCTGGCACGCACCGGCGGCAACGGCTGGATCCCGCCGGCCGCCAACCAGACCACCCAGTCGATCATCGGCAACGTGCGGGACCCGGCCACCAACGTCTATCACAGCCGCGGCGAGTTCTTCCCCGCAGCCCAGGCGTATTGCAATGCCACGGCCAACCTGCCGCAGAACAACCCGGGCGGCGGCTGCGTCACCGATATCTGGCAGCAAGTCGGGCAGATCCAGCCGAAGCACGACACCTACAACCTCTTCGGCCGCTTCAACAAGCAGATCAACCCGAATCTCGAGGCCTTCGCCGAGCTGAGCTACTACCACACCGAGTCCGTCGTTTCCAACACGGGCTCGACGCCCAGCACGGCCGTCAACACGCCCTCGGGCATCCCCCAGTCGCAGACGGCCACGACCTTGCTCGGGGCGGGACACCCGGACAACCCGTACGCCGGCGCGGCGCGCCTGTCCTACAACCCGTCGCTGGAACCCGGCGTCGGCCCGAACATCATCGAGTCGAAGAGCCACACCTCCCGCGCGGTGGTGGGGCTCAAGGGCACCCTGGCGGCCTGGGACTTCGACACCGGCCTGTTCTTCTCGGAGAGCAAGCAGACCGACGTCTTCAAGAAGCGGATGAACGTTCTCGTGAAGAACGCGCTGCTGAACCCGACCCCTACCAACGTCGACGCCGCCGTCGCGGCCAGCCCGGCCTACGCCGCGCTGATTGCCGCCAATCCCGGAACGGTGTGGCGCATCGGCGAGAACGCTCACCTCAACTCGCAGGCGATGTACGACGCCTTGCTGCAAGACCAGTCGCGCGAGGGCTTCTCCCGCCAGTACGGTGCCGACATCAAGGTCTCGCGTGAGCTCGGAAAGCTCGAGGGCGGTCCCATCGGCGTCGCGGTCGGCGCCGAAGTGCGTCATGAAGCCAACAACCTGCCGTTCTACACCGGCCTGGGTGAATACATCGGACTGTCGCTCACCAAGTACGGTGGCGAACACGACATCTACGCGGCCTACGTGGAAGGCCTGTTCCCGGTGACCAAGCGGCTCGAGCTCAACGCGGCGCTTCGCTTCGACCACTATTCGGATGCCGGCAACTCCACGACGCCCAAGGTCGGCGCGAAGTTCAAGGCCATGGACAACCTGGCCTTCCGCGGCACGTATGCGCAAGGCTTCCGCGCGCCCTCGTCGGCGGAAAACAGCGCCAACTCGCTGGCCGCGTTCTCCGGCGCGACGGTGAACGACCCGCTGCGCTGCGCCAGTGCAGGTCCCGCGCTCGCCCCGTCGAACTGCGTCGGCGTCGCACCGACCTACCTGCAGACGGGCAACCCCGACCTGGAGCCCGAAAAGTCCAAGAGCACCACCCTGGGCCTGGTGTGGGACATCACGCCCAAGACGAGCTTGACCGCCGACCTGTGGCAGATCAAGCGCACCGGCCTGCCGGTGATCGAGGACACGCAGGCCGCCGTCGATGCCGGCCGGTATGTTCGCGACCCGGCGCAAGCCATCAACGCGACCGACCCGGGCCCGATCCTGATCGCCTTCGTGCGCTTCGTGAACTCGGCCCAGAGCCTGACGCGCGGCCTGGACGTGGAAGGCAAGCACCGCTTCGACCTCGGCGACGCAGGCAAGCTGACCGCCGGTCTGACCTGGACGCACCTGCTGAAGCAGCGCGTCATCGACGCGGACGGTACCGTCCATGACTACGCAGGCACCCACGGCAACTGCGAGATCACGAACTGCATCGGCTCTCCGAAGGACCGCGTGCAGGTGACGACAACGTGGGAGCGGGGTCCGGTGCGCCTTGGTGCCAACCTGAACTATCGGGGCAGCTTCAAGGGCATCGATGAGGAAGGGGCGCCGTGCTGGGCCGACGACATCGCTCTGCCCGGCGTTTCGACGCCGGGCGGCTGCAAGGTGAAGTCGTTCTACACCGTCGACCTGTCGGGCGTTTACGCATTCAACGCGAAGGCCGAGATCTTCGGATCCATCCAGAACCTGTTCGACAAGAAGCCGCCGTTCGATCCCGAAACCTACGGTGCCATCGGCTACAACCCGCTGGACTACTCGGGCGCGATCGGTCGCTACTTCCGTGTCGGGTTCAAGTACAAGTTCTGATTCAAGCCTTTAGGGCGCTTTAGCACGGGTGGCGACTGTCCCTTGCGTTCACGCGCAGGACATGTCGCCGCTGTCGTTCCGAGGTGCCACTTGTCGGGGACTTTTATCCCGGCCCCAGTCCAACTCCGAGTTTTGAGCACCACCAGGAGACCACAATGTTCAAGAGGACCCAACTCTGCTCTGCTCTCGCGATAGCATTCGGCGGCGGCCTTGCGGTCGCCAGCCTTCCGGCCAGTGCGCAGCAGACGCTGCAGCGCGTGGAGATCACCGGCTCCAACATCAAGCGCACGGACACCGAGACGGCGTCCCCCGTCCAGGTCATGACGCGCGACGACATCGAGAAGACCGGCAAGCAGTCGATCCAGGAAGTCTTGCGGGGCATCACGGCCGACGGACAGGGCTCCATCCCGTCCTCCTTCTCCAACGGCTTCGCTTCCGGCTCCTCTGCCGTTTCCCTGCGCGGCCTGGGCGTCAACTCGACGCTGGTGCTGGTCAACGGGCGGCGCATGACGACCTATGGCCTGGCCGATGACGGCACCCGCAGCTTCGTCGACCTCAACTCCATTCCGCTCGAGGCGGTCGAGCGCCTCGAAGTCCTGAAGGACGGCGCTTCGGCGATCTACGGCGCCGACGCCGTGGGCGGTGTGGTCAACGTGATCCTGCGCAAGAACTACACCGGCGCATCGATCGGCGCTTCATACGGCCAGGCCTCGCGAGGCGACGGCCAGACCACCCGCGCCTTCGGCACCGTGGGCTTCGGCAACCTCGACTCCGACAAGTACAACGTCTTCCTGAGCCTCGAAGCCTCGCAGCAGAAGAACATCTGGTCGGTCGATCGCGGTTTCGTCGGCGAGAGCGACCTGCGGCCCTACGGGTTCTACAACACCAACAATGGCGAGCTGCGCCCCTGGCTCGGCGCCAATGCGACGATCAACTCGCCGTTCGGCGTGACCCGCAACATGCCTGTCCCGGGCAGCGGCCAGCGCGTGAACGTCGTCGGGTGCGGCGCCAACGTCAGCGCCGACACGGGTCTGTGCCTGTACAACCCGCTGGTCGAACAGGAAGTCCAGCCCGCGATCGACCGGATCAACCTCTTCGGCCGGGGCACGCTGCAGTTCTCGCCCAACCTGTCGGCCTACCTGGAGGTGGGCTACTTCAACACCAAGTCCAGGGCCAACGGCACGCTGGGCGCGAACAACGACGCCGGCGTCTATCTGCCTGGGGATCCGCTGAACCCGGTCGTCTTCCACGACCCGATGGTTCTGCCCGCCGGGCATCCGGACAACACCTTCGGCGTCGACCGGGTCCTTGGCTATCGGCCGGCCGAGCTCGGCGGACGCGACCAGAGAACCAACAACGAGGTGCTGCGGCTCGTGCAGGGTCTGCAGGGACAGGCGTTCGGGTGGGACTTCGACATCGGCGCGGCGTACATCAAGAGCCGGCTGGTGAACGACAACTACGGCTACATCATCTACGACCGGATGCAGGAGGCGCTCAACAACGGCACCTACCGGATCACCAGCCCCAACCTCACGGATCCGAGCGTCATCGCCCACATCTCGCCGACGCTCACCAACGTGCCGACCAGCTCCATCAAGTCGCTCGACATCAAGGCGTCGCGCGAGCTGATGAGCCTGCCCGGCGGTGGCCTCGGCGTGGCGCTCGGTGCGGAAACGCGTTGGGAGAATGCCAACACGCCGCCGGTGCCCTTCACCGACACGGCGTCCATCGTCGGCCTGGGCTATTCGGCGTTCAGCGCCAAGCGCCGGGTGACGGCACTCTTCGGCGAAGTGAGCGCGCCAGTGACGAAGTGGCTCGAGCTGAGCGCGGCGGCCCGCTACGACCACTACTCGGACTTCGGCGATTCCACGACGCCGAAGCTCGGCTTCAAGCTGCGGCCGATCGACCAGGTCGCCATCCGCGGCACGTATGCCGAAGCCTTCCGTGCCCCGGGCCCGGCAGAGCGCGGCGGCTCCAGCTTCGGCTTCACCAGCTTCGGCATCCTGTCGCAGGGAGACCCGAACATCAAGCCGGAAACCGCCAAGAGCTACACCCTGGGCGTGATCGCCGAGCCGCTCGCCGGCACCAGCCTGACGGTCGACTACTGGAAGATCGACCGCAAGAACGAGATCGTGCAGGCCGATCCGGCACTCATCATTCCCGCCAATCAGTGCCAGCTCTCGTGCAACGGCTCGGATCCTGACCACCCGAACCTGATCAGCGCGCAGCTGCCGGGCGCCCAGCCCAATTCGTTCCTGTACTACGACGACCAGGGCAACCTGGTGACCGTCACGGGCTTCTACACGAACGCGAGCAAGACCAAGACCGACGGCATCGACCTCGAGCTGCGGCATCGGATGAACCTGGGCTCGGCAGGCAAGCTGACGGCACAGGCGAACTGGACGCACGTGAGAAGCTTCCGCCGCACCGACGCATTCGGCGTGGAGCGCGAGTACGCGGGGACGCACGGTCCCATCGTGCTGAGCGCAGGCGCGGGCACGCCGAAGGATCGCGCGAGCCTCTCGCTGACCTGGGATCGCGGGCCCTATGCGCTCACCGGCGTGGTCAATTACGTCGGCGCGATCAAGCTCATCGATCACAAGGGCGAGATGGTGACCGACGAAGGCGACGGCACGGTCCTCGACGAGACCAACGGGCTGCTCTACAACTACGCCGGCGGGGGCCTGGACTGCGCGTCCTACGATCTGTCCGGCAACAAGTGGAAGGGCAACTGCAAGCTGCCGTCGTTCGTGACCTTCGACCTCTTCGGCAAGTGGTCGCCGACGAAGAACCTGGACATCAACTTCTCGATCCAGAACGTCTTCGACAAGAAGCCGCCGCTCGATCCGTACCTGGTGCTGACCTACGGCATCAACTACAACCAGACGTGGCATCAGTCTGGTGCCGTCGGGCGCTTCTTCACGGTCGGCGCGAAGTACACCTTCTGAGTCGACAGGCCTGAAGTCGCAGGGGAGCAGGTGGCCTAGGCCTCCTGCTCCCCTCGTGCTTTTGCAAAGCGGCCGAGTGGCCCGCCAAATGGCTTGGCACGGAGCTGGCTTAGCGACTTTGGCGCGCCCGGACCGCTGGGGAAATCCAGGCTCGGAACGCACTGTTCGGCGGCTTAGAATCCGCGTTTCCGCGCGAAGGCCGGCCTTACCGTGGGCCTCGGCCTTCTGGCCACAAGTCCATCTGCGCACAGGTAAGTCGCGTACTTGCTGCGCCTCTTGTTTTTCTGGAGATCCCAGATATGAACTTTTCTCAGCGACAAGCGGACCCCCGAAGGCATCTCGTCGGGATCACGTTTGTCATTGCGTTCCACGCGTTCATCGTCTACGCCCTCGTGACCGGCCTGGCGAAGAAAGTGGTCGAGGTGGTGCGAGCGCCCATCGAGACCAAGGTCATCGAAGAGATCAAGAAGCCGCCGCCGCCGCCCGAAGTGGTGGTGCCGCCGCCGCCGCGTCTCGAAGCGCCGCCGCCGCCGTTCATCCCGCCGCCGGAAGTGCAGATCCAGACGCCGCCCCCGCCGCAACCCACCATCACCGCCGTGACCCCGACGCCGCCTCCGGCGCCGGTGGCGATCGCACCGGTGGCTCCGCCGGTCGTCGCCGCACCGCCCGCGCCGCCGGCGCCTGCTGTCGTGTCGGCGGCGGTGGTGTGCTCGAACTACACGACCGTGATGGGAGATGCCGGCTTCCCGCGTGAAGCGGCGCGGCAGGGCATCGAGAAGGGCGAGGCGGTGATCCAGTTCACGCTGGGAGCCAACGGCGAGGTCAAGGACATCAAGGCCTTGCGCGCCACGCATCCCATCTTCGCCCGCAACAGCATTCGCATCGTCGGCGAATACAAGTGTCAAGGCCAAGGCCGCGACGTGCTCGTGCAGGTGCCCTTCGGCTACAAGCTCGAATAGGCAAGCCCTCTCTTGATCTGGGCTGCTTACCCGTGGCCCGCCTCAACTCGTTCCATTTCCAGAGATCGGAAGAACCATGTCCCTTCGCAACATCGCAGCCTCCTTGCTCGTGCAGATCGCCTTCGGCGTCGCCGCCTTGACCACCGTTCCGGCCATCGCCCAGACCACGCCGGCCACCCCGGCCGCATCCGATGCCGCTGCCACTGCGCCGGCGCCCGCTGCGCCGGCGCCGCTGGCGGCATCGACGACCAAGGAGACGATCGACAACCCGTACGGTCTGAGCGCGCTGTGGGCGCAAGGCGACTTCGTGGCCAAGGGCACGCTGATCATCCTGGTGATCATGTCGATGGGCAGCTGGTACATCCTGATCACCAAGCTGTACGAGAGCCTGAAGATCGCCAGCGAGGCGAAGGCGGCGCGCCGGGGCTTTTTCAAGCATGCGAGCCTGGGTGATGCGGCCAAGACGCTCAAGGAAGGCAGCGCGTTCCGCTTCATTGCCGAGAGCGGCATCCAGGCCAACGACCACCACGAAGGCGCGCTGACCGAGCACATCGACCGCAACAGCTGGGTGACGATGAGCGTGCAGCGCAGCGTGGACGATGTGCAGTCGCGGCTGCAGGACGGGCTGGCGTTCCTGGCCACGGTGGGCTCGACGGCGCCGTTCGTGGGGCTGTTCGGCACGGTGTGGGGCATCTATCACGCGCTGACGGCCATCGGCATCGCGGGGCAGGCGTCGATCGACAAGGTGGCCGGCCCGGTGGGCGAGGCGCTGATCATGACGGCGATCGGTCTGGCCGTGGCGGTGCCCGCGGTGCTGGGCTACAACTGGCTGGTGCGGCGCAACAAGGTGACGATGGAAGCGGTGCGCAGCTTCGCGGCCGACCTGCACGGCGTGCTGATGGGCGCCCGCGCCACGCGTTGAAACGACTTCGTTTGCAATAGCCAAGGAGTACGGCCATGGCCATGAACGTCGGAAGCCCCGACGGCGGCGAAGACGAAGTCGTCTCGACCATCAACACGACGCCGCTGGTGGACGTGATGCTGGTGCTGCTGATCATCTTTCTGATCACGATCCCGGTGGTGACGCAGACGGTGGCGCTGAACCTGCCCAAGGAAAGCAACATTGCGCGGCAGACCAAGCCGGAGAACATCGAGATCTCGGTGAACAAGGACGGCGATGTGTTCTGGAACGCGCAGCTGGTGGCGGACAACGAGGCGTTGTTCCAGCGGCTGAAGAAGATCGCGACGATGAATCCGCAGCCGGAGGTGCACATTCGCGGCGACGAGAAGACGCGCTACGAGAGCATCGGGCGGGTGGTGTTCGCCTGCCAGCGCGCGGCGATCCAGAAGATCAGCTTCGTCACCGAACCGCCGCCGAAGGGCTGAGCCCTTCGGTGGCGGTTGCACCGCCGAACGCACCGCTCCCCCAGCCCCCTCCACGAGGGGGCTCCAGCAAGACCGACGAGAGAGAAAAACCATGGCCATGACACTGAACACCGGCGGGGGCGAGCCCGACGTGATGGTGGACATCAACACGACGCCGCTGATCGACGTGATGCTGGTGCTGCTGATCATGCTGATCATCACGATCCCGATCCAGCTGCACTCGGTGAACCTGAACATGCCCGCGGGCAATCCGCCGCCGCCGACGGCCGAGCCGGTGGTGGTGACCATCGACATCGACTTCGACGGCACGGTGCTGTGGAACGGCGAAGCGCTGGCCGACCGCGCGGCACTGGAAGCCAAGCTGGCGCAGGCGGCCGCTGTTGCGGATCAGCCGGAGGTGCACATCCGGCCGAACAAGCTGGTGGAGTACAAGTCGGTGGCCACGGTGCTGGCCAGCGCGCAGCGCCTGGGCGTGACCAAGCTCGGGATGGTGGGCAACGAGCAGTTCGTGAAGTAGAAGCGGACACATACCAGATGCGACACGTTGTGGTGATGAAGGTGCTGGGCGCGGCGCTGCTGAGCGCGGCGGCGCTGGGCGCGCAGGCGCAAGGCGCGGTGCGCCCGGAGGTCGGCAAGCCGCTGCAGGCCGCGCAGGAGCTGATCCGCGCGCAGAAGTACAAGGAGGCGCTGGCCAAGGTGCGCGAGGCCGATGCGGTGGGCGGCAAGACGGCGGCGGAGAACTCGCTGATCGAGCGCATGCGCATTGCCGCGGCCAGCGGCGCGGGCGACGTGGAGACGGCGGCCAAGTCGTTCGAGGCCATCAGCGGGCAGGTCAGCGCGGCCGAGCGGCTGCGCATGATCGAGAGCCTGGCGGGGGGCTACTACCGGGCGCAGAACTACGCCAAGGCGATGCAGTGGGGCCAGCGCTACTTCAAGGAAGGCGGCACCAGTCCGGCGATCCGCACGCTGCTGATCCAGAGCCAGTACCTGGCGGGCGACTTCGCCGGGGCGGCCAAGGAGCTGACCACCGAGATCCAGCACGCGGAGAAGGCGGGCAACCCGCCGGGCGAGGACCGGCTCAAGCTGCTGGTCAACGCCACGCTCAAGCTCAACGACACCAGCGGCTACGTGTGGGCGCTGGAGCGGCTGGTGACGTACTACCCGAAGAAGGACTACTGGGTCGACCTGCTGGGGCGGCTGCAGCGCAAGCCCAACTTCAGCGACCGGCTCGCGCTGGACACGTACCGGCTGGCGCTGGCGACGGAGACCTTGACCAAGGCCAGCGACTACATGGAGATGGCGCAGCTGGCGGTGCAGGCGGGGTTCCCGGCCGAGGCCAAGCAGGTGCTGGACAAGGGCTTTGCCACCAACGTTCTGGGGCAGGGCGCGGAAGCCGAGCGGCACAAGCGGCTGCGCGAGCTGGTGGCCAAGCGGCTGGACGAGGACAAGAAGAACCAGGCCACGAGCATCGCCGAGGCGCAGGAGGCCAAGGACGGCACGGCGCTGGTCAACGCGGGGATGAACCTGGTGTTCCAGGGCGACAAGCAGAAGGGGCTGCAGCTGATGCAGCAGGGGCTGGCCAAGGGCAACCTCAAGCGCGCCGAGGACGCCAAGCTGCACTACGCGATCGCGCAGATCATGGCCGGCGACAACGGCAAGGTGCAGGCCACGCTCAAGAGCGTGGCCGGCAACGACGGCACCGCCGACCTGGCGCGCCTGTGGGCGCTGTACGCCAAGCGGAAGTAGCGATCCTTCGCTTCAACGAACAAGGGCCAGCGAACGCTGGCCCTTTGTCATGCACCGTGCCGGGGACGTCACTTCGGAGCGAGGCGAATGGCGCCGTCGAGGCGGATCACCTCACCGTTCAGCATCTCGTTGGTGACGATCTGGTGGACCAGCTTGGCGTAGTCGGCTGGCGTGCCCAGCCGGCTCGGGAACGGCACGCCGGCGGCGAGAGCGTCCTGCACCTCCTGGGGCATCTGGAAGAGCATCGGCGTGCCGAAGATGCCGGGCGCGATGGTCATGTTGCGAATGCCGTTGCGTGCCAGGTCGCGGGCGATCGGCAAGGTCATGCCGACGACGCCGCCTTTGGAGGCCGAGTACGCGGCCTGCCCGATCTGGCCGTCGTAGGCTGCGACGCTGGCGGTGGAGATCAACACGCCACGCTCGCCGGTGGGCTCCGGTTCGTTCTTCGCCATCGCTTCGGCCGCGAGACGGATCATGTTGAAGCTGCCGATGAGATTGACCGTCACCACTCTGCTGAACAGGGCAAGCGGATGCGCGCCGTCTTTGCCGACGGTCTTGGCGGCGGGTGCGATGCCCGCGCAGTTGACCAGGCCCATCAGCTTGCCCATCGACGTTGCCCGGGCGACAGCCGCTTGGCCGTCGGCTTCCTGGCTGACGTCGCACTTGACGAACGCGGCGCAGGCGCCCAGCTCGGCGGCAAGCGCTTCGCCCTTGTCGGATTGCAGGTCGGCGATGACGACCTTCCCGCCATGGGCGGCCAGCATGCGCGCTGTTCCTTCTCCGAGACCCGAAGCCCCGCCGGTGACGATGAAGACCTTGCCTGCGATGTCCATGTGGATGTGCTCCGTTATTGACGTATACGTCAATTGTCGCCGGAAAAAATGCCGCTCGGCGAGCGGCATTGGGGCGGGCGCATGAGCGCCTCAGCTCAGCGCGGCCAAGGCTCTGGAGGTGATTTCGTCGACGCTGCCCGTGCCGCTGATCTTGCGGTACTTGGGCGCATCGGCATCGCCGCTGGCTGCCCATTCGGAGTAGTAGGCCACCAGCGGACGCGTCTGGCTCTGGTACACGGCAAGACGCTTGCGCACGGTCTCTTCCTTGTCGTCTTCGCGCTGGACCAACTCCTCGCCGGTGAGGTCGTCGCGGCCAGGGACCTTGGGCGGATTGAACTTGACGTGGTAGGTGCGTCCCGATGCGACGTGCGAACGCCGACCGCTCATGCGCTCGATGATGGCTTCGTCGGGCACGTCGATCTCGAGGACGTAGTCGAGCCTGACGCCGGCGTTGCGCATGGCTTCGGCCTGCGGGATCGTGCGCGGAAAGCCGTCGAACAGAAAGCCGTTGGTGCAGTCCCGCTGCGCGATGCGTTCCTTCACCAGGCCGATGATGATGTCGTCGCTGACCAGCGCGCCGCTGTCCATGACCTTCTTCGCGGCGATGCCGAGCGGCGTGCCGGCCTTGACCGCGGCACGGAGCATGTCGCCGGTGGAAATCTGCGGAATGCCGTACTTCTGGCAGATGAAAGCCGCTTGGGTGCCCTTGCCGGCGCCGGGCGCGCCCAACAGAATCAGTCTCATCGATCGTCCTCGTGATGGTGTCTCGTGCGTGGCCTTCGAGAGTCCGGGTCCACGCTTTCGGCCCAGAATATCACGCAGCCCCTGCGCGAAGCTGACGCGTCACGGGGGCACAGCACCGGCCCACACCGCACGCACGCGATCAAGATCCTCCAGGGTATCGACGCCCGGGCCGGGTCGTGTGTGCGTGATGTGGACCGCGATGCGCTGGCCATGCCACAAGACGCGAAGCTGCTCCAGCGATTCCACCTTCTCGAGCGGGCTGACGCTCAGGCGCGGGAAGCGCTTGAGGAATTCGACCTGATAGGCATACAGGCCGATGTGCCGAAGCGGCGGCGGCGTGCTGACCGTGTCCACGGCCGGTGCGTAGCCGTCGCGCCACCATGGAATCGGCGCACGCGAGAAGTACAGTGCCCGCCCGGCCGCATCGCAGACCACCTTGACGACGTTCGGGTTGAGAAGCTCCGCCGCATCGTCGATGGGATGCGCGGGCGTGCTCATCACGCAGTCGGGGTGCATCGCGAGCAGCTCGGCGCATGCGTCGATGAGCCCCGGATCGACCAGCGGCTCGTCGCCCTGCACGTTGACGACGATGTCGCGGTCCGACAGACCCAGTAGCGTGCACGCTTCGGCCAGGCGGTCGCTGCCGGTGGGATGGTCATCCCGGGTCAGCAAGGCAGCCACACCGTGCGCCTCGCAGGCGCACACGATCTCGCGGTTGTCGGTGGCCACGACGACGCGCTGTGCGCCCGATTGCATGGCCCGCTGCGCGACCCGCACCACCATGGGAGCGCCGCCGATGTCAGCCAGCGGCTTGCGCGGCAGGCGCGTCGAGGCCAGCCGCGCGGGGATCAGAACGGTGAACTTCACTTCGGCGATTCCACCGCTGCGTTGTCGTCCAGCGAGCGCCCCTCGCTCTCGAGCATCACGGGAATGCCGTCGCGGACCGGGAAGGCCAGGCGGTCCGCCACGCACAGGAGCTCGGCCTTTTCGTGCTGCGGAGGCCGCTGGTACTCGAGCGGACCCTTGCAGATCGGGCACACCAGCAATTCAAGCAATCGGGTATCCATCAGGCTTCCTTGTGGAGGCGGGCGGCAGCAGCCGCAGCAGCTCGGCTTCGAATGCGTCGCCGGTCTCGAAGTCTAGCGGGGCCACCCACACCCGCGTGGCCCCGATCCGGCCCGTGTCCAGCTTGACCGCGTCCTTTTCGGTGACGATGACATCCGATGTGCCGGGGGGCCAGGGCACCTCGGCAAAGTCGTGATGGTCCGGCAGCGGCAGCGCGGACGTCGACAGCCCGTGCCCGCTCAGCATGTCGAAGAACCGGGCCGGGTGGGCGATGCCGGCGCAGGCCACGACGGGTTTCCCGACAAGTGCGCGCAGCGCCTGCATCGACGGTGGTGCGCCGTTCCACCACTCGCGCAGCGGCACGAGGCCCGGCAACGAGCGCCGCGCCAAGTGCCCGGGCAGCGCAGTGGAGGGCGCGGCTGCGTTGTAAAGCACAAGGGTGCCCGGCGAAACCTGCGCAGGCATGGGCTCGCGCAGCGGCCCCGCCGGCAGCAGCCAGCCGTTGCCGGCGCCGCGCTCGTCGAACACCAGCACCTGCGCCGATCGCGGCAGGCGGCGATGCTGCAAGCCGTCGTCGCTCACGATCACGTCGACGTCTGGATGGACGCGAAGCAATGCGCGAGCCGCCTCCACGCGGTCGCGTCCTACCACGACCGGCACGCCCGCCCGCATGCGCAGCAGCCGCGGCTCGTCGCCGCTGCGCGCGGCGGGGGTGTTGGGGAGGACCTCGAGGACGGCGTCACCAGAGCGACCGTGTCCCCGCGACACGATGCCCGGCCGACGGCCGCGTCGCAGGAGCATTGCGACCACGGCCATCACGGCAGGCGTCTTTCCCGCTCCACCGGCAATCAGGTTGCCGACGACGATGACCGGCACCGCCAATGTCTGCGGCCGCAGGACTCCGAGGCGCATCAGCCCCTTTCGCAGCAGCACCAGCGCGCCGTAGGCAGCCGCCAGCGGCAGCAGCGAGCACGCCAACGGCCCGCGCGACAGCCAGGCCTGCTGCAGCCGTTGAGATGCCGACGCCCGCGCCATCGCGCCGGGTCAGCGATCGCCGCCTTGCGGGGTTTGTGCAGCGAAGGTGAGCTTGGCGAGGCCCGCGCGGCGCGCCGCGTCCATGACATTGACGACGGACTGATGGGCAGCGGTGGCGTCCGCCGACACGATGACGATCGGATCCTCGATGCCGGTGGCTGCGGCCGACAGTTCCGAGGTCAGCACTTCGACGCTGCGCCCGTCGATGGTCTTGCGGTTGACCGCAAAGCGCCCGTCCGCCGAGACCGAGACGATGATCTCGCGCGGTCGGTCGCGCGCCTTCTCGGCGTCGGCCGTCGGCAGCGTGATCTGCAGCTCGGTGAACTTGGAATACGTGGTCGACAGCATCAGAAAGATGAGGATCACCAGCAGCACGTCGATGAACGGGATCAGGTTGATCTCCGGTTCTTCCGGGCGGGGCTTGCGAAAGTTCATCGCGACGCGGGTGTCAGGCGGCCGTTGCGCGCGGCACGGCGAAGCGCATGAGGTGCGGCACCATGCGATGAGCAGCCTGCTCGAGCTCGAGCGTGTAGGCGTCGACCAGGCCGCGGAAGTACCGGTAGAACATCAGCGACGGGATCGCGATGATCAGCCCGAACGCCGTGTTGTAGAGCGCCACGGAGATGCCGTGCGCCAGAAGCACGGGGTTGTTGCCGCCGGTCGGCGCCTGAGATCCAAAGATTTCGATCATGCCGATCACGGTGCCGAGCAAGCCCAGCAGAGGCGCGGCCGAGGCGATGGTGCCCAGAGTGTTCAAATACCGCTCGAGGCGGTGCACGGCGGCCCGCCCGGCCGCCTCGAAGGCTTCTCGCAGCGCCTCTTCGGTGATGCGCGGTTCGGCGATCACCGCGCGCAGGCCCCGCGCCAGCACGCCGCCAAGCACCGAGTTGCGCTCCAGCTTGTTGACCACATCGGCGCTGGGCAGGCTCGACCGCGTCACCGAGATCACTTCATCCACGAGAGTCGGCGGGGCCACCTTCGGCCCGCGCAGGCTGGTGAATCGTTCGATGACCAGCGCCATGGCGGCGATGGAGCACAGGAGCAGCGGCCAGATGGGCCAGCCAGCGGCTTGTATGATCGAAAACAATCCGGTCCTTTCGGCGGCGAGCGGTTTTTGGGACGCGCGATTATGGCCCCGGCGGGCGTTGCGGCGATGCTCCTTGCATACCCACTGTCGCCGAAACGACAACAGCGCTCGGACAATCCACTGCTCATGTGGATAACTTTGTGGGCAACCCGGCTGCGCTCCGCGCGGAGCCACGAAAATGCTGGGCCGGCAACGTTTTGCTCAAAAGTTAAGCAGGAAGAACTCCTTGAAAATCAAGCACTTGCGTGAATGTGAAAGCCCTGTGACGGGCTTGATGGCCCGCCAGCCCTTGATTGGCGCGGTTGTGGAGTTCTGGCCGCGCGCCGCTGCTTGCGTTGCACGTGGTTGAGCCGGTTTTCAGGGGACCGCAGCGGCTGGTCTGGACGGTCGCTGGTCTCGTCCGCGCGGTCTCCGATGCGCTCGCCAACCGCTTCTCGGTGTGCACCGTGCGTGGCGAGTTGTCTGCCTTTTCGCGTGCCCCCAGCGGTCATTGCTACTTCTGCCTGAAGGACTCCGACGGCGAGTCCGCCCTGATCCGGTGTGCGATGTTTCGGCGCGCTGCGGGCATGCTCGATTTCACGCCCGCGGATGGTCATCTCGTCGAGCTTCGCGGCCGCATGGCCCTGTACGAGCCGCGCGGGGAACTTCAATTCGTCGTCGAGTCGATGCAGCGAGCCGGCGCTGGCGCGCTGTTCGAGCAATTCCTGCGGCTGAAGGCCAAGCTCGAGGCCGAAGGACTCTTCGATCCGGCCGGCAAGCGCGAGCTGCCGCGCCATCCGCGTCGCGTCGGCGTCGTCACCTCGCTGGCGGCCGCTGCGCTTCACGATGTGCTCAGCTCGCTTGCCCGTCGCGCACCCCACGTCGAGGTGATCGTGTACCCATGTCCCGTTCAGGGCTCGGACGCACCGGACGCGTTGGTGCGCGCTCTCGCTGTGGCAACGCGACGCAGCGAGGTGGACACGCTGATCCTGTGCCGTGGCGGCGGTTCGCTGGAGGACCTCTGGGCGTTCAACGACGAGCGTGTCGTGCGGGCCGTCGTGGCTTCACGCATTCCTGTCGTCTGCGGCGTGGGACACGAGACCGACGTGACGCTGTGCGACTTCGCGGCCGACCTGCGCGCACCCACGCCGACCGCCGCCGCCGAGCTGGCCACCTCCGCGCTCGCGGACGATCAGGCGGCCTTGCGCTCACTGGGTGGGCGCATGCGGCGTCGCGTCGAGCAGCTCGTGGATGCGCATTCGCAGCGGCTCGATGCGGCCTCGTTGCGGTTGGCCCGTCCTGCGCTCATGCTGCACCGCCAAGCCGGTGCGCTGGCGATGTTGCAGCAGCGGCTGTCGACGACGGTCCATCGTACGACGTCGGTGCATGCCGCTCGGCTCGATCAGCACGCAGCCCGGTGGCAACGGGCCATGCCGGCGACCATCGACTTTCACCGGCAGCGTGTCGCGTCGCTCGGGGTGCGCCTGCATGCCCTGGATCCCAAACAGGTGCTGCGGCGCGGGTACGCATGGCTGGCGGACACGAACGGCGAGCCGGTCCAGTCGGTCGTCCGGTTGCGGGTCGGCCAGGCTCTCGCTGCGGTGCTCGCCGACGGGTCTGCCAACGTGCAGGTGACGGGTCTCGCGCCGACGCCGCCTGACAACGACAACTGACGCGCGTCTCTCGTGCGGGCCCATGCATCTGCCCCCGACGTGGCATTGCCATCTGCCTACAATCCGCATCCCTGGCTTGCTCCATCCCGACAACGAAACCCCGAAAGGACGATCATGGAACACACCCTGCCGCCGCTGCCGTATCCACACGACGCGCTCGCGCCGCACATGAGCCGGGAGACGCTCGAATACCACCACGACAAGCACCACAACGCGTATGTCGTGAACCTGAACAACCTGCAGAAGGGGACCGAGTTCGAAAGCATGGGCCTGGAGGAGATCGTCAAGAAGTCCTCCGGCGGGATCTACAACAACGCCGCCCAGGTCTGGAACCACACCTTCTTCTGGAGCTGCCTGAAGCCGCAGGGCGGCGGCGAGCCGAAGGGCGCGCTGGCTGCGGCGATCAATGCGAAGTGGGGCAGCTACGCCGCTTTCAAGGAGGCGTTCACGAAGAGCGCGGTCGGCAACTTCGGAAGCGGCTGGACCTGGCTGGTGAAGAAGTCGGACGGCTCGGTCGATATCGTCAACATGGGAGCAGCCGGCACGCCGCTCACCACCGGTGACAAGGCGCTGCTCACGATCGACGTGTGGGAGCACGCGTACTACATCGACTACCGCAACCTGCGCCCGAAGTTCGTCGAGACATTCCTCAGCTCGCTGGTGAACTGGGACTTCGCCGAAAAGAACTTCGCCTGATTGCCGTCTGGCGAAAGCGAAAGAGCCGGTCCCAGCGACCGGCTCTTTCGCTTCAGGGGCGGAAGGGCTCCCCCTTCAGCTTGAAGCCGGCCTTGATGCCGCGCTTGGTGAACCAGTCCTTGTTCATCTCCAGCACGAAGCGCACGGGCTGGGCCGAACAGTGCGAATCCAGCGTCTGCGGTTTCATCTCGTCGGTATTCACGATGGTGCCGTCGTCCGCGACGAACGCCACTGCCAGGGGGACGAAGGTGTTTCTCATCCAGAAGCACTGTGTCGCAGGCTCGTCGAACGCGAACAGCATGCCTTCGTTGGGGCCCATCGACTCGCGGAACATCAGCCCGATCTCCCGCTGTTGCGGCGTGCGCGCTACCTCGGCCTGGATGTTGTGGATGCCGGCATTGAGTCGTATCGATGGCAGCTTCTGCGGACCGGTCTGCGCAAGACACGCGAGGGACACAGCGAGCGCGGGCGCGGCGACGAAAGTGCGGAGGGCGTTGATGTTCATGGGCGTTTCAGGGTGAACCCGAATTATCGAGCGCCGTGACACGGACGCAAAAACGCCCGGACGAGCCGGGCGTTCGGGACGCGGCCAGCGCGTTGCCGCGGTGGCTCTGACGTCGAAGAGACAAGCCTGATCAGGCCTTCTTTTCTTCGGCCTTGGCTTCCTTCTTGGCCTTCTTGGCAGCCTTGGCAGCCGAAGCAGCCGGCTTGGCTTCTTCAGCCTTCTCGGCCTTCTTCTCGGTGGCGGCGGCCTTGGCCTCCGTCTTTGCAGCGGCGGCCGAAGCAGCCGGCTTGGCGGCGTCAGCGGCGAAGGCGCCAGCGGCGAAGAACGTGGCGATCAGTGCGGCCAGAAGCTTGTTCATGTGTTTACCTTTCGAAAGTTTGAACCGCCCCCCTTCATCGGGAGACGGCACCACAACGGGCCGTCCGAAGACTCGGTTGACAAGTCGAGTGGCATAGAATCTCAGGCTGAGTACCGATAGCCCGGCACAGCGCTTCCCGACCGTCATCCGACCATTGCGGACATCCTCCGCGGAGCTCCCCCCACATGTACCAGCACATCAAGGTGCCCCAAGGCGGGCAGAAGATCACCGTCAACGCCGACTTCTCGCTCAGCGTTCCGGACCAGCCGATCATTCCGTACATCGAGGGTGACGGCACCGGCTTCGACATCACGCCGGTCATGATCAAGGTGGTCGATGCGGCGGTCGAGAAGTCGTACGGCGGCAAGAAGAAGATCCACTGGATGGAGGTCTACGCCGGCGAGAAGTCGACCAAGGTCTACGGTCCCGATGTGTGGCTGCCCGAAGAGACGCTGCAGGTGCTGAAGGAGTACGTTGTCTCGATCAAAGGGCCGCTGACCACGCCGGTGGGCGGGGGCATCCGCTCGCTGAACGTGGCGCTGCGCCAGGAGCTCGACCTGTATGTCTGCCTGCGACCCATCCAGTACTTCGACGGTGTGCCTTCGCCGGTGAAGGAGCCGCACAAGACGAACATGGTGATCTTCCGCGAGAACTCGGAGGACATCTACGCCGGCATCGAATTCGAGGCGCAGAGCGACAAGGCCAAGAAGCTCATCAAGATCCTGCAAGACGAGTTCGGGGTCAAGAAGATCCGCTTCCCGGGCACTTCGGCGATCGGCGTCAAGCCTGTCTCCAAGGAGGGCACCGAGCGCCTGGTGCGCAAGGCCATCCAGTACGCGATCGACAACGACAAACCGTCGGTGACGCTGGTCCACAAGGGCAACATCATGAAGTTCACCGAAGGCGGTTTTCGCGACTGGGGCTACGCCCTGGCGCAGACCGAGTTCGGCGCGGAGCCCATTGACGGCGGCCCGTGGGTCAAGTTCAGGAATCCGAAGACCGGCAAGGACATCGTTGTCAAGGACTCGATCGCCGACGCCTTCCTCCAGCAGATCCTGCTGCGCCCCGCCGAGTACTCCGTGATCGCGACTCTCAACCTCAACGGCGACTATGTCTCCGACGCGCTCGCGGCACAGGTGGGCGGCATCGGCATCGCGCCGGGGGCCAATCTGTCCGACTCTGTCGCGATGTTCGAGGCGACTCACGGCACGGCGCCGAAGTACGCCGGCAAGGACTACGTGAATCCGGGCTCGGAGATCCTCTCGGCCGAAATGATGTTGCGGCACATGGGCTGGACCCAGGCCGCCGATCTCGTCATTTCCTCCATGGAAAAGGCGATCCTGTCGAAGAAGGTGACCTACGACTTCGCCCGGCTGATGGACGGCGCCACTCAGGTGTCATGCTCTGGCTTCGGTCAGGTGATGATCGACCACATGTGACGCCGGCGCGGCCGGGTGCCGCGCCGCCAGCGCAAAAAGCCCGCCGAATGGCGGGCTTTTTGATCGCGGATCCGGTTCGCCGAGGCGAACGCTCAGCCAGCGACCGCCTGCGCGCCGGCTGCCGACACCTGCTTGACGGGGCGCGCGGCGCCGGAGCCGTCGACCGGGCAGATGTTCTGGGCCAGCTGACCCTTGGGGCCTTGCACGAGGTCGTAGGTGACCTTGCCGCCTTGCTTCAGGGTTCGAAATCCGTCCATCTGAATGGCCGAGAAATGCGCGAAGACGTCTTCGCCACCCCCCTCTGGTTCAATGAAGCCGAAGCCTTTGGCGTCGTTGAACCACTTGACTGTCCCGAGGGCCATACCCCACCTCCTGTTGTTTTCAGCGCGCATTCTGGGCGGGCCCGCCAAGCCCTGTCAATACGCCGCTGGACAGCCGGCACGGGCGGAACACGGGGGGTGTCGACGTACTCGAAAGCGGGCGTCGACATCCCTCGAACTCGAATAGCGCGACGCTCGTGATGCATTTCCGGCCTTGCGGTTTGTCCCCTGGGCCTCAATATGCCAACCTAGCAACCGCAGACCGTCAACTCGATAGAATGAATCCATGCCAGCGGAGCCGCCATCTCCACCCGCTCTCCCGCCTCGGGGGATGCCCAAGCCCGACGACGGGCAAGGGGCCGTCGTTGTCGAGCGGCAGCCGGCGAAAACGCTCCCGCCACCCATGTACCAGGTGGTCATGCTCAACGACGACTACACGCCGATGGAGTTCGTCGTGATGGTTCTGCAGGAGTACTTCAAACGCGACCTCGAAACCGCGACCCAGATCATGCTGAAGATTCATCATGAGGGTCGGGGTGTGTGCGGCGTCTATTCAAAGGATGTCGCCGCCACCAAGGTTGAGCTGGTGCTGGCCGCCGCACGGCGCGGTGGCCACCCGTTGCAATGCATTATGGAGGCCGCATGATTGCGCAAGAGCTAGAAGTCAGCTTGCACATGGCGTTTGTCGAGGCGCGCCAGCAGCGACACGAATTCATCACTGTCGAGCACCTGCTCATGGCGCTGCTCGACAACCCGTCCGCGGCTGAGGTGCTTCGCGCCTGCTCGGCCAACATCGATGATCTACGCAAGAGCTTGCTGCAGTTCATCAAGGAGAACACCCCGACCGTCGGCGGATCGGACGAGGTGGACACGCAGCCTACGCTTGGCTTCCAGCGCGTGATCCAGCGCGCGATCATGCACGTACAGTCCACCGGCAGCGGCAAGAAAGAGGTGACCGGCGCGAACGTGCTGGTGGCCATCTTTGGCGAGAAGGACTCCCACGCGGTGTACTACCTGCACCAGCAGGGTGTGACCCGGCTTGATGTCGTGAACTTCATCGCGCACGGCATCAAGAAGTCCGACCCGCCCGAGCCTGCCAAGTCGCAAGACGGCGCCGGTGCCGAAAGCGAGAAGGAAGAGGGCGAAGGCAAGGGCTCGCCGCTCGATCAATTCACGCAGAACCTCAACCAACTTGCGCGCGAAGGCAAGATCGATCCGCTGATCGGCCGCGAACTCGAGGTCGAGCGTGTCATCCAGATCCTCTGCCGCCGGCGCAAGAACAACCCGCTGCTGGTCGGGGAAGCCGGCGTCGGCAAGACCGCCATTGCCGAGGGCCTGGCGTGGCGCATCACCCAGGGCGACGTGCCCGAGGTTCTCGCCAGTGCAACCGTGTATGCACTCGACATGGGCGCGTTGCTCGCCGGCACCAAGTACCGCGGCGATTTCGAGCAGCGCCTGAAGGGTGTGCTGAAGCACCTGAAGGACCAGCCGAACTCGATTCTGTTCATCGACGAGATCCACACGTTGATCGGCGCCGGTGCAGCTTCGGGCGGCACGCTCGACGCAAGCAACCTGCTGAAGCCGGCGCTGAGCCAGGGCACCATGAAGTGCATCGGCGCGACGACGTTCAGCGAGTACCGCGGCATCTTCGAGAAGGACGCGGCGCTGTCGCGGCGCTTCCAGAAGATCGACGTGGTTGAGCCGTCTGTCGAGCAGACCGTGGAGATCCTGAAGGGCCTGAAGTCGCGCTTCGAGGAGCACCACAGCGTCAAGTACGCACTCAACGCGCTGCAAGCGGCGGCCGAGCTGTCTGCCAAGTTCATCAATGACCGGCATCTGCCCGACAAGGCGATCGACGTGATCGATGAAGCGGGCGCCGCCCAACGCATCCTGCCGAAGAACAAGCAGAAGAAGACCATCACCCGCAGCGAGGTCGAAGAGATCGTCGCCAAGATCGCGCGCATCCCGCCGGCATCGGTGTCGAGCGATGATCGGTCGAAGCTCAAGAGCCTGGACCGGGATCTCAACAGCGTCGTCTTCGGCCAAGAGCCGGCCATCGAGGCCTTGGCCTCGGCCATCAAGATGGCCCGGTCCGGCCTCGGCAAGCCGGACAAGCCGATCGGCTCGTTCCTGTTCTCGGGGCCCACCGGCGTGGGCAAGACGGAGGTGGCGCGCCAACTTGCGTACATCCTGGGCATCGAGCTGATCCGCTTCGACATGTCCGAGTACATGGAGCGTCATGCGGTCAGCCGCCTCATCGGCGCGCCTCCGGGTTACGTCGGTTTCGACCAGGGGGGTCTGCTCACCGAAGCGATCACCAAGAAGCCGCACGCGGTGCTGCTGCTCGACGAAATCGAGAAGGCGCACCCGGACGTCTTCAACGTCCTTCTGCAGGTCATGGACCACGGCACGCTGACCGACAACAACGGGCGCAAGGCCGACTTCCGCAACGTGATCATCGTGATGACGACCAACGCTGGCGCCGAGACGATGAACAAGGCGACGATCGGCTTCACGAACGCGCGCGAGCAGGGCGACGAGATGGCTGACATCAAGCGCCTGTTCACGCCCGAGTTCCGGAATCGCCTCGATGCGGTGGTGAGCTTCCGCGCGCTCGACGAGGAGATCATCCTGCGAGTCGTCGACAAGTTCCTGCTGCAGCTCGAGAGCCAGCTCGCCGAAAAGAAGGTCGAGGTGACCTTCACCGATGCGCTGCGCAAGTACCTCGCGAAGAAGGGATTCGATCCGCTGATGGGTGCGCGTCCGATGCAACGCCTGATCCAGGACACCATTCGTCGTGCGCTGGCAGACGAGCTGCTGTTTGGCCGATTGGTCGACGGCGGACGTCTCACGGTCGACCTCGGCGAAGACGAAAAGCCGGTGCTCGACATCCAGCCCGCGCGCAAGAGCGACAAGCCGAAGGCCGAGCCCGCCACGGCCTGAGCGGCGCAACTCCCATGAAAAACGCCCTGCAGTGCAGGGCGTTTTTTTCGGCGACTGGGATCGATCAGTGACGGGTGGGGTCAGCGCGGCTGCGCGCGAAGCGGGCACCCAGCTGCCGCAACAGCGGAACCATCAGCATCACGGCCGCCGATGCTGCCAGCGCCATCGGCAGCATCGATTGAGTCATTTCCATCAAACCGGCACCGACAAGGACGAGCAAGTGCCCGAGCAGATAGAGGCGCATGGCGCGTTGGCGGAGGATCGAACGAAGCAAGGACATGCGCGGCTCTCGGCGAAGCGGAACGGTCCATCCAGTGTCCGGTGATTGGCCGCCACACGACACGGGGCGTCGATGCGAAACGTGTGACGCATTGCGCGAACACGCGCAAAAGCAAACGGGCCGATGTGTCGGCCCGTGCGCTTCAAAGGTGTCCTGGCGGAGAGAGCGGGATTCGAACCCGCGGTGGGCTGTTAACCCACACACGCTTTCCAGGCGTGCGACTTAAACCGCTCATCCATCTCTCCGGAACCCAGAATTTTAGCCCACGCAGCCACGCTTTCTCAGCCGGTCGCGGGTGGCTTGCCGCGGATCAGCGTCATGGCGCTGCCGATCAGCGCCGAAACTTCGGTCATGTTGCCCGGCACGATCATCGTGTTGTTCTTCTGTGCCAGATGTGCGAATGCATCGACGGCGCGCTCGGCCACCTTGAGCTGCACCGCCTGGTCGCCGCCTGGCGCACGGATCGCCTCGGCGATCTTTCGAATCGCGTCGGCGGTGGCGTCGGCCACGGCGACGATGGCTGCTGCTTCGCCTTGCGCCTTGTTGATCTCCGCCTGCTTCTCGCCCTCGGACCGGGCGATGAACGCTTCGCGCTCGCCGGTGGCGATATTGATCTGCTCCTGGCGGCGGCCCTCCGAGGCGGCAATCAGAGCCCGCTTCTCGCGCTCGGCGGTGATCTGCGCCTGCATCGAGCGCAGGATCTCAGCGGGCGGCGTGAGGTCCTTGATTTCGTAGCGCAGCACCTTGACGCCCCAGTTCACGGCCGCGTCGTCCAGCGCGTTGACCACAGATGCATTGATCGCGTCGCGCTCCTCGAAGGTCTTGTCGAGCTCCATCTTGCCAATCACCGAGCGCAGCAGCGTCTGCGCCAGCTGAGTGATCGCGAACACGTAGTTGCTCGAGCCGTAGCTCGCGCGCATCGGGTCGGTGACCTGGAAATAGATGATTCCGTCGACCTGCAGCTGGGTGTTGTCCTTGGTGATGCAGACCTGGCTCGGCACGTCGAGAGGAACTTCTTTCAGCGAATGCTTGTACGCAACCCGTTCGATGAACGGGACGACGAACTTGAGCCCCGGCGTCAGCGTTCGGTCGTACTTGCCAAGCCGCTCCACCACCCAGGCGTGCTGTTGCGGCACGATCTTGAACGTGCGAACGATGAAGATCAGCGCGATGACGGCGAGGACCAGCGGTATCAGTCCGGATTCCATGTCGTTGTGCCTTCGTTCAATGGGAAGCGGGAGGTGCGAGCACGAGCCAGTTGCCTTCGACGGCGATCACGCGGTGCTCGCCGGGTGCCGCGGTAGCGCCCGGCGCAAGGCGAGCGGTCCAGGTGCTGCCGCGGTACTGCACGCGGGCCGTCCCATCGGACGCCCAGCCCGCCACATGCACCCGTTCGCCGATGTCGAGGTTGACGTCGCGATTGCGTTCCGCTGGAGCGGAACGCGGCTCGCGGGCGCGTTTCCAGTGCCACAGAGCGGTGGCACCGCCCCCGACGAGCGCTGCTGCCACGAGCTGCGCGCTCACGCTCAGGCCCAGGTGCGCGGCCAGCGCGGCGCACGCCAGTCCCAGTGCGACCATCAGCAGATAGAACGTCCCGGTGGTCAGCTCGGCGGCAACGGCGATGCCGGCAGCCACCCACCAGAACGTCGACGCCGAGATGTCCATTCCTTCTCCTTGGGCGCTGCCGGCCCCGATGCCGCGCAGTGTAGGACGCGGCACAGCACCAGCGGCGGGTTCGAGCGCGCGAACCGCCCTACACTTCGCGCTTTCTCACTGTGTCCCGCGAGTCCGCCATGCAGCGCTTCCGCTTCCCCATCGTGATCATCGACGAGGATTTCCGCTCGGAAAACACCTCGGGCCTCGGCATCCGGGCGCTGGCGGACGCCATCACCAAAGAGGGCTTCGAAGTGCTGGGTGCCACCAGCTACGGCGACCTGTCGCAGTTCGCGCAGCAGCAAAGCCGCGCCGGCGCCTTCATCCTGTCGATCGACGACGAGGAGTTCACTGCCGGCCCCGAAGTGGATCCCGCGGTGCTGAACCTGCGCAAGTTCATCAAGGAGATCCGCTTCAAGAACGCCGAGATTCCGATCTACCTGTACGGCGAGACGCGCACCTCGCAGCACATCCCGAACGACATCCTGCGCGAGCTGCACGGCTTCATCCACATGTTCGAGGACACGCCCGAGTTCGTCGCGCGGCACATCATCCGCGAGACGCGCAGCTACCTGGATTCGCTCGCCCCTCCGTTTTTCCGCGCGCTGATGGACTATGCGCAGGACGGCTCGTATTCGTGGCATTGCCCCGGCCACTCCGGCGGCGTGGCGTTCCTGAAGAGCCCCGTGGGCCAGATGTTCCACCAGTTCTTCGGCGAGAACATGCTGCGCGCCGACGTCTGCAATGCCGTCGAGGAGCTCGGTCAGCTGCTCGACCACACCGGCCCGGTGGCGGCCAGCGAGCGCAACGCCG
Source organism: Piscinibacter sp. XHJ-5 (assembly GCF_029855045.1). Classification (GTDB taxonomy): domain Bacteria; phylum Pseudomonadota; class Gammaproteobacteria; order Burkholderiales; family Burkholderiaceae_C; genus Albitalea. The sequence continues at coordinate 3,065,910 of NZ_CP123228.1, forward strand.
CACGCATCTTCAATGCCGACCACTGCTTCTTCGTCACCAACGGCACGAGTACGTCGAACAAGATGGTGTGGCATCACTCCGTCGCGCCGGGCGACGTGGTGGTGGTGGACCGAAACTGCCACAAGTCGATCCTGCACTCGATCATCATGACGGGCGCAGTGCCGGTTTTCCTCACGCCGACGCGCAACCACTACGGGATCATCGGCCCGATCCCGCAAAGCGAGTTCTCGATCGAGGCCATCCAGCGCAAGATTGCCAACAACCCCCTGCTGGCCAACGTGGACGCGCGCAAGGTCAAGCCGCGCATCCTCACGCTGACGCAGAGCACCTACGACGGTGTGCTCTACAACACCGAGACGATCAAGCACTCGCTCGACGGCTACATCGACACTCTGCACTTCGACGAGGCGTGGCTGCCGCATGCGGCCTTCCATCCCTTCTACGGCAACTTCCACGCGATGGGCCGTTATCGGCCGCGTCCGAAGGACCAACTCGTCTTCGCGACCCAGTCGACGCACAAGTTGCTGGCCGGAATCAGCCAGGCTTCTCAAGTTCTGGTTCAAGACGGCCAGAACCGAAAGCTCGACAGGCACCTGTTCAATGAAGCGTACCTGATGCATACCTCGACCAGCCCGCAGTACGCGATCATCGCGTCGTGCGACGTGGCGGCGGCGATGATGGAAGCGCCGGGTGGGTCGGCCCTCGTGGAAGAAAGCATCCTCGAATCGCTCGACTTCCGCCGCGCCATGCGCAAGGTCGACAAGGAGTTCGGCAAGGACTGGTGGTTCAAGGTCTGGGGACCGGAGAAGCTGGCGGCAGAGGGCATCGGCAGCAGCAGCGACTGGGTGCTGAAGGCGGGCGAAAAGTGGCACGGGTTCGGCGATCTCGCCGAAGGCTTCAACCTGCTCGATCCGATCAAGAGCACCATCATCACGCCGGGACTCGACGTGACCGGCAGGTTCGCCAAGACCGGCATCCCCGCCAGCATCGTCACCAAGTATCTCGCCGAGCACGGCGTGGTCGTGGAGAAGACCGGCCTGTATTCGTTCTTCATCATGTTCACGATCGGCATCACCAAGGGCCGCTGGAACACGCTGCTGACGGCGCTGCAGCAGTTCAAGGACGACTACGACCGCAACGCGATGATGGGACGCGTTCTGCCGGAGTTCGTCGCCGCGTTTCCGCGCTACGAGCGCATGGGCCTGCGCGACCTGTGCCAGAGCATCCATGCGATGTATGCCAAGGGAGACATTGCGCGGCTGACCACCGAGATGTACCTGTCCGACCTGCATCCGGCCATGAAGCCCGCCGACGCCTTTTCGTACATTGCGCACCGCAAGACCGAGCGAGTCCCGATCGACCGCCTCGAAGGACGCATCACGACCTCGCTGCTGACGCCTTACCCGCCCGGCATCCCGCTGCTCATTCCGGGCGAGCGGTTCAACCGCAAGATCGTCGACTTCCTGCGCTTCACACGCGAGTTCAACGCCGCTTTCCCCGGCTTCGACACCGACGTGCACGGCCTCGTGGAAGACGAGGCCGAGGCGGGTCGCACCTACTACGTCGACTGCGTGCGCGACGACTGAGCCACATCGCCGGCTTCGCGCAACCCATTTCCACATCAGCATGCTCAGCGTGCGCTCCGACCGGACGACCCTGCTTGGCGTGATCGGACCGCTGGTGCTGGCCATCTTGCTCCTGCTGGCGCTGTGCATCGGCGGGTTCAGCATGCTGTCTGCCGTGCGGGCCTACGTCGGCGGCGAGAGCCTGTGGTCCAAGGCCCGCGCCGCGGCCGTGGTGCACCTGCGCGCGCATGCGCTCAACGGTCAGGCCGCCGACTATCGGCGCTTCGTGGAAGCGCTCGCCGTGCCGCTGGGCGATCGCCAGGCACGGCTCGAGCTGGACCGGCCGCATCCGGATCTCGGGATCGTGCACGCCGGCTTCGTGGCCGGTGAGAACGCGCCCGACGACATCCCCGGTCTCATTCGCCTCTACCGCTACTTCCGCCATGTCGAGTTCATGGAAGAGGCAGTGTCGACCTGGGCGGAAGGGGACCGGCTGATCGAACAGCTGCAGCAGCTCGGGGTGCGCATCCATGCGCACGTCGAGCGCGGCGATGCGCCCACCGCGTTCGCTCCCTTGCTCACCGACCTGGATGCGCTCGACAGCCGGCTCGCCAGTCTGGAGCGGTACTTTTCAGCGACGCTCGGACGCGCCTCGCGCAAGACCGAGCGGCTGCTGGTGACCGTGACGCTGGCGCTTGCAGCACTGCTGGCCCTGGGAGGCGTCCTGCTGGTGCGCCGTTCGATGCACCATCAGCTGGTGGACGGGCAGCTCCTGCGCGAAGCGAACCATCGCTGGGATCTCGCCGCCGGAGCAGCGGGCGTCGGCCTTTTCGACTGGCACGTTGCCGACGACCGCTTCGAACTCGACCCGCGAGGCGCAGCGCTCTGCGGGCTGGGCAGCGGCTCTGCGACGCTCAAGCGCGCAGACCTGCGCGGGATCCTTCATCCCGATGATCTGGCCTCCGTTCGCCAGGGGCTCGATCGGGCTGCGGCCGAAGGAGGGCTGTTCAAGAGCCGCTGGCGGGTCGTGCTGCCCGATGGCGAGCTGTGCCACCTGGAGGCGATCGGACGCATGCGCGATGCGCAATCGCAAGACCGCACGCGCATGGTGGGCGTGCTGCGCGACGTCAGCGCCGAGATCGCGCAGGCGCAGCTGGCGCTCGACAAGGAAGCGGCCGAGCGCGCGACGCGCTTGCGCATCGAGTTCCTTTCCCGTCTGAGCCATGAACTGCGCACGCCGCTCAACGCCGTGCTCGGCGTGGCGCAGCTGCTGGCCATCGATCCGTCCGAGCCGCTGACCGCCAACCAGAGCAAGCGGGTGCGCATCCTGCTCGACAGTGGCGAGCAGCTGCTGCGGCTCGTCGAGAATGTGCTCGACATCAGCCGCGTGGACTCGGGCTCGCTGGAGCTGCAGGTGGAGCCGACTGATCTCGTCGCCATCGCGCGGACCAGCCTCGACATCGTCGAGCCGGAGCGGGCGTCCTTCGGCATCCGCATGGAGGATCGCCTGCCACGCCGTCCGGCGATGGTCCAGGCCGATCCCCAGCGGCTGCAGCAGGTGCTGGTGAACCTCTTCAGCAACGGGTGCAAATTCAACACGCGTGGTGGCCGGCTCACCATTGCCTGCCGCGAGGACGAGCGCCACGTGTGGCTGATGGTGTCGGACGAAGGCAAGGGCCTGACGCGCGAACAGCAGTCGAACCTGTTCCAGCCGTTCAAGCGGCTGGGCGCGCCCGCGGAGGTCCCGGGGACCGGCCTCGGCCTGGTCGTGGCCAAGCTGCTGGTCGACCAGATGCACGGCAGCATGTCGGTCGAGAGCGAATCCGGACGCGGCAGCACCTTTTCGGTGAGGCTGCTTCGCGCCTGAGGGCAGTTCGAAACCAGGTTGTTCCCGTTCTGGCCATGCGAACTGCAAAAATGTCGCGCCGCGCTCGCGGTGACGCACCGGCGCTCACGCAGTGCCAAGCTCAAAGGACGCAACCGAGATGACAGACACCTTTCCCCGGCTGGTCGGGGACATCGGCGGCACGAACGCGCGCTTCGCATGGATGGCGTCCGCCGGCGCGCCGCTCGGCGACATCGACACGCTGCCGGCGGCGGCGCACGCCACGCTGCTCGATGCGATGCGCCACTACCTCGGCCGCCATGGCAAGGCTGCGCCGCGCTGGTGCGCCATCGGCATCGCCAACCCCATCGTCGGCGACCGGGTGCAGATGACGAACCATCACTGGTCCTTCTCGATCTCCGGGATGCAGCGTGACCTGGGTCTGGAGCGCCTGCTGGTCATCAACGACTTCACCGCGCTGGCGCTGTCGCTCACCGTGCTGCCGCCGGACGAGCTTCGGCAGGTCGGCGGAGGAGTCGCCGTGGCCGGTGCGCCGCTCGGTCTGCTGGGGCCGGGGACCGGCCTGGGCGTGTCGGGGCTGCTGCAGGCCGACAGCGGCCATCGGGCGATCCCGATCAACGGCGAAGGCGGCCATGTCACGCTGGCGGCCACCAACGAGCGGGAGGATCAGGTGATCGACGCGCTGCGCCGGCGTTTCGGGCATGCCTCGGCCGAAAGGGCGGTGTCGGGGCAGGGCATCGTCAACCTCTACCAGGCGCTGTGCGACCTGGCCGTCCAGACACCCGCGCTGCAGGAGGCGTCCGACATCACGCAGCGCGGGCTCGCCGCGACGGATCCGATCTGCGTCGAGGTGCTCGACCTCTTCTTCGCATTTCTCGGCACGGTCGCCGGCAACCTCGCGCTGTCGCTGGGAACGCGCGGCGGCATGTACATCGGAGGCGGCATCGTCCCGCGCCTGGGCGAGGCCATCGACCGCTCGCGTTTCCGGCAGTGCTTCGAGAGCAAGGGCCGCCTCAGCCCCTACGTGCAGGCCATTCCCACCTACGTGGTGCAGGCGAAGACCTCACCGGCGCTGGTGGGGGCCGCCCGCGCGCTGGAAGAGTTGTAGAAGCTGCACGCCCGCCAGCGGCTAGGCGGACACTTCCGAGCCGCCCGCCATCGCGTGGCTGAAGCCGCCGTCGACATAGGTGATCTCCGACGTCACGCCGGCGGCCAGGTCAGACTGCAGGAAGGCGGCGACGTTTCCGACGTCGTCGATGGTGACGTTGCGACGCAGCGGGGCGTTTGCGGCGACCACGTCAAGGATCTTGCCGAAGCCCTTGATGCCCGAAGCGGCCAGCGTCTTGATCGGGCCGGCCGAGATGCCGTTGACGCGCACGCCCTTGGGGCCCAGGCTGGACGCCAGATAACGCACGCTGGCTTCCAGCGAGGCCTTGGCGAGGCCCATGGTGTTGTAGCCGGGCACGCTGCGCAGTGAACCGAGATAGCTCAGCGTCAGCAGTGCAGAACCGGTACGCAGGCGCGGAGCGGCGGCCTTGGCCATGGCCGGGAAGCTGTAGCTGGAGATGTCGTGGGCAATGCGGAAGGCCTCACGGGACAGGCCCTCCAGGAAATCGCCGGCAATCGCCTCGCGCGGAGCGAATCCGATGGCGTGCACGAAGCCGTCGAACTGGGGCCAGACCTCACCCAGCTGCGCGAAGGCCCGTTCGATCTGCGCGTCGTCCGCGACATCGAGCTCGAAGGTATGGCTGGAGCCGAATTCGGCCGCGAACTCGGCGATACGTTCCCTGAAGCGCTCGCCCTGGTAGCTGAACGCGAGCTCGGCGCCTTCGCGGTGGCACGCACGTGCGATGCCATAGGCGATGGATCGGTTGTTCAGCACGCCGGTGATCAGAAAGCGCTTGCCGGCCAGGAATCCCATGGTGTCTCCCCGTTGGATGTCAGCCCGCGATTTTGGCACGCGGCCGGTGGGCGTCCGGGTTCGCCCGCCCGGGCGTCGTGAAGCCTTGGCGAACCCCGCGCGACAGGTGGACTTGACAGGCGCAGGTGTTGCTTGTACTGGCACATCGGGCTACAATCTTCTTTTCCCGAGAAAGCTGCATGGGCGGATTCTTCCAGCCCATTTTTTTTGCTTGGGACCTTTTTCTCAATCGCTTTTTGAACACGCAGATTTCGACATCGATGAATTGGCAGGCCGCAGTGGAGCGCACCGTCACCGGGTTGGGCTACGACCTCGTGGACACCGAGCGCAGCGCTCGCGGGCTCCTGCGCGTCTTCATCGACCGGCTGCCGAACGACCCGCAAGGGGAATTCGTGACCGTGGACGACTGCGAAAGGGTGACCCGCCAGCTCCAGCACGTGCTGGAGGTCGAGGGTTGCGCCTATGAAAGGCTCGAAGTGTCGTCGCCCGGGCTGGACCGGCCGCTCAAGAAGCCGGCCGACTACGCCCGCTTCGCCGGACAGTCCATCGAGCTCACGCTGAAGCTGCCGTTCCAGGGACGCAAGAAGTACCAGGGAGTGCTCGGCGCCCAGGAATCAGGCAACGGCTGGCGTGTGGTCTTCAACGACGGCAAGGGCGACCAGGCGCTCGATTTCTCGCTGGAAGAGGTGCGCGAAGCCCGGCTCGTGCCGGTGGTCGATTTCAAGGGGCGCCGGTTCGCGCCGGCCCCGGTGGCTGCGGCGGACGACAAGCCGCAAGCCGATGCAGAGGTTGGAGGTCGAGAATAATGAACCGCGAATTGTTGATGCTGGTGGACGCCATCTCCCGCGAGAAGAGCGTGGACCGTGAGGTGGTGTTCGGCGCCGTCGAGGCGGCGCTTGCGTCGGCGTCGAAAAAGCTGCACGGCGGCGATGTGGACATCCGCGTCTCCGTCGACCGCGAAACCGGCGACTACGAGACCTTCCGCCGCTGGCACGTCGTTCCAAACGAGGCTGGTCTGCAGCTGCCCGACTCGGAGATCCTCCACTTCGAGGCGCTCGAGCAGATCGCCGACATCGAGGTCGACGACTACATCGAGGAGCCGGTGGAATCGGTCTCCATCGGCCGCATCGGTGCGCAGGCCGCGAAGCAGGTCATCCTGCAGAAGATCCGCGATGCCGAGCGCGAGCAGCTCCTCAACGACTTCCTGTCGCGCGGCGAGAAGATCTTCGTCGGCACGGTCAAGCGTCTCGACAAGGGCGACATCATCGTCGAATCGGGCCGTGTCGAAGGACGTCTGCGCCGCAGCGAGATGATCCCCAAGGAGAACCTGCGCACCGGCGACCGCGTGCGTGCCTTCATCGCCGAGGTGGATCCCACGCTGCGCGGGCCGCAGATCCTGTTGTCGCGCAGCGCTCCGGGTTTCATGATGGAGCTGTTCGCCCAGGAAGTGCCCGAGATCGAGCAGGGCCTGCTCGAGATCAAGAGCTGCGCCCGCGATCCCGGCAGCCGCGCCAAGATCGCCGTCCTGTCGCACGACAAGCGTGTCGATCCGATCGGCACCTGCGTCGGCGTCCGCGGCTCTCGCGTCAACGCTGTCACCAACGAGCTCGCAGGCGAGCGTGTCGACATCGTGCTGTGGTCCGAGGACCCGGCGCAGTTCGTCATCGGCGCGCTGGCCCCGGCCAACGTGCAGTCCATCGTCGTGGACGAGGAGCGCCATGCGATGGACGTCGTCGTCGACGAGGAGAACCTCGCGATCGCGATCGGGCGCGGCGGCCAGAACGTGCGCCTGGCCTCCGAGCTCACCGGCTGGCGCATCAACATCATGACCGCCGAGGAGTCGGCGTCCAAGCAAGCCGAGGAGAGCGACACCGTGCGCAAGCTCTTCGTCGAGAAGCTGGACGTCGATGCCGAGGTGGCCGACATCCTGATCGCCGAGGGCTTTTCCAGCCTGGAAGAAGTCGCCTACGTGCCCATGCAGGAAATGCTCGACATCGAAGGCTTCGACGAGGACACCGTCAACGAGCTGCGCACCCGTGCCAAGGACGCGCTGCTGACGATGGAAATCGCCCGCGAGGAGAAGGTCGAGGACGTGTCGCAGGACCTGCGCGACCTCGAAGGGCTGAGTCCCGAGCTGATCGAGAAGCTCGCCGACGGCGGCATCCACACCCGCGACGACCTCGCTGACCTGGCGGTCGACGAGCTGACCGAAATGACCGGTGTCGACGAAGCGCACGCCAAGGCGTTGATCATGAAGGCTCGCGAACACTGGTTCACTGCCTGATCCGCCGTCAACCGAACGCAAGCCGCACCGCAAGACCCAAGCAAGGATTTCACAATGGCTGTGACCACCGTCGCCCAACTCGCCGCAGAGCTCAACCGCTCCGCCACGGCGCTGCTCGAGCAGCTGCAGTTGGCCGGCGTCAGAAAGGCGTCGACGGCTGACACGCTGACCGACGCGGACAAGGAACGGCTGCTCGACCATCTGCGCTCCGCCCACGGTACTGCCGGCGGCGAGCGCAAGAAGATCACGCTCACCCGCAAGTCGACCAGCGAGATCAAGCAGGCAGACGCCAGCGGCAAGGCCCGCACCATCCAGGTCGAAGTGCGCAAGAAGCGCACCTTCGTCAGGCGCGACGACTCGCCGGTCGCACCCGAGGCGCCGGCCGCACCGGCGGTCGACGAGGCCGAACTGCAACGCCGCGAGCTTGAAGCGCAGGCGCAGGCCGAGTTGCTGCGCCGCCAGGAGGAGGAGCTCGAGGAGAAGCGCCGCCAGCGCGAAGAGCAGGCACGCCTCGAGCGCGAAGCGGCCGAAGCGCGCCAGCGAGAAGCCGCTGAAGCCGCGGCGAAGGCCGCCGCGGAACAGGCCGCTGCAGCGGCAAAGGCGGCAGCTGCCGCGCCGGTGACCAAGGCGACTTCCAAGGGCGCCGCCAAGCCAGCGGCCGCGGCACCGGTCGCCGCCGCGCCGGTCGCGGCGGCGGTCCCCGCCGAGGCGCCCAAGCCGGCGCTGCGCGTCATCAAGGCCGCCGACGTCGTCGACGAGGAGAAGCAGCGCGCCGCCGATCTGGCCAAGCGCCGCAAGGCGGCCGAGGACGAAGCCGCTGCCATCCGCGCCATGATGTCGCAGCCGAAGAAGGTGCTGACGGCCAAGAAGCCGGAGGAAGTCGCCAAGCCCGAAGCGGGCAAGGAAGGCATCAAGGGCACCATCCACAAGGCCGCCGCGGCCCCGGGGACGGCCGCTGCGGCCGCGCCGGGCGCGGCCAAGCCGGGCGACAAGAAGTCCGTCAAGTCGGAGAAGCTGTCTTCGAGCTGGGCGGACGACGCGGCCAAGAAGCGGGCCGTCAAGGGCCGCAGCGACATGCCCGCCGGCGGTGCTCGCGCGGGCTGGCGTGCGCCGCGCGGCGGGTCGCGCCGCGGCGAGCGTGGCGATGGCGGTGTGTCGAGCTTCATCGCTCCGGCAGAGCAGCAAGTGCAGGAGGTGCACATTCCCGAGACCATCAGCGTCGCCGACCTGGCGCACAAGATGTCGGTCAAGGCCTCCGAGGTCATCAAGCAGCTGATGAAGCTGGGCCAGATGGTCACCATCAACCAGCAGCTGGACCAGGAGACGGCGATGATCGTCGTCGAGGAAATGGGCCACAAGGCGTTCGCCGCCAAGCTGGACGATCCCGAGGCCTTCCTGGCCGAAGAGGGCGAGGGCGAGCAGGCGCACGAGATGCTGCCGCGCGCACCCGTGGTCACCGTCATGGGCCACGTCGACCACGGCAAGACCTCGCTGCTCGACTACATCCGCCGCGCCCGCGTGGCGGCAGGCGAGGCGGGCGGCATCACGCAGCACATCGGCGCCTACCACGTCGACACGCCGCGCGGCATGATCACCTTCCTCGATACGCCGGGCCACGCCGCCTTCACGGCGATGCGCGCGCGCGGCGCCAAGGCGACCGACATCGTCATCCTGGTGGTGGCCGCCGACGACGGCGTCATGCCGCAGACCAAGGAAGCGATCCACCACGCCAAGGCCGCCGGCGTGCCCATCGTCGTCGCGATGAACAAGATCGACAAGCCCGAGGCCAACGTCGAGCGCCTCAAGAGCGAGCTGGTGGCCGAGGAAGTGGTGCCCGAGGACTTCGGTGGCGATTCGCCGTTCGTGCCGGTGTCGGCCAAGACCGGCCAAGGTGTCGACGATCTGCTGGAGCAGGTGCTCCTGCAGGCCGAGGTGCTCGAGCTGAAGGCCGCCAAGGACGCGCCGGCCAAGGGCCTTGTCATCGAAGCGCAGCTCGACAAGGGCCGCGGTCCGGTGGCCACCGTGCTGGTGCAGTCGGGCACGCTCAAGCGCGGCGACGTCGTGCTGGCGGGTTCCAGCTACGGACGCGTGCGGGCCATGCTCGATGAGAACGGCAAGCCCACCGCCGAAGCCGGCCCTTCGCTGCCGGTCGAGATCCAGGGCCTGACCGAGGTGCCGCAGGCCGGCGACGAGTTCATGGTGCTTGCCGACGAGCGCCGCGCACGCGAGATCGCCACCTTCCGCCAGGGCAAGTATCGCGACGTGAAGCTGGCCAAGCAGCAGGCCGCCAAGCTCGAGAACATGTTCGAGAACATGGGGCAGGGCGAGGCGCAGACGCTGGCGCTGATCATCAAGGCCGACGTGCAGGGCTCGCAGGAAGCGCTGGCCCAGTCGCTGACCAAGCTGTCGACCGACGAGGTGCGGGTGCAGATCGTGCACGCTGCGGTGGGCGGCATCAGCGAGAGCGACATCAACCTGGCGATTGCCTCCAAGGCCGTCATCGTGGGCTTCAACGTGCGCGCCGATGCGGGCGCGCGCAAGCTGGCCGAGGGCAACGGCGTCGACATCCGCTACTACAACATCATCTACGACGCGGTCGACGAGGTGAAGGCCGCGATGACCGGCATGCTGGCGCCGGAGCAGAAGGAAGAAGTCATCGGCACGGCGGAGATCCGCACCGTTTTCGTGGCTTCCAAGATCGGCACCGTGGCCGGCTCCATGGTCACCTCCGGCGTGGTGCGCCGCGGCGCGCGCTTCCGCCTGCTGCGCGACAACGTGGTCGTCTACACCGGCGAGATCGAGTCCGTGCGCCGCCTGAAGGACGATGTGCGCGAGGTCAAGGAAGGCTTCGAGTGCGGTATCAAGCTGAAGAACTACAACGAGATCAAGGAAGGCGATCAGCTGGAGTTCTTCGAGGTCAAGGAAGTCGCTCGCACGCTGTAGCAGGCGGAGCGGGCCTCATCCCCGAACCCCGCCTGAGGACATCAGGCGGGGTTTGTGTTTGATGGGGAGCCCAAGATGAAGCACAAGCGATCCATTCCCAACCGCGCCTTTCGCGTCGCCGACCAGATCCAGCGCGACGTGGCCGAGCTCATCCGGGAGCTGAAGGACCCGCGCATCGGCATGGTGACCATCCACGCGGTGGAGGTGTCGCCCGACTATGCGCATGCCAAGGTGTTCTTCTCGCTGCTGGTCGGCGATCCGCACGAGTGCGAGGAAGCGCTGAACGAGGCGGCCGGCTACATCCGCAATGGCTTGTTCAAGCGGCTGCAGATCCACACGGTGCCGACATTGCATTTCGTCTTCGACCGGACGACGGAGCGGGCGGCGGAGCTGAATCTGCTGATCAACCAGGCGAACGCGAACCGGGCCAAGGAAGACTGAGACGACTCGCATGCAGGCCGCCGCGCAACGCATCCCCCGACGCCCCGTCCACGGCGTCCTCCTGCTCGACAAGCCGCTCGGCCTGTCGAGCAACGATGCATTGCAGAAGGCCAAGCGGCTCTATCGCGCGGAGAAGGCCGGTCACACCGGCACGCTGGATCCGTTGGCGACCGGCCTGCTGCCCCTGTGCTTCGGCGCGGCGACCAAGTTCTCGCAGGTCAGCCTCGACGCCGACAAGCGCTACACGGCCACGCTGAAGCTGGGCATCACCACCCGCACCGGCGACGTCGAAGGCGAGGTGTTGCAGCGTCGCGCGGTGAACGTGGACGCCGCCGACCTGCGCGCCGCCTGCGCGCGCTTCGTCGGCGAGATCGAGCAGGTCCCGCCGATGCACTCGGCCCTCAAGCGCGACGGCAAGGCACTGTACGAATACGCACGCGCCGGTATCGAGATAGAGCGCCAGCCGCGCCGCGTTGCCATCCGCGAGATCACCCTGATGGGCGGCCTGCACGACGAGTGGATCATCGACGTGCGCTGCAGCAAGGGCACCTACATCCGCACGCTGGCCGAGGATATCGGCGAGGCGCTTGGCTGCGGCGCCCACCTGATCGCGCTGCGTCGAACCGGCAGCGGCCCGCTCACGCTGCAAGGCAGCGTGACCCTCCAGCAGCTTGCCGTCATGAGCGAGGCAGGCCGCGACGCGACGCTGCTGGACGCCGACACGCTGCTGGCCGAGTGGCCCGCCGTGCGCCTGGACGACCAGGACGCCGGCCGCTTCCTCAGCGGCGTGCGCCGCCGACTCCCGCTCGCCGACGCACCGAACGTGCGGGTGTACGGGCCGCAGCCCAAGGCCTTTCTTGGCAGCGGCCACATCGCCGGCGGCGAACTGATTTCCAACAGGCTCTTGAGCCCGGTGGAGGTGCAAGGCCTCCTGCAAGCTCGAGAGAACACAGCATGACCCGACAGATCCGAAACATCGCCATCATCGCCCACGTCGACCATGGCAAGACGACGCTGGTCGACCAGCTGCTGCGGCAAAGCGGCACCTTCCGCAGCAACGAAAAGGTCGCCGAGCGCGTGATGGACAGCAACGACCTCGAGCGCGAGCGCGGCATCACCATCCTGGCGAAGAACTGCGCGGTCGAGTGGCAGGGCACGCACATCAACATCGTGGACACCCCGGGACACGCCGACTTCGGCGGCGAGGTCGAGCGTGTCCTGTCGATGGTCGACAGCGTGCTGCTGCTGGTCGACGCCGTCGAAGGCCCGATGCCGCAGACGCGCTTCGTCACCAAGAAGGCGCTGGCGCTGGGACTCAAGCCGATCGTCGTCGTCAACAAGGTCGACCGGCCGGGCGCGCGCGCCGACTACGTGATCAACGCCACCTTCGACCTGTTCGACAAGCTCGGCGCGACCGAGGAGCAGCTCGACTTTCCGGTCATCTTCGCCTCGGGCCTCAACGGCTGGGCGACCCTCACCAAGGGTGAGACGGGCACGGACCTGGCGCCGCTGTTCGACGCCATCCTGCGCCACGTGCCTGCGCACGAGGGCAGTCCCGCTGACCCGCTGCAGCTGCAGATCTGCTCGCTCGACTACTCGACCTACGTCGGGCGCATCGGCATCGGCCGCGTCAACCAGGGCACGCTCAGGCCCATGCAGAACGTCGCGGTCTACAGTGGCCCGGACAGCGCCCCCTTCACCGCGCGGGTCAACCAGGTCCTCAAGTTCGAGGGTCTCGAGCGCCAACAGGCCAGCGAAGCCGGCCCGGGCGACATCGTGCTGATCAACGGCATCGAAGGCATCGGCATCGGCGTCACGCTGACGGACATCGAGAACCCGGTGCCGTTGCCGATGCTGAAGGTCGATGAGCCGACGCTGACGATGAACTTCTGCGTCAACAATTCGCCGCTGGCGGGCCGCGAAGGCAAGTTCGTCACCAGCCGACAGATTCGCGACCGGCTCGACCGCGAGCTGCAGTCCAACGTCGCGATGAAGGTGCGCGACACCGACGAGGATGGCGTGTTCGAGGTGTCGGGCCGCGGCGAGCTGCACCTCACGATCCTGCTGGAGAACATGCGCCGCGAAGGCTACGAGCTTGCAGTGTCCAAGCCTCGCGTGGTGTTCAAGGAGATCGACGGCGAGCGCTGCGAGCCCATGGAGCTGGTGACCGCCGATGTCGAGGACCAGCACCAGGGCGCGGTGATGCAGGCGCTGGGCGAACGCAAGGCCGAGCTGGTCAACATGGAGCCCGACGGCATGGGCCGCGTGCGCCTCGAGTACCGCATCCCGGCGCGCGGGCTGATCGGCTTCCAGAACGAGTTCCTCAACCTCACGCGAGGCACCGGCCTGATCAGCAACATCTTCGACAGCTACGAGCCGTACAAGGGCGAGATCGAAGGTCGCAAGAACGGGGTGCTGATCAGCCAGGACGACGGCGAGGCGGTGACCTACGCGCTCGGCAAACTTGATGACCGCGGCCGCATGTTCGTCAAGGCGGGCGATCCGCTGTACGAAGGCATGGTGATCGGGATTCACTCGCGCGACAACGACCTCGTCGTCAATCCGGTGCGCGCCAAGCAGCTCACCAATTTCCGCGTGTCAGGCAAGGAAGACGCGATCAAGATCACGCCGCCCATCATCCTCACGCTGGAGTACGCAGTCGAATTCATCGACGACGACGAGCTCGTGGAAATCACGCCAAAATCCATCCGCATCCGCAAGCGCCACCTGAAGGAACACGAACGCAAGCGCGCCAGCCGCGAGGCCGCATAGCCGCTTCGCGGCTCGCGCGGCGGACCTGATGTGGCACCCCTGTCCCCGCCAAGCGGGTTCCAGCTTGAACGACCAGCCGGCAGTCGCCGGCAACGAACTTCGATGAGTCATCGCCGTGCCCTCGCGGGAATGATCGTGGTGACGCTCCTGTGGAGCATCGCCGGCGTCGTCACCCGCTTTCTCGATTCGGCCCAGAGCTTCGAGGTGACGTTCTGGCGCAGCCTGTTCACCGCGATCCCGCTGGGCGCGTACTACGCGGTCGCGCACGGCCGCCAGACGCCCCGGCTGCTGATGGCGGGAGGCAAGGCGCTGTGGATCTCGGGCCTCATGTGGAGCGTGATGTTCACCTGCTTCATGGTGGCCATCACGCTGACCACCGTCGCCAACGTGCTGGTGACGATGAGCGTGGCGCCGCTGTTCACGGCCTTGCTCGCGCGCTTCATGCTGGGCCATCCCGTGAAACCGCGCACCTGGCTCGCCATCGTCGTCGCGGGCGCCGGCATCGCGTGGATGTACGGCGCGAACGTCAGCGCCGACAGCCGGCATCTGATGGGCACGCTGGTCGCGCTCGGCGTGCCGATCGCCGGGGCGATCAACTGGAACATCCTGCAGCGCAGCGGCCAGTCGGTCGACCTGGTGCCCGCGCTGCTGATCGGCGCGCTGATCTCCAGCGCCGTGACCTTGCCGCTCTCGATGCCGTTCCAGGCGACAGCGCACGACATCGGTCTGCTGGCCATGCTGGGGTTGTTCCAGCTCGCCATTCCCTGTGCGCTGTCGGTGCGGCTGGCGCGCTTCCTGCCCGCGCCCGAGATCTCGCTGCTGGCGCTGCTGGAAATCGTCTTCGGCATCGCCTGGGCCTGGCTGGGCGCCAACGAGCAGCCGGCGCCGCAGGTGCTCACCGGCGGCGCGCTGGTGCTGGGCACGCTGGCATTGAACGAAGCCTGGGGCCTGCGGCGTCGGGCATGAGCCATGACGAAGCCCTCTGGGTGGTTGCCGAGCGACACCGCGGCATCGGACTGCTCACGCTGAACCGGCCGCACGCGCTGAACGCACTGTCCCTGGGGATGGTCCGCGCGATCGGCGAGGCCTTGCAGGCATGGCGCGACGATGGCGAAATTGCCGCCGTCGTGATTCGCGGCACCTCGCGGGAGGGCAAGAGTCCTGCCTTCAGCGCCGGCGGCGACCTGCGCTTCTTCCATCAGGCGGCACTGGCAGGCGACCCGCTGCTCGACGACTTCTTCACCGAGGAGTACCGGCTCGACCACCTGGTGCATCGATATCCGAAGCCGGTGGTCGCGCTGATGGACGGCATCGTGATGGGCGGCGGCATGGGCATCGCGCAGGGGGCGGCGCTGCGCGTCGTCACCGAGCGCACGAAGATGGCCATGCCCGAGACCGGCATCGGGCTCTTTCCGGACGTCGGAGGCGGCTGGTTCCTGTCGCGCTGTCCCGGCCGCATGGGCGAGTACCTTGCGCTCACCGGGCACGTGCTCGGCGCCGGCGACGCGATCGCCTTGGGGCTGGCCGATGTGCACGTGCGCGCCGAAGACTTGCCCGCGATGCTGGAGTCGCTGCTCGACCAGCCGATGGACAACGAAGCGCAAGTGCGTGCCGCGGTGGCCGCTCGCGCGCAAGCCGCACCTGGCGGGTCACTCTTGGCGCACAGCGCAGCCATCGATCTGCATTTCGCGCACGCCAGCGTGGGCGCGATCGTGAACTCGCTGCGGCAAGACCGCGACGAGTGGGCCCAGCAGACGCTCGCCGTGCTGTTGCGCCGCTCGCCGCTGATGCTGGCCGTGACGCTGGAGCAGCTTCGGCGCGCCCGCACCATGACCCTGGCCGACGATCTGCGCATGGAGCGCATCCTCGTGTGGCACTGCTTTCGCCATGGCGAGACGATCGAAGGCATTCGCGCATTGACCATCGACAAGGACCGCGCGCCGCGCTGGAATCCGCCGCGCATCGAAGACCTCTCGCCGCAGGCCGCGCTGGCCTTCTTCGCCGACCCGTGGCCGGCCGGCAAGCATCCGCTCAGCGGGTTGTAGGGCTTCCCCTCAGGGCCGCCGCCGACAGGCGGTCCTAGCATGGCCGCAGCCAACACCAAGGAGGATCCCGCATGAAGCAGCTCTCGGGGCTGGACGCCAGCTTCCTGTACATGGAGACGCCCGAGATGCCGATGCATGTGGGGGCGCTGCACGTGTTCGAGCTGCCGGCGGGCTACAAGGGCGATTTCGTCGCCGACATGCGACGCCACATGGCCGCACGGCTGCCGCTGGCGCCGGCATTGCGGCGAAAGCTCGCATGGATGCCGTTCAACCTTGCCAACCCCGTGTGGGTCGATGCGGTGCCCGATCTCGACGAGCACATCGAGGCCGTCAAGCTGCGCAAGGGCGCGACCATGACTGACCTCGAAACGCAGGTCGGAAAGCTCCATCCCTTGCTCATCGAGCGCGACAAGCCGCTGTGGAAGTTCTATGTCTTCGAAGGCATGGCGCCGGGGCCGAACAAGGAAAAGCGCTACGGCATGTACACCAAGCTGCATCACGCGGCCGTGGACGGCCAGGCCGCGGTGGCGCTCGCGGCCGCCATCCTCGACGTGAGCCCCGAGCCGCGCGACATCCAGCACGAGCAGCGCCCGCCGAAGAATCTGCACATCGGAATGGCCGAGATGCTGAGCGGCGTGTTCGCCAACCAGCTCCAGCAGTACGCCAACGTGGTCAAGAACCTGCCCTCGACCGTGGGTGCGCTGTCCCAGGTGGCGCGGCAAGGCGCGAGCGGCGTCACCGGGGCGGCGGTGGCCAAGGTGCGGGGCAAGTCCAAGCCGGCGGAAGAATCCGTGAGCCTGGGCCTGGCGCCCCGCACTCGGCTCAACGCGTCGGTCACGCCGCTGCGCGCCTTTGCGTCGGCCAGCCTGCCGATGGCCGAGCTGAAGGCGCTGCGCCGCGCGCACGACGCGACGCTCAACGACGTCGTGCTGATGGTCTGCAGCGGAGCGCTGCGACGCTACTTCCTCGACCACGGGCCGTTGCCCCGAAAGTCGCTGGTGGCCGCGGTGCCCGTGTCCACGCGCACGGCGGGCGACACCTCGTCGAACAACCAGGCGTCCATGACCGTCGTCAACCTCGGCACCCACGTGGCCGATCCGATGAAGCGGCTGCTCTACGTGAAGGCGGCCACCGCGGCGATGAAGGCGTCCCTGGGCAGCGTGAAGACGCTGATGCCGATCGATTTCCCGTCGCTCGGCGTGCCGTGGCTGATGAGTGCGGTGAGTGCCGTGTACGGCCGCGCGAAGGTGGCCGACCGCATCCCGCCGATCGCCAACGTCGCCATCTCCAACGTGCCGGGTCCGGCCTTCCCGCTCTTCATGGCAGGCGGCAGGATGCTGGTGAACTACCCGACCTCCATCGTGGTGCACGGTGTCGCGCTCAACATCACGGTGCAGAGCTACAACGAGTCGCTCGACTTCGGGATGATGGCCTGCGGCAAGGCGATGCCGCAGGTCGCCGAGCTGGCCACGCACATCCACGAGGCCTTCGCGGAACTGAAGGCCCTGCCGCCGACGGTGGCGCCGGCTTCCGACGCCACGCAAGCGAAGACGCCTGGTACGCCGGTTGCACGGAAGAAGCGCGCCGCGCGCCCGTCGCCTGTCGCAGACGCGACACGAGCGACTAGGGCAAGCGCTCCTTCGAGACCCGCATCGCATCGCTGACAATGGCCGCATTACTTCGCACGTTTCGCATGCCGATTTCCGCCCCGCGCAAGCAGAGCAACATCAACGAAGAAGGCATCAAGGCACCGAACGCTTTCCTGATGATGCTGGAGGGCAGGGCGCCGTGGGAGTACGCGGCGATGGTGGCGGCGATGCCCTGGCTGCGCAAGCTCCCGATGGGAGACGGCCATCCCATCCTCGTCTTCCCCGGCCTGGGCGCTGCCGACTTCACCACCTGGCCGCTGCGCCACTTTCTCGAAGGACGCGGCTACAAGACGCATCCCTGGCAGCAGGGATTCAACTTCGGGCCCCGCGAAGGCGTGCTCGAGCAGTGCATCGAGCAGGCGAGGTCCATCCACGACCAGCACGGTCGGCCGGTGAGCCTGATCGGCTGGAGCCTGGGCGGCATCTATGCACGCGAGGTCGCGAAAGCGCTGCCGCGCCAGACGCGCTGCGTGATCACGCTGGGCACGCCCTTCACCGGCAATCCGCGCGCGACCAACGCGTGGCGCTTCTACGAGCTGGTCAGCGGCCACAGGGTGGGCGATCCCGAGGTCATCGCGCAGGTGCGCAAGCCGCCGCCGGTGCCCACCACCTCCATCTACTCGCGCACCGACGGCATCGTCGCGTGGCGATGCAGCGTCAACGACGCGGGACCGCTGGCGGAGAACATCGAGGTGCATGCGAGCCACGTGGGCATGGGCATGAACCCGATCGCGCTGTATGCCGTCGCCGACCGGCTGGCGCAGGATCCCGCGCATTGGGCGCACTTCGACGCCTCCGGCGCGCGGCGGTGGTTCTTCCGCACCGGCCTGGCCGCTGCCTGAGCTTCCGGCCATGCAGATCGGCGCAAACGGCATCCGCCTCGAGGTCGAGGACCACGGATCGCCCGCCGGCGAGCCGCTGGTGCTCATCATGGGACTGGGCATGCAGCTCGTGGCGTGGCACGAGGACTTCGTGCACAGCCTGGTGCAGCGCGGCTTTCGCGTGATCCGCTTCGACAACCGCGACATCGGCCTGAGCCAGGACTTCGATCATCTGGGCGTGCCCAACGTCGCTCTCGAGGCGATGAAGCATGCGGTGGGCCTGCCCGTGCGCAGTCCGTATTCGCTGGTGGACATGGCCAACGACACGGCCGCGCTGCTCGATGCGCTGGGCATCCCGAGCGCGCACGTCTGCGGCGCCTCGATGGGGGGCATGGTCGCGCAGCAACTGGCCGTGCGGCATCCGCAGCGGGTGAAAAGTCTCACGCTGATGATGACCACCAGCGGCGCGCGCCGCCTGCCGGGGCCGTCGCTGCGCGTGCGCGGCGCGCTGCTGTCGCGTCCGGCCGATCCGAAGAGCTTCGACAGCATCGTGGCGCACTACGTCCAGCTGTACAAGCTGATCGGCAGCCCGGCCTATCCGTCCAGCGATCAGTGGCTGTGGCAGCGCTTGTCGCATTCGGTGCGGCGCAGCCACCGCCCGCGCGGGGTGGCACGCCAGCTCGTGGCCATCGCGGCCGATGGCGATCGCACGCCGCTGCTGGGCCGGATCAAGGCGCCGACGCAAGTGCTGCACGGCACCGCCGATCCCCTCGTGCCCGTGGCGGGCGGACGCGATCTCGCTGCGCGCATCGCCGGCGCGAGACTCGATCTGGTCGAAGGGATGGGCCACGACCTGCCGGTGGCGTTGTGGCCACGTTTCGCCGACGCGATCAGCGCGGCGGCTTCACGCGCCTGAGGGCTCAGCCCTGGTCGGCTTCCTTGCGCGACAGCGCGCGGCGCAGTCCGGCCTCGAGCTTGTTCATGTTGAGCGGCTTGAGCCAGTAGTCGTAGGCGCCCAGGCTCATTGCCTTCACGATGTCCATGGACAAGGTGTCGGCGGTGAGCAACGTCACGCGCAGCTTGCCGCTGGCGATCTCTTCGTTCAGTGCCCGCACGACTTCCAGCCCTCCGATGTCCGGCAGGTGCATGTCGAGCAGCACGAAGTCGGGCTTCTCGGAGCGGGCCAGACGGATTCCCTCCATGCCGTTGTGCGCCTTGACCAGCGTGACACCCGGATACATCGAGAGCGCCGTCTCGATCAGGTCCATGTTGATCGGGTTGTCCTCGATATAGAGAACCTTGCCCTTGAGCTCTTCTGCCCCTCGTTCGTCGCCTGCCGCCATGTCCGCCTCGCAACGCCGGCCGATGACGACCGTCTCGGGCGATTTTGAGTTCGCGGCGTAGCCGAGTCACCTTTGGAATGCATCCCCCTGTGGTCAGCGGGGTCCTTCACGGTGCCGCCGGGGGTTCTGCTGCATGCTGGACGCAAATCGATCAGGGAATGCGAATGGGTGCGACGCAAGCGCAGCGGCTGGTGGTGTGCCGGCTCGACGACCAGCGTTTCGCGCTGCCGGTGGCGGCCATCGACAGGGTCCTGCCGGCGATGGCGTACCGGCGTCCTTCGCAACCGCAAGCCTGGCTGCACGGCGCCGTCGAAGTGCACGGCGTGGTGGTCCCGGTGCTCGACATCCGCCGCCGGCTCTGCCTGCTCCCGCGCGAACCGCAGCCGGCCGACATGTTCGTGCTGGCCACCAGCGGCGGCCGGCCCGTGGGCTTCTTCGTCGATGCCGTCGAGGACGTCGGCGACGCCAGCCCGGCCGTGCCGGTTCACGATCTCGATCGGCTGTTTCCACTGCAGCCCGGCATGCCATGAGCGAAGCCTTGCTCGATCTGATGGCGCGGCGAGTCTCCGCGCAGATGGGTCTGGCCATCGATGCGTCGCACCACGCGGCGTTGCGCAACGTGATCGACGTGCGGGGCGATGCATGGCGCTGGATCGAGGCGCCGCTGGAGCGCGAGGACATCGAGCTGCTCGCTCGGGGCCTTTCGGTCGGTGAGACCTACTTCTTCCGCGAGCCCGCGGCGTTCCAGGCGCTGGAGCATGACGTGCTGCCGCCGCTGATCGAGGCCCGTCGACGGGCCGGCCGGCGCCTGCGGCTGTGGAGCGCGGGCTGCTGCACGGGCGAGGAGGCGTACTCGCTGGTGATCATGCTGGCACGGCTGCTGCCCGACCTCGACGACTGGGACGTTCGCATCGTCGGCACCGATATTCATCCGGGCTTCCTGGAGCGCGCACGCGAGGGCGTGTACGGCGACTGGTCGTTCCGCGGCGTGCCGGCAGACCTGCGTGAGCGCTACTTCGAATGCCGCGGGCCCGACCGGCACGAGCTTCGCGCGGAACTGAAGCGGCGGGTGGAGTTTCGCTTCGGCAATCTGGCGTGCGACGCCCCGCCGGATCGCGATTTCGACATCATCCTGTGCCGCCATGTGCTGATGTACTTCGTGCCGGCACAGGCCGAGCGCGCCGTGCAGCGCGTATGCGAAGCCCTGGCGCCGGGCGGCTGGCTGGTGCTTTCATGTGCCGAAGCTGCGGTGGCGCCCCACGGTCTCGACAGGGCGCCTGTCCGGGACATGTTGTTTCATCGACGGCCGTTACCGCCCGCACCGCCGCAGCCCGCGCAAATCGACACAGCTCCGCATGGACGCCGGGCGGCGCAGCGTGCACTGCGCGGCTGCGAGGCTGCGCTGGCCGCCGATCGCTGCAACGTCTCGCTGCACTGGCTGCATGCGACGCTGCTCGAGGCAATCGGCGAGATCCAGGGTGCACGCGATGCGTTGCGCCGCGCGCTGTTCCTAGACGCCGACTTCCTGCCCGCTCACATGGCGTTGGCCAGGCTCGGAGAGCGGCAAGGTGATGAACGACTGAGGCGTCGCCATCTCGCGCAGGCGCAGCGCCTGCTCGACAGCCGGCGCCATCCGGCGTTGCCAGCGTGAAGCCGCGCCATCGCGTCGCCATCGACTGGCAGCAGATCAAGCGGCGCCTCGCCGACACCGAACGCGCGCTTGCGCGCGGCGGCGAGCTCGATCCGCAACAGCGGCGCGACATCCTCGCTGCTCGCGCCGAGGCGCTCGCGCGGCGCCCGCCGGCCGCGCTCGGCGGCGACAGCATCGAGGTGGTCGAGTTCGTCATCGCGCAACGGCATTTCGCCATCGAGGCCGAGGTCGTGCGCGAGGTGCAGGCCCTGAAAGAACTGACAGGGGTCCCTTGCACCCCGGCCTTCGTGTCAGGCATCATCAATGCTCACGGTCGCGTCATCGCGGTGATCGACCTCAAGAGATTCTTCGAACTGGGCGAGTCGGGACTGAGCGATCTGAACAAGGTGATCATCCTGCAGCAAGGGGAAATCGAGTTCGGCGTGCTTGCCGACAGCGTCGTCGGCACGAGCCGCATGCCGCTCGCCGCTCTCGATCCGCCGCCCTCCATGGGCCGACAGGCCCGGTGTCTGCGGGGCATCACGGCGCAGCACGTCATGGTGATCGACGGTGCGCGCCTGCTTGGTGATCCGGACCTCGTCGTCGACGAACAAGTGTCCCCTTGAATGCCGGCATGGTCGCGCCGCTCGGTTGTCCCGGCGGCAGAACAAGAGGTGAGGATGTATGGCACGACTGCGCGGGATCGCCATCGGTGCGAGGCATCGTCCTCTTCGCACCGATCCAGGGACTTGCCGGCGCGCACTGACCCTGTCGGCCTTCGCGCTGCAAGGCACCTGTGCGCTCGCAGCGGCCATGCAGGGCATTGAAGTGGCCGCCACACCGGCGGCGCTGTCCCGGCTGTCGATCGAGGAGCTCGCAGAGGTCGAGGTGATGGCGGTGTCCCGGCGCTCGCAGCGGCTGGCCGATGCGCCGGCCGCGGTGTACGTGATCACGCGCGACCAGATCCGCGCCGGCGGCATGACGACCCTGCCCGAGGCGCTGCGCCTCGCGCCGAACCTGCATGTCGCACGATCCAGCTCGCACACCTACGCGATCAGCGCCCGAGGCTTCAACAGCGAGAGCAGCAACAAGCTGCTCGTGATGATCGACGGCCGCACCGTCTACACGCCTCTGCATTCCGGCGTCTTCTGGGACGTGCAGGACATGCCGCTCAACGACGTCGAGCGCATCGAGGTCATCAGCGGGCCCGGCGGCACCCTGTGGGGTGCCAACGCCGTCAACGGCGTGATCAACGTCGTCACGCGTTCGGCACGCGACACGGCGGGCAGCGTCGTCGAAGCGGTGGGCGGCAACGACGATCGCGGCTTCTCGATGAGGCATGGCGTGCGCGTCGGCGACGGCGCGGCGCGGCTCTACGCCAAGCGCTTCGACCACGACGGCACGCAGCGTGCCGACGGTAGCACGGTCGCCGATGCGTGGAAGCACACGCAGGCCGGCTTTCGCGCCGATGTCGGCGCGCCGGCTTCGGCGTGGACGCTGCAAGGCGATGCCTACGAAGGCAAGGCCCAGGTACCCGGCCTTCCGGAGCGCCGCGTCTCGGGTGCCAACGCGCTCGCCCGCTGGAGCCGCCAGCTGGGTGCGCGCGAGGAGCTGCATCTGCAGCTCTACCTCGACACCTACAAGCGTCGCCAACCTGGCCTCTTCACCGAGGACCTCGACACGGTCGACATCGATGCCCAGCACCAGTTCACCTGGCGCCGCGCGCACGACGTGGTGTGGGGCGCAGGCCTGCGGCACCAGCGCGACCACACGGCGGCGGGTCCGCTGTTCGCCTTCGTGCCGGCCGACAGCCGGCTGCGGCTGTTCAACGTGTTCGCGCAGGACACCGTGTCCCTGGCCGAGCGCTGGAAGCTGACCTTCGGTCTCAAGCTCGAGCGCAACAGCTACACCGGCCTCGAGCACCAGCCGAACCTGCGCCTCGCCTGGAAGCGCGACGAGCAATCGTTGTGGTGGGCCGCCGTCTCGCGGGCGGTGCGCACACCCTCGCGCCTGGACCGCGCCTTCCAGGTCTTCGTGCCGCTGCCGGCGCCGTACGGCGGGTCGCTGGCCGGCGGTCCGAACTTCGTCTCCGAGTCGCTCACCGCGTTCGAGGTCGGGCATCGGGCGCAGCCGGGCGCGTCCACTTCGTTTTCCGTCAATGCCTTCTACAACCGGCATCAGCGGCTGCGCAGCATCGAGCCCGCCGGCGCGGGCGCCTTCGTGATCGGCAATGGCGTGCAGGGCCATGTCAGCGGGGTGGAGGCCTGGGGGAGCCATCAGGTCAGCGCCAGCTGGCGCGTGCATGCAGGGCTGAGCCTGCTCAGCGAGGATCTGCGCTTTGCGCCCGGAAGCGCCGATCCGGGACTGCCGACCACGGGCGGCAACGATCCCAGGCATCAGTTCCAGCTGCGCTCGAGCTGGAGCCTCCCGCGCGGCGTGCTGCTCGAACTCGGCTTGCGCGCCGTGGGTGCACTGCCGAACCCGGCCGTGCCGGCCTACACCGCGCTCGACGCGCGAGTGGCGTGGAGCCCGCGGCCGGACCTGGAGCTTTCGCTGACGGGCTTCAACCTGCCCGATGAACGCCATGCCGAATTCGGCGCACCGCCGGCTCGCAGCGAGCTGGGCCGCCGCATCCTGCTGAGGGCCCTATGGAGCCTGTGAAGCCGACCGTGTGGCGAGCGACGATCGCAGTGGTGCTGGCCGCTGCCGGTGCCGTCGTTTCCGCCGCGCCGGCAGAGCCGCTGGAGTACGCCGTCAAGGCGGCCTATCTCGTCAAGTTCCCCTTCTACGTCGAATGGCCGCCGGCGGCCTTCAGCAGCCCGACCGCCCCGCTCAATGTGTGCGTCGTCGGCGACGATCCCTTCGGCAACCTGCTCGACGAGGCGGCAGCCGGGCAGCAGGTGCAGGGCCGGCCACTGGCGCTCAAGCGCATGAAGACGTTCGCGCGCGACGCGGGCTGCCATGTGGTCTACGTCGGTGCCGACATGAAGGCCGATGTCCTGCGGGGCAGCGGGGCGCTGATCGTCACCGATGCCTTCCCGAGCGGGAGCGGCGTGATCCACTTCGTCATCAAGGACAACCGCGTGCGCTTCACCGTCGACGACGAGGCGGCGTCGCAGGCGGGCCTGGCCATCAGCTCCAAGCTGCTGAGCGTCGCGCTGGCCGTCAAGCCGAGGGCACAGAAATGACCCGCTGGCTCGTCGACATCCCGATCCGCCGCAAGCTGCTGGTCATCACCGTGCTCGCCGTGGCGGTCGCGCTGCTGCTCGCCGGCAGCGTCATCGTCGGCTATGAGATCTACACCTATCGGCAGCAGAAGTCGCAGGAGATCGTCGTGCAGGCCGAAATGCTGGCGGCGAGCGTGACAGCGCCGCTGGAGTTCAACGACCGCAAGGCGGCACAGGAGTACCTCAACACGCTGCGCGCCAACCGCGACTTCACCGCCGCCGCCATCTATGCGGGCGACGGCTCGCTGTTCGCGAGCTACAGCCGCGCCGGATCGGCCGGGCCGCCGGTGCCGCCGCGCGCGCAGGCCATCGACCGCCACTTCGAGGCCAACGAGCTCGTCGCCTTCTGGCCGGCGCGCGAAGGCCAGCGCCAAGTGGGCACCGTGTACCTGCGCCTCAGCACCGAGCCGCTGGTGCTCAGGCTGACCCGCTATGGCGGCATCATCCTCATCGTGATGCTCGGCTCGTTGCTCATCACGCTGCCGGTGTCGGCGCGAATGCATGCGGTGATCGCCGCGCCGCTGCGCGAGATGGCCGACGCGGCGCGTCGCGTGGCCGCCGGCGAAGTCGTCGTGCGACCGCCATCGGCACGGCGTCTGGACGAGATCGGCCAGCTCGAGGACGCCTTCACCCAGATGGGCGCGTCGCTGCAGCAGAAGGCCGACATCGCGCGCCGGATCGCCGCTGGCGACCTGGCCGTGGAGGTGGTGCCGCAGTCGCAGCACGACGTGCTCGGCAACGCCCTGGTGGCGATGGTCGACAACCTGCAGCACAAGGCGGCGACCGCCAAGCTCATCGCCACGGGCGATCTCACCGTGCAGGTGACCCTTCAATCCGAGCGCGACGAGCTCGGCCGCGCCTTCGCCACCATGGTGGGCAACCTGCGCGAGCTCAACCGTCAGGTCAGCGAAGGCGTCGGCGTGCTCGGCAGCTCCACCAGCGCCATTCTGGCGGGCACGACCCAGGTGGTGGCCGGCACGACGCAGGCAGCGGCGGTCATCACGCAGACGGCTGTCACGCTCGACGAGGTGAAGCAGACCGCGCTGGTCTCGACGCAGAAGGCCCGGTACGTGTCCGAGACCGCGCAGAAGGCGGCGCAGGTCTCGCAGACCGGCCGGCGCTCCGTCGAGGATGCGATCGAAGGCATGCAGCAGATCCGCGAGCAGATGGAGATGATCGCCGAGAGCATCATGCGACTGTCGGAGCAGACCCAGGCCATCGGCGAGATCATCGCGAGCGTCAACGACCTGTCCGAGCAGTCGAACCTGCTGGCCGTCAACGCGGCCATCGAAGCGGCCAAGGCCGGTGAGCACGGCGTCGGTTTCGCGGTCGTTGCGCTCGAGGTGAAGAGCCTGGCGGCGCAGTCGCGCCAGGCGACCGCGCAGGTGCGCACCATCCTGGGCGACATCCAGAAGGCCACCAGCCATGCGGTCGCAGCGGCCGAGCAGGGCGCCAAGGCCGTCGATGCGGGAGCGCGCCAGTCCAAGGATGCAGGCGAGGCGATCCAGCGCCTGGCCGACAGCATCGCCGAGAGCGCCTCCGCGGCCAGCCAGATCGCGGTGTCGGCGCAGCAGCAGCTCGTCGGCATGGATCAGCTGGCGCAGGCCATGGGCAACATCCGGACCGCGACGACGCAGAACATGGACAGCACGCGCCAGGCGGAGATGGCGGCACACCAGTTGCACGAGCTGGGCCAGCGGCTCAAGGGCATGGTGGGGCAATACCGGGTGTAGGGCCCCTCCACAGACACGGCAGCACCCACAGTGGCCACCGAAGACGACAGCTTCCTGCGACAGCTCCTGGCCACGTTCCAGGTCGAGGCCGAGGAGCACCTGGGCGCGATGTCGAGCCTGCTGCTCGCGCTCGAGCGCTCGCCGCCCGGCGAGGAGGTGGCGGGCACCATCGAGACGCTGTTTCGCGAGGCGCACAGCCTCAAGGGCGCGGCGCGCTCGGTGAACCTGGCCGACATCGAGCAGGTGTGCCAGGCGTTGGAGCGTGTGCTCGCCGCGATGAAGCGGCAGGAGCTCGCGCCGTCGCCCGAATTCCTCGATGCTTTCCATCGCACGCTCGACGGCCTGTCGACTCTGCTGGCCGCGCACCTGGGGGGCGCGACCGCCGACCCCGCGGCGCCGGTCGTGCTCGCGCGCTCGCTCGATGCGCTGCTGGCGCCCGCGCGCGGTGCCGCCCCGTTGTCACCGGCCGCGCGGCCTGCGTCGCTGGCGGAGCCCGCTCTTGCGGCCGCGCCGTCCAGCGAGACGGTGCGCGTGGCGACTGCCAAGCTCGAAAGCCTGATGACCCAGGCCGACGAGCTGCAGGCGTTCAAGCTGGGCGCCGAACACCTGGTCGCCGAACTGCACGCGCTGGGGCGCACGCTGGAGGACCGGCGTCGGCAGATCGAGAAGGCGGCGCGAAACGCGCGTGCGCTGCGCCGCGTGGGTGCCGCAGCCGAATCCAACGGAAGAGGGCGACAGCTGCTGTCGCAGGTGCTTGACAGCGCTGAGCGCGAGACCGTGCTCGTCAAGGAGCTTGCCGACCGTGTGATGCAGCTCGAGCGCTCGGCCGACCGCGATCGCCGCGGCCTGGGCCAGCGTGTCGACCGCCTTCAGGCCGACATGCGGCAGGCGCTGATGCTGCCGTTCTCGACACTGCTGGTCGCCATGCCCAAGCTCGTGCGCGACCTCGCGCAAGCCGGCGGCAAGGACATCGAGCTGCAGATGAACGGCACCAGCCTCGAGGTGGACCGGCGCATCCTCGAGCAGCTGAAGACGCCGCTGGTGCACCTGATCCGCAACGCGGTCGACCACGGGATCGAGCCGCCGCTCGAAAGGCAGCGACGCGGCAAGTCGCCGCGCGGGCTCATCCGGATCGACATCGTGCCTCGCGAGGGCAACCGCATCGAGCTGGCGCTGTCCGATGACGGCGCAGGCATCGCACTCGCGCATGTGCAGACCCAGGCCGAGCGCATGGGCCTCTGGAAGCCGGGAGCCGACGCCACGCAGACGGCGGACCTCGTGTTCGCCTCGGGCCTGTCGACCAGCCCCATCCTCACCGACCTCTCCGGCCATGGCCTCGGCCTGGCCATCGTGCGCGAGAAGATCGAACGGCTGGGTGGCAGCGTGAGCCTCCAGCTTCGGTCGGACGAGCCGGGCACGCGCTTCTCGATCGTGGTGCCCGCCACGCTGGCGAGCTTTCGCGGGCTCCTCGTGTCGGTCGCCGAGCAGATGTTCGTGCTGCCCTCGCGCCACGTGGAGCGTGTCGTCCGCGCCCCGGGCTCGGCCGTACAGCGCGGCGACGGCGGCGATGCGGTGATGCTCGGCAGCGAATCGCTGCCGCTGGTGCCGCTGGCTGCGGCGCTCGGGCTGGCGCCGCATCCGCGCCGGCACACCGACCGGCGCGAGCCGATGCTGCAGCTCGTGGTCGCGGCCAGCGGCGAGCGGCGCGTCGCCTTCGCGGTCGACGAGGTCATCGGCGACCAGGAGGTGCTGGTCAAGCCGCTCGCGCCGCCGCTGCGCCGCGTGCGCAACATCGCCGGCGCGATCGTGCTCGCCGGGGGGCGAGTCGTTCCGCTGCTGAACGTGGCCGACCTCGTGAAGATGAGCAGCTCGCCGGCCGCGCGGGCACCGAGCGAAGGCGGGTCCGAGCTGACGCGAGGCCGGCCGCGTGCGTCGCTGCTGCTGGCGGAAGACTCGATCACTTCGCGCGAGCGCCTGAAGAACATCCTCGAATCCGCCGGCTACGAGGTGACGACCGCCGCCGACGGCATGGCCGCACTGGCGAGCCTGCAAAGCGGGCACTTCGATCTGCTGGTGTCCGACGTCGAGATGCCTCGGCTCGACGGGTTCGGCCTCACCGAGCGCGTGCGGCGGGACAAGCGCCTGGCCGAGCTTCCGGTGGTGCTGGTCACCGCGCTCGATTCGCGCGAGGACAAGGAGCGCGGCGTCGAGGTGGGCGCCAACGCGTACATCGCCAAGAGCGGCTTCGACCAGCGCCGACTGCTGGCCACCATCCGGGCCCTGATATGAGCAGCAGCGGCCCGGGCAGTGCCGAACCGATTCGAGTCCTTGTCGTCGACGATTCGGCCTCCAGCCGCGCGCTGCTGGTGGGCATGCTCAACGCCGATGCGCGCGTGCAGGTGGTCGGCATCGCGGCCGACGGCGAGGCCGCGGTGGCCGCGGCGCACCGGCTGAAGCCCGACGTCATCACGATGGACATCCACCTGCCGAAGCTCGACGGCTTCGCAGCGACCCGCCGCATCATGGAAAGCTGCCCGACACGCATCGTGATGGTGACGTCGAGCTCGTTGCCGGACGAGGTCGCATCGAGCTTTCAGGCACTCGAATCGGGCGCGCTGGCCGTGCTCGGCAAGCCGCCGGGACCGGGGCATTCGCAGTTCGCCGCGGCGCGCGAGGAACTGCTGCGCACGGTGACGCTGATGGCCGAAGTGCCCGTGGTGCGCCGCTGGCCGGCGGCCGGACGACGCGCCAACGAGCTTTCCCCGCCATTGCGCTCGGAGGCCAGAGACGTGGGCCTGGTCGTGATCGGCGCGTCCACCGGTGGACCGCTGGCGCTGCAGGCCATCCTGTCCCGGCTGCGTCCCGGCTTCCGCGCACCCATCGTCATCGTGCAGCACATCTCGCTGGGCTTTGCCGACGGGCTGGTGCAGTGGCTCACGCGCAGCAGCGGCTATGAGGTGCGGGTCGCCGCCGACGGCGACGCCCTGCGGCCGGGGGTCGCCTATGTGGCGCCCGACGAGGCGCAGACCACCGTGCACGGCAGCGGGCACATCGTGCTGACCCACGCTCCTGCGGAGAACGGCTTTCGCCCCTCGGTCGCGACGCTGTTCCGCTCCGCCGCCGAGCAGTACGGCGGCCGTGCCGTGGGCATCCTGCTGACCGGCATGGGGCACGACGGGGCACGGGAGCTGAAGGCCCTGCGCGATGCGGGCGCGCTGACCATGGTGCAGGACAGCGAGAGCGCGGCGATCTACGGCATGCCGGGCGAAGCGGTGCGGCTGGGAGCCGCCATGCACGTGCTGTCGCCCGAGGCCATCGCGGCCACCCTGAACCGTCTGGTCGAGGCCGAAGGGAGCCGATGATGTCGTCGACGCAAGCCTCCTCGGGCATCGAGATCCTGCTGGTGGAAGACAGTCCGACGCAGGCGGCGCGGCTGCGACACCTGATGGAAAGCCGCGGCTTCTCGACGCGGGTGGCCGGCAACGGCCGGCAGGCGCTGGCCGCCCTGCACGAGCGCGGCGCCAGCCTGGTGCTCTCCGACGTGGTGATGCCGGAGATGGACGGCTACACGCTGTGCCGCACGCTCAAGTCGGATCCGGTGCTGCGCCATACGCCGGTCATCCTCGTCACGTCGCTCACCGATCCGAAGGACATCGTCAGCGGCCTCGAGTGCGGGGCGGACAATTTCGTGCGCAAGCCCTACGCCGACGACTACCTGCTCAAGCGCATCCAGCACGTGCTGATCAACCAGGAGCTGCGCCGTGCGGATCACAACCGCATGGAGCTCGGCATCATGGTCTACCTCGGCGGCCAGAAGCACTTCGTCAATGCGGAGCGTCAGCAGATCCTCGACCTGCTGATCTCCACGTACGAGCAGGCGGTGTCGGTCAACGAGGAGCTGCAGGCGCGCGAGCTGCAGATCAGCGAGCTCAACGCCAGCCTCGCGCGCCGGGCCGCCGAGCTGGAGCAGATCAATGCCGAGATCGCGCGCAAGAACCTCGAGCTGCAGCGCGCGAGCGGCATGAAGTCGGAGTTCGTCGCCAACATGTCGCACGAGCTGCGCACGCCGCTCAACGCCATCATGGGCTTCTCCGAGATGCTGAAGGACGGGCTGCTGGGCGAGCTCGGCGAGCGCCAGCGCAACGCGTCCGCGGCGATCTTCGACAGCGGCATGCACCTGCTTTCACTGATCAACGACATCCTCGACTTGTCGCGCATCGAGGCGGGCAAGATGGAGCTCGAGCTCGAAAGCACCGACGTCGACGAGCTGCTGTCCAACAGCATGCTGATGCTGAAGGCGCGGGCGACCGCCCACGGCATCCGGCTCGAAGTCGAAGCCGAGGCGGCCGAGCCGGTGACGGTGGACCGGCGCAAGGCGCGCCAGATCGTCTACAACCTGCTGTCGAATGCCGTGAAGTTCACGCCCGACGGCGGGACCGTGGTGCTGCGGGCATGCAGGGTGGACGCCGCGCGGTCGGAAGGCATGCAGCCGGTCGTCCAGACGAAGGCGGCGTCGGACAAGGGCTATCTCGAGATCGGCATCGTCGACACCGGCATCGGCATCGCGGCCGAGGACATGGGGCGGCTGTTCCGGCCCTTCGCCCAGCTCGACAGCGGTCTGTCGCGCAAGTACGAGGGCAGCGGATTGGGCCTCGCTCTGGTGAAGCAGCTCGTCGAGCTGCACGCCGGCGCGCTCGCGGTGCAAAGCCGCGTCGGCCAGGGCACGACGTTCAAGGTGTGGCTGCCGTACCGCGAGCCGGTGCCTCAGGCGGCGTCATCAGGCGCTGGCGCCGACCGGTGAGCTGCGGCGGCGACCATTCGCGCAGCCAGTTGTAGAGCGTCTTCACGCTGATGCCGAGGGCATCGCAGGTGCGCTGGTGATGACCGTCGAAGTGCTCCAGCGTCGCCAGCGTCACCTGGCGCTGGATCTCGTCCCAGCGCATCCCCACCTGCACCCACAGTGCGGGCGGGTCCTCGTGATGCTCGGCCACGCTGCGCCGCACGTGCTCGGTGCCGGGCAGGCAGGCATCGACGATCACGGTGTCGGTCGCCATCACGTAGGCGCGATGCACGATGTTGCGCAGCTCCCGCACGTTGCCAGGCCAGGCATACGCGTTCCATTGCGCAAGGACCTCCGGTGACACGCGCCTGGAGACGCCCTCCTGGCGCGCAATGGCCTGCAGGAAATGGCCCGCGAGCAGTTCGATGTCTTCCGCACGTGCGCGCAGCGGCGGCAAGTGGATCGGAAACACGTTGAGGCGGTAGAACAGGTCTTCGCGCAGTCGGCCTTCCTCCACGGCACGTTGCGGCTCGCGGTTGGTGGCCGCGATCAGCCGCACATTGCAGTGGCGAAGCTGGGTCGCGCCCACACGCAGGAAGCTGCCGGTCTCCAGCACGCGCAGCAGCTTGACCTGCAGCTCGAGCGGCATTTCGGTGATCTCGTCGAGGAACAGCGTGCCGCCGTCGGCACGCTCGAACAGGCCTGCATGCTCCCGATCGGCGCCGGTGAAGCTGCCCTTCTCGTGGCCGAAGAGCTCGCTCTCCATCAGGTTGGGCGAGATCGCGCCGCAGTTCACGGCCAGGAAGGGGGCGTGGCGGCGCGGACTCATGTCGTGCAGCGTGCTGGCGGCCAGTTCCTTGCCGCTGCCGCTCTCTCCGGTGAGCAGCACCGTGACGCCGGTTACCGCGACGCGCTCGATCTGCCGGAACACCCGGTGCATCGACGGCGATCGTCCGAGCAGCCGGCCGAAGCACTCGTCATCGCGCGCCGAGCCGCCGTGCAGGCCGCGCTCGCGTGCCGGCACCCTGTGCAGGCGCGACAGCAGCTCCTCCAGCTGCCGCGGGGCGACCGGCTTGAGCAGGTAGTCGACCGCGCCGAGGCGCAGCGCCTGGATGGAGCTCTCGACGTCGCCGTGGCCGGTGACGAGCACGATGTCGCTGCGCGCACGCAGTGCCACGTCTTCCAGCAACCGCATGCCGCTGCCGTCGGGCAGCTTCAGGTCGCAGAACACGAGGTCGGGTGTCTGCAGGGCCATCTGCCGGCGTGCGTCGTACAGCGACCCGGCAGTGGCCACGGTGTAGCCCTGGGACGCGATCAACATGGCCATCGTCGTCGCGGTGTCCCGTTCGTCATCGACCACCAGCACATGCGACATCGAACTACTCCTTGACCATCGCTTGCTCAGCCGAGCGCTTCGCAGCGTCGAGCACCCAGCATGTAATGCAGCACCAGCTCGCCGAACTCGCGCACCGAGAAGGGCTTGCGCAGCACGCGGTCCATGCCGGCCGACAGATAGCTTTCGCATTCGTCGCTCATGCAGCTCGCCGTGACCGCCACGACGGGCAGCGGCGCACGGCCGGCGGCGCGCTCCCAGCTGCGGATGAAGCGCGTCGCCTCGACGCCGTCGATCACCGGAAGCTGCACGTCCATCAACACCAGCGTGTAGGCGCCGGATTTCACCGCCGTGACAGCCTGCAGTCCGTCGGTGACCAGGCGTGCCTCGATGCCGAAGCGCTCCAGGAACAGCATCAGCACCAGGCCCTGCACGGGATCGTCTTCGACGACCAGCACACGCATCGCATCGCGCAGCGGCGCGGGAACCGTGTCGCACAGTGCGAAGTCGGAGTCGCGGCCGGGCACCGCGCGGGCGGTCGCGGCGGGGGGTCGGGTGCACAGCGCTTGTTTCATCACTTGAACTCGATGCGGGTGGCGCGCACCTGGCGACCGCCCGACAGCACGCCCTTCACGTCGACGCGCGCACCGGCCTGCAAGCCGCTGGCAGCGCCGTTGACGAACACGGTCGCTGCGTCGAAGGTCACCGTGACGCCGCGCACCTGGAATGACTGCGCCGCGGTGTCGACCGACGCGATGCGTCCCTCGACCTCGAATTCCTCCTCGTCGTCGCGGCCGCCATCCTTGGCCTTCTTGACCGAGATCTTCTCCGCGACCAGCACGCCACCTTTCATGCGGCCCTCGATCTCGATGCGCGCGCCGTTCTCGATCTGCGAGGCGCTGCCCTTCGTGAACTCGACGCCGCTGCCGCTGGCGTTCACCGTCACGCCCTTGACCTTGAAATCGGCCAGGCTGTTGAAGCCGCCGACATAGCCCTCGAGCTCGACCGCGATGCCGTCGAGCAGCCCGGGCAGCGCGGTGCGGATGCGCGTGGCGATCCAGCGTCCGCCTTGCTGCGCTTTCTGCAGCTCGACCCGCGCGAGGGCGCCGTTCGCAAGTCCGGGAAGCTGCGCGGCCGGGATGCCGGCGTAGCTGATGTTCGCGCCCCCGATGGCAAAGGTCTCGGCGGCGGTGTCCAGGCCCGTGATCGGCCCTACCAGCTTGTACGCGTCGAGCGAGCTCTTGCGCTCGATGCGCGTGGCGGCATACGTGCCGGTGGCGGGATCGAAGAAGGCGAACACCTCGACGGCGTCGCCGGCGTGCAGGTCGGCCAGCCCGGACAGGCCGTCGAGGACGGTGTTGACGTCGATGCGCACCGTCTGGCCGAGCACGCCGAAGCTGCCGGCGCCTACGCTGCTCACGGGTCCCTTGATTTCGCTGCCGAATACGACCTTCTGTGCAGTGCTCGTGGCTTGGCCCGCGACGATCCGGATCGGCCCGGCCTCCACCTCGACGGTCATGCCGAGCTTGAGCGCGTCGGCGGCGTGGGCCACGCCCTCGTCGTCGGCGATGGCCGCGGCGGACTCGTCGAAATGCACGCCGTTGACCACGATGGAGCCGAAGCCGGAGATGCGGCCGCTGGAGAAGGCTGCGGCCGGCGCGCCGGTGCCGCCGGTGTCGACGCCGCCGCCGCCGCAGCCTGCTGCCAGCGCCAGCAGCCAGGCGCTGCAGAGGAGGAGAAGGCGGGTAAAGCTCATTCGGTGCTCCGTCGGCGGCGCGCCGGCCGGGAGGGGGTCTTCGCGGGCTGGCCGTCGGGCGCGGCACTCGCGCGCTCCATCGGCTCCGCATAGGAATACATGCCGATGCGCACGCGCTGGTCCTGCCGGCGGGCCGCGGCTTCGTCTTCCTCGATGAACTGGCGGACCACGGGCACCAGCGCGCGCACCAGCGATTGCCATTGCTCGCTGACGATGGGACGCAGCCGCTCCAGCGACTCGCTGGACAGCCCGTCGGCGAACATCGCCTGTTCGAGGTGGCGCGGCGCCGCGCCCATGACGTTGGACACCGCGGCCGACAGATGGTCGCCGACGTTGGCGCCCAGGAAGCCGAACAGCCGCTTGTCGTCGCCGCTGGGGACGAAGGTCTCGCGCAGCAGCACCACGCTGTCGCTGGCGTCGTCGACCCTGGCCAGGCCGAGTCGGCACAGCTCTTCGAGCAGGCTGCGCGGATGCACGTCCTTGGTCACCGATTGCGCCAGGCTTTCGAAGCTGGGGGCTGCGCCCTGACGCGGCAGCGATTTGCGTGGGGCGCCCTTGTGCCGCAGCTTCGGATCGGTGAGCCAGCGCGCGAACAGCTCGGTGGCCGGCGCGCGCCTGGGCGGTGCCTCGGGCGTGTCGGCCTTGATGAGGCGGGTGACCTCGCGGCGGTTGATACCAGTGGCGGCACTGACGCGGCTGACGGCGCGGTGCGGCGGAACATCGGGGTGTGCCTCGCGCGCGGCCTGCACGAAAGCGGCACGCATCAGTTCGTCGAACTCGGCGTACTGCATGCCGCGCGCGACCGCCAGCCGAGCGAGCGGGGCCATGACCGGCTGACATGCGTGCAGCAGCAACGCATCGTCGGCCCGGGCGGGCGAGCCGGCAGTGGCGGGCGTGTCGGGCGCGAAGTCCAAGGGTCGCTCACTTCCCTGTGTCCATCATTCAGTCTAAATGTGCCATCTGCACATTTCAACAAGGGCGTGGTGAATCCGTCACAGGAGTTCACGCGGATGCTGGGGAGAGAAGAAGGGAAACGCAGCGGGGAGCGCCGCGGACGACAGCGAGGGCGAGGGATCGAAGGCCAAGCCGCGGAGACGGATGCATCGACGCATGCTGGGCAGACGTCCGTTCGCGTCGGGCGCACATCGTCCAGTGTGAACCCGCCCGTCTGCGTCAGCGCGGGGTCGCGCGGTCCCGGCGGCTTGGCAAGGCAATCGCCGGCAAACGCCGTTCCTGGCGCGAGTTGTGAACTGCCCTAGTCGAGCTGGGGCAGCGCCAGCAGCTCGAGGTGAATATGCGCGGCGGCGCTGGCCGCGTCGCCCACCGCGACCGAGATCTGGTTCAGGCCCTTGGCGACGTCGCCGACGGCGTAGAGCCCGGGCACCGTGGTCTGCTGGTGGCGGTCGGTGAGGAGGTAGCCGGCGCGGTCGTGCTCGGCCCCCAGTGCGACGGCGAGGCCGGAGTGCACGTCCATGCCGAGCGCGCAGTACAGCGAATCGACCACTGTCTGCTGCTCGCCGTGGCTCACCAGCACCCGGCCGTCGTGCAGCCGGATGCCTTGCACCGGTGCGCCTTCGACGGTCACGCCGGCTTCCGCGAGCTCGCGTCCCTGCGCCTCGGTGAAGCGAACATCGCCGGACACCAGGAACACCGTGATGCGATCGGTGAAATGGCGCAGGTACAGCGCCTCGAAGGTGTCGCTGCCGTGGTCGGCGATCAGGCCGATGGCCAGGTCGCGGGCCTCGTAGCCGTCGCACACCGGGCAGTAGCGCAGCGCGCCCTCCTGCAGCGCCTCGGCCAGGTGCGGCATGGTCGGAGCGACGTCGCTGACCCCGGTCGCCAGCACGACCTTGCGGGCCGTGGCGCCGCCGCCGGTCCACTGCACCGCGAAGCCGTCGCGCAGCCGTTCGATGGCGTCCACATGGCCCGCGCGAAAGCGCGTGCCGTAGCGCTCGGCCTGCTCGTGCATCGCGGCGACCAGCTCCGCGCCGACCGCGCCGTTCGGAAATGCCGGGTAGTTGTGCGAGCGCGGAATGGTCGCGGCGCGGCTGCTGCCGTCCTCGACGACGAGCACGCGGCGCAGGAAGCGCGCGAGGTAGATCGCCGCCGCGAGCCCGCCGGGTCCGCCGCCGACGACGATCGCATCGGCGTCGGCGGCCGCAGCTGGCGCCATCAGTGGCGCGCGCCGGAGTTAGAGTCCGGCCGGTCGGGCTCCGACGGCCACGAGACGTCGCGCAGCACCTCGTCGGTGTGCTGTGCCTGCCGGGTGGCCAGGTCGCCCAGCGACACGATGCCGACGATCTGGCCGCGTTCGTCGAGCACGGGCAGACGGCGGATCTGCACGTCGCCCATCTGGCGCATCACCTCGTCGGTGCTCTGGTCCTCGGTGCACCAGCGGGTCTGCTCCGTCATGATCTCCGACACGTGATGCTGGGTCGGCTCCATCCCGGCGGCGGTGGCGCGCACCGTGATGTCGCGGTCGGTGATCATCCCGACCAGCTGGTCGTCGCGGCATACCGGCAAGGCGCCGATGTTGAGCTCGTCCATCAACTGCGCGGCGCGTTGCAGCGTCTCTTCGGGACGGATGACCTCGACGCCGCGCGTCATCACTTCGCTGATTCTTGCCATGGCAGGGGCTCCTGGAGTGGGCGGATCCAGGCTCGGCAGCAACCCGTGTTCCTGCCGCGGCGGGGATTCGGGCTGCAAAAGATCCGGCATTCGCGGCACCGCAACCTACAACGCCGGGCACTTCTTACAGCGGCCGCGCTGGGAACCTCGATTGCTCGACCCGTGCATGTCCCACCGTGCCCCCATGCCATGACCGACCTGCTCAACCGCTACTGGCAGAAGCGCGACTTCGAGGCCACGCCGGAACCACGCGGCAAGGTGTCGCGAAGCGGCAAGGCGCTGTCGTTCGTCGTCCAGAAGCACGCGGCGCGCAGCCTTCACTACGACTTCCGACTCGAGCTCGACGGCACGCTCAAGAGCTGGGCCGTGCCCAAGGGGCCGAGCCTGGACCCGAACGACAAGCGCATGGCGGTGCACGTCGAGGATCACCCGCTGTCCTACGGCAGCTTCGAGGGGGTGATCCCGCCCGGCCAGTACGGCGCGGGCACGGTAATCGTGTGGGACCGCGGGACCTGGGAGCCCGTGGGCGATCCGCGCGAGGGCTATCGCCAGGGCAAGCTGAAGTTCGAGTTGCACGGGGACAAGTTGCAGGGCGGCTGGGCGCTGGTGCGCATGCATGGCCGCCGCGACGAGCGCCAGGAGCCCTGGCTGCTCATCAAGGAACGCGACGAGCACGCACGGCCGGCGGCCCAGTACAACGTCGTCGACGAGCGGCCCGACAGCGTGCTGGGCCAGGCCCAGGCGGCGCGGCCGGCGAAGCGTTCGTCCTCGCGCGGCGCCGCTCGAAAGACGGGCGGCGCGGTCGAGTTGCCCGCCGGGGCGAAACCGGCCGAGCTGCCGCTGGCGTTCGCGCCCCAGCTGGCAACGCTGGTCGATCGCGCGCCGCCGGGCGACGACTGGATCTACGAGATCAAGTTCGACGGCTATCGCCTGCTGGCACGCCTGGACGGCGATGATGTGCGGCTGTTCACCCGCAACGGCAACGACTGGACCGCAAGACTCAAGTCCCTCGCCGCGGCGGTGAAGGCCATCGGCCTGCCGAGCGGCTGGTACGACGGCGAGATTGTCGTGCCGGGCAAGGACGGCGCGCCGGACTTCAATGCGCTGCAGAACGCCTTCGACTCCTCGCGCACCGAGAACATCCGCTACTACCTGTTCGACGTGCCCTACTGCGACGGCCACGACCTGCGCGAAGTCCCGCTGGTGCAGCGCCGCGCCGTGCTGGCCCGGCTGATGCAGGCGACGCACGACGATCGCATTCGCTACAGCGAGGACTTCGTCGCCAAGCCCGACGAGATCCTGCAGAACGCCTGCCGCATGCGGCTCGAAGGCGTGATCGGGAAGCGGCGCGACTCGTTGTACGTGTCGCGGCGCTCGCCTCAATGGATCAAGCTCAAGTGCACGCACCGGCAGGAGTTCGTCGTCGTCGGCTACACCGACCCCGAAGGCTCGCGCGTGGGCATCGGATCGCTGCTGCTGGCCATCCACGACCAGGACGGCAAGCTGCGCTACGCGGGCAAGGTGGGCAGCGGCTTCGACACGCGCACGCTGGCGGCGCTCGAGAAGAAGCTGAAGGCGCTGGCCGTCGCCACGTCGCCCCTGGCCGAGAAAGTGCGCGAGGCGCGCGGCCACTGGGTGCAGCCCCGGCTGGTCGCCGAGGTCTCGTTCTCCGAATGGACGCCGGACGGCCGCATCCGTCACTCCATCTTTCACGGGCTGCGCGACGACAAGCCGGCCTCGGTGATCACCAAGGAGACGCCGGCGCCGGCCAAGGCCGTGGCCGGATCGTCGCCCAGGACGAGCGCGGGGAAGAAGAGCACGCGCGAGCCGCCGGACGACCTCCCGCCGCTGCCCAAGGACCTGCGCATCACCCACCCCGAGCGCGTGATCGACCAGAGCACCGGTCTCACCAAGCAGGATCTCGTCAACCATTACCTGCGCGTCGCGCGGCGCATGCTGCCGCACCTGCAGAAGCGGCCGGTGGCGCTGGTGCGCGCGCCGTCGGGCATAGGCGCGCAGCTGTTCTTC
This sequence comes from Piscinibacter sp. XHJ-5, assembly GCF_029855045.1. Lineage (GTDB taxonomy): Bacteria > Pseudomonadota > Gammaproteobacteria > Burkholderiales > Burkholderiaceae_C > Albitalea. The sequence continues at coordinate 3,104,655 of NZ_CP123228.1, forward strand.
CAGAAGCACGCCGAGACGCTGAAGATTCCCGAGCTGAAGCGGCTCGATCCGGCACTCGATCCGGGCCATCCGCCGCTGATCGAGATCGATTCGTTCACCGCGCTGATCGGCGCGGCGCAGATGAATGTCGTCGAGTTCCACACCTGGAACGCGAAGACGAGCGCGATCGAGAAGCCCGACCGCATGACCTTCGACCTCGACCCCGGCGAAGGCGTGGAGTGGTCCGCCATGCAGGAGGCCGCGGTGCTGATGCGCACGCTGCTCGACGAGATCGGGCTGAAGGCCTTTCTCAAGACCAGCGGCGGCAAGGGCCTGCACGTGGTGGTGCCGCTCGCGCCGCGCGAGGACTGGGACACGGTGAAGGACTTCTCCCAGGCGGTGGTGCAGCACCTCGCGGCCACCGTGCCGAGCCGGTTCGTCGCCAAGAGCGGCGCGAAGAACCGTGTCGGCAGGATCTTCGTCGACTACCTGCGCAACGGCCGCGGCGCGACGACCGCCTGCGCCTTCTCGGCGCGTGCCCGCCCGGGCCTCGGCGTGTCCATCCCGGTGGCGTGGGACGAGTTGCCCGATCTGACGAGCGGCGCCCACTGGACCATCGTCAATGCGCACGAGCGGCTGGACACCGGCGACGACCCCTGGGCCGACTACGCCAAGACACGGCAGACCCTGACGAAGGCAATGAAGGCAATCGGCTTCCAGAAGTGAAGGAGTGCACGCGGCTGCACCGGCGCGGGAGCCGCCGCGAGCCGCGGACTACGAGACCGCCAGCTTCTTGCGTGTCGCTCGCCTCAGCGCAGCGGCCAGCTGATCCGGCGGGCAGGGCTTGGCGATGACGGCGAAGCCGTCTCCCACCGCGGCGTCGAGCCGCGACGTGTAGCCGGTCATGAGGAGCACCGGCAGCTGCGGGTGGCTGCGACGCAGCGACAGCGCGAGCTCCAGGCCATCGGTCCCGCCGCCCATGACGATGTCGCTCAGCACGACGTCGAACCGCGCATCCGCTTCGAGCTGGCGCAGCGCATGCGCCGCCGATCCGGCGCGCACGACGGTGTAGCCGATCGACGTGAGCAGCGCCCCGGTCGCTTCGGCAACCTCGTCGTTGTCCTCGACCATCAGCACCCTGCCGCTGGCGGGTGGAATCGCGCCCATGGCCCCGGCCGCGCCCGCGGCGGCACGAGTCGACCGCAGCAGCATGGTCACGGTGGTCCCTGCGCCCTGGCGGCTCGTCACCGTCGCGGTGCCGCCGGCCTGCGTGCAGAAGCCATACACCTGGCTCAGTCCCAGCCCCGTGCCCTTGCCGACGTCCTTGGTCGTGAAGAAGGGCTCGAACACCCGGTCGAGGACCTCGGGCGCGATGCCGACGCCGGTGTCGCTCACCGCGATCTCGACGAATTCGCCCTGCGCCGGCGAACGCTCCGGCGGCGCGTTGGCGACGGCAATGCGCAGCTCGCCGCCCTGAGGCATCGCGTCGCGGGCGTTGATCGCAAGATTGATCAGCGCCAGTTCGAGCTCGGCCGCATCGACCTCGATCGCGAGCACGTCGGGCGCGATGTCGACGGTGACACGCACCGGGCGCGTCAGCGTGTGCCGCAGCAGGTCGACCACCGACGGCAGCCACTGGCGCAGGTCGATCACCTCGGCGCGCCACGCCTGGCGGCGCGAGAAGGCGAGCAGCTGCCGGGTCAACCGTGAGCCGGCCTCGACGGCGCGCTTGATGGACGCGATCGGCGTCGCCAGGTCGCTGCCCGGGCGCATGCGCTCGAGCAGGTGCGCGTTGTTGTTGACCACCATCAGCAGGTTGTTCACGTCGTGCGCCACGCCGCCCGTGAGGTGGCCCATCGCCTCCAGCTTCTGCGCCTGGCGCAGCGCCGCCTCGGCCTTCAGCCGCTTGTCGGCCTCGGCGTTCAGCTCGCGCAGCACCGCATATTCGCGCCGCGAGCGCACCCACGCCACGCGGGCCACGACGACCAGTGCCAGGGTCATCGGGAAGGTGAAGGCCCCCAGCAGCCACAGCGTGGATCGCCATTGCGCCAGCACCGCGTCGTACGACAGCGACGCGGCGGTGTACAGCGGCGTGTCGCTGATGCGGCGGAAGGCGATCAGCCGCTGCTGGTGGTCGACCGGCGACGTGATGGTCAGCAGGCCGGCACGATCGCCGGCGGCCACCCGCTGCATCATGCGTCCGGTCGGCGGCGCCGCCGCGATCTGCGACGCCGGCGCGGCAGGCAGCGGCATGCGCGTGACGACGGCGCCGCTGGCGAGGAACAGCGAGATCGCCATGCCCGGTTGCGTGCGCCCCAGCTCGGTGTAGAAGTCGAAGAAGTAGGCCGGCCGGATGGCGGCCGACACCACGCCGGTGAAGCGTGGCGTGCTGTCGAAGCGGCGATGGGTCACCAGCAGCAGCTGGCCGGTCTTGTCCTCGGTGTCGGGCATCTCGGAGAAGTGGTAGCCGCCTTCGGGCAGCGCCGCGCGCCGGAAGAAGTCGCGCTGCGCCGCATTGGCGGTGCCGGGCGTCGCGCGGCGGTCGCTGCTGACCAGCAGCCGCCCGTCCGCAGCCCACACGGTGAGCGAACGCAGCGCCGGCACGCGGTCGACGATCTGGCGCAGCCGGGCCTGGATCTCCTCGTGCGACCGGCGAACCTGCTCGTCGGACAAGCCGGCGATCTCTTCGGTGACGCGGTCGAAGGCGAGGGCGTGGGTCTGCAGCACGCGCAGCGCGTGCTCATGTGCGATGGCCACGGCATGCTCGACCTCGGTCTCGGCCTGAGCCATGGCGTTGCGATGGCTTTGCACCGCCGCGACCGCGAACATCACGGTCGGAACGATGGCCGCGGCCCACATCGAGACGAGCAGCCACGTCTCGGTGGCCGACTCGCGCCGCGTGAGCGTCATGAGCAGGCGGCCGATGCGGCTGGCAACCGACACGGACACGGCGCGGGGGAACCACCGATTCAACGGCACGTCGGCTGTCCTTTGCGTACGGGTCAGGCGCCGGATGATATCGATGCACTGCAGCAATGCATGTCCGAGCGGGTGGCGCTCCGTGCATGGCCGAAACAGTCGCATACAACTGGATGGGGTCGGACCGATCGCACATAATGGGCTTCCCCGGACACCCGCCGCACTTTGGTGCCCCGGGCGTTCACCTACTCCGAAGGAAGATTTCGACACCAAGCAGCGGTTGTTGGGACCGCTCCCGGCAGTCAACGGAGGTCGCGACCACAGGCGCTTCAGGCTTCACTTCGCACGCCGGTCGGCCACGACGCCGACCGCGCGCGTTTCGGGCACAAAGCAGTAGACGTGACTTCCCGGGACCCCGGACACACAGGAGGAAGAAACATGCCCCATGCACTGGTCGTTGACGACGAAGCCGATTCGGCCGAAATGATGGCCGCGCTGATCGCGACCGAGGGCTTCACGGTGGCCACCGCCGGTTCGCTGCGCGATGCGCGCAAGCAGCTGGCGCTGCAGGAGCCGGACATCATCCTGCTCGACCTGATGCTGCCCGACGGCAACGGCATGCAGCTGTTCGAGGACGCCAAGGCGCTGCAGAACACCGAGGTCGTACTGATCACCGGACACGCCAGCCTGGAGACGTCCATCCAGGCGCTGCGCCTGGGTGCGGCCGATTACCTCGTGAAGCCGCTCAACATGAAGCAGCTGCACGGCATCCTGTCACGCGTCACCAAGCCTTCCGCGCTGCGCGCCGAAGCCGACAGCCTGCAATCCAGCCTGGAGCAGGAAGGCCACTTCGGCCTGCTGTGGGGCAAGTCGCCCGGCATGCGGCGCGTGTACGAGCAGATTCTGCGCGTCGCGGGCACGGCGGTCACGGTGTTCGTCACCGGCGAGAGCGGCAGCGGCAAGGAAGTCGTGGCCCGCACGGTGCACGACCTCAGCCGCCGGCGCGCCAAGCCCTTCCTCGCCGTGAACTGCGGCGCCATTTCGCCGCACCTCATCGAGAGCGAGATCTTCGGCCACGAGAAGGGCAGCTTCACCGGCGCCGATCGACAGCACCAGGGCTTCTTCGAACGCGCCAGCGGCGGCACGCTGTTCCTCGATGAAATCACCGAGATGCCGCTCGACCTGCAGGTCAAGCTGCTGCGCGTGCTGGAAACCGGCACCTTCATGCGCGTGGGATCCACGCAGCTGCAGGAAACCGACGTGCGCATGATCGCGGCCACCAACCGCAATCCGCTCGAGGCGGTGCAGGCCGGCAAGCTGCGCGAGGACTTGCTGTATCGCCTCAACGTGTTCCCCATCCACCTGCCGCCGCTGCGCGAGCGCGCCGAGGACATCCCGCTGATCGCCGAGCACTTCCTGGACGAGATCTCGCGCCGCGAAGGCCAGATCAAGCGCTTCGCCCCGGCGGCGCTCCAGCGCCTGCAGAGCTATCGCTGGCCGGGCAACGTGCGCGAGCTGCGCAACATCGTGCACCGCGGCTATGTGATGGCGCCGGACAACACGATCGTCGACGAGTGCCTGCCGACCACCGACGCCCCCTTGCCGGTGATGACCGGCGCGCCGGTGCTGCAGATCCGCGTGGGCACGCCGCTGGCGGAGATCGAGCGACAGGTCACGCTGGCCACGCTGGAGTATTTCGGCCGCCACAAGGAGAAGACCGCCGCCACCCTGGGCGTCAGCCTCAAGACGCTCTACAACCGGTTGAAGGAGTACTCGACCGTGCCGGAGCGGGCTGCCAACGGCAACGGCCACGAGGAGTAGGTGGGGGGTGCTCTGCGCTAGGCGGCGGGCGCGCGCTTGGTGACTTTCACGACGACCGACATCCCCAGGTAGTCCGTCGCCGCGCCCACCCACGTGCCGCTCACCGGTGACGCGAAGCTCGCGTGCCGGGCGTAGGCCACGCGGATCAGGTCGGTGCCGCCGATCAGGTTGTTGGTGGGATCGAAGGTGATCCACCCGGCGCCCGGCAGGTACACCTGCAGCCACGCATGCGTCGCGCCCGACACTGCCTGCTGGTCGTTCGTCGCCGGCACTTCGGGCGTGTACACGTAGCCCGAGACGAAGCGCGCCGCGTAGCCCAGCCGGCGCACCGCCTCGATCATCAGCGTGGCGAAGTCGCGACAGCTCCCGCACTGCAGCGACAGCGTCTCGCCGGGCGCCTGCACGCCTTCCTCGTCGCGCGGCTGGTACTTCATCGTGTCGCGGATCTGCTTGGTCATGTCGACCAGCAACTGGCGGCTCTCGGTGGGGCCGTCGGTCCGGATGAACTCGCGCGCCCAGGCCATCAGCTTGTCGTCGGCGTCGTAGAACGGCGTCAGGAAGTGGTGGAGCACCAGCCTGTCCTCGGCGCTGTATTCGAACGGATACGTCTCGGCGCCGGGACTGAGCGGCAGGTCCAGCGCCCGCTCGCCGGTGTGCTCGACGGTGAAGAGGCAGGTGAAGCGCAGCTGCTCGGCCGGCGTCTCGGGCTTCACCAGGGCAATCGAATTCGAGTACGCGTCCTGGATCATCCGGATGTCGGTGGCGCCAGGCTCGACTTTCAGGTCGGTCGCCAGCACCCGCAGGTCATGGCTGTCCCGCGGGCGGAACATCAGGCGATGCTCCCCCAGCTGGACCGGCCTCGCGTAGCGGTATTCGGTGGTGTGGGTGATGTCGAAGATGATCGGCACAGGCATTCCTCGCGGCGGTTGTGCCGATCATCGCCCAGCCGGCAACCGGGATCAGGGCTTGGCGGGCTTCTTCTTCGACTTCAGGTCGCCGGGTGCCTCGCCTTTTGAGTGCGACTTGCCGGCCTGCTCGGCCTGCTCCATCGCGGACGCCTCGCCCGCGTCTTCCGGCTTCGCCTGGCGCGCGCCTTCGTCGACCTTGCCCGACTTGACGAATTCGCCTTGCGCCTTGTCGTAGCGGCGCCCCGCCACGTAGTCGCCTTCGCCTTGCACCTGGCCGCTCTTGGCCTTGTCAGCAGGAGTTCCCATCAGCATTGCTCCTTCACATGGAGGTCGGACGAGCCCTGCGGCCTCAGGGGCCGGCAGGGAAGGGGATAGGCTCGGGCAGGCGGCTGCGGCCCGCTGGCCAGGCCCACCCGGAGGCCGGCAGCGCACGCCAGCCGGCGCGATCCGAGGCGGCCAGGGGACGCTCGAGCAGGCGATCCAGCCGCGTCAGCGCCGCGCAAAGATCCATCGGCTTGTGCCAGACCTCGTCGAATCCGCGGCCCATGAACTCGACGCTGTCCTCGGCGGTCACGGCGACTGCAGGAATGTCGGCCAGGTCCGGTACCCGGCGCAGGCGGGCGAGCAGCTCGGTGCCGTGGCAATCAGGCAGGCGCAGGTCCAGCAGCAGCAGGTCGGGTCGATGCGCCAGCGCAGCGTGCCAGCCGTCCTCGCCGGTCGTCGCCACCACCAGCCGCACGTGCGGCCGCCGGCTCAGCAAGGCTTCCATCACGAGCACGTTGACCGGGTGGTCCTCGACGTACAGCACGGTTTGCAAAGCGCGATCAGACGGCGGCGGGGTGTGAGGCATGGGCATTTGATCGGGTAGGGCGTTGAACTGCAGCAACGGCAACCAGCATGCCCGGGGCGCTCGGGCGGGCGAGCTTCGTGCACGGCGGCACCCGGATGCGCCAGGGCGGCGTGAAAGTTTTGCTTTCCGCAGTACGGGCTTGCACCACGCCGTACAGTGACCGGGCAACTCCGGAGCACGCCATGGCCAAGCGCATCGAAAAGGACTCCATGGGCGACATCGAGGTCGATGCCGACCGCCTGTGGGGCGCGCAGACGCAGCGTTCGCTGTCGCACTTCAGGATCTCCACCGAGCGCATGCCGCCCGAACTGATCGCCGCGCTGGCGGCCATCAAGCAGGCGGCGGCGCGGGTGAACCGCGAGCTCGGACTGCTGGACGAGCCGATCGCCCGGGCCATCGAAGCGGTGGCCGGCGAAGTGCTGCAAGGCAGCTGGGCAGGCGAGTTCCCGCTGTCGGTGTGGCAGACGGGCTCGGGCACGCAGACCAACATGAACCTCAACGAGGTCCTTGCCAACCTTGCGTCCGAGAAGCTCGGCGGGGGACGCGGCAGCGAGCGCCGGGTGCATCCCAACGACCACGTCAACCGCGGACAGTCGTCGAACGACGTGTTCCCGACCGCCATGCACGTCGCCGCGGCCGTCGCCGTGGCCCAGCGCCTGCAGCCCGCGCTGCTGGCGCTGCGCACCGAGCTGGGCGCGAAGGCGCAGGAGTACCGCGACGTGGTGAAGATCGGCCGCACGCACTTGCAGGACGCGACGCCGTTGACGCTGGGCCAGGAGTTCGGCGGCTACGAAGCGCAGCTCGGCATCGCGATGGAGGCCATCGCCGCCGCGCTCAAGCCGGTGCTGGAGCTCGCGCTGGGCGGGACGGCGGTCGGCACGGGGCTCAACACGCATCCCGAGTTCGGCGCGCGCGTGGCCGCGCAGCTGGCCGATTCGCTGGGCCTGCCATTCGTGAGCGCGCCCAACAAGTTCGCCGCGCTGGCCGGCCACGAGCCGCTGGTGATGCTGCACGGCGCGCTGAAGACGGCGGCGACGGCCCTGACCAAGATCGCCAACGACCTGCGATGGGCCGCGTCGGGCCCGCGAAGCGGACTCGGCGAGCTGTCGCTGCCCGAGAACGAGCCCGGCAGCTCCATCATGCCGGGCAAGGTGAATCCGACGCAGTGCGAGGCGCTGACGATGCTGTGCTGCCAGGTGATGGGCAACGACGTCGCCGTCACCATGGGCGCGGCGCAGGGGCACTTCGAGCTCAACGTTTACAAGCCGCTGATCGCGCACAACGTGCTGCAGAGCATCCGACTGCTGGCCGACGGCTGCGAGAGCTTCAACGAGCATTGCGTTCGCGGCCTGCGCGCGAACCGCGAACGCATCGCACAACTCGTCGCGGGCTCGCTCATGCTGGTGACGGCGCTGGCGCCGCACATCGGCTACGACCGCTCGGCCAAGATCGCGCTGAAGGCCCATGCCGAAGGGCTGTCGCTGCGCAACGCGGCGGTCGCGATGGGCGTGCCCGCCGACGACTTCGACCGCTGGGTGAGGCCCGAGCAGATGGTCTGACGCGGGCACGTGCCTTGCCGCGGACACCTCACCAACGCCGCGGCTGTTGCCGCGCGCGACCGTTCCGCGTTTGACCCGAGGTGACACGATGGCGATCCGACTCCTTTCCCTGGCCGTGCTGGCCGTGGCCGCCGGCACGATCTACGCGCTGCGCAAATCGCGCAGCGATTTCTACGAGCCGCACAAGGCCAAGCCGGAGCCCGAGCAGCGCTGGGAAGGCGAAGGCGGCGCGTTGCCCGCCACCGGCGCCCAGATGGGCCCTGACCCGGCGGTGACGACCGCGGCCGACGAGCAGCGCACCACCGATCCGGCGCGCAGCGTGTATTGAGCGCGGCAGGAATCAGTTCAGCGACGCGAAGCGTCCGCGCTCATCCGAGAAGACGACCTCGACGCGCCGGTTCTGCTGCCGACCGGCCTGAGTGTCGTTGCCTGCCACCGGCCGCGCCTCGCCGTGGCCACGTGCCTCGATGCGATCGGGACTGATGCCGCGCGACAGCAGCGCGCTGCGAACGGCCTCGGCGCGCGCCACCGACAACGCGAGGTTGCTGTCGTGGCTGCCGACGCTGTCGGTGAAGCCCTCCACCAGGACGCGCCGCTCCGGATAGCTCTTCAGCACCGCGGCGATCTGGTCGAGCTTGGCATACGCGCCCGGCTTGAGAGAGGCCTGGCCGACGTCGAACAGGACGTCCTGCAGCACCAGCACCATGCCGTGGTCCGTGGGCTTGGCGGCGAGCGCCTGCAGCTCGCGCTGCAGCCGGTCGGCGCGCTCGGTCTGCGCGGCCGCGGCGGCCTGCGCGTTCTGCGCCTGCGTCTGCGCGAACTGCGCTTGCGCACGGGCCGAATCGGCCTGCGCCTGGGCGATCTGCGCGCTCTGCTCGGCTTGCTGCGCTTGTCGCGTGCGGACGTCGGCGCGCAGCCTTTCGCGCTCGGCACCGGCGGTCTCGATGCGTGCGTCCATCGCTCGCTGCGCGGCCAGGTTGAGCGTGAGATGGCCGTGCTGCGCGGCGAGGTAGGCGAGGTGATTGACATCGGCGTCGCCCCGCTTGTCGCTCCACGCCAGGTCGGCGCGGGCCAGGGCTTCGCGCGCGCGCATCAGCTCGGTCTGGGCGTAGCGGTTGACCTCGCCGCTGGCGGCGGCCTGCGCGACGATGCGGTGCGCGTCGTCGAGCAGCACGTTGCGGTCGGGAACGCTGGCGCAGGCGGCCAGGGCGAGCGCCGCGACGGTGGGCAGGAGATGCAATCGATTCATGGCAGGCTCCGGGTTCAGGGCTTGACCGGGCTGGTCGTCACGGTCGCATTGCGATTCATCTCGTCGCGCAGGGCGGCCAGGGTCGCGTCCATCTCGGCAGCGGCCCGGCGCGACTTCTCGGCAGCGATGCGCGAGCGTGCAACCTGCGCGTCGAGCGCCGACTGCTCCGCCAGCCGCCGTGCGGTGGCGTGATCACCGGCCCGCGCAGCCACTTCGGCGCGCGCGAGCTTGTCGCGGGCCAACGCCATGTCGGCGCTTTGCGCATCGTCGGCGCCGGCGGCGCGTGCCGCCTCGATCGCGCTGCGGCTTTCACCCAGCGATTCGGCCGAAGGCGGGGTGGTGGAACATGCTGCGGCGAGCATCAGCGCGGCAAGCGCGGCGACGCGTCGAAGAATCATCGGTGCAGCCATCGAAACACCTCTTCGAAAAGCCAGGGATGCTTTCGAACGGCAACTGACGTGCCCAGATGTTGAGGCCCGGGGGCCGAGAGTCGCCGACCTCGGCGGCTGCTCAAACCTTGCGCGTCGAGCCCGATGAATGCACGTGCGGCGTGTCGAACGACTTGTTCCGGTTCGACTCTGTCGCGGCCGACTCGTCCGGATCGGGCGGTGGTGGCCGGCTTCCCTTGCCGGCGGGCGCCTGCGGCTCGCCGAGCACGCCCGTGCGCAGGTCGCCGGCCTGGTCGCCGTCGGCGCGCGGCCGCGGCGAACCGGGCGAGTAGGGCAGGTTCATGGGATCGCTGGCGCCCGTCTCGTGTTGGCTTGCCGAGGGATCGTCCGCATCGAGATCGTCGTTGCGCTGCGGCTGGCCGCGGTCGGGCACCCAGTCGCCATAGTCGCTGCCGGAGCGGCTTCGATGTCCGCCGGGCTGGCCGTGCGTGCCCTTCTTGTCCTCGGCGCCGCCGGGCCGCTGTTCGCTGCCGGGCTTCGATGGATCAGTGCTCATCGTGTGATTCCTTCAGCCGTCCGAGAACCGCTCCCGCACGGCCAGCTGGTGTTGACGGCGTCCTTCGTCGGTCAGGCGGTAGGTGTTGCCGTCGCGCACCCACAAACCCTTTTGCACGTACTGCTCGATCTGCGGCGCCGGCACGAGCTGCAGGCGTCCCTGGTCGAGAAAGTCCACTGCTTCACTGAATGCGATGCGTTCGGCGGCGCTGTGGAAGACGGTGTCGCGCATGCGCGGATCTCCTCGGTCATGCATCTCGCACCGGCAGGGAAAGGACGAATTGCGCTCCGTGGCCCGTGCCCTCGCTCGCCGCATGCACGTCGCCCCCGTGGAGCTCGGCCAGGCGCTTGGCGATCGTGAGGCCCACCCCCAGGCCGCCGCTGGTGCGCGGGGTGGCTCGATTCTCCTGGGCAAAGGCTTCGAAGACGTGCGGCAGGAAATCCGGAGCGATCCCCTGGCCGCGGTCGACGACGCGCAGTTCCACCGACGGCCCGCGCAGCTCCACGCGCAGGTCGACCACGCCCGGTGTCGTCGTGAACTTGGCCGCGTTGGCCAGCAGGTGCTCCAGCGCCTGCGACAGGCGCGCCGCGTCGCCCCAGACCGTGATGGCCTGATCGGCCCCCTCGATGTGGAGCCGATGGCCGCGCGAATCGAACAGCCCCTGCGTCGCTTCGACCGAACGCTGCACGATCTCGGCCACCGTCACGTTCTCGCAGTGGAGTTCAGGGCGGGTCTGCGTCACGCGGGTGACGTCGCGCATGTCGGCGATGACGCGCTTGAGCTGGTCGAGCTGGCGTTCGATGATCCGCCGCAGCGGCGCCACGGCGGGCGTGTCGGACTCCATGCGCTGCATCAGCGCGACGACGTTCGTGATGGGGCCCAGTGGATTGCGCAGGTCGTGCGCCAGCATCGCGAGGAATTCGTTCTTCTGGCGATCGGCCAGGCGCAGCGCGCGAGCACGTTCGGCCAGGCGCTCCTCGAGTTCCTTGCGCTCGTGGATGTCGACGCAACTGCCGGTGTAGCCGTGGAAGTCGCCGTCGGCGGACACGCGCGGCACGCCGGTCGCCATGAGCCAGCGGTAGCTGCCGTCGTGCCGGCGAAGACGGAAGTCCATCGTGAACCGCTCGCGCGCATCGAAGCTGGTGTGATAGATGCCAGCGCAGCGCTCCAGGTCCTCGCTGTGCACCCCGGCCATCCAGCCCGCGCCGTGTTCGCTCTCGATCGGCCGGCCCGTGTAGTCGAGCCAGGTCTTGTTGAACCACTCGAACTGCTTGTCGGGGCCCACGAGCCAGATCATCACGGGCGCCGAATCGGCCACCAGACGGAAGCAGTCCTCGCTCTCGAGCTCGTGCACGGACATCGTTGCAGACGACGGACCGGCCTCGGAAGCGGCGCGCGCGGCGGATGTCTGCATCGTGGTGTCTCCCGGGTTGCGGCTCGGTGCCAGCGAGGCAAACGGTGTGCCTATCGGCGAGCGCTTCAGGGCACGGCGGCAGGTGCGCCGCTGCGCAGCAGCCGCACGAGGTGCTCCACGTCCGCGGGCTTCACCAGGTGCTCGTCGAAGCCGGCTTGACGTGCACGCTCGCGATCCTTGTCCTGGCCCCAACCGGTGATGGCGACGATGACCGCGTCGCAGGTCGCGGGCTGCCGCCGCAATCGCTCGGCCACCTCGTAGCCGGTCATGCCCGGCATGCCGATGTCGAGGAAGATGAACTCGGGCCGCAGCCGTCCTGCCGCCTCGAGTGCAGCGAAGCCGTCGTGCACCACCGTCACCGATTGCCCGAGCGACTCCAGGATGCTGTGCAGGCTGTTCGCGAAATCGACGTTGTCGTCGGCGATGAGCACGCGTCGCCGCGCGATCGGCGTGCTGAGCGGCGGCGGCTCCGGCAGGCGCGGCGGCGGCAGCTCGCCACGGCGCAGCCGCACGGTGAACTCGGAGCCGGCGCCCAGGCCGGCGCTGCTCACGCTGATGCTGCCGCCGTGCAGCTCGATCAGCTGGCGCGCCAGCGTGAGGCCGACGCCCAGCCCCGATTTCGAACGGCGCTCCATCGGCTGGTCCACCTGCACGAACATGTCGAAGATGCTGTCCTGCTGCTCGGGCGCGATGCCGACGCCACTGTCGCTGACGCGAACCACCAGCTCGTCGGCCGACTGCTCCAGCTTGATGCCGATGCGTCCGCCGTCCTCGGTGTACTTCGACGCGTTGTTCAGCAGGTTGGCGAAGACCTGCGCAAGCCGCGTCGCATCGCCGTGCACCAGGACCGGCCCCTCGGGGAGATCCAGCGACAGCAGATGGCGGCGCTCCTGGATGCCGGGCGAGGCGATCTCCACCGCGCTGTTGATCACCGCAACGAGGTCCACGCGGCTCATGTCGAGCAGCACCTTGCCGGTCGTGATGCGCGAGACGTCGAGCAGGTCGTCGATGAGTCGCACCATCTGCCGCACCTGCCGCGCCATGATCTCCAGTGCGCGTGCGTGGATCGCAGGGTCCTTACCCGAGCGTCGCAGCAGTTCCACCGCGTTGGTGATGGGCGCCAGCGGATTGCGCAACTCGTGCGCCAGGGTCGCCAGGAACTGGTCCTTGGTGCGTGCCGCCGCCCGCAGGGCGTCCTCGGCCTTGCGGCGCTCTCCCATCTCCACCGAGAGGTGGTTGTTCGACTGCTCGAGCGCCTCGGTGCGCTTGCCGACCTCCTCGAGCATGTTGTTGAATGCATCGACGAGCGTGCCCACCTCGTCGTGCGAGGTCTTGGCTGCGCGCAACGAGAAGTCGCGGTGCGTCAGCACGTTGCGCGCGACCTGGGCCACCTCCAGGATGGGCGCCGTCACGCTGGACTGCAGGCGCGAGGTCACCAGCGCCGCGATCACGAGGCTGGTGAGCATCACCGCGGCCAGGATCAAGAGGTAGTCGACGAGGCGGCCGACGATGTCGAATTGCGATTGCAGGAACACCGTGCCGATCGCCTGCTGGTTCTCGCTGATGGTGCGCGAGAGCTCGATGCGGCCGTTGTCGATCGTGATGCCGGGCCGGCCGGCCGCCGCCGGGACGCCCGAGCCCTCGGCGTCGGGTCGCACGTAGCTCGCGAACAGCCGCCCGTCGGCGTGGTACACGGCGGCGGCGGTGATGCGCGGCCGCTGCTGGAGCAGGGCCAGGTTCTCCGAGGCAGCCTTCGGATCGTCGAAGCTCAACGCCGGCGCGCTGGCCGAGGCGATGATGCGCGCCTGCGTGTCGAGGTCGTCGATCCACGACTTCTGGTAGCTGCGCAGTTCGTAGATGAGCAGCGCGGTGGCGCTGAGCATCAGTGCCACCCAGGTGGTGGTGAGCACGACGATCATCACCTTTCGCCGCAGCGATGTGGCGGCTGCGCGGCTCAAGGCGGCCCTCCAGCGGCCCGGGCGTGCACCCGCCGACGACGCAACTGACATGCTGGCGTCCCCATGGACATCCCGACTCGACGACGAAGGTGGATACGACAACGGGGACGCTGTGCCGCGCCCTGCGCGAGGAGTCTATCGCCGCCGCAGGCGCGTGTCCCCACGCGAACGCGGTGGTGGCGGTCGCTGTAGTTCTTACACACGGTCTTCCATGGCGGCGAAGGCGCGCGTTCGTGTCGACGGGGAGGGCAGCGCGCGCTGCGCCGGATTTGCAAGGCCCGTGCCGCAAGGGCACAGCGTTTGCCGCGCGGATGGAGCAGCTCCAGGAGTTTCATCATGACGCCGATCTCGGGTGCGCGCTGGCGCAAAGCGGCGTGGCCGCTGGGGATCCTCGCCGCCGCGGTGCTGGCGGTCGGCGCGTGCGAGTGGGCCGGCTGGCCGTTCCTGAAAGGACCGATCGAAAGCCGCCTGGGCCAGCGCCTGCACCGCGAGGTCCGCTTCGGCGACGAGTTCGCCCTCAAGCTCCTCGGCTCGATCCGGGTGAAGACGGACTCGCTGCGCATCGGCGCGCCCCAGGGACCACAGGCCGATCCGGCGTTGGGCGGCGACCTGATCAACGCGCAGGGCGCGTGGCTGGACCTGCCATACGGCACGGTGCGCCGCATGATGAACCCCGACGGCGCGAATGAACCGGTCTTCATCCGCTCGCTGCGCTTCGACCGCGTCGATGCGTCGCTGAAGCGCCTGGCCGACGGCCGCGCCAACTGGATCTTCACGCCGGCGGCCAGGCGCGATCCGCCTTCGGCGCCGCTGGCGGTTCCGCATTTCGGCGAGCTGGTCATCGCCAACGGCCGCATTGCGCTGGACGACGCGTTGAGCAAGACGGCGCTGACGGCCACCGTCAGCACGACCGAAGGCGAGCGCGCGGCGGGCGGCAAGCCGGCCGGGCTGGTCATCGACGGCAGCGGGCGCCACGAGGGGCGGCCGGTGGAGTTCCGCGTCACGGCCTCGGGTGTGCTGCCGTTGGTGGCGCGCAGCGACTCCAAGCCGGTGCCGATGACGGTGCGCGTGGCGGGCCCCGATGCGAAGTTCGCATTCGAGGGCACCGCCACCGATGTGTTCAGCCTGCAGGCGCTGGACGGCAACGCCACGCTGTCGGGCATCTCGCTGGCGCGCGTCGGCGATGCGATCGGCGTCACGCTGCCGACCACCGAGCCATTCACGCTGAAGGGGCGCCTCGGCAAGTCGGGTCAGGTCTGGTCGCTGGCGAACATCAACCTGAACGTCGGCGACAGCCGACTCGGCGGAGAGTTCTCCTACGACCGCCGCCCGCAGGTGCCCTTGCTGCGCGGCGAGCTCACCGGCGAGCGGCTCGTGCTGTCCGACCTGCTGCCCGCCTTCGGGGCCGCGCCCAGCCAGGCGCGGGTGAACCCGCGGCCGCCGGCCGGGCGCGTGCTGCCCCAGCGCGAGTTCGACATCCCGTCGCTGCATGCGATGAATGCGGAGGTCAAGGTTCGCCTGGGACGCGCCGACCTGGGCAGCCTGTTCCGCCAGCCGCTCGCGCCGCTGCAGGGAGACCTGACGCTGAACGGCGGCATGCTCAAGCTCAGCAACCTGCTCGCGCGTTCAGCGGGCGGCGAATTGCGCGGCGGCATCTCGATGGACGGCAAGCCACTGCCGCTGTGGGACATCGACCTGCGCTGGGCCGGTGTGGAACTCGAGCAGTGGCTGCGTCCCCGCGACGCGGCGGCAAAGCAGCCCCAGACGTCGGGCCAGAAGCCGGGCTACATCAGCGGACGCCTCGGCGGCCACGCCAAGCTGCAGGGCCGCGGCAAGTCCACCGCGCAGCTCATCGGCTCGCTGTCGGGCACGGTGCAGGCCTGGATACGCAACGGAACCATCTCGCACCTGGTGATCGAGGGCGCCGGCATCGACGTGGCGGAAGCCCTGGGCGTGCTGATCCGCGGCGACGAGCGCCTGCCGCTCAACTGCGCGGCGGTGCGCGCCAAGGCGGGCGACGGCATCGTGGTTCCGGAGGTCGGCCTGGTCGACACCGGCGACTCGACGGTGTTCGTGACCGGCTCGCTGTCGCTGGCCGACGAGAAGCTCGACCTGACGCTGGTGACCAAGCCGAAGGACACCAGTCCGTTGACGCTGCGCTCACCGGTGAAGGTGGAAGGCACGTTCTCGCAGCCGCACGTGCGCCTCGATTCGAAGCAGCTGGCGACCAAGGTCGGCCTGGCGGCCGTGCTGGCCGCCGTCCATCCGCTGGCCTCGCTGATCGCGCTGTTCGATCCGGGCGAGAAGGAGCATGCGGGGGGGTGCGAGCAGACGCTGCAGAAGCTGCGCGATGCTGACGGCCCGGCCGGCGCGCGCGACGCGAAGGCGCCGAAGCCCGCCGAGGCCGGTGGACGCCAGGCGGCGGCGCCGGCGCCGGCGCCTGTGCGCAAGTGAGATTCCGGGTTCGCTTCCGGCTACACGCCTGAGCGGCGTCAGGAGTGCTTGCGCCGCCGCTCCACGGCCGGCACCTTCAGCATCTGCCGGTACTTGGTGACCGTGCGCCGAGCCACGGTCAGGCCCTGCCGGGCGAGCTGCCTCGCGATCTCGGCATCGGACAGCGGATCGAGCGGGTTCTCGGCGGCGATCATGTCCTGGATCACGCCGCGGATGGCCGTCGCCGAGCAGGCGCCGCCGCTGGCCGTGGGCATGGCGCGCGAGAAGAAGTACTTGAGCTCGTACACGCCCGACGGCGTGGCCATGTACTTGTTGTTGGTCACGCGTGACACGGTGGACTCGTGCAGCTTCACCTCGTCGGCGATCTCGCGCAGGCCCAGCGGCTTCATCGCGAGCGGTCCGTATTCGAGGAAGTGACGCTGGCGCTTCAGGATGGCCTCGGCCACCAGCAGGATGGTCGAAAAACGCTGCTCGACGTTGCGCACCGTCCAGCGCGCCTCCTGCAAGTGCGCCGCCAGCTCGGCATGCTTGGAATTGCGGTGCTGCTGGAACAGCTCGGCATACACGCGATTCAGCCGCACCTTGGGCACGACGGCCGGGTTGAGCTGGGCGGTCCACTGGCCGCGGAATTTCTTGACGATCACATCGGGCACGACGAAGTGCACGTGCGAGGAGCCGAAGCGCCAGCCGGGACGCGGGTCGAGGTGGCGGATGCGCTCGCACACGGCCTCGATGTGCGCCGCTTCCTGGTCGAACACCTTTGCCAGCCCGGGGATGTCGCGCTGCGCCAGCTTGTCGAGCTGCTCGGTGATGATGCGCCGTGCGAGCTCGCGATCGACCGGGTCGTCGATGCATTCGAGCTGCAGCAGCAGGCACTCGGCGACACTGCGTGCGCCGACGCCGCAAGGGTCCAGGGACTGCACGAGCTTGAGCGCCGTGCCCATCTCGCAGTCGTCGACCGGCGGCTCCATCTCGGCCAGGTCCGCCAGCTCCTCGAGCGACAAGCGCAGGTAGCCGTCGTCGTCGAGCGACTCGATGACGGCTCCCACCAGCGCGCGGTCGCGGTCGGTGAGCGGCATCACGTTGATCTGCCCGTGCAGGTGCTGGCGCAGGTCGACGTCGGCGGCGACCATCTCCATCACGCCGTCGGAGTCGCCGGTGCTGTTGGCGGAGCTGCTGCTGCCGCCCGTGGTCTGCCAGTTCTCCCGCTCCCATGCCGCGTCCGCCTCGGCGGAGGCGGCCGGCGTTTCCGCGGCAGTCATCTCGGGCGTGGTCGAGGGAGTGCTTCCGTTCTCTTCGCCGCCAGCCGCGGGCGTCTCGCCGGAAGGCTCGTCCATCTCGAGGAACGGATTCTTGCCCAAGGCATCCTGCACCTCCTGGGCAAAGTCGAGCGATGAGAGCTGCAACAGACGTACAGCGTGTTGCAGTCGGGGAGTGAGTGTCTGGTGTTGGCGGTGTTCTGTTCGAGTCTGAAGCGCCGGTGAACTCATGAGACTTCTCGATGACGGTAAGAGGCGTCGGCCGCTCGGAACTTGAGAGCTGAGCGGGGCGGCGGGCGCACTGCGGCACGTCCACCCTGCATGACGCAACACCTGTGCCAGCGAGCCGGTCGGCGCGTGCAACTCGTTGATGCGCGTGGATTCGGCGAGGCATGCGACCCGGTTCGAGGGGCCGCTTTCAGCGCTGTCGAAGTGCCATCGCCGACGCTGAAGTTTGTGCGATTTGCTGCAGCAATTGCGGCGCCCGGACGGCCTTCCGATGTTGTGTCCGGATGTTCACGCGCTGCCCGATCACGCATTGCGAAGTCGATGCGCCCACACAGGTGACGGGACCGTCGCATGCGAGCAGAAATTACAGCGGCTGAGCTTCGTTTCCACGCGCAACTGAAGTTCCTGGCGTGTTTCATCGACGCCGGCACTGCAAGGCTTTCGGGGCACGACTTTTGCCGAACCGGCAACACGCGATGCATGTCGCACGCCGTTGAATCAGGAGAGCCCTCATGGCCACACGCAACAGTTCAAGCCGCAGCACAGGCGCCACCCGCGGATCGGGCGCCAAGAGCCAGATCGTCGCGATGCTCAAGGCCGATCACAAGAAGGTGAAGAAGGCCTTCAAGGATTTCGAGAAGCTCGACCCGCAAGAGGATCCGGAGGCTTGCAAGAGCCTGGTGGAGCAGACCCTCGCCGAAGTCGAGGTGCACGCCCAGCTGGAGGAGCAGCTCTTCTATCCCGCGGCACGCGGCGCGGTGAAGGAAGAGGACTTGATCGATGAAGCCGAGGTCGAGCACATGACCGCCAAGGTGCTGATCGAGCAGCTCAAGGGCATGCAGCCCGAGGACGAGAAGTTCGCCGCGACCTTCAAGGTGCTGGGCGAATACCTCAACCACCACATCCAGGAAGAGGAAGGCGAGATGTTCAAGCAGCTCAAGCAGGGCGGTGCCGAATGGGACGCCGTGCTCGAGGAGATGCGTGCCCAGCGCGAGACGCTGATGGAGGAAAAGGGCATGCCCGCCGAAGAGGAACAGGCTTCCACGGGCGCGGGCCGTGTCGCGGCCGGCCGCTCCACGTCGCGCGGCGCCGCCGAGGCGCGTCCGCAGGCCTCGGCCAAGTCGTCCCGCTCGCGTTCGTCGGAGAAGGAATGACGCCCCGGCACACCCACGGAAGTCTGATGCCCCACCTGGTCGTCTTCTCGCACCTGCGGTGGAACTTCGTCTACCAGCGGCCGCAGCACCTGCTGTCGCGGCTGGCCCGGCACTATCCGGTGCTGTACATCGAAGAGCCGCTGCACGACCTGGGGCCGCCGCGCCTCGAGGGCGCGTCGCTGGCGCCGGGGGTGGAGGTGATCAAGCCACGCTTGACCATGGCCGGGCCCGGCGGCTTTCGAGACGACCAGATGGCGACGCTGCAGCCGATGATTGCCGAGGCGCTGCGCGCGCGCGGCATCGATGACTGCATCGCGTGGTTCTACACCCCGGCGGCATTGCCGCTGCTGGCCGGTCTGCGGCCACGCGCGGTCGTCTACGACTGCATAGACGAGCCGCACGACGCCGCCGGGCCGCGGGTTCATCAGCTCGAGCAGGAGCTGCTCGCCGGCTCGCAACTCGTGCTGGCCGCCGGGCCGAGCCTGTTCGAGGCGCGGCGGGCGTTGCACCCCAACGTGGTGTGCGTTCCCAGCGCGGTCGACGCCCAGCACTACTCGCCGCAGATCGCCACGTCGAAGATCGACCTGATGCTGAAGGCCGAGCAGGTGCAGGGTCGCATCCCGGGCCCGCGGCTGGGCTTCTTCGGGGTCATCGACGAACGTGTGGACATGCAGCTCCTCGAGCGCATCGCCGACGCCCAGCCCGACTGGCAGCTCGTCATGGTGGGCCCGGTGGCGCGGCTGGATCCGGCGGCGTTGCCGCAACGGCGCAACATCCACTGGCTGGGGCCGCAGCCGTATCAGCTGCTGCCGCAGCTGGTCGCCGACTGGGACGTCTGCCTGCTGCCCTACGCGCTGAACGACGCGACGCGCTTCATCAGCCCGACGAAGACCCTCGAGTACATGGCGGCGGAAAAGCCCATCGTCAGCACGCCGCTGCACGACGTCGTCGCGATGTACGGCGACGTGGTGCGCATCGGTCGCGATGCGATCTCGTTCATCGAGGCGTGCCACTGGGCGCTTTCCGAGACCGCCTACAAGCGTGCCGAGCGCGTCGGCGAGATGCTGTCGACGGTGTCGCGCTTCTCGTGGGACAACACCGCCGAGGTGGTGCACGAGGCGGTCGAGAAGGTGCTCGCCGAGCGCGCGGCGCCCATCGTCGTGCCCTTGCTGGCGGCGCGCCGTCCGCGGGCCGCAACCCAGGAGCATGAACATGCGATGGCCGCCGGCCGATCAGGACGGCGCGAACGCGCCACCGGTTGAGAGATGTCCCTCTGCACTTCTTGCCGGGAGTGCAGGTTGCTCCGCTGCGATCGCAAGGGGTTGCCGTGCCTCGGGGAGATTGCTGTCAGGGCCCGGCAATTTGTACAAGTTGCCAGCAAATGATGCCGCGCGACTGGACACCTTCCAGGCCCAGGAGACATGGCAATGCCGCACGCATTGATCGTTGACGACGAGCCCGACGTGGTGGGTTGGATGTCGGAGGTGGTTCAGGCGGAAGGCTACACGGTGGCCACCGCCGATTCGCTGCGCAATGCGCGCGCGCAGCTGGTGCGACAGACTCCCGATGTGCTGCTGACCGACCTGCAGCTTCCCGACGGGCGCGGCACCGACCTCGTGCGCGATCTCGAGTCGCCTGCCCAGACGGAGGTCGTCGTCATCACCGGCCATGCCTCGGTGGACAGCGCCATCGAAGCGGTGCGCATCGGCGCCAGCGACTACCTCATCAAGCCCGTCGACGTGGAGCGCCTGCGCGCCATCCTTCGACGGCAGCCGCAGACGACCGAGCTGAAGAGCGAGATCGGCGAGCTGCGCGAGGAGCTTCGCCGGGTGGGCCGCTTCGGCCACATGTTCGGCGACTCGCCGCCGATGCAGTCGCTGTACGACAAGCTGTCGCGCGTGGCGCCGACCGCGGCCACGGTGCTGCTGACCGGGGAGAGCGGCACCGGCAAGGAGCTGGCCGCGCGCACCATCCACGACCTGAGCCGCCGCAAGAAGTTTCCGTTCCT
Source organism: Piscinibacter sp. XHJ-5 (assembly GCF_029855045.1). Classification (GTDB taxonomy): domain Bacteria; phylum Pseudomonadota; class Gammaproteobacteria; order Burkholderiales; family Burkholderiaceae_C; genus Albitalea. The sequence continues at coordinate 3,125,360 of NZ_CP123228.1, forward strand.
CGCGATCAATTGCGGCGCGATCTCCCCCAACCTAATCGAGAGCGAGCTGTTCGGCCATGCGCGCGGCAGCTTCACCGGCGCCGACCGCGAGCACCGCGGATTCTTCGAGCAGGCCAAGGGCGGCACGGTGTTCCTCGACGAGGTGACCGAGATGCCGCTGGACCTGCAGGTCAAGCTGCTGCGGGTGCTGGAGACGGGCACCTTCACGCGCGTCGGCACCACCGAGCCCATCGCCTCGGACGTGCGCATCATCGCCGCCACCAACCGCTCGCCTGAGCGGGCGGTGTCCGAAGGCAAGTTCCGCGAGGACCTGTACCACCGCCTCAACGTGTTCCCGATCACCTTGCCGCCCTTGCGCGAGCGCGGCACCGACATCGAGATGCTGGCGCAGCAGTTCCTGCGCGAGCTCAACCGCACCGAGGGCACGCACAAGACCTTCTCCGCCGATGCGCTGGCGCGGCTGTACGAGATGACCTGGCCGGGCAATGTGCGCGAGCTGAAGAACTACGTCCAGCGCGCCTACATCCTGGCCGACAACGTGGTGGAAGGCGGCGAGCCCACGCAGTCCGCACCGATCGCGGCCGAGGACCAGAGCGGGCTCATCGTGGTGCGCGTCGGCACGCCGCTCGAAGAGGTCGAGCGCCGCGTCACGATGGCCACGCTGGAGCAGTGCGGCGGCGTCAAGCGAACCGCGGCACGCATCCTCGGCATCAGCCTCAAGACCCTCTACAACCGCCTCGAGGCCTACGCCGAGAAGGACCGCCAGCGGGAGGCGGAAGCCACCGGTCCGATGCCGCTGGTGGAGGACCACGAGATCGCCGCCGCCGGCGAGCGCGAAGGACGGGGTCCGGCACGCAAGCACTAGCCCTGCGCGCTTCCGCTGCCTCGAGCGGGAGAGCTAGAGCCGCTCGCCCGGCATCCGCCGCACCCGCTCGCCCGGAAACCGCAGGATCTTCACCGGCGCGCGGTTCCACGGATTGTTCGCGGAATGGATGGGACGCACGCGCCCCGAGCCGCGGCGGGCACGGGCCTCAGCCAGCGAGGTGGGTGGCGGCGCGCGGCGCATCGACGGGCCGCCCGATGCCCGCGCAGCCGCGTCGCCACCGCCGTCGTGCGCGTCCAGCGTCGCGGCCAGTGCTGCGCCGAACAGCAGGATCTGCGCCGAGTAGTAGACCCACAGCATCACGACGACGAAGGAGCCGGCGGCGCCGTAGCTGGAGGCCACGCTGGCACGCGCCAGGTAAAGCCCGATGAGGTGCTTGCCGATGGCGAACAGCAGCGCGCTGCAGGCCGCGCCGATCCACACCGCGTGGCGGCTGGGCGGCACGTCGGGCAGCCAGCGCAGGAGAGAGAAAAAGGCCACCACGAGCACGGCGGTCGACACCGCCACGTCGAACAGCGCGAACAGGCTCGACATGCCCGGATAGCGGCTCGACAGGTACTTGCCGAGCGCGGCCAGCGCCGCGCTGACCAGCAGCGAGGCGACGGCGAGGAAGCCGAAGCCGAGCACCAGCGCGAAGGCGATCAGGCGGGCGCGCACCAGCGCGCCGAACGCCGAAGGCAGGGGCGCGACACGTCCGATCGCGTTCAGTGCGCGCCGCAGCGCCGAGAACACCCCGCTGGCGCCGAGCAGCAGCGTGACGATGCCCAGCACGGCGGCGAGCAGGCCGTGCGGATGCAGCCAGGCCGATTCGACCATCGCCTCGATGCTCTTGGCCGCCGCGGATCCGACCAGCCCCTGGATCTCGCCGACGATGTGGCCGCGCGCCGCGTCCGGCCCGAACACCGCGCCGGCAATGGCGATCGCCACGACCAGCAGCGGCGCGACCGCGAACATCGTGTAGAAGGCGATGGACGCGCCCAGTGCCGGCCCGCCTTCGTCGAGCCAGCGTTCCGTGGCCTGCGCGCACAGCCTCAGCGGCCGCCAGTGCGCGGTGAGCAGCCGGCGCCATAACTCGGGACCGAGGTCGGTGAAGGCGGTCATCGAAGTCGTCGGAGCACTCGGTGTGCCCGCGGGACGGGGCACGAAAGCTGCCTGTATCCGGTTGCTTCATGACTGCGATCAGCAAACCACCGTCCACGCCTGCCACCGGGCCTCGCCTGCCGGCGTCGTCGTGGGCGCTGCGCGCGCTGGTGGGCGTGGCCGTCGTGTTCCTCTTGCAGGCGGCCAAGCCGCTGTTGCTGCCGGTGCTGCTTGCGGTCGCGCTCACCTTCATGCTGTCGGCGCCGGTGCGCGGCCTGCGGCGGCTCGGGATGCCGGAGGCGGCAGGCGCGGCCCTCGTGGTCGCAGCGGCCTTGACGGTGTGCGTCGCGGTGGGCGCGATGCTGGCGCAGCCGGCAGCCGACTGGTGGGAGCGTGCGCCGGGGACGGTGCGCACACTCATCGATTCGGCGCAGCGGGTGCGCACGGCGATATGGGACACGGCCTCGCCGCCCGCCGGCCGCAAGAGCAAGGCGTCGCCGGCCGCGGCTGCGGCGCCTGCGGCCCAGCCCGACCCGATCGCCGACAAGATCGCCAGCGAGGGCCTGAGCTTCACCCGCGTGGTGCTGGGCCAGATGCTGTGGTTCGCCGTGCAGGCGGCAGCGACGGTCATCCTGTTGTATTTCCTGCTCGCCTCGGAGCACTGGCTGGTGTCGCGCACCGTGGAGGCGGTGCCGCGCAGGCGCACGCGTGCGCTCGTCCTGGGCGGCATCCGCCAGGCACAGCGCGAGATCGGGCTCTTCCTCGGCACGATGAGCCTCATCAACCTCGGGCTGGGCACGCTCACCGCGCTGGCGCTGGCGGCGATCGGCCTGCCCAACCCGGTGCTGTGGGGCGTCGTGACCGCGATCATGAACTTCGTGCCCTACCTCGGGCCCGCCGTCGTCGCGGGCGCCCTGCTGGTGGCCGGCAGCATGAGCGTCGGCGTCGACCTCGGCATGCTCGCGCCGCCGGCCGTCTTCCTGGTGCTGCACGCGATCGAGAGCAATCTCGCCACGCCGTGGGTGATGGGGCGGCGGCTGCGGCTGGCGCCGCTGTCGGTGTTCCTGTCGGTGATGGTCTGGGGCTGGCTCTGGGGCATCGCCGGCGCGCTGATCGCCGTGCCCCTGCTGCTCGGCTTGCGCATCGTCTGCAAGCGCAGCAAGCGCCTCAAGCTCGTGTGCGTGTACCTGGAAGGGGACGCGACCCCGCCACCGAGCCTGCGGGCATTGCTGCGAAAGCGCAGGCCGCAGTCGTCTGCTTGACCCGATCGGCGCGTCGCGGTGGGGTTCAGCAGATCCGCAAGCGCGGCGCTCCCGCTTCCACCCGCCCGATCACCGCCGCCTGGTCGAAACCGCCTGCCCGGAAGATGCGCAGCACCTGGTCGACGCTGCCCGGGTCGCAGCTCACCAGCAGGCCGCCGGATGTCTGCGGGTCGGTGACCAGGTCCCGCGCCACCTGCGGCAGCGACGCATCGAGGCTCACCTCGGCACCGTAGCCGGCCCAGTTGCGGCCCGAGGCACCGGTGACGAAACCATCCGCGGCCATCGCAGCGACGCCTTCGAGCAGCGGCACGCGGCTCCACTCGATCAGGGCGGTGTGGCCGGCGCCGCGCGCCAGCTCCAGCGTGTGCCCGGCCAGGCCGAAGCCGGTGACATCGGTGATCGCATGCACGCCCGGCAGCTCGGCGAGCTGCGCGCCGGGTTTGTTCAGCATCGTGGTGTGGTGGATCAGCTCGGCGTAGCCGGCAGTGTCGAGCTTGCCTTTCTTCAGCGCCGCCGACAGCACGCCCACGCCCAGCGGCTTGCCGAGCACGAGCACATCGCCGGGCCGCGCGTCCGCATTGCGGCGCACCTTGTCCGGATGCACCAGGCCCATGACGACCAGGCCGTAGATCGGCTCGACCGAGTCGATCGTGTGACCGCCCGCGATCGGGATGCCCGCTTCGCGGCACACCGACTCGCCGCCGCGCACGATGTCGCCGATGACCTCCAGCGGCAGCTGGTTCACCGGCATCGCCACCAGCGCCAGCGCCATGATGGGCGTGCCGCCCATCGCGTACACGTCGCTGATCGCATTGGTGGCAGCGATGCGGCCGAAGTCGAACGGGTCGTCGACGATGGGCATGAAGAAATCTGTGGTGGCGATCAGCGCCTGCTCGTCGTTGAGCCGGTACACCGCGGCATCGTCGGCCGTCTCGATGCCGACCATCAACTGAGGCGGGATCAGCCCGCCGGCGCTGCTCTTGAGGATCTGCGACAGCACGCCCGGCGCGATCTTGCAGCCGCAGCCGCCGCCGTGCGAGAAGCTGGTGAGGCGAATGGGAGGGGTCATGGCGATGTCCTGGGATCGGTGGTGCATTGTCGTGAAAGATCCGCCAGCAGCGCCCGCACCCTGGCCGCCTCCACCGACGGCGCGAAGCCGGGCGCGAGCGCAGCGCATTGCTGCGCCAGCCGCGCGGCGAACGCGGCCTCGCTCGCGAAGCGGACCATCAGCTGCGCCAGCGCCGCCGCATCGCCGGCCTCGAAGTACCCGTCGTAGCCGGCGCCCAGCAGGCCGACATTGCCGTCGATGCGGCTGGCCAGCACCGGCACGTCGGAGCGCACCGCTTCGATGACGACATTGGCGCCGCCTTCCATGCGGCTCATGTGGACCAGCGCGCGGCCGCGGGCGATCCAGCGGCGCGTGGTGCCCGGCGGCAGCCCGCCCAGCCAGCGGTAGCGCGGGCAGGCGGCCATGGTGCGCTCGGCCTCGCGCCCCAGCGCCTCGTCCAGCGGATTGCCGATGTGGACGATGCCCATGGCCGGCCGGTCGGGCAGGGCGCAGGCGGCGCGCATCAGCGTGAGCGGGTCCTTGACGTCGCGCAGATGGCCGACCGCGACGAACTCGCAATGGCCACGTGCCTGGTCACGGCGCACCAGCCGAGGCGCCGACTGCACGATGACGCGGGCCTTCCCGCGTGCGGCCTCCGGCAGCAGGCGCAGCGCCTCCTGCTGCAGCACCACGATGCGATCAGCGCACGCCAGCGAACGGGCCGCCGCGGCGTCGCCGGCCGGCAGGTCGCGGTACAGGTCGGTGCCGGTCAGCACGAGGGCCAGCGGCCGGTCGGGATGCGCCAGCCGAAAGCGGTCGATCGAATCCGCCGAACGCCGTGCGTGAAGCGCAATCAGGGCATCCACCGGCTGGCCTTGCCACGCCGATGTGATGTCGACTTGAGCCATCGGGGACAGGTACCGCTGCCAGCGGGCCGCCGTGTGCCAGTTGCCGTTGTTCGCCCCGGCGAGCGCCGGCGTGACGATGGAGACTCGCGGCAGGCTCATCGGCCGATGTTGGCACGGTGCAAGCGGGGGTGCAGCCATGGACAACCATGCCAGACGTCTGGCCGGCAGCGGAATGGCGCAGTCGCTGCGCGACAGCCGCGCGGTCACGCTGTCGCGCGTCGAGGACCTGCGCGACGGACAGTGGCGCGTGCCGCAGCGGCCGGGCCTCAACCCGGTTGCCTGGGAGCTCGCGCACATCGCGTGGTTCGCCGAGTTCTGGATCCTGCGCGGACCGCACCACGTGGCGGACGACGGCTTCGTGCATGCGCGCCGGCCGCCGCACATCGCGGGTCCCGACGCGTTGCTCGACTCGTCACGGCTGCCGCACGCCGCGCGCTGGTCCGCGCCGCTGCCGACGCGGCTGCAGGTGAGGGTGATGCTCGACGAGCAGCTCGCCGCCTGCCTCGAGGCCATCCCCGACGGCGACGACCCCGACGCGCTGTACTTCCACCGCCTGGCGCTGTTCCACGAGGACATGCATGGCGAGGCCTTCGCCTGGATGCGCGCCGCGCTCGAGTACGCCGCGCCCGCCGGCCTGGTGCTGCCGCGCGTGCAGGCCGCGCAGCGACTGCCGGCGGGCGGCGGCGAGGTCCGCATCGGCGGCCCTCGCGCACACGGCGGCTTTGCGTTCGACAACGAGCTGCCGGGGCTTACCGTGCGGCTCGAGCCTTTCGAGATCGACGCCGCGCCGGTCACCGCGGGCGATTTCCTGCGCTTCGTCGAAGCCGGCGGCTATGGCGAGGCGGCGTGGTGGCCCGGCCCGGCCGGCGCCTGGCGGGCGGCGGGCGGCCCGGCCCATCCGGCACGCTGGCGCCGCGCCGCCGGCGGCTGGCAGGTCCGCTGGTTCGATCGATGGCTCCCGCTCGACCCCGAGCAGCCGGTGATCCACGTCAACGCCTGGGAAGCCGAGGCCTACTGCCGCTGGGCCGGGCGGCGCCTGCCCGGCGCGGCCGAATGGGAGCACGCCGCGCGCAGCACCGCCATGCAATGGGGCGCCTGCGTCTGGGAGTGGACGGCCGACTCCTTCCAGCCCCATCCCGGCTTCAGGGCCGGGCCCTACCGCGACTACTCCGCTCCCTGGTTCGGCGATCATCGCGAGTTGCGCGGCGGCGCGTTCGCCACGCATCCACGGCTGCACGATGCCGGCTTCCGCAATTTCTTCGAGCCGCACCGCACGGACGTGTTCGCCGGTTTTCGTACCGTTTCGACCATACGCTGATACGCCAGGGACCTCCATCGATGAAACGCCTTTCCGTCCTCGCAGCCCGCCTCGCCGGCTCGCTGCTGATCGCCGCCGCCGGCGCCGCCCTCGCCCAAGCCCCGGTGCTGCGCGTCTCCGCCATCCCGGACGAGGCGCCGACCGAGCTGCAGCGCAAGTTCAAGCCGCTCGGCGACTACCTGAAGAAGGAGACCGGGGCCGAGGTGCAGTTCACGCCGGTGACCGACTACGCGGCCGTCGTCGAGGGCCTGGCCAACAACAAGATCGACCTGGCGTGGCTGGGCGGCTTCACCTTCGTGCAGGCCAAGCTGCGCACCCAGGGCGGCGCGGTGCCCATCGTGCAGCGCGCCGAGGACGAGAAGTTCACCAGCAAGTTCATCGTGCCCGCGGCGAGCCCGGTCCAGTCGCTCGCCGAGCTGAAGGGCAAGACCTTTGCATTCGGCGCGCCGTCGTCCACCTCCGGGCACCTGATGCCGCGCTACTTCCTGCTGAAGGAAGGGCTCAACCCCGACGCCGACTTCAAGTCCGTCGCGTTCTCCGGCGCGCACGACGCGACGGTGGCCTTCGTCGCCTCCGGCCGTGCCGAAGCTGGCGTGCTGAACGCCTCGGTGATGGACAAGCTGGTCGAGAGCGGCAATGCCAATGCGGCGAAGGTGAGGGTGCTGGCCACCACGCCGACGTACTACGACTACAACTGGACGGTGCGACCGGGCCTCGATGCCGCGCTGACCCGGCGCATCACCGAGGCTTTCCTCAAGCTCGATCCCGCGAACCCCGAGCACAAGGAGCTGATGGCGCTCCAGCGCGCCTCGAAGTTCGTGCCGACGAAGACGTCCAACTACGACGGGATCGAGGCCGCCGCCAAGGCCGCCGGCCTGCTGAAGTAGCGCGCATGTCGTTTTCGCTGGATGCCGTCGGGTTCGTCCATCCCAACGGCCAGCGCGCGTTGCGCGCGCTCACGCTCGCGGCCCGGCGCGGCGAGCGCGTCGCCGTCATCGGACCGTCCGGGGCCGGCAAGACGACGCTGCTGCGGCTGCTGGGGGCGTCGCTGCGACCCAGCGAGGGGCGCGTTCTCGCCCTCGAGCGCAACCCGTGGCAGCTCTCGGCCGCCGAGCTGAGGCGGCTGCGCGCACGGATCGGACTGGTGCACCAGGCGCCGCCCATCCCGCCGCGGCTGCGCGTGATCACGGCGGTGCTCGCGGGACGGCTGGGTTCATGGTCGACGGCGCGCGCGCTGGGCTCGCTGCTCTATCCCGCCGACATCGCCGGGGCCCGTGAGGCGCTGGCGCGTCTCGATCTTGCCGATCGGCTGTTCGATCGCTGCGATCGCCTGTCCGGCGGCCAGCTTCAGCGCGTGGGCATCGCCCGCGTGCTGTACCAGCGGCCCGAGCTGATGCTGGCCGACGAACCGGTGTCCTCGCTGGACCCGGCGCTGGCCGATGCGGCGGTGGGCCAGCTCATCGCGCAAAGCGAAGCCGCAGGCAGCACGCTGGTCGCCTCGCTGCACGCGGTCGACCTGGCGCTGAAATGGTTCCCGCGCATCGTCGGCCTGCGCGACGGCGTGCTGAGCTTCGATCTGCCCGCACGGGAGGTCAGCGCGGGCATGCTGCACGAGCTGTACGCCACCGAAGGTCGGCTGCTGCCGACGCAGGCGAACCAGCCGGTCGTGATCCCCGCATCGGCCGGCGACAAGGTCGTGCCGCTGACCCGGCCGCGCTGCTGATGGCCACGATCCCCCAGGCCACCGACCGCGACCCCGACGCCCGACGGCGCCTCACGGCGCTGCTGCTGGCCCTGGTGGTGCTTTGGCCCGCGCTGCTGCTCGCCGAATTCAAGCCCTGGGCGCTGCTCGACTCCGGGCATCTGCAAGTGATGGCTGCCTTTCTCGGCGCCTTCCTGCCGCCGGCGACGTCGGCCGAGTTCCTGGGCCTGCTGCTCAAGGCGACGCTGGAGACCCTGGCGATGGCCACGGCCGGCATCGCGCTGTCGTTCGTCATGGCCGTGCCGCTGGCGCTGGCCATGACGCGTGCGCTCTCCGTGTCGCGCATCGGGCCGGGGCCGGGGCGGCACCTGGGCGTGCTGCGCCGGCAGGCGGCGAGGGTAGCGCTGACGGTGCTGCGCGCGGTGCCGGAAGTGGTGTGGGCGCTGGTGTTCGTGCGTGCGCTCGGCCTGGGCCCTGCCGCCGCCGTGCTGGCGCTGGCCATCACCTACGGCGGCATGCTCGGCAAGGTGTACGCGGAGATCCTCGAATCCGCCGACACGCGGCCGGCGCGCGCACTCCTGGAGGCGGGCAGCGGCCGGCTCGCGGCGCTGGCCTACGGCCTGCTGCCGGGGGCGGCGCAGGAGCTCGCCTCCTACACCGTGTATCGCTGGGAATGCGCGGTGCGCGCTTCGGTGGTGATGGGCTTCGTCGGCGCCGGCGGGCTGGGTCAGCTGATGGACCAGTCGATGAAGATGCTCAACGGGGGCGAGGCCAGCACCATCCTCGCCACTTTCCTGCTGCTGGTGCTCCTGGCCGATGCGCTGAGCGCGGCGCTGCGCAGGCTGCTGGCATGAGCGACTTCTCCGTCAGCGCGCAGGACAGGGCCAGTGCCGCAGGGCCGTGCCTCACCTGCATCGCCGTCTCGCTGGCCCTCGTCGCGGCCGTGGTCGCGAGCTTCGCGTACCTGGCCATCGACTACCGCGGGCTGTTCGCCGCCACGTCCCTGCGGGCGATGGGCAGGTTCATCGCCGAGTTCTGGCCGCCCGACCTCTCGCCCGCGTTCGTCGCCAGGACGGCCTGGGGCGCATTGCAGACACTGGCCGTGTCCGCGCTCGGCACGCTGCTCGCCGTCGCCTGCGCCGCGTTGCTCGCGCTGCCGGCCGCGGGCCGCCTGGGCTGGGCGGCGCGGCAGGCGGCGCGACTGCTGCTGAACGGCCTGCGCAGCGTGCCCGAGCTGGTATGGGCAGCGTTGATGGTGCTGGCGGCGGGGCTGGGGCCCTTCGCCGGCGCGCTGGCCCTGGCGCTGCACACCACCGGCGTGCTGGGGCGGCTGTTCGCCGAGACGCTGGAGAACGCGCCACGCGAGCCCGAACTGGCGCTCATCCGGTCGGGCAGCGGCCGCGTCGCGGCATTCGCCTATGGGACGCTGCCGGGCGTGGTCGCGCAGGGGGTCGCGTACGCGCTCTACCGGTGGGAGATGAACATCCGCATGGCCGCCGTGCTCGGCTTCGTGGGCGCCGGCGGGCTGGGGCAGATGCTGTATTTCCACTTGTCGATCTTCCAGCAGGCGCAGGCCTCGACGGTCCTGCTGGCGATGATCGTGCTGGTGATCGCGGTCGATGCGCTCAGCAGTCGATGGCGCCGCAGCCTGGCGCCCGCTCATGCATGAGGCGGAGAAGGCGACGCCCGAACCGCTCGCAGGAACTACATCGCGCCTGTACCTCCTATCAAGCGTTTTCCCGGATCCGCGTGAGGCGGGCCGGGGAGAGTCCCACGGCACACCGATTGCTGATGCGGAGTGTGACCTTCGACACGGTTGCAGGGATTGCCTTGCTCCCCGCCGCGCCGAAGCGACTCTGGAGTCCCACCATGCAGTACACCGTTCGTGCCGACCGTCCCGCCGATCATCCGACCCGTGAGCCCGTCGACCACGCCAACCTCGACCCGCGCCGCCATCCCAAGCATCCGAAAAGCGCGGCGCCCGGACGCGGCAGCGACAAGCGCCGCGGCTGACGGCGCCTGATCGCCCATGCCGCCGACAAAGCCTGTCGACACCGGCATCGGCGAACCGCTGACCGACCACCTCCTCCACAAGGGAACGGCCACCGCGCTCCACGGCGCGCGGCGTCTGGCCGCCTTGCCCGCAGCGGCCTGGACGCTCCTGCGCCTGCCTGCCGGCCGGCGCGACGATCCCCCCGCATGGCAGCCGTTGCGCCGCCATGCGCGCGTGCTGATGCGCGCCCTGCGGCGTCGGCTGGTCGCCGGCAATCGTTTCGAGCTGCTGATCGACGGCCCGGCCACCTATGCGGCGATGTTCGACGCCATCGCCGCGGCGCGCGAGCACATCCACCTCGAGAGCTACATCGTCGAAGCCGAGGGTCCGGGCGCGGAGCTCGCGCAGCGGCTGCTCGCCAAGGCCAGGGAGGGCGTGCGCATCCACCTGCTGTACGACGGCTTCGGCTCCCGTGGCACGCGCTCGTCGTACTTCCAGCTGCTGCGCGACGCCGGCGTGCAGGTCTGCGAGTACAACCCGCTGCGCTCCTGGGGCAGCCTGCTCAGCCGCTCGGTGCACCTGCGCGACCACCGCAAGCTGCTGGTCGTCGACGGTCGCGTGGCCTTTCTCGGCGGAGTCAACATCAGCGGGGTCTATTCCGCCGGCTCCTCGTCCGAGCAGGCGCGGCATGCGAACGACGCGAAACCCCCGCCGCCGTGGCGAGACACCCATGTGCGCATCGCAGGCCCGCTGGTGGGCGATCTGCAGGCGCTGTTCGTCGACCACTGGAACCGGCACGCCCGCGAGCGCATCGTGGAAGACGATCGTCCGAAGCCGCTGCCTTCAGTGGGCCCGCATCGAGCCGCGATCGCCTGTTGCGAGGCGGGGCGCCGGCGCAATCCGTTCTACCGCGCCTTGCTGCGGGCCATCGACGCCGCCCAGCAGCGCGTGATGCTCACCACCGCGTACTTCGTGCCGACACGCCGCCTGCTGCGCGCACTGGCGGCGGCCGCGCGCCGCGGCGTGGACGTGCAGCTGGTGCTGCCGAGCCGCAGCGATGCCTGGGCGCCGCTGCATGCCGGCCGCTCGCACTACGGCCGGCTGCTGCAGGCGGGCGTGCGCGTGTTCGAGCGCGAAGGGGCGCTGCTGCATGCCAAGACGGCCGTCATCGACGGCGTCTGGGCGGCGGTCGGCTCGGCCAACCTCGACTGGCGCAGCTTCGTGCACAACGCCGAAGCGAATGCGATCGTGCTCGACGGCGGCTTCGGGGCCGAGATGGAAGCCGTCTTCCGCCGCGACGTCGCGGCCAGCCGCGAGGTGACGCTGGAGGAATGGCACCGGCGCGGCTGGTTCCAGCGCATGCGCGAGGCCCTGGCGCGGCGCTTCGAGTTTCTTCTGTAGCGTGCGGTGGGGCGAAGCGCTACGCCCCCTTGATCTCGTTCGCCCTCAGCTTCGCACCGACCCGATACGCCAGCTCGCTCGCCAGCTGCTGCCGCCGGGGCCCGCGCGCCTCGTGCCACACGGCCAGTTCGTAGGCCGTGGCGGGCCCGCCGAGCGCCGTGATCAGCGCTTCGGGGGCCGGCTCCGGGAGCACCTGCGGATGCTCGCTGGCCGCTTCGCACAGCAGCCGGCGCATCAGCTCGTGGTCGGTGCTGCTTTGCACCTGCACGGCGATGCGCAGGCGGATCGGCGTCTCCTCGTAGACCTGGTTGACCACGTTGTCGAGGATGAAGCGCTGGTTCGGCACGAGGATCGCCATGCGGTCGTTGGTGATCACCGTCGTGCGGCGCGCGCCGATCTCCTGCACGACCCCTTCGATGCCGCCGACCTCCACGCGGTCGCCCACCTTGATCGGACGCTCCAGCGTGATGATGAGTCCGCTGATGAAGTTGCTGACGACGTTCTGCAAGCCGAAGCCCACGCCCACGCCGACCGCGCCGGCCAGCACGCCCAGCGCCGAGAGGTTCAGGCCGGCGTTCTGGAGCACCAGCGCGTAGCCCGCAACGATCACCGTGTAGCGCACGATGGAGCCCACCGCCTGGCGCGTGCCGATGTCCAGGTGCTGCGCCAGCGCGTGGTTCACCATCCAGCGCCTCAGCCAGCCGGCGAGCCACCACACGAGGGCCAGCAGCAGCAGCAGCTTGAGCGCCGATGAGGCGCTCAGCGGCACGCCCCCCAGCGTGAACAGCGTGACGTCGAGCTGGCGGAGCCGCTCCAGTAGAAGTTGCCAGTCCATGACCTGCAAGGAGATGAGATGCCTGGCTTTCGAAGCACGCGGTGTGCCGCGCGCCGGGCGCGCAGGGTACGTCGATTGCTGAAATAGCACGTCGTCACCGATCGGAAACATTCGTGCACATCGCCTACGTGACCGAAACCTATCCGCCTGAGCTCAACGGCGTGGCGCTGACCGTCGAACGCACCGTGCGGCATCTGCGCCAGCACGGGCATCAGGTCGAGCTGATCCGCCCGCGTCAAGCCGGCGAGGCGGCCCTGGAATCGCGCACGGAGCTGCGCACCGCGGGATGCCCGATTCCCATGTATCCGGACCTGCGCATGGGCCTGGCCGCCAGCGGCACGCTGAAGCGCCGCTTCGAGCGCACCCGGCCGCAGATCGTGCACATCGCCACCGAAGGACCGCTCGGCTGGGCTGCACTGCGCGCGGCCCAGGCCTTGCGATTGCCCGTGAGCTCGGATTTCCGCACCAATTTCCACCAGTACAGCCGGTACTACGGATTCGGCTGGCTGTCGCCGGTGGTCCACGACTACCTGCGGCGCTTCCACAACCGAACCCAGAGGACCTTCGTGCCGACGCGGGCGCTTCGCGATGAACTGACCGCCGCCGGCTTCGAGCGCCTCGATGTCGTGGGCCGCGGCGTCGACACCGCGATGTTCAGCCCCGGCAGGCGTTCCTCGGTCCTGCGCGAGCAATGGGGCGCCGGCGAGGGCCCGGTGCTGCTGTACGTGGGACGGCTTGCCGCCGAGAAGAACGTCGCGCTGGCGCTGTGCGCCTTCGAGGCGGTGCGCCTGCAGGCGCCGCAGGCGCGCATGGTGGTCGTGGGCGACGGGCCGCAGCGGCAACGCCTGCAGACCGAGTTTCCGCATGCATGCTTCGTCGGCGTGCAGCGCGGCGAGGCGCTCGCCGAGCACTATGCCTCGGCCGACCTGTTCCTTTTCCCGAGCTTGTCGGAGACCTTCGGCAACGTGACCCTCGAAGCCCTGGCCTCGGGTCTGCCGGTGGTGGCCTTCGATGTCGCGGCCGCGGCCGAGCATGTCGAGGACTGCGACAGCGGACAGCTCGCGCCGCCGGGAGACGACAAGGCGTTCATCGCGGCCGCCTGCAGCCTGGCGTGGCAGCACGAGCACCTCGCGGCGGTTCGCGAGAACGCGCGTGCCGCGGCGCTGCGCGCGAGCTGGAAGGACGTGCTGACCCGCTTCGAGTCACGCCTGGCCGACACGGTGGCCCGCAGCGCGGGCGCCACCGCCGAGGAGGCCGCCTTTGCTGCTTGATGGCCGTCGCCGCCTGTGGACCGAGCGCGAGCGCACGGTCGCGCTGTGGCTGCATCGCGGCGCCGACAGCCCCGCCGTGCTGGCCACGCTGCTGCTGGTGAGCCGGCTCGGCGATGGCGTCCTCTGGTACGTCATGGTCGCGACGCTGCCCTTCTGGGGCGGACCCGAGGGCTGGAAATGCGCGCTGTACATGGTGGCGCTGGGCGTCGTGAACTTCGTCTTCTATTCCGCGCTGAAGCAGCGTGTCGCGCGCCCCCGGCCGTCGGTGTCCTGTCCGGGCATACGCGCCTGCTGCCGCGCTCTGGACGAGTTCAGCTTCCCGAGCGGGCACACCACGCACGCCGTCGCATTCGCCCTGCTGCTGGGGCACTACTACCCGGCGCTGGCATGGCCGCTGTGGGGCTTCGCCGTGCTGATCGCCCTGTCACGCGTGGTCCTCGGGTTGCACTTCCCGAGCGACGTCGCGGTCGGCGCGACGATCGGGGCGGTCACCGCCGGGTTCATGCTCGTCGTGGTCTAGACCAGTTCCCATCAGGTCCCAGTCGGTGCTGATGCGGAAGCGGTCGGCGACATCGGCCAGCGTGCCGGGACGCCGGCGCGCCACGTTGGCCTCCAGCACGCGCTGCCACGAGCGCAGGATCGCCGGATGGTCTGCATCGCTGGGGTGGAGCTCCAGGCGCAGCAGCGGGTTGTGGCGCAGCACGGCCGCGACGGCGGCGTTCCAGGCCAGCGAGGTCTGGCGCCGCCACGCGCTGGCGGTGCTGTAGACCACGCTCTGGCTGACCAGCTGGCGGCGATCGGGCAGCAGCACCAGCCGGCGCAGCGTGCAGGTGTAGCTCAGATCGACCCAGCGCAGCGCCTCCCACGTGCCTTCGCTCATCAGCCAGGCCGGTGCGACGAAGCCCCTCAGCACGAAGGCGTGGCGCTCGAACCAGCGCATGCCGGCGGTGATGCGTCGTGTCGCGTCGGTCATCGACAGCGCGGCGAACTCGCCTTCGCCGCGCGTGTAGTGGCGCCGCTTCACGTGGTCGACGATGTTGTGCGGCTCGCCGTCATCGACGTGCGTGTAGCCGTGCAGCGCGAGCTCGTCGCCGCGTGCGTAGCGCCCCGCGATCCATTCGATGAAGGCGGCCGAGGGCGGCGCCAGGTGATAACGCGGCACCACCAGCAGCGTGACGGGCAGGCCGGGCGCGACCTCGTCGATCGCCTTGAGCAGGCGCTGGCACGCCGGCTGCGTTGCCGGTGCCACGTCGTGCACCACCACCGCCAGCGAAGGCTTCATTGAGGCAGGCCGGCCGGCGAGCGACGCGGCGGCGACATGCCGCGTTCCTTGCGTGCACCGCCGCGCAGCAGATGGCGGTAGTGCATCAGCTGCAGCGGCAGCATCTGGTTCCAGTCGTACGACTCGGCACGTTCGCGTGCGCGGCGCGACAGCTCGGTGCGGTCCTGGCAGAACAGGCACGAGATCGCCTGGGCGAAGCTGTCGCTGCGGCCGTTGTGCACGGCCACGCCCACGCTGTTGTCCACCAGCTCGGCCAGGCCTTCTGCCGCGCGTGCGATGACGGGCGTGCCGCAGGCCATCGCCTCGAGCACCGACAAGCCGAAGGTTTCCTGGTCGCCGGCGTGCACGAAGGCATCGGCGCCGGCCAGGGCCCGCGCCAGCTGCATCGGCTCGGCGATGAACGGCCGCACGATCACCCGGTCGCCCGCCGGCGGCGCGGGGCCTGCGCCGATGGCCAGCATCACGTAAGGCGGGCCGAGCCGGCGCACCGCCTCGGCCAGCACGTCGAGGTGCTTCTCGGGTGCGAACCGGCCGGCGTACACCAGCACGCGCGCGTCGTCGGGCAGGCCCAGCCGCTGGCGCCATGTCCGGCTGGCCCGCGCCGGATGAAACGCCTGCGTGTCCACGCCCAGCGGCTGGCAGGCGACCTGCTCGACGCCCCAGTCGAGCAAGCGCCGCTTCATCGCCTCGCTGGGGGCGAACACCAGGTCGAAGTGGCGATAGAGGCGGCGGGCGTAGCGCCGCGCCGCCGCCGCGGCAGCGCGAGCCAGCGGGCCGGCGAACTGCGCGGCGAGCAGCTCGAGGTTGGAATGGCAGAACGCCACCGCCGGAATGCCCAGCGTGTCGGCGGTGTCCAGCACCGCCCACGCCAGGCGGTACGGGTCGCCCGCTTCGATGACGTGCGGGTTGAGCGCCTCCAGCGAAGACGCCAGGGCGCGCCGACGCAGCGGCAGGCGGTAGCCCCCGCAGCCGGGCAGTCGCACCGCCGGCAGCGGCGCGATGCCGGGCAGGTCCGCCACCGGCGCTGCGATGGTGTGGCGCCAGCCGGTGTTGCGCGTGATCCAGGCGTGCTTGGCCAGCAGGTAGCGGCGCACGCCGCCGCCGGTCGCGCTCCAGAACATCGTCGCGTCGACCACATGCGTTCCTGCCGCGACATCGGCGAAGAGGCCTTCCATGAAGGCCGGCGCGGCAAACGGCGTGCCGCTTCGCACCCGGGAGCCGTGCGTTGGGCACGCTGCCTGCCTCATGTCTCTACCGCATCAACGAAAGGACCTCACCATGTCCAACGATGACATCGTCGACACCTTGAACGACCTGATCGAGACCTCCAAGGACGGGGAGTACGGCTTCACCGCCTGCGCCAAGCACACTTCCTCGAGCGAGCTGCGCTCGCTGTTCCTTCAGCGCGCGGCCGAATGCAAGACCGCCGCGGCCGAGCTGCAGCCGTACGTCGTGCAGTACGGCGGCAAGGCCGACGTCGGCGGCAGCGCCTCCGGCGCCTTGCATCGCGGCTGGGTGGCGGTGCGCGGCTCGCTGGTCGGCTTCTCCGACCAGGCCATGCTGGACGAATGCGAGCGTGGCGAGGACGCCGCGCTGGCGCGCTATCGCAAGGCGCTGAAGCAGGAGCTTCCCGAGCCGCTGCTGGCGCTGGTGCAACGCCAGGAGCTGGGGGTTCAGCGCAACCACGACCAGATCAAGGCGCTGCGCGACCGTGCCAAGCAGCAGCTGTAGGAAGTTCCGAACCGTTTTACCCGGGGAGTTGAGATGAAGACGACGCACACCGCCGCTGCATCGGCGATGGCGCTGGCCGTCGCGTTGGGACTCGCGGGCTGCAAGGACCGCAGCGAGCGGGTCGCTTCGCAGCCCGGCAACACCGACGCCAGCGTCGCGCAGACGAAGGCGCCGACGGCTGCGGGGCGCGATGCGGCCCCGGCGCAGCTGCCGGGCGAGATGGTCCGGAGCCAGCCCACCGCCGCGATCAGCGGCGCCGCGGCGACCGCGCCGCTGCCCGCTGCCGACATCGACTTCGTCACCAAGGCGGCCGAAGCCGGACAGTTCGAGGTGGAAGTCGCGAAGGTCGCGGCCGACAAGGCCACCGATCCGGCCATCAAGACCTTTGCCAGGATGCTGGTCGACGATCACAACGCGGCGAACGAGAAGCTGCGTCAGATCGCGACGGGCCACAGCCTGGCGCTGCCCGCGTCGCTGCCGCAGGACAAAAAGCGCGAGCTCGAGCAGCTGGCCACGCTGTCGGGCCCCGAGTTCGACCGCCGCTTCGTGAAGATGGTTGGCATCGGTGACCACCGGCACGACATCGGCGAGTTCGAGAAGGCGAGCCAGGCTGCACAGAGCCCGGATGTCAAGAACTTCGCGCAGAGCACGCTGCCCACGCTGAAGAAGCACCTCGAGGCCGCGGAGAAGCTCCCGGGCGCTGGCAAAGGCTGAGCCACGCTTGGACGCCATCGCTTCACCCGCGACGGTCGCCCGGGCGCAGCGTTCGCCGAAGCGGCTGGTGGTCGGCGGCGGCGCGCCGGACGTGAAGGCGCCGGCGGGGCTGGTGTACGTCACCGACGCGATGCCGGGCATCAGGCGCGTACGCCGCGGCGAGCGCTTCGCCTACCGGCTGCCGGACGGCAAGCCGCTGCGCGATGCCACCGCGCTGGAGCGCATCCGCAAGCTGGCGATCCCGCCGGCGTACACCGATGTCTGGATCTGCCCGCTGCCGCATGGCCACCTGCAGGCCACGGGGCGCGACGCGCGCGGGCGCAAGCAGTACCGCTACCACGCCGAATGGCGGCTGGCGCGTGATGCCGACAAGTTCGCCCGCATGCTGGAGTTCGGCTGTGCGCTGCCGCGCATCCGCCGCCGCGTGCAGCGCGACCTGGCGCGGCCTGCCAACGGCCATCCGGACCGCCACGCGGTGCTGGCCGCGCTGGTGCGCCTGCTCGACACCACGCTGCTGCGCATCGGCAACGACGAATACGCGCGCACCAACGGCTCGTACGGCCTGACCACGCTGCGCAACCGGCACGCGGCGGTGCAGGGCAGCAGCCTGCGGCTGCGCTTTCGCGGCAAGCACGGCATCGTCCACGACGTCTCCATCGAGGATCCGCGGGTGGCGCGCATCGTGCGCCGGTGCCAGGCGATGCCGGGGCAGGAGCTGTTCGAGTTCGAGGACGACGACGGCAGCATCCGCTGCGTCGGGTCGGCCGATGTCAACGACTACCTGCGCGAGGCCAGCGATGCCGACTTCACGGCCAAGGACTTCCGCACGTGGCATGCGACGGTGCATGCACTCGCCCTGGTCCGGCAGGGTCGCGCGGCCCCCGACATCCTGGGAGAGGTCGCGAAGCGACTCGGCAACACCGTGGCGGTGTGCCGCAAGTCGTACGTGCACCCCGGGGTGCTCGAGCAGGCCGGCCAGCCTTGCGCAGCCGCGGCGGGCAGCCGCCGCACCGGCCTGTCGGCGGCGGAGGCGCAGCTGCTCGAATTCCTCGCGACGGCCTGATGGCGCAGCGTCATACTGCGGCCATCCCACGGAGGGTCGCCATGGACCGTCGCATGCTGCTGCTTCTCGCCCTGCTGGTCGTCGTGCCGGTGCGCGCCGAGGACACCGCGCTCACCCGTCTCGGCTGGCTGGCGGGCTGCTGGCGCAGCGAGTCCGGCGATGCCGGCTCGGGCGAGCACTGGATGCCGCTTGCCGGCGGCACCATGCTCGGCATCGGGCGAACGGTGAGGCAGGGCCGCACCGTGGAGCACGAGTTCCTGCAGATCCGCGAGGTCGATGGTCGGCTCGTGTACATCGCGACCCCGTCGGGGCAGAAGACCGCCATGTTCACGGCCGCGCGCGTCGGCGACGGCGAGGTGATGTTCGAGAACCCCCAGCATGACTTCCCGCAGCGCATCCTTTACCGCCGCGAAGGACAGAAGCTGCATGCTCGCATCGAGGGGATGCGCAACGGGGCGCCGCGGGGGATCGACTACCCGATGCAGCGGGTGCCTTGCGACGGGCTTGCTGGCACACCGTCGTCATGAGGAACCACCATGAATCCACCTGACCCTGCGCCCCCCGACAAGTCGCATCAGCCCGCCCCTGTCGACCTCAGCGAGGAATCGATCGCCGGCGAAGAGGATCCCGGTGCCGCGCTCGACACCGAGCCGGATCCGCCGGCGCCTCGGGCCGCTCCCTCTCCCGCCGGCGGGTCAGGGCAGGGGTGAGGGGCGGCCCACGGGCGGCCCACGGCCGGCCCTCGTCCCCGCGCTCACTGCTTGGGCGTGGTGCCCTTGGCCTTGCCGGTGCCGCTCGCGCTGACGTCGCCGTCCTTGGACGTCGTCGACTTGAGGTCCTTGGCCATCTGCAGGTGGTGCTGCAGCGTGGGAAGCGTCTTGGTGGCGAACGCCTTCACCTGCGGGTCGGCGGCGCTGGTGGACGCCTTCTGGAACAGCTTGACCGTGTCCTCGTGCGCGGCCACGCCCATGCTGTCGGCATAGCGGCGGTCGAAGCTCGCACCGTCGGCCGACTCCAGCAACTTGAGCTTGGCCTTCTGTGCCACCGAAGGCTCCGTGGGCAGCGCGACGCCCTTGGCGGATGCCAGCGCCTTGAGCTCCTCGTTCGCCTTGGTGTGGTCGTCGACCATCTGCTGGGCAAAGCCCTTCACCTGCGTGTTCGACGCCTTGCTGACGGCCAGCTTGCTGCTCTCGACCTCCGCCAGGCCGCCTTGTGCCGCCTGCTTCAGGAACGCGACATCGGCGCTCGCGAGCTTGCCGGCATCGCCCTTGACTGCGCTCTTGGCATCGGCTTCGCTCTTGCCGGCCTGCGCGGCCGCCTTGCCGCTGGAGCCCGTCGAGCCGGTGTTGCCGCCCGTGGCGGCGGGGCCGGTGCCCTGCGCCGAGGCGAGTCCGGCCAGCGAGAGCGCCAGC
Source organism: Piscinibacter sp. XHJ-5 (assembly GCF_029855045.1). Taxonomy (GTDB): domain Bacteria; phylum Pseudomonadota; class Gammaproteobacteria; order Burkholderiales; family Burkholderiaceae_C; genus Albitalea. The sequence continues at coordinate 3,145,263 of NZ_CP123228.1, forward strand.
ACCGTCGAGAAGAACGTACGCGTAGCGATCGGCTTCATGGGTACACCTCCGGGGAAAAATGGGACAGATGCTGGGCACGCGGCAAGGGCCGTACCCGGCTCACACCGCGACGCTGCGCAGCGCATCGCTCCAGTCGGCCGCGAAACGGCGGATGTTGAAGCGCTCCAGTGCCACCCGGCGCGCGTTGTCGCCCACCCGGCGCGCCTCGGCAGGATCTCGCAGCAGCCGCTGCATGGCGTCGATGAGGCGATCGACGCGCGTGTCCACGAACCCGCTGTCGCCGTCGACGATGACGGTGGGCAGCTCCGTGGTGGCCAGGCCGACGATCGGCATGCCGACCATCATCGCCTCGATGACCGACAGGCCGAGGCTGGTGTAGCGGATCGGGTGGAAGAAGAAGCGGTGGCTGGCCATCAGCGCGGGCAATGCGTCCTGCGCCACCTCCCCGATGCCGCCGGCGATGCGCTCGGCCCCCATCCCGGCCAGCGTGAGCGGCACCTGCCGCCGCACCTGCTCGTAGACATCGGCGCCGAGCCGGCGACCGCGGCGATCCAGGTTGTTGACCACCACCAGCCCGGTCTCGAGCTCGCCGCGCCAGCGTGCCTCGGCCAGCGGCAGCACGCCATGCTCGATGACGCGGGTGGGCGTGCTGCCCGAGTCCCACATCAGCGCATTGAAGTGGGTCACGTGCACCAGCAGCACCTGCGGGTCGTCCACCCAGTGCCTGGTGTTCGTCGGATGCTCCTGGGGCGGGTCGTGCTCGAGATAGATGCGCGGCAGGCACATCTGTGCCGGGCTCAGGATGCGGTACTGCTCGCTGTCGTAGGCCTCACGCGACTGGAACAGCACGACGTCGAATTCCATCTGCGCGATGCGCTCCACCGGTGCCTCGTGCACGTTGTCGCCCCACGGCAGGCGACCGCTGCGCCCCGTGTGGTGAGTGGAGCGCTCGGCGTCGGTGACCAGGTAGAAGTCGTGCGGGACCTGCGTGAGGTAGTAGAGGTAGTTGCCGTGGACGTGCCACGTGAGCACGCGCAGCCGCCGCTCAGGCATGCTCGGCTTCCGCCACCGGCTCGGTGTGCGTGGTCGCGATCACCATCTCCGGCGTGATCGCCTTGGCGCACTCGTGGTCGTACGGGCAGCGCACGAAGCTGCAGGGCCGGCACGGCGTCAGCTGCCACAGCACGGTGTGGCGCTCGCGGTTCAGCGGCGCCCACCGCGACACGTCGGCGCCAGAGCTGACCACGACGCTCTCGGTTCCCAGTGCGGCCGCGATGTGCGAGATGCCGGTGTCGTTGCAGACGACCAGCCGGGCGTGCTCCACCAGCGCCCCCAGCGTCCAGAGCGAGGTCTTGCCGCACAGGTCGATCGCCGGGTGGCGCATGGCCTGCGCCACCTGGCCGGCCAGCGCCGCTTCTGCGGCGGTGCCCGTCAGCACGATGGTGCAGCCGCGTGCGGCGAGCGCGTCGGCAACTTCCGCGAAGCGCTCGGCAGGCCAGCGCCGCGACGGCAGCTGGGCGCCGGCGTGCACGCACACGTAGGGGTGGGCACCGTAGGCGCCCGGCCACATGCCGGCGAGCTCGATGCGGTCGGTGTCGTTGAGCGGGAACTCCAGCGCATCGCCGCAGCGCGGCAATCCCAGGCTGTCGACCAGCGTCAGCAGCCGATCGATCTCGTGACCCTGCGACGGCCACGGAACGAACAGGTCCGGCTCCGGCGTGTAGCTGCCAGGCTCGACGAAGCCGGCGGTGTGGCGTGCACCGCAGGCGGCCATCAGCGGGTTGGTGATGCGGCCGCTGCCGTGCATCTGCAGCAGCAGGTCGAACTGCTGCGCCTGCATGTGCTGCAGGAATTGCGGAAGCGCCGCGATGTCTGCGATGGATTCGGGCAGCCCGGGAAAGCCGGGAAACTCGATGAAGCGGTCGACCATCCACAGCCGCTGGGCCAGCTCGCGGGCCCACGGAAGCCCGATCAGGGTGAGCTCGGCATGCGGCCAACCACGCTTGAGCGCGCGCAGCGCCGGCACGGCGCACAGCAGGTCGCCCAGCATCAGCGCGCGAAAGACGCCGATGCGCTGCGGCGCCGGCTCGCCGCGCCAGGACGCGCTGAGGTCGCCGCCCACTCAGCCTCCCGCCATCAGCGGCGCCACCGGCCGGTGCGTGTGCGGGCTCAGCGGCACGCCGGGCAGGGTGCGGATGAGGTCCAGTGCGGCGCCGGCAACCTCGCCGGGGTCGACGCGCTCGAGGCAGTCGTGGTGCTTCTCGGGACACACGCTCTTCAGGCAGTTGCGGCAGGGCACGTCGTGGTTCAGCACCCGCGAGGACACGCGCCACGGCGTGTGCTGCGGATTGGTCAGCGCATACAGCACCGCGACCGGCGTGCCGACGGCCGCGGCGATGTGGACCGGCCCGCTGTTGTTGCAGACGATCACCTGGGCGCCGGCGATCAGGGCGGCCAGCTCGCCCAGGCTCAGCTGGGCGGCGAGCGAGACGCCCGGATCCTCCATGCGCGACTGCGCCGCTTCGATCAGCGGCTTCTCGTCGGCGCCGCCGGTGAACACCACCTGGCAGCCGGTTTCGTCGACGATGGCCTGCGCCGCGATGCCGAAGCGCTCCGCCGGGTAGCGGCGCGAAGCGGCGGTGGCGCCGGGATGCACGACGACGTACGGACGCAGCAGGTCGCCGCCGGCCTCGACGAACTTGCGCCGCATGCTCAGCACGTCGGCGGCCGGATAGCGGAACTGCATGCGCTCGTCACAGGCGTGAAAGCCCACCGAGCGCACCAGGTCGAGCTGGCGCGTCACCTCGTGGCGCATGCCCGTGGCGCAGACCTCGGCGTCCTGCACCCAGTGCGTCAGCAGCTCGTACGGGTTCTCGCGGCTGTGCGCGAGCCGCAGCGGAATGCCGGCCATGCGGCACATCAGCGCCGCCGGCAGCGCGCTCTGCGTGCAGACGGTGAAGATGACGGCGGCGTCGAAGGCCCGTCGGGACAGCTCGTCGACCAGGCGGCGGTCGGCCAGCGGGTCGCGGCTGCCGGCGCCCTTGGTCCACGGCGCGTCGTAGACGATGGCGTCGTCCAGCGCCGGCACGTGGCCCAGCGTCGCCGCGCCCGCCCGCGACCCAAGCAGCGTGACCTTCACCCCGGGGCTGCTGTGCTTCATCGCCGCGATCGCGGGCGAGGTCATGATGACGTCGCCGAGGTTGTCGAGTCGCACCGCGAGGATGTTGCGGGCGGCCAGCCAGGCGGTCATGAAGGGCTCCCCTGCAGGGTCGGCCCCTGCCCGCGTGCGCAAGGCAATGGCGGACGGCGAGGCACCGTGCCGGCGCGGCGCACGCCACGCGCATCCGGTGCTTCCGGCGGCGGCAACTCGGCGGGCAGCATGCTGCGCTCTGCATCGTCGGCCTGCACGATGGCTCGCGCCGCCTCGAGCAGGTCCGCTGCTTTCACGTGCGGCGTGCGAAGCGGGGACATGCGCCACACCGTCTCGTGGCCGACGTCCAGCATCACCGTGCGGCAGCCGGCGCGCCGGCCGGCCTCTACGTCGTCCAGGATGTCGCCGATCATCCACGAGCGTTTCAGATCGAGAGCGTGGGCGCGCGCGGCCTGGCGCAGCAGGCCCGGGGCCGGTTTGCGGCACAGGCAGCCTTGCACGGGGCCGGCGGGGCCGGGGGCATGCGGGCAGGCATAGAAGTCGGTGAGTCGCACGCCGTCGCGCTGCATCATCTCGGCCAGCGCCAGCTGAAGCCGCGTGAGGGCGCTGCGCGTGAACAGCCCGTAGGCCAGCCCGGGCTGGTTGGTCACGACGATGAGCTGGAAGCCCCTGTCGGCCAGCAGTCGCAGGCCTTCCATCGCGTGGGGCGTGAAGCGCAGCTTCGCGGGGTCCACGTTGTGCGGCACGTTCTCGACCAGCGTGCCGTCCTTGTCGATGAAGACCGCGCGCTGCTGCGGCGGCGTGACCGGCGGGCCCCCCAGGCCGGTGAAGATCGCGCTCGTCAAGACTGCACCCTCCCGTGAGCCTTCGGCGCATGCGGCCGAAGCGCTGTCGGTGCACTCATGGCAAGCGCCATGCCCGCATGTCGGGTATCAGCTTGCGTCGTCGTCCTCGTCGTCGTCTGGAACGGCGAAGTCGTCTGCATCGGTGAGCTCGGCGAATTCGAGCTCGGCCTCGGCCGCGACGTCTTCCGACGCGTCGGCTTCGTCGGCGAGGCTGCGGATGCTGTCGGGCAGGATGTCGGCGCCTTCGCCGCCTTCCTCGTCGGTGAGGGCGGCTCCGCGCTCACCGGTCCCGCCGGAGTCGGAGTCGCTGCCGAGACCCGGCTGCACCTGTCCGGCGATCGGGTTGTCGAGATCGATGGGAGGCGCGAGCTCGAGCTCGCCTTGCACGTCGCTGCCGCTGTCCGACGTGTCGCTGGGTCCCAGTGTCTCGACGTCCCGACCCTCGGCTTGCGTGGGCGCGCGATCGGCGCCGGTGATGCTGCTGCGTGCCATGGTGATGGCTCCTGGCTTGAACACCTTCCGCAGGCAGCAAACGCGGTGCCTCGCACGCGCTCCGTCGCCGTGCATGAAATGCATGCGCTTGCAGTTATGCAACGGCGCGACATGTCGTGGTGACAACGCTGGGGACGGTGGGCGGGGGCGTGGTCACGGGCATAGGCATTGCCCGAACACGGTCGTGCATCCCGCACTCAACGCTCCAAGGAGGTCTTGATGAACCAGCGAAACCGTCAGAACCAGGCAGAGCAAGGTCAGCAGCGCGACGCGCAACGCGAACAGCAGCAAGGCGGCGGCAGCTCGGGCCAGCAGAACACCGAGCGAGACCGCGGCGGCCAGGCGAGCCAGTCGGGCCAGGGATCGCGCCAGAACCGCGAGAGCGGCGCCGACCGCCAGAGCAGCGACTCCGACATGGACCGCTCGAGCGCCGGCCAATCGTCGCGCACGCAGCAAGGCGGCTCGCCCCGCTCGCCGTCCAGCGACGATGACAGCAGCCTCGAATAAGCGGGGATGAAAAGAAGAAGCCCGCCGGCATGCCGGCGGGCTTTTTCATTGCACGCTTGTCAGCGCGACGATGAGGTCAGCTTGCTCAGGATCACGCCGGCCAGCACGCCGACGGCCACCGCGGTCAGCGGGTTGTCGCGCACATACGTGCGCGCCGAATCGACCCACTCGTCCTCCAGCTCGCCGAACTGATCGGCCTTCTGGCGCAGCGTCTGGCTCGCGTTGTTGGCGCTGCCGCGAAGCCGCTCGAACGCCGGTCCCGCCTTGGCGGCCAGCTTGTCGATGGCTTCGTGGGCGGCCTGCGCGGCCCGGTCGACGGTCGAGTAGCCGCGCTCCACTGCAGCGTCTGTCGCATCGGCCATGCGGTCGGCAACCGCATCGGCGGTGCCGCCCACACTGGTGTTGGTGTCCATGGTGTGCTCCTAGGAAGTTGACGAACAGGCGTTCCGCCACGCGGCCGCACGGCGGCAACGCGGCGGAACTCGAATCGGAGATCGATCAGCTATGACGAGGAGGCGTCAGCGCACCCTGCCGCGGCGGAACAGGTTGACGATGCCCAGCAGCACCACCGCGCCCAGCAGCGAAACGACGAATGCCCCGACGCTGAAGCTCTGATTGATGCTTGGAACCCCCACCAGCGGCGAGATCAGCCAGCCGGCCACTGCCGCACCGATGATGCCGACGACGACATTGAGGATGACACCCTGCTGCGCGTCGGTGCGCATGATCATGCTGGCGATCCAGCCGACCAATCCGCCCACTATCAGCCAAACGATGAAGTTGATCATGGAAGTGGTCCTTTCATAGGTCGATTGCGGGAAACCGGCCACCACCACAGACGGCAAGGGGGCCTCCAGGGATAGCGGCAAATGGCATGCCGCTGGGCGGCATGCCATTGCCGCTTACGGTGGGATGTCGCTCCCCCAGGCCCTCCGGGAGGGGGCTCCGGCATGAGTCACGAAGGAGCGTGTCCCGCGGTGGCGAGTGTGCGTGAATTGCATGGCGCTGTAAGCGCTGCCGCATGCGGCGGGGGGAATCACGGTGCCCGTGGTAGATCCGGCGCATTGGCTCGGGAAAAACCCGGGCATGCCGCTTGCGCATTACCCCTTCAGAGTGCCAGCAGCAAGCAACACGGACCACCCGCATGAGGTCAGAGGCCGAAGACGCAGAAATCAGGGACAAGCGACGACGCTCTTCGGCAAAGGAGGGCGCATCGGCGGGAGGGACCGGCTCGCGCCGCTCGGGTGCCAAGCATGCCTTCGAAGCGCACTTCCAGCGCTTCGCGGAAAGCAGCGACGACGTCTTCTGGCTGGCCGATCTGACACATCAGTGCCTTCTCTACGTGAGCCCGCGGTTCGAGCAGTTGTGGGGCGTGCGCGCGGACCGGCTGATGAGCGATCCGACGCAATGGAACCGCGCGGTGCTGACGCCCGACGGCAAGAGCTTGCCGACGCCGTTCTTTGCCGACGATCCGGCCCATGGCGAGATGGTCCGCGAGTACCGGATCAAGGCGCGGGGCGGTGACACCCGCTGGATCCGCGATCGGCGCTTCTACCTTCGCGACGGGAGCGGCCGCACCTTGCGCATCGGCGGCATCGCCGAGGACGTGACGGAGCGCAAGCAGCGGGAGATCGAGAACGAGGAGCTGCTGGCGCGAGAGCGCGAGGCTCGCGGCCAGGCGGAGACCGCCGCGTCATCGAAGGATGAGTTCGTGGCGGTGGTGACGCACGAGCTGCGCTCACCCTTGAACGCGATCCGCGGCTGGGCGCACGTGCTGCGCCACAGCGGCGGGCTCAACGCGACGCAGCTGAAGGCGCTGGATGCCATCGACCGCAACACGCAGGCGCAGGCGCACCTAGTCGATGATCTGCTCGACAGCCAGCGCATTCTTTGCGGCAAGCTTCAACTCGACCTGCAACGCATGCCCCTGGCGAACGTGCTCGAGGAAGCGTGCGAGTCGGTGCAGCCGGCTGCGCAGCAGAAGCGCATCCGGCTGGACGTGACGCACGATGCGGCCATCGGCATCGTGCGCGCCGATCCCGAGCGGCTGCGACAGGCCGTGGTCAAGCTGCTCGCGAACGCGGTCAAGTTCACGCCCGAGGACGGCATCGTGACGCTGTGCAGCCGCCGCGGGCCGGAGTCGTTGTCGATCGAGGTCAAGGACACGGGCGTCGGCCTGGAGCCGGCGCAGCTGCCGTTCGTGTTCGAACGCTTCCAGCAGGCGGACAGCTCGAGCACCCGCCGCGCCAGCGGCCTCGGCCTGGGGCTGACGCTCGCGCAGCAGCTCGTCGAGCTGCACGGCGGTCGAATCTCCGTGGACAGTGCCGGCGCGGGACAGGGCACGACCTTCACCATCGAGCTGCCCGAGCACCTGAGCGAGAAGACCGCCGACACGCCGGTCAGCGCACCCCAGTTTGCCTCGCCCCTCGCGGGCAAGCGCATCGTCATCGTCGAGGACGATGCGGACGGACGCGAGGCGCTGGGACTCATCCTGAGAGGAGCCCGCGCCGAGCTGCACAGCTTCGACCGCGCGGCGACCGCCTACGACTACCTGCTGCACGCGCCGCGACAGGAACTGCCCGATGCGCTCATCTCCGACATCGCGATGCCCGACGAAGACGGCTATGCGTTCATCCGCCGCGTTCGCGAGATGGAAGGCGGGGAGCGCCGACCTCACGTGATCGCGCTGGCGTTGACGGCGTTCTCGCGGGTCGAGGATCGCATGCGCGCGCTGGCCGCCGGCTTCGACGCCCATGTGGCCAAGCCGATCGATCCGGATCGCGTGCTGCGCACGCTGATCGACGCGTTGCAGGACACCGATCCGCATCCGTCGAGCGCCTGAGCGCCCGGCGCGTCAGGGCGCGCGGCTGTCGTCCAGGAAGCTCTCTATCACTTCCGGGTCCACCGGCTTCACGAGGTGAGCATCGAAACCCGCCTCGGCGGTTCGCTCGCGGTCCGACGGCTGACCATAGCCGGTCAGCGCGGCCAGGACCATGTCGCGGCCGAACGGAAGCTCGCGCAACAGCCTGGCCACTTCGTAGCCGCTCATCCCCGGCAGGCCCAGGTCGCAGAACACGACCTCGGGACGGAACACGGCTGCCACGCGCAGGCCACCGACGCCATCGCCGGCCGTGCGGGTGTCATGCCCGGACAAGGCGAGCAATTGAGCCAGCGATTCGGCAGCGTCCAGGTTGTCGTCGATCAGGAGCACGCGACGTGATTTGCTCATTGGGGATTGGGTCTCCTCGCTCGCGGGCTTGTGCACCCGCCGCACCGTGCGCGGCAAACGAGGTGCCAGCGAGGGGTGGAAGGGACGCGGGGGAGCGTCCCGTGAAAGACCCTGCTGCCCCGGTAAGTTCTGCACAGCAAATTACGAGCATTTCCAGGATTTGCCGAAGGTCTTTACCCGAGACGCTTCTCGCTTCCCGGGCGCCATGCGGGCCGACGCCCGGTGAAGACGGTTATCGAGCGCGGCCTGGCTGGCTGGTACAGCGATTGCTGTTAATGCCGGCAAGGAGTGACTGGCGCAAGTCGTTCACAAGACGTGTTGCGCGGACCCTCCACCCGTTTTCCCGGCTCGAGCATCCAACTGCGACGCTCCTCCCCCCTTCCTCCCGACTCATTGGGCGACGTGGGCTCGAGACGGTGTTTTCTTCTCAACCGCCGCGCTGGTCGCGGCGGTTTTCGTTTCAGGGCTCAGCGGTAGACGTCCAGCCCGCGATGGTCGCGCCAGGCCTGCTCGAAGTGCTCGGCATCGGCCTCGGAGCGCGGCTTCACGCCCATCAGGATGCCGCCTTCTCGCACGCCTTGTTCGTAGCGCTTGACGCGTTCCTCCGGGATGCCCCAGCCGATCAGCGCGCCGACCAGGCCGCCGGTCGCTGCGCCCGCGCCCGCTCCGGCGAGCGCCGCTGCCACCGGGCCCGCCACCACCAGGCCGAGGCCGGGGATGGCGATGCTGGTTCCGATGGCCGCGATGGCCGCTGCGATGGCTCCGAGCGTGCCGCCAATGGCCCCGCCGATGCCGGCGCCTTCCGCGGCCTTGCTGCCGAGTTCCGTGGCTGCGCCGGCGTTGTCGAAGTGCTGGCGACGCGTCTCGTCGGACATGACGACGTTGACGTCGTCGCGCGTATACCCGCGGTCCGTCACGGCTTGATACGCCCGTTCTGCGCTTTCGCGGTCGCGGAAGAGCCCGGTCACCATGGTCGATTCAGCCATTTGAAATACCTCCTGCAGGAATGCCGACGAAGACCTCGGCGATCGCTGCATGCGCAGCAATCGCGACGCCCGCCTTGCTGGCCCGGGCCCGCGGTTTGCCCGCCGATGGAGCATGGGGCCGAGGGCCTCGTTTCTCCACCGATGAGTGAAAGGAATTGCCATGAACAAGGACCAGATCAAGGGACGCGTGGACCAGGCAAAGGGCAAGGTCAAGGATGCTGCCGGTGACCTGACCGGCGACAAGTCGCTCGACGTCGAAGGCAAGATCGACCAGGCCAAGGGCAAGGCCCAGGCCGAAGTGGGGGACATCAAGGAAAAGGCGAAGCGCAAGGCCGACAAGCCCTGAGGCCTGATGGCACACGACACGCCGCCGGGGCCGCAGCCTGAGCCGCTGCAGCCCCCGAAGCCGCCCGGTCCGGAAATTCCGCCACCCGGCGTCGATGATCCGCAACCCTCCGACAACCCGGTGCCGGTGCGCGAGCCGCCGGTAATGCCCACGCCGATGTCAGGCGCCGGACGCTGATTCGAAAGGAGCTGCCATGCCCAGGTCGTGGAGCGACAAGCGTGAACGCCAGTACGAGCACATCAAGGAAGGCCTGCTCGAGCGCGGCAAGAAGGAAGACGTGGCCGAGGAGATTGCGGCCCGCACGGTGAACAAGGAGCGTGCACAGCACGGCGAGGCCAAGGAAGCGAGCCGCACCTCGATCGAGGACATGCCCGCCAGCCGCCGCGGCGGCCTGCACTCGCACAGCGGCGAGCGCGGGCGGACCTATGCGCAGCTCTACGAAGAAGCCAAGGCCCACAACATCAAGGGACGCTCCGGCATGACGAAGGCCGAGCTCGAGAAGAAGCTCAACCACTGAGAGGACTGCACCACGATGCTGCTCGCCTGATCGATCCGTCTGCAAAAAGCACAACGGCAGCCCCTTCGGGCTGCCGTTGTGTTGGTGGGTCGGGTTACCAGCGCTGCAACTGATTGCCTTCGACGCGCACGCGGTCACCCACGCGCAAGCCGTTCACGTCGTAGTAGTCGAACGAGCGGAAGTCGCCGTTGTCGAGCCGCACGTCGACCTGGTAGTAGGCCTGGCCGCCGGAGCGGTTCTCCTCGATCTTGTTGCCGGCCACGGCACCGCCCACGGCGCCGATGGCGGTGGCCGCGGTGCGGCCGGATCCGGAGCCCACCTGGTTGCCCAGCGCACCGCCGATCACCGCGCCGAGGATCGCGCCCGCACCGGACGACCGGCGTGCCGTCTCGTGCTGCTGGATGTTGCGCACGTAGCCGAACTGCGCCGCCTCGGTGGACGACGACGACGAGGAATACGGCGAGGCGCCGATCGTGCCGGACGCAGGCGGCGCCGTGTTCTCGCTCACCGAAGAGCAGCCGGCGGCGAGGACCAGTGCCGATGCAACGGCGCTGAGGGTCATCAACTTGCTTGTCATGCTGGAACTCCTTTGCCTTGACAGTGCATGAATGGCCACCTTCGCTCTGGCGGCATGTCATGCTGGCATTCGCAGCCTGGGGCGGTCTGCCGGGGAGGACTGATTCGGCGGTCGGGCAGGGGAGCGCACCGCTGTGCGCGATCGCCTACAAGGCCACGGCCTACGAATAGAGCAGCGTCGCGACACCCAGGAGCGCGAAGACGAGCGCGGCGCCGCGGTGCATCCACGCGATGGGCAGCCGGCCCGAGAGTCGGTCGCCGAGAAGCACGGCGGGCACGTTCGCGATCATCATGCCGAGCGTCGTCCCGGCCACCACGCCCCACATCGCCTGCTCTCGCGCGGCGAGAGCGACGGTGGCGATCTGCGTCTTGTCGCCCATCTCGGCAATGAAGAAGGCGACGAGGGTGGTCACGAACACGCCTCGCGACGAGCGCGGCGGCGCATCGTCCTCGTCGAAGCGGTCGGGCACCAGCGTCCACAGCGCCATGGCGATGAAGCCGATGCCCAGGATCCAGCGCATCAGCTGGGGTCCGGTCACGGACACGAGCCATGCGCCGAGTGCGCTGGCCAGCGCGTGGTTGATCAGCGTTGCCGCGAGGATGCCGGCGACGATGGGCCAGGGCTTGCGAAAGCGCGCGGCGAGGACGAGGGCGAGGAGCTGGGTCTTGTCGCCGATTTCGGCGAGGCCGACGAGGCCGGTGGCGATGAGAAAGGTGTGCAAGATCGGTTTCCAGGCCGGGCGAACCGTTCGACCACGAGCCTCCCCGGCCGAACCGGAGGCAACGTGGTCAAAGGTCTTGCCAAGCGCGGGAACCGCCTGCGCCATGGCTTGCATGAAGCCAAGTGTGTTGACGCAGGCCCCCTCCAGGATGCTCGAAGTGCTTCGGCAGGAAGGGCGGCTACTCCCCAATGACAGAGGCGATTGTACCGGCAGCCTTCGCGGCTTCAGCCGCGCGCCGTGGAACGTCTCTCGACGAGTTGCGGCTCGATCACCACGACCGACGGCACGCGCTCGCGCGTGATGAGCCCGTGCAGCTCGCGGATCACCGATTCGCCCTGCTGTCCGCCGCGCACGTCGACGCTGGTCAGCTCCGGCTCCAGCAGGCCGCACAGCGGCACGTTGTCGAAGCCCGCCACCCCGACCTCGTCGGGCACGTGAACACCGCGGCGCTGCAGCTCGCGCATGAAGCCGATGGCGATCATGTCGTTGTAGCCGACGACTGCGTCGGGCCTGAGCGCCGACTGGAACCAGGCATCGGTGGCAAGCCGCCCACCGTCCAGCGAGGGTGTCGACGATTCGCAGCGCTGCAGCGGCACGCCGGCCTCGGACAGGACGGCCGCCAGCCCTTCGGCGCGGTCCTCGCTCCAGCGCGAAGCGGCGTAGCCGGCGTACAGCACGCGCCGAAAGCCGCGTTCGAGCAGATGGGTGCCGAGCAGGCGACCGGCCACGCGGCCGTCGGTGCGCACGCAGGCGCAGCCGGGCTCCTCGAAGCGGCCGAACCACACGATGGGGCGACTTTGCTGCACCAGCCACTGCATCGCGGGCCCGGGCACGCGCGCGCTGACAGCAAGCCCGTCAACCCGGCTGGCAAGCGCCTGCAACTGCTGCAGCTCGGCTCCGGCACATTCCTCCAGGTCGACCACCATGAGGCTGTAGCCGAGCGCCAGCGCGACGCGGTTGGCGCCCTTGACCATGCTCGCGAAGTGCGGGTTGCCGATGTCGAGCACCGCCAGGCCCAGCGTACCCGTGCGCCCGGTGACCATGCTGTGCGCCGCCGGGTTGCGACGATAGGCCAGCGCCTCCACCGCTTCGAGCACGCGCGCTTCGACGCCGGCCGAGAAGCGCTGCTGGCGGTTGATGAACTTGGAGACGGTGGCGATGGAAACCCCGGCACGCGCGGCGACGTCGTGCAATGTGGTGGGGCGCTTGTCGTTGCTCATCGCGCCCATGGTCGCGGCATTTCCGCGGCTGGGGAAGGGGACTGTCCTGGGGAGGGTGTCCCGAAAAAAGGCGAAGCGCACTTCTTTCGAAGTGCGCTTCTCTCCTATCTCCTCCTGGCTATCGAGACGGCTCGCTTCAGACCTGCTTGCGACGGCGAGCGATGAACCCGACCGCGCCCAGCCCGGCCAGCAGCAGGGCATAGGTTTGCGGCTCGGGGATCACGCCCACGCCACGGATGTCGGCGCTGCCGGCCACGCAGAGCGGGCCGCCCGGGCACTCACCGGGATGCGGCAGCAGAACCGCGCTGAACGACGATCCGAGCTGGAAGTCCGCAAACGGGGCGCCGAACTCCGCCGGAACGGTGTTCGTGTTGAACGCCGTGTTGGCGAGTGCGCCGCCGCCGGCCGTGTTGCCGTTCGCCGAGCCCGTCAGGTCCACATCGGCCAGACCGGCGCCGGTGCCCGCCGGCGAGGTCGTGCCGATGGCGGTGCCGTGACCGGCGAAGGTGTTGCCGTCGGCATCGATCTCGTGCCCGGCGAGCGTCAGCCACAGCGCGCCGTTGGATGCGGCGGCGAGGTCGGCGCCCGAGTTCGCGCTGCCGAACGGATTGAAGTCGTTGTCAGCGCCGAAGCCCAGGTAGAAGTTGATCCAGCCGCCGCTGAACGTGACGTCCGAGGCCGTGAGGCTGGTCACCGTGTAGCCGCCGAAGGTGTAGGTCAGCTCGCAACCCGCGCACAGGTCGCTGATGTTGATCCCGTTGATCTGGGTCACTTCGCCGACGCCGCCCAACACGTCGCCCACATTGGCAACGACGTTTTCATAGACCGAGGCGACGGCGAAGTTGGCCCCACTGGGGACATTGAGGCCACCGATGTTCACTGTTTGCGCCATGGAGTAACTGGCGGCACTCAGTAAGACAGCGGCAGCCAAGGCGTGAAGTTGTCTCTTCATATTCCATTCCTTGTGCAAGGGTTGAAGACGAGTCCCGTCATTGGCTGACATACAGGGCCGTCGCCGCTGACGGCGAATGCGCGGTGACGACGCGTAACTTGGGCAACGACCATGCCTGAAGCGATTTCAAGCAGGGAACTCCCCCAGTTCGAGGGGGGTGGGTGCCGTGCTGCTTACCCGCCGGATACACGCACCGCGCTGCGCCTCGACTTACGGGCGAATCGTCGTCACGCATCGCATGCGCACAGCAGCTGACAAGGGCGACCTTGTCACGAGCTGCATCCGTCTGCGACCGCCTCCAGGGGATCAACCTGCATAAGTTGCAGTCAGTTGGTCCACCCCGGTAGTTCTTGCAGTCACCGGCCCGTCACGCGGCGCCGAAAGTGACTTTTCTACAGAGGCAATGCCGGCGAAACGAAGTGCTCGATCGGGGGTCGCTGCGTCACCACGCTCGGGGGCGCAGCGTGCCCCACGCGGAAGAACATGCACGCGCACTCGGCGCGGCCGCCGGTCAGGCGCTGCAGGCGATCGCGGATCTGCTGCTGCACTGCCTCCGACACCCATCCGCCACCCGGCCGCTGGTGCGCGAGCGCGATCGCCGCGGCCATCGGCTGGAATGCCAGGCCGGCGGCCGTCGCCGCAAGCCAGGCACGCTCCAGCGCCCGTCCTGCCCCCAGCGAGCGCAAGGACACGTTGGGTGCATCGCACAGGATCAGGCCGATGCGGGGAGCGAGCCGGCACGGCAGATCGGCGGCCCTCAGCGCCAGCGTGTGATGCACGCCCACCCGCGCCAGCGTGCGCATCAGCGGCCAGCGCGCCATCGCCGCGAAAGGCGCGCGCATCGGCGGCTCCACTTCGAGTGCTCCGGGTGGCAGGCCCTCGTCCGCGCTTTGCTGCCAACCCAGCTCGAATCGGATGGCGCTGAACAGTTCGTGGTGCAGCGCCTCGCGCCTGAAGCGCTCGCCCTCGGCGATGCGGATCGCCTGCAAGCCCAGGGAGCGATGACGCGTGTCGTCGAGCCACTGCAGGCGCGCACCCGGAATCGCCTCGGCCGCCGCGGTCATGCGGTCTGCGTCGACGGGGGCAACCGCTTTGCGGCGGAAGAAGCGACGGTTGGTGTGACGCGCCCCGATTGCCGCCTCCAGCGCATCGGTGGTCGGCGCGCAGGCGCTCCACACGCACTCGGCGATCAGGTCGGGCCGCGTCGGGTCGGGCAGCCAGCGGGTGGCCTGCAGCAGGCCCGAGGCGGCCGCGCGCAAGGTCATGTTCTCCACCACCGCGCCGCAGGCGATCAGGGCCAGTACCTTGCGATGCGGCTGCTCGGACCATGTGGGAAGGTCGGTCGACGCCAGCTGGACGCTGCCGGGACGCAGCTCGAATCGAACGTAGTGGCGGTTCTCAGCCGATGGCGCGGCGATGCCGGCCTCGAGGATGTGCCGCAGGCGATCGGGCGAAGGCATCACGCCGGGGTCGGCGCCGATTTCCAGGTCGAGAGGGACGCTCATGGCCGGCCGATGCTCAGGAGGGCTGCAGCCGCCGCTGCGCGATCGACAGCAGCAGCTTCTGCATCGGATTGCGATGCCCGCCCGGCCGCCAGGTGCGCCTCAGGCGGTTCTTGTAGGCATCGAAGTGCAGGCCCCACGGGGCGGCGATCACGTCGCCGCGGCGAAGGATCAGCTTCAGCACCTGGGCGGCCGCGATGCCTGCGCACAGCTGGACCGCGATGATGGTCGATGGCCCGCGGCGCTCGGCGAGGTTCACCCGCGACGGATCGGCGAGGTAGCCCATCTGCAGCATCGCCGGCGACAGCCCTACCAGAAAGCGCAGCGCCTGCTGCTCCTGCGACTGGCCCGAGAAGCCGAAGTAATCGTCGAAGCTCATGCCGCCGGGCACGAAGTTCAGCAGCGCCGCGCCCATGCCCAGCGGCGCCACCGTGGTGGCCGGAATGCCCTTGCGCGTGCATGCCGCGAAGACGCTTTCGCGCATCTGCAGCGCGAAGAAATCGAGCCCGTCGAGATAGACGTCGCCGTCGGCCAGGAAGGCATCGAGGTTGTCCGGCGTGAGGCCGTGCTCGAACGTGCGCAGGTCCAGCTCGGGGTTGATCTGGCGCGCCATCTCCACCATGACGTCGAGCTTGGGCCTGTCGATCGTGTCGACCGTGGCGCCGGCCTGGCGATTGAAGTTGGCAACCGAGAAGGTGTCGAAGTCGGCCACCGAGAAGGCGCCTATGCCCAGCCGCGCCATCGTCAGCAGGTAGATGCCGCCGACGCCGCCCAGTCCGGCGATGCACACACGCGAGCGCCGCAGGCGCTCCTGCTCGGACTCGGTGACCCAGCCGATGTTGCGCGAAAAGGCCGCCTCGTACGAGTAGGCAGGGGAGGGTGAGGTCATTGCGGGAATCGGCACGCCCATGGCAACACCGTGGCGCCCGGCAAACGGCGCGCCATCCCGCTCGGCGCGCGCCCGGTGAACGCCGCCGGTGCCTCAGCGGCGGCGCAGGCGGCCGACGATGCCGGCCTCTTCGGCGGGCGAGAAGAAGTACGGATAAAGCGACCGCTCGCCCTCGGCCAGGTGCTGCCGGCCGCCGAATTTCTCGATCTGCGCGTGCGCGTGGGCGAAATCGAGCGACATCAGGACCGCCGGCGCATCGACGCGCGGGTTCATGCGCTCGGGGCCTCTGACCACGAAGCCGAGCATGCGCTCGTAGTAGCGCACGTGGCGCGGATTGACCTCGATCAGCAGGTCCTGGTAGCGGTTCACGCGATGCGCGTAGATGTAGGCGACGTGGAACAGCGAGGCCAGCACGCGCTTGGAGCGCACCAGGGTGTCCATCGCGAGCTTGGTGAATTCGCAGACCTGGCGGTCGCTGCGGCGCAGCGTCTCGACTTCTTCGTGGAACAGCTCGTCCACGTTGAGGCCGGTCGGCGAATCGAAGCCGACGGTGATGGTCCCCATGACCTCGTCGTGCTCGCAGGCGGTCAGGGTGATGCGGTTGGGGGCAGGTTGCGGCAGGCCGTTGGTGCGGTAGCCGCGGGTGGCGTACATGCGGTCGATGAGGATGCTCGCCGAGCTGCGATAGCCGAACGAATCGGCAGCGCGGATCGTGAACAGCCGCTGGCTGCCTCCGATATCGGGAACATCGTTTGCAGCCGGCTGATCGAGCAGCATCGTCCGCAGGGAATGCGGCGTCTCGAACGGAACGCCGATGATGGTGCTGCCCTTCTCGTGCTCTTCCCGCAGGCGGGCGGCGGCAGGGGCGGGGTTGTGCGCCGAAAAGTGCTTGCGGACGGGTTGCTGCTGACTCGCGATTTGCATGTGACCCCTGGTGCTTTCGAATGGAACTCAATGGGCAGCCCGACGCCTGTGAAGAAGCTTCACATTCGTGAGGACCGTCGACGGTCTTCCTCCTGATGGGTTCGCGCACGTCTGCTGCGGACGTGCGCTGGCGCCTGTGCGGACTTGCGCGTCACCGGCCCCGGGTGGCGGTGACGATGCGCTGTTCCCTCATCGCGCTTGTGTGGGTTTCCCGTGAAATTCCGAGCAACCTCGATTGCGTACGAGCTTAGGCTAGAGAAATTTCCGGTGCAACAAATGAAGGGTTGCCATTTGTTCCCGCATCGTGTAATTGCTTCACTCCATCGCGAGGCAACTGACGCAGGCTGTCATTTCGAAAAGTCCTTTCACAGCTTGCAGGCTTTTCACGCCTTCTCGGGCGATGCGATGCTCTTGGCGGACACGGCACAGGACCTTCGACGATGACGACGTCAGACCACTCCACCTTCGACTCACCCGACATCCGCAGGCTGCGCAGCGACCTGGCGCTCGCGCTTCGTGCCGCGGACTATCACGGCCTCTCGGAGGGCATCTGCAATCACTTCAGCGTGGCCTTGCCGGACGGCAGCCCGCGCTTCCTGATCAACCCGCGCGGGCTGCACTGGAGCGAGATCGGGGCGGCCGACATCGTCATGGTGGATGCCGCGGGCGCCAAGCTCGCGGGTCGGCACGAGGTCGAGCCGACGGCGATGTTCATTCACGCCGCGGTGCACGGCATCGCGCGCAAGGCCTGCGTGCTGCACACCCACATGCCGTACGCGACCGCGCTCACCCTGACCGAGGCCCGCGCACTCGACACGACACTCTCGCAAGGCGCGATGCGCTTTCATGGGCGAATCGCGGTCGACCGCCGCTACAACGGGCTCGCGCTCGACATGGCGGAAGGTGAGCGCATCGCGCACGCGATGGCCGGCGCCGACGTCGTCTTCCTCGCCAACCACGGCGTCATCGTCTGCGGCGAGCGGCTGGACCACGCCTACGACGATCTCTACTACCTCGAGCGTGCCTGCCAGCTGCAGGTGATCGCTGCGTCGACCGGCGTGCCGGCGGCGCCGGTCGACCGCGCCCTGGCGGCGCGCGTGTCCCAGCAGACCGCGGGCGAACGGCTGCAGTCGGAGCTCTTCTTCAAGGCGCTTCGTCGCATGCTGGGCGAGCCCTGAAGCGGCTCTTCACGCGCGGCCGCCGCTGCGCGAGTCGATCAGCTGGACGAGGTTGCGCCCCAGCTCGGTGAGCTCGAGATTGCCGCCGTTCCAGCGCATCCAATGCAGGAGCACGTAGGCGTCGAGATCGTCCTCGGCCACCTCGCCGGCCCGGCGGCGCCACAGCTTGTCCGCAGACGAAGGAAGCGCCTCCAGCAGCGCCTGCCAGCGCGCCGGCTGCAGTCCGGCACGGCGGGCTGAAGACGGGGACAGCAGCAAGGCAATCTCGGCGCCGCTCGCCGCTGGTCGGATATCGCTTTGGCTCATGCCCGGTTCCCAGGAGCGCCTGCATCGACACGGCAACGCTGCTGGCGGTGTCGCTCCAGGCGAGTGGCGCGGCAGGCGTCGTTTCACGTCTCAGCGTCGGCCTGCCTCGAATCGAGTCAGGGTAGCACGCGAGCCAGGGTGGTAAAATTGCGGCTTCCGCCGGCGACGAGCGGCCCCCCGGGCCGCAGGCCTTCGACACCGGCATTGCTCCCACCCCCGAGCCGTTCTTCCGCCGATCCTGCCCGGGATCACCGCGGCGCGAGCGGCGCCTCTCGTCCACCCGCCAGGGTGCCTTTCGTACCGGCGCGACCCGGCTCTTCGCGCGCGGCCTGCATACACCGTCACCAGGAGAGCCGATATGGCCAAGGAAGAACTCATCGAGATGAGCGGCATCGTGAACGAGATCCTTCCGGACTCTCGCTTTCGCGTCACGCTCGACAACGGCCATCAGCTCGTGGCCTACACCTCGGGTCGGATGCGCAAGCACCACATCCGCATCCTCGCAGGCGACAACGTGTCGCTGGAGATGTCGCCTTACGACCTCAGCAAGGGACGCATCACGTTCCGCCACCTCGAGCGTCGCGGCCCGGCGCCGGCGGCGTTGCCACGACGTCGTCCTTGAAGGAGCCCGCGGCGTCCGCGCCCGGCGCTCCTCGAGATGGAGCCTTCATTCGATGCAATTGATCGGCATGCTCGATTCGCCCTATGTGAGGCGCATCGCCGTTTCGCTTCAGCTCCTGGGCCTGCCCTTCGAGCACCGCTCGGTCTCGGTGTTCCGGGGCTTCGATGAGTTCAGCCGCATCAACCCCGTCGTCAAGGCCCCGACCCTGGTCTGCGACGACGGCACGGTGCTCATGGATTCCACGCTGATCCTGCAGTACGCCGAGGGACTCGCCGGCGTGCGACGCAGCCTGATGCCGACCGGTGCCGCCGAGAGGCAGCACGCGCTGCGTGTCATCGGGCTCGCGCTGGCGGGTTGCGAGAAGACCGTGCAGATCGTCTACGAGCACGGCCTTCGGCCTGCGGAGAAGGTGCATGCCCCCTGGCTGGCGCGCATCACCGCGCAGGCCCTGGCCGCCTATGGGGCGCTGGAAGAGGAGCTTGCGCGACGACCGCCCGCGGCCGACAGCGCGAGCATCGATCAGGCCGGCGTGACGGCCGCGGTCGTCTGGCACTTCACGCAGAGCATGCTGCCCCAGGTGGTTCCGGCGAAGGACTTTCCGGTGCTGCAGGCCTTCACGGCGCGCGCCGAGCAGATGGCGCAGTTTCGTGCGGCGCCGCATGGGGATGGCACCTATCCGGTGTAGGCAGCTCGTCTCACACGCTGTGATCGAGCGTATAGCGGCCGATCACCCGTTCCCCCGCCAGCAGGCGCACGTGAATCCGATGCGCCGGCAGCGTGCGCACCAGCGCCAGCCGGGCCAGCCACACGACCTCTCCGGAGGCCGCATCGAAGGGAATGTCCTCCAGACGGCGCTCCGCCGCATCGAGCGAGGTCTGCACCACTGCATCGACCCGCTGCAGTCCCTCCAGCCGCGCCGGATAGCGTGCGACCAGCACGTCGTCGCCCGGCGCCACGCCGCAAGCCACGCTTGCGCCGGGGGGCACGCGGTACTCGCGCACCTTGGCGCCTCGCTGCGCCAGCGCGGCAACGAACGCCGGCGCGACGAATGCGCCGATGAGGCCGGCGGCAAGCGCTTCGCGCACGCCTCGCGCCAGCGCGATCAGCTCGTCCAGCTGCGCGCCGCAGGCATCGCATCCGAGCAGGTGCTCGTCGATCGCCGAGGTGGACGCTTCATCGGTCTCACCCAGCCAGTAGGCGAGCAGCCCGTCGAACTCGAGATGTGCGCTCATGCCGCGTTCCTCGCCTCGCCGACGCAGGCGCGCAGCCGCGCGATGCCGCGGTGGGCGGATGACCCGCACGTTGCCGGGCGACAGGCCCAGCGTGCCGGCCACGTCCTCGGCCGGGCGCTCTTCGTAGAAGCTCATCAGGATCACCGAGCGTTCGCGTTCGGACAGCCTTTCGAGGCACGCGGCGACACGCTCGTGGTCGTGGCGCGGCTCGACGGCGATGTCGGCGATGGCCAGCAGCTCGCCGTGCTGCTCCAGGAGTGCCTCGCGGCGCGCCTGGCGGCTGCGCATCTCCAGCACCGTCATGCGGCAGGCGCCGAGCACGAAGGACACGATGCGCTGCGGCTCGCGCACGTCGCCGCTGCGCAGCCGCTCGATCACCAGCACCATGACGTGCTGCATGAGGTCGGACGCGGCGTCGGCATCGCGCAGGTGGCGCAGTCCATAGCGCCGCACCCGCGGCGCCAGCAGGCGATAGAGCCGGGCTTCGGCCTCCAATGCCTGGCCCGGCGAGCTCGCCGCGATGCAGCCGGCCAGCTCGCCCTCGGGCGACGGCGTCAGCGTCGATGCGTCTTCCATGCCGTGGAGCATAGTCGCCCGAAAATCGTTTGAACCGGTTTCCCGCGCGCTGCAACCCAGGCCGACACAGCCCGAGGAGCCTTCAGATGAGCAGCGAGCCCTTTCCCTCGTTCAATCCGGCGATCGACAGCTTCCCCGCTGCTGGGCGGGACGCGTCGAGCACGCGACGCCTCGGCGAGCGGGCCCGGCGCTTCGAGGAGGCGATGCGCCTGATGGAAGACGGATGCTGGCACGCCTCGTTCCTGGCGCTGACCGAGCTGGCCGACGCGGGGCATCCGCAGGCGGCCCGCATCGCGCTGCTGTTCGTGCGGCGCGGAACGTCGCTGTTCGGCGGCAGCTTCCAGGCCAGTGCGCGCCAGCGAGAGAGCTGGCAGCGCGCCAGCGACTGATCCGCAAGCTTGCCGGCCGGGCTGTAACGCCTGGCCGGCTCGTGCCACATCCTGGAGCCAACCACTTCAGGAGCTTTCCATGGTCACGAATCCGCACACCGGCACCAACGTGCACGAGATCGCCGCCGGCATCTACCGCATCAACACGCCGGTCGAGCTGCCCGGCGATGCAGGGTCGTTCAGCTTCAACCAGTACCTCGTCGTCGATGACGAGCCGCTGCTGTTTCACACCGGCCCGCGACGCCTCTTTCCGCTCGTCAGCGAGGCCATCTCTCGGCTGATGCCGCTCGAGCGGCTGCGCTATGTCGGGCTGTCGCACGTCGAAGCCGACGAGTGCGGCGCGCTGAACGACCTGCTGGCGGCGGCGCCGCAGGCCGTGCCGCTGTGCGGTCGCATCGCCGCGCTGGTCTCGATCGGCGACCTCGCCGACCGGCCGCCGCGTGTCCTGGCCGACGGCGAGACGCTCTCGCTCGGACGGCACCAGCTGCGCTGGTTCGACACGCCGCATCTTCCGCACGGCTGGGACTGCGGTCTGCCGATGGACACGACGACGCGCACGTTCTTCTGCGGCGATCTGTTCACCCAGCCGGGCCGCGGCGACGTGCCGTTGACGCGCGCGGACATCCTCGGCCCCAGCGAAGCGTTCCGTCAGCCGATGGATTACTTCGCGCACACGCCGGGGACTTCCGCGCTGCTGGCGCGGCTGGGCGCCGAGCGGCCCGAGACGCTGGCCTGCATGCACGGCAGCGCCTGGGAAGGCGACGCGCAGGCGCTGCTGCGCCATCTCGCCGAGGCGCTCGCCACCGGTCGCCGGGGCTGATCCGGCGTTCAGCGACCAGCGTGCTCGCTGGGCCGCACCGTGATGTACAGCGGCTGGCCGGCATGGTTGCCGCGCAGCACCTTGAGCACACAGTCCTTGTGCACCCGGCTCGCGTCCAGCGTCTGGTGCAGGCGGTCGACCGAATCGATGGTGACGCCGTCGATGCCGACGATGAGGTCGCCTTCGTGGAGCCCCGCGTGCGCCGCCGGGCTGCCGGGCTCGACCGCCGACACGCGCACCGCATGCGTCTGCGTCAGGCTGAAGGCGAGCATCACGCGCCGGTCGAGCGCCGCCGTCGCGCCGCCCACGCCCAGGTAGCCGCGGCGCACGCGGCCGTGCTGGAGCAGCTGCGGAATCACCCAGCCCGCAATGTCGATGGCGACGGCGAAGCTGATCGACTGGGCGCCGCGGATGATGGCGGTGTTGACGCCGACCACCTCGCCGCGGCCGTTCAGCAGCGGCCCGCCGGAGTTGCCGGGGTTGAGCGCCGCATCGGTCTGGATCACGTCGGGGATGAGCCGCCCGGTGCCGGCGCGCATGCTGCGCCCGAGCGCACTCACGATGCCGGCCGTCACGGTGTGCTCGAAGCCGAGCGGATTGCCGATCGCCACCGCGATCTCGCCGCGCCTGAGCAGTGCGGAGCGACCGAAGGGCAGCGGCGCCAGCGTGCCGCGCGACATGCCGTCGATGCACAGCACGGCGAGATCGGTGTCCGGATCGTCGCCGACCCAGCGTGCTTCGAACTCGCGGCCGTCGCTCAGCGAAACCTGGTGCCGCTTCGCCGGCGCCTGTGCGCCCGCGCGCACGACGT
Source organism: Piscinibacter sp. XHJ-5 (assembly GCF_029855045.1). Classification (GTDB taxonomy): domain Bacteria; phylum Pseudomonadota; class Gammaproteobacteria; order Burkholderiales; family Burkholderiaceae_C; genus Albitalea. The sequence goes on from NZ_CP123228.1 coordinate 3,168,055, forward strand.
GCGAGTTGGTCAGCAGGTAGCCATCGGGCGTGAACAGGAACCCCGAGCCGCCTCCCAGCGGCGCATCGCGGTCGCGCGCGTGGCCCCGGACGCGCACCGAGGCGACGCTGGGGCCGGCGCGCTCGACCACACCGCTCACCGTCTGCGAATAGGCATCGAGAAGGAACCCGTCGTTGCCGCCCAAGAAAGCACCTCCGGACGGCATCTGCGAGCCGGGCGGCGAAAGTTCAAGGTCAGCGCTGGTGCACGTAGCGGCCCGGCGCGGCATCCAGTGGTGGCAGCCCCTGTTCCGGTGCGCCCATTCCAGGAGGCGCCGCGCGACGCGAGGACCGGCGCGCGAGCCAGGCGAACCACGCGTTCCACCAGGAGCCGTCGATGCTGGGCGTGGCCTCCAGCCATTCCTCGGGCGCCAGCCGGCGGTTGCCGACATGCCACTCGCCGATGCGGTAGCTCGCCTTCTCGTTGCCCGGCGGGTTGACGATGCCGACGTTGTGGCCTCCGGCGGTCAGCACGAGCGTCTGCTCGGCGTCGGTGAGGTGATTGAGCTTGAACACCGAACGCCACGGCGCGATGTGGTCCTGCACTGTGCCGACGATGAACAAGGGCCCCTGGATGTCGTGCAGATGGATGGCTTCGCCGCCCAGGACCATCTCGCCGCGCGCCAACGCGTTGTCGAGGAAGAGGCGCCTCAGGTATTCCGAATGCATGCGGTACGGCATACGGGTGCCGTCGGCGTTCCATGCCATGAGGTCGGTCACCGGCTGGCGCTCGCCGAGCAAGTAGTTCAGCAGGCGGTACGACCAGACGAGGTCGTTGGATCGCATCATCTGGAAGGTCGCCCGCATCTGCCGCTTGTCCAGCCAGCCGCGCGGCCACATTCGATCCTCGAGGTGAGCCACCTGGCTCTCGTCGATGAACAGCGAAATCTCGCCGGGGTCGGCGAAGTCGGTCTGTGCCGCGAGCAACGTCACGCTCTTCAACGGCTGCGAGCCGCTGCGCCCGAGCGCCGCAGCGGCCATGGCCAGCAGCGTGCCCCCGAGGCAGTAGCCGAGGGCGTGCACGCGCGCGCCGGGCACGATCCTGCCGATCGCATCGAGCGAGTCGAGGATGCCGAGCTGGTGGTAGTCGTCGAAGCCGAGCTCGCGGTCGCCTGAATCGGGGTTCTTCCACGACACCGCGAACACCGTGAAGCCGCGATCGACGAGGTGCCTGACCATCGAGTTGTGCGGCGACAGGTCGAGGATGTAGTACTTCATGATCCACGCCGGCACGATCAGCACCGGCTCGGGGTGCGTGGTCGGCGTCGTGGGCTCGTACTGGATCAGCTCGATCAGGCGGTTGCGCAACACCACGCGGCCCGGAGTGATCGCCAGGTTCTCGCCGACGCGCCAGACCTCGGCGCCGGCCGGCGGCTGATCGCGCAGTTCGCGCACGGCGTCGTCCACCGCGTAGCCCATGCCGCGCAGCACGTTGGTGCCCGCCTGGTGGATGGTCTGCCGCAGCACCTGCGGGTTGATGAAGGGCGAGTTGGACGGCGCGAACATGTCGAGCCACTGTCGCGCCGCGAATTCCAGCATGTGCTCGTGGTGCCGCGTCACGCCCGGCACCGCGGACGTGGCGCACTGCCACCATTGCTGGCGAAGCAGGAAGCCCTGCGCGAGCCAGGAGAAGGGCGGCTGGCGCCATTGCGCGTCGTCGAAGCGCTTGTCCTGCGGCAGCGGCTCGATCACCCAGGGCTCGTCGGCGCCGCGTGCCAGCACGCTGGCTCCTCGCTGCAGCTGCCGCCCGGCGAGTTCCGCGAGCTCCCATTGCTTGGCCGGCGACGCGACAAGGTGCAGGCACCAGTCCATGAAGGCGCCTATCGGTGTCGCGGGCGCCCAGGAGCCGGGCCGGCCCGCCAGCGTCCTCAGCGCGCGCTGGATCTCCTGATAGCGCAGGAAGGTCTCCGACGGCGGCGTGCCGCGGCCCAGCCAGGGACTCGCGCCACGCTCGCGGTCGCCTTGCTTGCGGCGCGTCGACGAGGGGGGACGCAGGCGAGGGCGGGTGGCCATGTCCATGGCGCGAGCGTACGAGCGCAGCGACGGAATGGCTTGATTTGTGTCAACGGTAGCGACGTGAACAGGGGCTTGCATCGCCCCGGGCCGCCCGCAAAGATCCACCATCGACAGAGACAGGAGGCAGCATGGCACGCACATCCACGGCCGCCGTCGCGGTCGAAGCGCCGGATCCCGATGCGCTGTTCTCGGACTGGCTCGTGCAGGCACAGCGAATGCAGGCCGACGCGCTGGCCAGCTGGCAACAGGCGCTCTCCGGCCAGTGGAGCTTCGTCTCCAGCTGGTTCGAGCTTCAGGCGGAGCTGTCGAAGCCCGTCAATTCCATCTGGGATGGATGGATGGCGCAGTGGACGGGCGGCGTCCCGATCGACGGGTAGCGTTGACGGTCATGGCGGCGGGATGCGGCCCTGCACCTGCAGGTCGCCGCCGGGGCCGGGCGTGACGACGACCGTTTCGCCGGACGCCGGGCTGGTGCCGGCGAGCGAGACGATGTTGGCGCCATGGGTGACGATCAGCAGGTTGCCTCGGCCCTTCCAGGCCGCGATGAGCTTGCGACCGCCGGCGGTCAGGGCTTCGCGCTGATCGGCCAGCACGACGACGTTGCCGAACGTCGACTCCTCGTGAACGGGGCCCATGTCCATCAGCGTCGCGGTGTCGACGCAGCGGCACCACGGTGAGCTCAGCACCTTCGCGAACGCGATCCGGTTCTGCTTGAAGCGACGGCCGGCCGCTGCCGCGTCTTCCCGCCCACGCGGGCTGAGGTTGCGCTGCGTCGCGCAGTCGCCGAGCCGGAACCCCGGGGGATCGCCGACGTCGCCCGGCGCATCGGTGTGGCGCATCAGTGCGACCGCGCCGCCGCGCTGCAAGGCGGCCCAGGCCTTCGCCTCGTCGGCATCGGCGGCTGCCGGCACCAGCAGGCAGCTCAGCAGCGCGAGCAACGCGAGTCGGCGCATGGCGCAGTGGTGCTATCCCTTCGTCAAGCGATAGCGCGCGCCGACGCGCTCGACCGCATAGCGCTCGCCGTTGTTCGGCTGGATCCGCGTCGCGTCCTGGTCGCCCGGCAGTCGCATCGTCAGGGTCTCGAGCCGGCATTGCCCGTGCGTGCGGGTCATGTGCGGCGGCAGGTGGAACCATTCGCCGGCGAGCTCGTAGCGCACCGCCGACGCCGACCGGTTGGCGATGCGGAACTCGATGCGCGACGAGTTGGGGCGGCCGAACATCTGCACCGCGTAGTACCGCCCAGTCTTCGGGCTGCGCGCGACGGCGACGCCGGTTTCGGTGACATCGGGATCGAGCATGTTGCGCCGGTGCCCCGGCGACAGCTCCCAGCCGCGCACGAGCCGCTGGGCGAGGTCGGGCGAACGAAAGCCCGCGGAGTGGAACTGGTAGGCGATGTTCTCCGAGACCATGCAGTAGTCGTAGCCATGCGCCTTCGCCCGCTCGGGCGGCTGCTTGCCATCGGCTTCGTGGCCGTAGCGGTCGCTGCGTGCCATGAACTCCGCAAAGCTGCGCGCGGCCTGTTCGAGCCGGGGATTCGCCACCGTGGGCCCGGCGCCCTGCGAGCGGCGGAATTCGTTGGTCTGGGCCACGACCAGGCGGGCCACGTCGACGTGGTCGGTGACCTCGGCCAGGCCGGAAAGCGGAAGGGCGAGAAGAAGGCAGGCGATTCGCGACATGTCAGCGTGGCACAGCGAACGACGTGCCTACGCAGACCCTATCGTGAATTCACAGGGTAAGCCCCGCCGCTGCGGCTGGCTTCGAAAGGCAGGGTGCGCACGCAGTTGCGCCCGTCGGCCTTGGCCGCATACAGCGCGGTGTCGGCCTCGTGAATCATCCAGTCCAGCGACGGCAGCTCGTTGCGCAGCGGCGCCACGCCGATGCTCACGGTGGTGCTGACCTTGGCTGCTTGCCAGGGGACGGACAGGTTCTGCACCTTTTCGCGGATGCGCTCGGCCACGTCCAGCGCGCCCAGCGGGTCGGTGTGCGGCAGGAACACGATGAGCTCCTCGCCACCGAAACGGGCCAGCACGTCGGCCTGGCGCAGCTGTTCGCGCACGGTCTGGGCGATGCAGCGCAGCAGCTCGTCGCCACACAGGTGCCCGTGGGCGTCGTTCACGCGCTTGAAATGGTCGGCGTCGATCAGCAGCATCGCCGCCGGCGTGCTGTAGCGCCGGGCCCGGTCCCATTCGCGCTGCACGACCTCCATGAAGTGGCGCCGGTTGTGGACACCGGTCAGGTCGTCGTGGGTGGCCAGCACGGTGAGCCGCTGCCGCGCGCGATCGAGCTCGAAGACCAGCCGCAGAAGCAGCGAGCCGAACAGCGGCGCCAGCACCACCGAGCACAGCGTCGCGGACGCCAGCGCGATCCTCCAGTCGCCGCGGCCTAGCACCAGGACCACCGTTTCGGCGATCAGCACTGCCAGCAGGGCGATCGTTGCTGTCATCGCGAGCATGGCGCGCCTGAGGCCCAGGCGCAGCACGACGCGGCTCAGCCAGCGGAACCAGCCGGGTTCGTCATCGGGAGTGAAGGCCATCGGGATCGGGAGAGAGGGATTCCACCGATTCGACCACAACCGGCAGGGTTGCGGGCGTGGCGGCGTCACGAGGCCGGCAGGCCGGCGTGAAAAACGTGTCGCCGGCGGTTGTGGTTTGCCGGCAAAGCGGCTAGCGTCGTGGCCCCAGACCTGCGAGGAGACCACGATGAGCAACCATGTCTACAAGACGCTGGAGCTGACCGGATCGTCCCCGATCAGCATCGAGGAAGCGGTCCAGACGGCGCTTTCCAAGGCGCACGAGACGATCCGCAACATCCAGTGGTTCAGCCTGATCGAGACCCGCGGCCACGTGGTCGAGGGCAAGGTGGCGCACTGGCAGGTGACGCTGAAGCTCGGCTTCACCCTGGAGTGAGCGCCGGGTCAGCGGCGCTTGCGCACGCTGACCTTGTGCACCTTGCGCACCGGCTGCAGGCGCGCCCTCGGCGCGGCCAGGTCGGGAAGCGGCACGCCGAGCCAGCGCTGGATGTTGTGGGCGTCGAGCGTGCGCTCCCACGAGTCCATCGCGCCCATCAGGACGATCAGGATGTGCCGGCCGGCGGCGGTGAGGCGCATGGTGAGGCAACGGCCTGCCTCCTGAGTGAAGCCGGTCTTGGACACGAGGATGTCCCAGCCCGGACGCCCGACCAGGCCATTGGTGTTGCGGAACACCCGCGGGCGTCCGCTGACGAGGATGGTCTGCTGGGCCTGGCTCGTCGCATGCTCGATCTCGGGGTAGGCCGACGCCGCCTTGAGGATCCTGACCATGTCGCGCGCCGTCGCATGGTTGTTCGGCGACAGGCCCGTCGGCTCCTCGATGACCGTGTTCTCGAGCTCCAGCGCCTCGATCTTGCGCAGCGCCGCGGCCTGGAAGCCGGCGTGGCCACCGGGATAGGTGCGCGCGAGCGCCGCGGCGGCATGGTTGTCGGAGGACATGAGCGCGAGCTGCAGCAGGTCGCGGCGCTCGATCATCGCGCCGACCGGCACGCCGGAGGTCGTGTGCTTCAAGGTGTCGAGATCCTCGCGCGTGATGCGCACCACCTCGTCTGCCGGCAGGCCCGCGTCCAGCACCACCATCGCCGTCATCAGCTTGGTCATCGAGGCGATGGGCGCGGCGGTGGTCGCGTTCTTCTCGAACAGCACCTGGCCGCTTTCCTCGTCGACGACGAGCGCGCGAGCGGATTCGAAGGAGATATCGGCTCGGGCCGCGAAGCAGGCACAAAGCAGCACGGAGAAGAAGACGTTCTTCAGCATCGGGGAACAGCGGTGAAAGGGGGAGGCGGGCGAGCCGGCGCGCGTGCGGGCACGAAGCCAACGCACAGATCGTCATTACGGACTACACCTGAATACAGTGGTTCCGCAAAAAGCGCAGCAAAAGCGGTGGTGTTACACGAACGTGCTCGGGCGGCGGCGAACTTGGCCGCTGTCGTGTAAAGACTGCACGCCTCAAGGCTGTGCGACCGTGGCGGGGGCCGCGGGCATGACCCGCGTCACTTCCCGGTGGATGGCCTCGAGCGTCAACGGCTTGCACAGGTAGCCGTCCATGCCCGCGTCGAAGCACGCGCGCTCGCCGATCGCCATCGAATCGGCCGTGGCCGCGACGATCGGGAAGGGCGCGAGCGCACCGTCGCGCTGGAGCTGGCGCAGCACGCGCGTCGCTTCCAGGCCGTCCATTCCCGGCATGTGCACGTCCATCAAGACGAGCTGCGGCGCCCGTTCGCGGCAGCGCTGCACGGCCTCGGCTCCGCCGCTGGCGGTGGTGACCTCGAAGCCCGCCATCTGAAGCAGCCCGCTCGCGACCAGCAGGTTGACCGCGTTGTCGTCGACCACCAGCGCGTGCGGACGGTCCGAGAAGCTGATGGGCGCGGGCACCGTCTCGCCGGACAGCGTGTCGATCTCGTCGCAGGCGCGCCGCGTGAACTCGTGCAGCTCGGCCGGGCTGAAGGGCCACAGGCGGAAGTCGATGTCGGACGCGCCGCGGCGCGCGGAGCCGAAGGTTCCCGCGAGGACCAGTTGGGCATGGGGCAGCCGCTGCCGCACAGGCTGCAGGTCCACGTCGCCGAGTCCCGGCGATTCGGTGGCAATGACGAGCAGCGGGCGCGCCATCGCACTCGACATGCGGTCGAGCTGATCCAGCATCTGCGGCACGGAGGAGAAGCTGGTCGTCGCCCAGCCCAGGCGCTGCAGCCGTCGCACCAGCGACTGATACGCCGCGGGCGTCTCGCTGATCAGCCAGGCGCGGGCGCGCTGTGCGTTCGGCAGCGACGCCCCAGGGTCGATCTCGCGCGCCGGCACGCTGATGTCGAAGGCGAACAGCAGTCCGTCCGTTCGATTGGCCGCGAAGGAGACGGTGGCGCCGGTGATCGGACAGCGGCCCGCGGCGACCCGCGCCTGCGCGTCGGCCGCGCTGCCCGCGAGGTCGGCGGCGTGCGGGCGCTCCCGCAGGTCGAGCCGCCGCAGCACCTCGCCGACGCGTTGGTCATCGGCGCGCTCGCCCGTGCCCGCGATGCTGACCGACACGTCGGCCATGCCGTGTTCGCGCAGGTCGGTCTGCGCGCAGATGAAGATGAATCCGTCCTTCAGCAACCCCAGCGTCGCCAGCGACAGTCGCTGCAGCCCGCCGTGCATGGCCGTGCGATCGGCATCGAGGTCGATCAGCGGGCCGCGGTAGTCGAACAGGAACAGCAGCTCCTTCTGCCATGCGAGTGGCACGAGCTCACGCGCGCTGTGGGTGAAGAATTCTGCGAAGTCCATGCCCGACTCGAGCGGCCGTCACGGCCCGCAACGTATCCACGGGCAACGGTTGTGCCCGAATCGTCGAGACCTTCAGGGCGTGATGCCCGTGGCACCCGAGCCGGTGGGCCGGATCCCGATGCCGAATGCGCCGCCGCGCGCCGGGAGCGGCGCCTGGTCGGGCGCTTCGGCCGGGGCTGCGGCTGCCTGCGCAACGGCTTCGCTCGACAAGGGCGCCTGCACGGCCGGCTCGGGCAGGGGCGAGCAGCCCGCCAGCCAGGCGAGCCCCGTCGATGCGATGGTCAGGTGTCTGTGCTTCATCCGGTGCTCCAACGGTGCGTCGCCGCCGCCGTTCGGGCATGCCGCGTGCCTGCATCGGGGACCCGTTCCCATCGAGACCGACATGAAGGATCCGGATGCCCGCCAGAAGGAAGCCAAGCGGCTGGAAGGCAACGCCAAGAAACCGGCCAAGGTTCCCACCTACCAGGAGTTGCTCGACGAGTCGCTCGACGAGACGTTTCCCGCCAGCGATCCGATCTCGCCCAGCGCCGCAATGCACGCCGCCAAGCAGGTCAGCACCGGCAAGGACGACGTCGACTGGCAGCTCAAGCCGGGCGCCGACGCCAAGCCGCCGCCGGCCAGGAAGCGTTCCGCTCCGCGCTGAGCCGGTCGCCGTCCCGATCGGACGGCAAGGCCGAGGCGCGGCGAGCAAGTTCTACCCGCCAGCCCCTACCCATCTTCCGTACGCCGAGGAAGTTCTCGGCTGGCGATCAGGGAGTGCTGAATGCCCAGACAGCCCCGCAAGAAGACGCAGCGACACGGCCATCTGTTCATCATCGGTGGCGCGGAGGACCGGGAAGAGGACAAGCTGGTGCTGTCGCGCTTCGTCGATCTGGCCGGCGGCCGCAAGGCCAGCATCGCGGTGCTCACCGCGGCGAGCAACTACCACGACGAGGTCTGGAAGGTCTACAACGACGCTTTTCGCGACCTGGGCGTGACGCAGTGCGCACCGGTGGTGATCGACAACCGGGAGCAGGCCAACGACGAGGTGCTGGCGAAGGCCATCTACGACGCCGACGCGGTGTTCATGACCGGCGGCGACCAGGTCAAGCTGCTGTCGCTCATCGGCGGCACGCGGCTCGACCACGCCATGCACTGCGCGCTGCGCGAGCGCGGCACCTGCATCGCCGGCACCAGCGCGGGTGCTTCGGCGATGTCCGAGCACATGCTGTATGAAAGCGGTCCCGAACTGCAGCCGATCAAGGGCAGCGTGCGCATCGCCGCGGGGCTCGGCTTCATGCGCCGCGTCGTCATCGACCAGCATTTCTCCGAGCGCAAGCGCATCGGCCGGCTGCTGTCGGTGGTCGCGCAGAACCCCTACCTGCTCGGGGCCGGCATCGACGAGAACACGGCGCTGATCGTGGAGCCGGGCCTCGGACTCGAGGTGATCGGCGAGGGCGCGGTGACCATTCTCGACGGCCGCGAGATGCTCACCAGCTTTCTCGACGAAGACCGCCACCAGCAGCTCGAGCTCACCAACGTGAAGCTGCACCTGATGCCGGCCGGCGCGCGCTACTACTTCGACGCCAAGGGACAGGGCCCGCAGACGCGGACCAGCGACGGGCGCATGGTGCCGATCGCGCTGTACGACGTCGTGGCCGCCGTGGCCAGCTCCTCCGACGCCCCGCTCGCGGCGCCGCTGGCGGCGTGAACGAACTTGCGACAAAGGACAGCATGAAGGTCATCGAACGCCGTTTCCTGCGGGGCCCCAACCTGCACGCGCTGCGCCCCTGTTTCCTTGCCGTGCTCGACCTCGAGGACCTGGACGAGGTGCCCTCCACGGCGCTGCCGGGCTTCACCGAGCGCCTGGTGGAGCTGTTGCCAGGCCTGGTGGAGCACCGCTGCTCGGTGGGGCGGCGCGGCGGCTTCGTGGAGCGCTTGCGCGAGGGCACCTACATGGCCCACATCGTGGAGCATGTGACGCTGGCGCTGCAGAACCTCGCGGGCCACGACCTCGGATTCGGCAAGGCGCGCATGGTGCAGGGCATGCCGCGGCAGTACCGTGTCGTCGTCGAATACCTCAGCGAGCGGCTGGTGCGGCACGCGCTCGACATCGCCGTCGAGCTGGTGTCGCGGCTGGCGGGCGGACGGCCCTTCGAGCTCGAGGCGGCGGTGGCGCAGCTTCGCCAGATCGCCTCGCGCGAGGCGCTGGGTCCGAGCACGCGCGCCATCGTCGAGGCGGCGCGCCGCCGAGGCATCCCGACAGTGCGGCTGGCCGACGAAGCCCATCTCTTCCAGCTCGGGTGGGGCGTGCGCCAGCACCGGATCCAGGCGACGACGACCAGCCGGACCAACTACGTCGCGGTGGAGATCGCCAGCGACAAGCAGCTCACCAAGGCGCTGCTCGCCGAAGCGGGGCTGCCGGTTCCCGAAGGCCGGACCGTGGCGACCATGCAGGACGCGAGCGAGGCGGCCCGCGCCATCGGCCGGCCGGTGGTGGTCAAGCCGCTGGATGCCAACCAGGGCAAGGGCGTCAGCACCGCGGTGGACAACGAGCCGGCGCTCGCGGCGGCCTTCGAGCGGGCTCGGGCGCACGGAGAGCAGGTGATCGTCGAGGAACATCTCGAAGGCGACGACTATCGCGTGCTCGTCGTCGACGGCCGGGTGGTGGCCGCCGCCCGGCGGCTTCCGCCTCGCGTGAAGGGCGACGGGCGGTCCACCGTGCGCGAGCTGGTCGAGCGCGAGAACGCCGATCCCGCGCGGGGCCACGGGCACGAGAACGTGCTGACCAGGATCCCGCTCGATGCGCTGGCCGAAGAGGCGCTCGCCCAGCAGGCGCTGCAGGTGGACAGCGTCCCGGGCGAGGGCCGCATCGTGCGCTTGCGCGGCAACGCCAACCTCTCGACCGGCGGCACCGCCGAGGACGTGTCGGCCGAGATGCATCCCGACACCGGCCGGGCCTGCGTGCGCGCCGCGCGCAAGATCGGCCTGGACATCGCCGGCATCGACCTGGTGTGCCGCGACATCCGCCGGCCGCTCGCCGAGCAGCGCGGCGCCATCATCGAAGTGAACGCGGCGCCGGGCATCCGCATGCACGAGCACCCGAGTCAGGGACGGCCGCATCCGGTCGGCGAGGCGATCGTCGAGTCGCTGTTCCCGAACAGCACCGACGGCCGCATTCCGGTCGTTGCCATCACCGGCAGCAACGGCAAGACGACGACCACGCTGGCCGTCGCCCACGTGCTGCAGCGACTGGGCCGATGCACCGGCGTGACGACCACCGAAGGCGTGTTCGTCGGCGGCCAGCAGGTGAGCGAGGGCGATTGCACCGGCTACTGGTCGGCGCGTGCCGTGCTCAGTTCACCGGAAGTCGAGGTGGCGGTGCTTGAAACGGCGCGCGGCGGCATTCTCAAGCGCGGCCTGGGCTTCGACCGCTGCGACGTTGCGGTGGTGCTGAACGTGCAGCGCGACCATCTCGGCAACGACGGCGTCGAGACCCTGGACGACCTGGCCGAAGTGAAGGGGCTGGTGGTCGAGGTGGCGCGCAAGGCGGTGGTGCTCAACGCGCAGGACGAGCGCTGCGTCGCGATGGCCGCACGCGCGCCGCGCGGCTGCGAAGTGATCTATTTCGCGCAAGACCGAAGCCATCCCGTCTTCGCGCGCCATCTGCAGCAGGGCGGGCGAGGCGTCCACGTGCAGCAGGGCATCGTGATGCTGGGGCATGGCGAGCACGACATGCCGCTGGTCGACGTGACCCGGCTGCCGTTCACGCTGCAGGGGCTCGCCAGGCACAACGTGGAGAACGCACTGGCGGCCTTCGCGGCGCTGCTCGCGCTCGACATCGCAGGCGACAGCATCGGCGCGGCGATGGCGAGCTTCACCTCGAGCGCGCATCAGAACCCGCTGCGTCTCAACGTCTTTCGCAGCTGCGGCATCACGCTGCTGGTGGACTACGCGCACAACGCCGCGGCTTACCGCGCCATCATCGCGACCGCGCGGGGTCTGACTGCGCAGCGTGTCATCGGCGTTGCGACGGCGCCGGGCGACAGGCGCGACGACGACCTGGCCGAGATCGGCCAGGTGTGTGCCGACGGGTTCGACGACGTGGTGTTCTACGAGATGGACGAGTTTCGCGGCCGGGCGCCCGGTGCGACCGCGCAGCAGCTCGAGCGCGGCGCGACGCAGGCGCGCGCGCCGTGGCGCACCGTGCTCGACGTGCGCGAGGCGATTCGCGAAGCGATGCGAAGGGCGCGTCCCGGCGATGTGGTCGTGCTCGGCTGTGCGAGCCATCTCGACGAGGTGCGTGACGCGCTCGGTCACGCCGACATCGCCGCGGTGGACCTCGGCGCGCTGGGGGCTGCGCAGCTGAGCCCGGATGCCGTGTCGGCGTTCGCGGAGGAAAGCACCGCCGCATGACAGCGCGCCGGCCCTGGAGCCGGCGCGCTCAGCGATGCGTCGGCGCCTTGCGGGCGCCGACGGAGCGCCGTCTTACTGGCTGGCCGCGCTCGCGGCGGCGCTGGGGGCCGTGCTCGAGGTGCCGCTGCCGGAGGTGGTGCCGCCGGAGGTCGCGCCGCCGGAGGTGCTTCCGCCTGGGGTGGTGCTCGCCGTGCCGCTGCCGGCGGCACCGGTCGTGGCCGTTTCATCGCGGCGCTGGCAGGCCGTCAGGGAAGCGAGCGCGATCAGCACGATGGTTGTCGCTTGGGCGGTTTTCAAAGCATTCATGGCAGGTCCTTGTAGAAAGGGAGGCAAGGTTGTTCACGAGATGTACTGGTTCACGGTTCTCGCCCAAGAAAAGCCCGTGGACGACCGTGCCCGGACGCTAGCCGGCATCCCGCGTGCCCATGACCCTGGCGAGGTAACGCTGCGTTTCTGCGGTTTCAGTGAACCTGGCGCGCCTGCGCCTCGTGATGTCGATGGGTGATGGAGTTCGATGCGTTCACGTTGGCGTCGTCGTAGACGCCAACGCCCAGCCGCGCCACCAGCTCGCCGCCGAGCCAGGCCGTGAACAACGCGATCAGCGCACCCACCAGGCCCAGCAGGATGGCCATGATGCCGGGCGGATCGGAAGGATTGCCGCCGCGCAGCAGCCAGCTGGCCGCGAACAACAGCGTCACGACGGCGTTGCCGCCGCCGTGCAACGCGCCTATGCGCTTGGCGCGCGTGTTCTTCTCGATCGCCAGCCAGTCGACCAGCCCGAACGGCGCGGCGACCAGGGCCCCGATGAGTCCGGCGGCCATCATCCAGTACGACACGGCGGCCATCTCCGGCCTGTCGGTCACGAGGAAGGCGATATCGAACATTACCGCCGTGGCCAGCAGGCCGAGCGGAAAGACGATCAGCATCTGGTGCACCGAGTGGCCGAGGAACCTGGCTTTGCTCTGCATACGGTCTCCAGCGGATGTGCGGGGTCAGGCCATCTGCGGCAACCGCTGTGCCCACAGCTGGGCACAGCGGTTGCCGTCACCCGGGTGATGCCCGGGCGCGCCGCGCACAACGAGAGGCACAACAGCAGTCACCTACTGAAAGGAGTTCAAGATGGCGTCGAATAACCAGGGGAATCAGAACAACCCGAACAGCCCGAGCCAGGGCGATCAATCGCAACGCAACGAACGCGGGCAGGCGAGTCAGGGTGAACCGGGCAAGACGGGCAGCCAGAGCCAGACGGGCATCGGCGGCCAGGGTGGACAGCAGCAGTCCGGCGGCCCGGGTGGACAGCAGCAGTACGGCGGCCAGCGCGGCCAAGGCAGCCCCAGCGAGCGCTCGGGCGCCCAAGGCGGCGCTGGCAGTCAGGGCGGCGCCGGCTCGCAGAATCCGGGCATGGGCAGCGGCTCGCAGGGCGGCGGCACCGGCGGCCAGAGCGATCGCGGCAGCGCGTCGCAGGAGCGCGGCAGCACGGGCGTGGGCGGCAGCCCCGACATGGACCGCGACCGCGGCGGCAGCGCCTCGCAAGGCGGGGCGGGCAGCAGCGGCGGCCGCAGCGGCCAGGACCTGAACCAGGGCGGTTCGCGCGGCGGCAGCTCGGGACAGGGTAGCGAAGGCGGCGGATCCGAGCGTCGCTGAGGACGGCTTCGGTCCGAGCTCGAAGGGATGGCGCGCCATCCCTTCTTTTTCCTTTCAGGACCTGCGATGAAGCCCGTTCCGCTCACCGAACTGCAGCAGGATCAGCTCGACTGGATCTCTCGCTTCGCCGATCGGCTGCGCCTCGAGCAGCCCCAGCTGGGCGCCGAGGACGTGGGCATCGACCTCAACGATCTCGCGCGTCAGGCGTGGGAGCGGCTGGATTGGCGGCGGCTCGGCCCCGAAGCCGCGGCGCAACGATGGCTCAGCCGGCGCTCGCTCGACTGAGCAGGCTGCGATCACTCTTCCGGCCGCATCCAGATCCACACACCCACCGCGAACAGCAGGACCGGCAGCGCATAGGCCAGCCATGCCGGCACGGGTGCGAACCAGACCAGCACGCAACTGCCCAGCATGCCGACGGTCGCGAACCACTTGGCGCGACGCGGAACGGCGCGCCGCGCGCGCCAGCGGGAGATCATCGGCCCGTAGACCTCGTGCGCCAGCAGCCGGTCGTCCAGCCAGGGCCATCCGCGGCTGGCGGCGGCCGCGGCGAGCAGCAGGAAGGGCACGGTCGGCAGCAGCGGCAACACCACGCCCGCGAGGGCGAGCAGGATGCAGAGGATGGCGGCCAGGCGCCAGAGCAGCGTCACGCGTGCATCATGCCGCGAGCGCATAGTCCGCCGCGCTCGTCGGGGCATCGCGGCTGCGGGCACGGTGCTTGCTGCATTGCGTCATTCGAGCAGGAGGTTCTCATGTCAGATCGACCGATTCGCCACGAAGGCGCCACCGAAGTCGAGGTCTCCCCGACCGTGCGCCTGGGCCCCAGCTTGCGCCTGACCAAGGAGCAGCTCGCGGCCGCGCAGCGAACACGCGACTATCACCTGCGGCGCATGCAGACCGCGTTCATGCGCGAGCAGCAAGCCGGCCCCGACGCGGCTACCCGGGAGTCGTGAAGCGCGAGACTCGCGCGAGCGAAGATTCACAACTCACGAATCACTGCATTCCACACACGCTGCAAAAAATGCGGCAGTAGCTGCGCCCGACCTCGGACACGGACTCAGCGATAACGCAGCGCCTCGATGGGCAACACCATCGAGGCGTTGTTGCCCCAGCTTCCCCGGATGTAGCTCAGCACCGCCGCGACGTCGTTGTCGTCGAGCTGCTGGCTGAAGGGCGGCATGCCGAAGGGCCGTGGATTGCCGGCGGTGGCCGGCAGGAAGCCGCCGTAAATCACGATGCGCACGAGGTTGGCCGGGGCGTCCATGGTCACCGCGCGATTTCCGGCAAGCGCCGGATAGGCGCCGGGCGAGCCTTCACCGCGCTCCCCGTGGCACTGCGCGCAATTCTGGTCGTACAGGCGAGCGCCCCGCTGCATCAGTGCGGGATCGCGTTTCTTGACTTCGTCGTCGACCGGCGGCTGCTGCTGCGGCAGCGCACGCAGATAGACGGCCATCGCCTGCAGGTCGGTGTCGCTGAGGAATTGCGTGCTGCGGTACACCACCTCGGCCATGGGCCCCAGCACCGAGCCCTTGGGCGCCACGCCGCTCTTCAGCAGCGCCACGACCTCGGGCGTGCTCCAGCTCGCGACGCCGGCTTCGGCCGGCGAGACCAGCGAGGGCGCATACCAGCTCTGCATCGGGATGAGTCCACCGCCGAGCTCCAGCTTGCCGCTGGTGGCTCCCAGGATGTTGCGACCGCCATGGCAGGCGTTGCAGTGGCCGAGTCCGTGGACGAGGTAGCTGCCGCGATTCCATTCGGCCGTGCGTGTCGGGTCGGCCTTGTGGGTGCCGGGACTGAAGAACAGCGCACGCCAGACGGCGAGCGAGAGCTGCGAGTCGTACGGAAAGCGCAGCGCATGCGGCTTGTTGGGCTGCGGCACCGGCGCGAGGCTGCGCAGGTAGGCGTAGAGCGCATCGGAATCTTCGCGCGTGATCTGTGTGAAATTGGGATAGGGAAAGGCCGGGTACAGCAGCCGGCCATCGCGCGAGCGGCCGTTGTGCATGGCCCGCCAGAAGTGGGCCGCCGACCAGGCGCCGATGCCGGTCTTGGTGTCGGGGGTCAGATTGCTCGCGTAGACCGTGCCGAAGGGTGTTTCCACGCCGGGACCGCCGGCGTAGGGCGCGCCGCCGCGCGCCGTGTGGCAGGCCCCGCAGTTGCCGGCACGCGCCAGATAGGCGCCTCGTTCCACCAGGGCAGGCGTGGCCGCGAGCGCGGGTGCGGCGTCGTCCACCTTCGGCTCGTCTCGCAGGTTGAGTACCGCAATCAGCACGGCGGCCGCGACCAGCAGCCCCAGCACCGCCGCGATGGCCAGACCGAGCCGCCGCCTGCTCACCTGAAGCCCTCCGGCCGTGCGCGGCTCATCGCGCCGCGCCCTCGAGCCCGCTGCCGCACAGCAGTGGCAGCGGCGTCGCGATGCGGTCGATCGGCTTCGCGCTGGGCGGGATGGGTCGCGATGCCAGCCAGGAGGCGACGGCGGAGACGTCCTCGTTGGTCAAGCGCTCGGCGATCTGCGCCATGCAGTCGGGGGCGGCCGCATGGCGCCGGCCGTTGCGCCATGCGCCGAACTGCGCAATGACGTAGTCGCGCGGCAGGCCCAGCAGGCCGGGCATCGCGGGGGCGACGCCCGTCAGCGTCGAGCCATGGCATTGCGCGCACGCCGGAATCTTGCGCGCCGGATCGCCGTGCTGCACCAGCGTCTCGCCGAGGCGGGCGGACTCCGACGTGCCGGTGAGCGGGGGCGGCGGTGCGTACGGCAGGTCGAGGGAGGCGAAGTACGTCGCCATCTCCCGCAGGTAGTCGTCGGTCAGGTGCTGCACCAGATACGTCATGGCGGCGTTCGAGCGCAGTCCATCGCGGAAGTTGATGAGCTGGTTGTACAGATAGCCGGCCGGCTTGCCCGCGATGCGCGGGAAATAGCCTTCGCGGGTGGCGCGACCTTCCTTGCCGTGGCAAGCCGTGCAGGTTCGCGTGCGCTCCGCGATCGTGTCGGGCACTGGCGCGGCCCGGGACGGCACGGCAGCGGCGACGCAGGCGGCGGCAGCCAGGAAGAGGACGGTGCGGATGGGGGTCATCGCGGAGCCCGGCTGCACGAGGAAGTGCCACTGTAGCGACGCGGCCCCGGCTCGCGAAGCGCGAACTTCAGCACGCTCTGCGGGCTTCGTTGAAGGGGCGCCCTTCCGGTCGTGTTTCGATTAGATACATTCGACACCATCAAAGACAACTTGCCCGACGGAGTCCTTCGATGCACGCCATCACGATCCAGGCAACGCTGCTCAACTGCCCCGAGGGACGAGTCGTGCTGGCGCGCGATGCCGACCAGCGTCCGATGTTCGGCGTGAGCGTGACCGGGCAGGCCCCGAAGTTCGTCCAGATCGATCGCGTGACCATGCTCGAGCTCGAGCGCGGACAGGTGGACGTGCGCACGGCGATGACGCAGCGCTGCGCGGGAATCGTGATCGGCGCGTGAGGTCACGAGTCGGGCACCGTCTCCAGCTCGGCCAGCCACACCACCGCCTCCGAGTCGCTGGGCGCGCGCCAGTCGCCGCGGGGTGACAACGAACCGCCCGAGCCGATCTTGGGTGCGTTTGGAATGCAGCTGCGCTTGAACTGGCTGGTGCGGAAGAAGCGGAACAGGAAGTTCCGCAGGTGCCGCTTGATGTCGGCCAGCGTGTAGGCGTTGCGCTCGGCATGCTGCGCGTCGGGCCAGGCGCCGGCGTCCGGGTCGTGCCAGGCGGCGTGGGCCAGGAAGGCCACCTTCGACGGGGCAAAGCCGAAGCGCAGCGTGTAGTACAGGTGGAAATCCTGCAGCTCGTACGGACCCACGGCGCTTTCGCTGCTCTGGAGCTTCTCGTCCTTCGCGGCGCTGGGGACCAGCTCGGGACTGATCTCGGTGTCGAGGATGTCGAGCAGCACGCGGCTGCCGTCCGCGCCCACCTGCTCGGTATCGGCGACCCAGCGCAGCAGATGGCGAATCAGCGTCTTCGGCACGCTCGCGTTCACGCCGTAGTGCGACATGTGGTCGCCCACGCCGTAGGTGCACCAGCCGAGCGCCAGCTCGCTCAGGTCGCCGGTGCCGATGACGATGCCGTTGTGCAGGTTGGCCAGGCGGAACAGGTGGCTGGTGCGTTCGCCCGCCTGCACGTTCTCGAAGGTGACGTCGTACACGGGCTCGCCGCCGGCGAACGGATGGCCGATGTCCCTGAGCATCTGCTCGCAGCTCGCCCGAATGTCGATCTGCTTCGCTTCGCAGCCGATAGCCTTCATCAGCCGCCACGCCTGATCGAGCGTGCGCGAGCTCGTGGCGTAGCCTGGCATCGTGTAGGCAAGGATGTTGGTGCGCGGCAGCTCGAGGCGGTCCATCGCCTTCGCGCAGACCAGCAGCGCGTGCGTGGAATCGAGGCCGCCCGACACGCCGATGACGACCTTCTTGATGCCGGTGGCGGCCAGTCGCTGCTCCAGCGCCTGCACCTGGATGTTGTAGACCTCGCCGCAGCGCTCGTCGCGCCGTGCCGGATCGGCCGGCACGTACGGAAAGCGCTCGACGATGCGCGCGAGCGGCAGCGGCCGCGCGGCCGGGATCTCGAGCTCGAAGCCGATGTGGCGGAACGCAGTCCGGTCCGCGTGACGCGCAGCCGAGGCGCCGAAGCTGGTCTGCCGCATGCGCTCGCGCGACAGCCGCTCGAGGTCGACGTCGGCGGTGATGAAGTGCGACGCATCGCTGAAGCGCTCGGACTCGGCGAGCATCTCCCCGTTCTCGTACGCGAGCGCCTGGCCGTCCCAGGCGAGGTCGGTGGTCGACTCGCCGAGTCCGGCCGACGAATAGAGATAGGCGGCGATGCACCGCGCCGATTGCGATCTCACGAGCTGGTGGCGGTACCCCGACTTGCCCACCGTGATGTTGGAGGCGGACAGGTTCACCAGCACGGTGGCCCCGGCGAGCGCCGCATACGAGGAGGGCGGGATGGGCACCCAGACGTCCTCGCAGATCTCGACGTGGAACTTGAACAGCGGCAGGCCGGATGCCTCGAACAGCAGGTCGGCGCCGAAGGGCACCTCCTGTCCCAGCAGCGCGATCTCGGTGGAACGCGCATGGTCGGCGGGGTTGAACTGGCGCGCTTCGTAGAACTCGCCGTAGTTCGGAAGGTAGGTCTTGGGCACCACGCCGAGCACGCGGCCTCGGTGCACCACCGCGGCGCAATTGAACAGCAGGTGGTCGACGCGCACAGGCAGTCCCACGATGGCCACCGCAGCGCATTGCGCGGACGCTGCGACGACGGTGGCGAGGGCCTGCTCGCAGGCGTCGAGCAGCGCACGCTGGTGGAACAGGTCGTCGCAGGTGTAGGCCGGCAGTCCGAGCTCCGGAAAGGCGACCAGCACCGCGCCTTGCGACGCCGCCTCGAGCAGCAGCCGCGACGTCTCCGCGGCGTTGAATGCAGGATCGGCGATTCGGCAGCGCGGAACGGCGACCGCCGTGCGCGCGAAGCCGTGGCGATAGAGGTTGTCGAAAGGAAGGGCGGCGTTCAAGTGGAGGGCGGCTGGAGCCTGTCGGGGAGGGCGTCTGAAGCATACCGCCGGGCGGAGGGCGGCGCATTGACAGGGGCGGCTCATCGGGGTAAGACTGGTCCGGGACCGGGGGCCGTCGCTGTGTCGACGCGGCGTCGTCCTACACACCTCCTGTGGAAACTTCGGCATGGTGAGTCCGGTCTCGCAGACGACATTGCAGAAGTGATTCGACTCAACCCCCTTCCCTGGCTGTTCGCTCCGGGCATCGCTTTGGCGGGCTGGCTGATCGACGGCGCGCCGGGCGCGGTCAAGGCGCTCGTGGGGTGGGTGCTGATCGTCAGCGCGGCCACGCTGTGGGTCATCCTGCGGCGGCGCTTCGGGCGCGACGAGCTCGACACGCATCCGTAGAGCGACGCTGGGCATACCGCTTGCCGTTTCAGCGCAGGAGACACTCTCTCGCGCTGGAGCAGGCCATGAAGGCGAGACAAGGCGTAGAGCTGCTGAAGAAGACCGTGACGTCCTGGGTCGACGATCGTGCGACCAGCATGGGAGCGGCACTGTCGTACTACACCGTCTTCTCGATCGCGCCGCTGCTGCTCATCGTCATCGCCGTGGCGGGGCTGGTGTTCGGAACCGAGGCCGCGCAAGGCGCGATCGTCGGCCAGCTCGAGGGCCTGCTCGGCGAACGAGGCGCGACCATCGTGCAGGAGCTGCTGCGCAGCGTGTCGGAGCCGAAGAAGGGCGTGATCTCGACCCTCGTCGGCCTCGTGCTGCTGCTGGTGGGCGCGACCACCGTCTTCGCCGAGCTGCAGGACGACCTCAACCGGATCTGGGAAGCGCCTGCGCGCAACAAGCCGTCCGGTTTGTGGGGCTGGATCCGCGCACGCATGCTGTCATTCGGAATGATCCTCGGCATGGGCTTCCTGATGCTGGTGTCGCTGGTGATCAGCGCGGCCCTTTCGGCGCTGGGCGGCTGGTGGGGACCGCTGTTCGGCGGCTGGGAACTGCTGGCCCAGGCGGTGAACTTCGTCGCGAGCTTCGCCTTCGTCACCGCGATGTTCGCGCTGATCTACCGCTTCATGCCCGACGTGCACATCCGCTGGCACGACGTCTGGATCGGCGCGGCGGTCACGGCCTTGCTGTTCACGATCGGCAAGTACCTCATCGGCCTGTACATCGGCAAGAGCAGCGTGGCGTCGGGCTTCGGCGCCGCCGGCTCGCTGGCGGTGCTGCTTCTGTGGGTGTACTACTCCGCGCAGATCTTCCTGCTCGGCGCCGAGTTCACGTGGGTCTACGCGCACTCGTACGGCTCGCGGCGGACGCAGCCGGCGGCGCCGCATAAGCAGCCGCCGCAGAAGGCGCCGGTGGCGCCGGCACCGGTGCCGCGCCCGCCCGAGCCGGTTCATGGCGGGGCGCTTGCGGCGCGGGTGCAGCGCAACCCGGTGGGTGCCATCGGCCTGGCCACGATGCTCGGAATGGGCACCGCCCTGCTGTGGGAGCGCCGTCGCGCTGTTCCGCGTCGGTCGCCGCCGGTGCGCAGGCGTCGCCCCGAGCCCGAGCCCTCGACAGCCGCGAAGCTGGCCAAGGGCATCGCCGCCGGTGCAGCGAGCTTCGCCGGTCAGTCGGTGCTCGCGGCGGTCAAGCGCGGCATGAAGCAGGGCTGGATGCGCCAGATGTCGTAGGCGGTCTTCCGCCTAGGAGCGATCCAGCACGAAGGTGTGGGTGAGCGTGTCGCCCATCTCGACCACCAGCGACCGCCTGACGCCGAACACCACATCCGAATCGAGATACGGGTCCCCGTCGCGGAACAGGTGCGTGGTCAGCGTCTCGTGGCCGTCGGCCTTGATCAGGAAGTGGATGTGTGCCGGCCGCCAGGGATGCCGGCCGCTGGCGACCAGCATGCGTCCGACCGGGCCGTCGGTCGGCACCGGATAGGCCGTCGGCACGATGGCCCGAAAGCGCAGGCGTCCTTCGGCATCGGTCTTCATCACGGCCCGCGCCCGGCGGTGCGGGCCGCGCTGCACGTCGTAGAGCCCCTCCTCGTCGGCCTGCCACACGTCGACCTCGGCGCCGGGCAGCGGCGTGCCGTCGCTCGACCTGACGACCACGTCCACATCGAGCGGCCGCCCCGGCGCCCCGGCGGCGATGTCGCAACCTTGTTCCAGGCGCGGCGCGTCGTCGACGTGGAACGGCCCGAACACGGTGGCCTCGGTGGCCGCCGCAGACTGCTTCCGGTTCAGCGCCACGGTCAGCATCGACACGCCCAGCGTGTCCGACAGGAGGATGAACTCCTGCCGCGTGTCGCTGCACATCTGGCCGGTGGCAGTGAGGAAGCGGATGCCTTGCAGCCACTCGTCCTCGGTGAGCTGCACCTCGCGCACGAAGTCGTGCAGGTGCGTGACCAGGGCGCCGAGAATCTGCTTGAGCCGCGGATCGTCGCAGCCTTCCAGGCTCTCGAGCACGGCGCCGGTGATCGTGTGTTCGTCGATGTTGCGCATGACGGCCTCGCTCAGGTCAGGGTGCGTCGCGTGGGAAAGAGGGTCCAGCCCCAGCGCTGCTGCGCCCAGCCCCACAGTCCCTGCTTGAAGAAGATGGTCGCGACGATGGCCAGCAGGCCCAGTCCCATGAGGTACCAGCTTCCGTAGTCGCTGAAGAACTTGTTGAGCGCCCAGAAGATCAGCGCGCCCACCAGCGGTCCTTCGATGCGTCCGATGCCGCCGATGACGACCATGAAGATCGCGAAGGCCGACCAGTTGACGCTGAAGGCCGCATCGGGCGAGATGCGCAGGTTGCCGACGAAATACAGCGCACCGGCCAGGCCCGCGCCGAACGCCGCCACCACGTAGACCGCGAGCTTCATGCGCTGCACCGCGATGCCCTGCGATTCCGCCGCCGTCTCGTTGTCGCGGATCGCCAGCAAGGCCAGCCCCTGCTTGCTGCGCAGGAAGAGGTAGACCAGCGCGAGGGCCGCCGCGACGCAGGCCAGCGCGATCCAGTACGTCGTGCTCTCGCGCGTGGCACGGTCGATGCCGCGCAGGGCGACGAGGCTGGTGCCCGATCCGCCGCCCAGCGCGGAGACGTTCGCGAACGACAGGCGGAACACTTCGGCGATCACCCAGGTTCCGATGGCGAAGTAGCCGCCCTGCAGCCGGAACGCGATCCACGACACCGGAACGGCAACCGCGGCGGCGCCCAATGCCGCGACCGGCACGGCCACGAAGGGATTCATTCCGGCGAAGTTGCCGAGCGCGAGCATCACGTAGCCGCCGAAGCCGAAGAACGCCTGCTGGCCGATGGACACCATGCCGCCGTAGCCGGCCAGCAGGTTCCACATCATCGCGAAGATGAAGTAGCAGGCGATCTCGACGAACTCGCGCATCCAGCTCGATTCGGCCCAGAAGGGCAGCGTGGCGGCGACGCCGACGAGGGCGAGGGCGATCGCGAGTGCCGCGCGCGAGGCATGCGGCGCGTCCTCCAACCGTTCGGGCCGAGGTGTCCGACCCGGCTCGGCCTGGCGAACGGGCTTGGATGCCTCGGTCGCAACGGCGTTGGCGTGAACCGCCGTGGTGTGAGGAAGCGTCGCCATCCGGAATCACCCCCGAGTCTTCGGAAACAGCCCCTGCGGCCGCACGACCAGCACCAACAGGAACACCAGGTGCCCGAACCAGATGCCCCAGCCGGGATCCAGCCGGAAGCCGATCTGCTGCGTGAGGCCGAGCAGCATCGCGCCGGCGAAGGTCCCCCAGAACGATCCCATGCCGCCGATGATCACCGCCTCGAAGGCGAACAGCAGCAGCAGAGGACCGTCGCTGGGCGACACCGTCGTGCGCAACGCCTGCAGCACGCCGGCCAGCGCGATCAGCACGAACGCGATGCCGGTGGCCAGCGCGTAGACCTTCCTGGCGTCGAGTCCCATCAGCTCGGCGATCTCGCGGTCGTCCGACACGGCGCGAAAGGACAGTCCCAGCGTCGTGCGCTGGAACAGCCACTGCAGCGCGGCCGTGGCGCCCAGCGCAGTGAGGAAGATGACGAGCGGCAGCACGCCGACCGCCGTGTCGGCGATTGCCAGGCTCTGCGTGCTGAGCCCGCCGCTGTCGAGCGAGCGCGGATCGGCCGAGAAGAGCTCGAGCAGCGCGTTCTGGATCACGATGGCCAGGCCGAAGGTGACCACCAGGGACGGCATGGGATCGCGGCCCAGCGTGGCGTTGAGCACGCCGCGCTGCAGCAGATAGCCGGCGCCGAAGGCGATCGGCAGCATCGCCAGCGCGATCAGCGCGGGATGCATTGCCACCAGCGAAGCGAGCGCGATGGCGCCGAAGGCGGCCAGCACGATGAAGTCGCCTTGCGCCGTATTGGTGAGCCGCATCACGCCGAACATCAGCGACTGGCCGAGCGCGAACAGGCAGTACAGGCCGCCGAGCAGCAGGCCCTGGAGCAGGATGTCCATCGCCTCAGACCCCGAAATACGCCGCGGCGATCTGCTCGCGCGTCAGCTCGCCCGCGCGTCCCTCGAGCGAGACGCGACCTTCCTGGAGGCAGACCAGGCGCTGCGACACCTGCTGTGCCATCGCGACGTCCTGCTCGACGATGACCACCGTCATGCCCTCTGCGGCGATCGCCGGCAGCGCGGCGTAGATCTCGCGGATCACGATGGGCGCCAGGCCGAGCGACAGCTCGTCGCACAGCAGCAGCGCGGGGTTGCTCATCAGCGCGCGCCCGATCGCCGCCATCTGCTGCTGGCCCCCTGACAACGATGTCGCCGGCTGCCGGCGCTTGTCAGCCAGCACGGGGAACATCGTGTACAGCCGCCCCAGGTTCCACGGGCCCGTGCGGCCACTGCTCGCGCCCAGGCGGAGGTTCTCCTCGACGCTGAGGCTGGGGAACAGGCGGCGTCCTTCGGGCACCAGCGCGATGCCGCGACGCACGATCTCGCCGGGCGGCAGGCCGCCGATCGCCGCACCCTCGAAGACGACGGCATCGCGCGGCACCGGCACCAGGCCGCACAGCGACTTGAGGAAGGTGCTCTTGCCCGCGCCGTTGGCGCCGATGATCGCGACCGTCTCGCCGTCGTCGAGGCCGAAGTCGATGCCGAACAGCGCCTGCGCGTCGCCGTAGAAGGCCTCGAGGCCGCTGGTGCGCAGCTGCGTCATGCGTGGACCTCCATCCCCATGTAGACGCGCCGCACCTCGGGGTCCGCCATCACCTCGCGCGGGTCGCCTTCGGCGAGCTTCTGCCCGAAGTTGACGACGAAGAGCCGGTCCGCGATCGCGAGCAGCGCGTGCACCACGTGCTCGATCCACACCATGGTCACGCCTTGCGCCTTGATGCGCTTCAGCTCGTCGACCAGTTCCTTCGCCTCGTGCTCGGCGAGTCCGCCGGCGATCTCGTCGAGCAGCAGCAGCTTCGGGCGGGTCGCCAGCGCCCGCGCCAGCTCGAGGCGCTTGCGGTTGAGCAGCGTGAGCCCGCCGGCGAGGCGGTTGGCGTGCGGCATCAGTCCTGTCTGCACGAGCACCTCGCGGGCGGTGCGCCATGCCTCGCGCTCGGACTGTCCGGCACCGAAGCAGGCAGCGGTGAGGAGGTTCTCGAACACCGTCATGTGGCCGAAGGGCTGCGGCACCTGGTAGCTGCGGCCGATGCCGCTGCGACAGCGCAGGTGGGGCTTGAGTGCGGTGATGTCGCGACCGTGGTATTCGATGGTTCCGCGGTCGACGCGCAGGTCGCCGCTGATGAGGTTGAACAGCGTCGTCTTGCCGGCGCCGTTGGGCCCGAGGATGCCCAGCGTCTCGCCTTCTTTCACCGCGAACGAGATGTCGTCGGTGACCTTGAGCGCGCCGAAGGACTTGCTGACGCCGTGAAGGGCGAGGAGTGGCATGGCGGTGCTCACCCCAGCCCTCTCCCGCAAGCGGGAGAGGGAGTGAGAACGGTCGCACTCATCAGAGCGTCCGCAGCTTTCCGCCGGTCGGAATGTTCGTCGCCGCGTCGTTGTTGACGATCGTCAGCTCGACCTTGTACTTGCTGCCCTTGCCCCACTGACCCAGCACCAGCGGCGTCTTGCTGACGTTCTTCATGGGACCTGCTCCGCCCCATTTCACCGGACCGACGACCGTGGCGAGGTTCGTCGCCGCGACGGCGTCGCGCACGTCCTTGCCGCTCGTGCTCCTCGATCGCTTCAGCGCGTCGGCGGCCACCTCGAACAGCGCGTGGGCGAAGCCGATCGGCTGCGTCCACTGCTTCTTCGTGCCGGACTCGTAGGCCTGGGCGAGCGCCTTCGCGCTCTGCTGCGTGAGGCTGGAGGTGAACGGATGCGAGGGACTCCACCACACCTCGGTGCTGAGGCCGTCGCCCAGTTCGCCCAGCGCCTCTATCGCGCCCGGGAAGAGCAGAGCCTTGCCGAGGGTGATCACCTTGGGCCGCAGTCCCTGCTGGCGCGCCTGCGTCAGGAAGGTCTTCGCATCGGGCGGGATCACCACGCCGGTGATGATCTCGGCGCCGGCTTTCTTGAAGGCCGCGATCTGCGCGCTGAAGTCCTGCGTGCCGTTCTGGAAGCGGCCAGGATCATGCAGCGTGAAGCCCTGCTGCTGCAGCGGCTTGGGAAAGCCGAGCTCCTTGTCGCCCCAGGCA
Source organism: Piscinibacter sp. XHJ-5 (assembly GCF_029855045.1). Classification (GTDB taxonomy): domain Bacteria; phylum Pseudomonadota; class Gammaproteobacteria; order Burkholderiales; family Burkholderiaceae_C; genus Albitalea. The sequence continues at coordinate 3,193,555 of NZ_CP123228.1, forward strand.
TTGCCGTCGCCGTCATTCGGAAACAGGCCGCCGACCTGCTTGTTGGTCGTCACGCTCTTCCAGCCGTTGGTGAAGTTGGCGATGACGTCCTCGAGGCCCCAGAAAAAGTGGTAGGTCCAGCTGAAGCCCTTGGCCGGATCGCCCTTGCGGCCGAAGAACCATGGCTGCCACGGCACCACGGTCGAGACGCAGGGAATCTCGTTGAGCTCGCAGGCATCGCTCACCGGGTTGGCGGTCTCCGGCGTGCCGGCCGTCAGGACCAGGGCCACCTTTTCCTTGAGGATCAGGTCGTTGGCCACTTCGCCGGCGCGGTTGGGATTGCTCTGGCTGTCCTTCAGCACGATCTGCACGTCGTGCTTCTTGCCGCCGATGACCAGACCACTCCTGAACGCGCTCTTCATCTGCTCGATGACCCACTTGTCGGCTTCGCCGAAGGGCGCGAGCGGACCCGTCTGCGGCGACACATAGCCGATCTTCACGGCGTCGGCGGCCCACAGCCGCGGCGCGACCGTGCCGGCGGCGAGCGCCGCGCTGCCTTGGATCAGTTGTCGACGGTTCAGGTGCATGGCTGTCTCCTCGTTGTGATCAGGCAGCAGGCGCGGCGCCTTCGTAGGCGCGCTGCAGCAGGGCGCGCAACGCCGTGCGTTCCAGCGGCCGCGGATTCGGATACGGGGCGCCGGCCGCCAGCTCCGCGGCGCGGTCGAGCCCGTCGGCGGGCATGCCGATCTCGCGCAGGGAGCCAGGCGCCCCCAGGCGCCGCGCCAGCTCCTGCAAGGCGAGCGGCGCATCTGCGGCACCCAGCGCCCGGGCGATGCGCGCCATCGCGTCCCGGGCGTGGCCGGCGTTGTAGGCCAGCGCGTGCGGGAGCACGACGGTGTGAACCTGCGCATGCGGCAGGTCGAAGCTGCCTCCCAGCGTGTGGCACAGCTTGTGATGCAGGCCCATCGACACATGACCCAGCACCGCGCCGCACAGCCAGGCGCCGTACAGCGCCTCGCCGCGCGCCCGCAGGCCGTGCGGCTCTGCATGGAGTGCCGGCAGCGCGACGGCGAGGGCGCGGATGCCTTCCTCGGCCATCAGCGCGACGATGGGATTGCCGTCCTGCGCGTACAAGGCTTCGGCCGCATGCGCGATGGCGTTGATGCCGCTGGCGACGCTCACTCCCACCGGCAGGCCGAGCGTGAGCTGCGGGTCGTACAGCACGGTCTTCGGCAGCACGCGCGGATCGCGTCCGGTCTTCTTCACGCCGCCGTCGGTGAGGCCGTAGATCGGCGTCATCTCGCTGCCGGCGTAGGTCGTCGGGATCGCGACGATCGGCAGCCCGCTGTCCAGCGCGATCGCCTTGCCCAGGCCGGTGGTGGATCCGCCGCCGATCGCGACCGCGCAGTCCGCGCCGAGCCGACGCGCCTCGGCGCGCGCTTCGCGGGCGAGCTCGAGGGGAACGTGCATCGCGGCGCGCGCGAAGATGCCCGCGCTGCGCCCGCCGAGCAGCTCGGCGACGCGACGCGCCGAGTCGGCCTGCCCCGGGGTCGCCAGGACCAGCGCACGCGTCGCCCCGAGCCGCTCGATCTCCTCGGCCAGCCGCGACAGCGAGCCCTCGCCGAACACGACGCGCGGCAGGTGCGGCTCGAACACGAAGGCGTTCATCGCGGGTACCACGCCGGGATCTGCGCGTCCACGTTGACCCAGACGCTCTTGACCTGCGTGTATTCGCGCATCGCGTCGAAGCCCATCTCGCGCCCGTAGCCGCTCTGGCCGACGCCGCCGAAAGGCGAGCCAGGGTTCACGCGCTTGTAGCTGTTGATCCAGACCATGCCGCTCGCCATCTCGCGGGCGAAGCGGTGGGCGCGCCGCAGGTCGCGTGTCCACAGCCCGCCGCCCAGGCCGTAGTCGGTGCCGTTGGCGATGGCCAGCGCGTCGTCGTCGTCGGCGAAGGTGAGCACCGTGACGAACGGCCCGAACACTTCCTCCTGCGCGACGCGGTCGCGAAAGCTCTTCGCGCGCACCACCGTCGGCTCGATGTAGCAGCCGCGGCCCAGCGACGCATCGGCCGGCACCCGGCCACCGGCGATCAGCTCGCCGCCTTGCTCGCGCGCGATGTCGACATAGCCGAGCACGCGCTCGCGGTGCTGCAGGCTGGTGAGCGGGCCCATCTCGGTGGCCGCGTCGAGCGGATTGCCCACGCGGATGGAGCGCGCGAGCGCCACGAACCGATCGAGGAACTCGTCGGCGATCCGCTCGTGCAGCAGGAGCCGCGAGCCGGCGATGCAGGCCTGTCCCTGGTTGTGGAAGATCGCCCACGCGCTGCCGTTGATGGCGGCCCCGAGGTCGGCGTCGTCGAAGACGACGTTCGCGCCCTTGCCGCCGAGTTCGAGCTGCACCTTCTTCAGGTTGCCGGCGCTCGCCTGCACGATCCGCCGGCCCGTGGCGGTGCTGCCGGTGAACGCAATCTTCGCGATCTGCGGATGCTCGGCCACCGCCTGGCCGGCGACCGCGCCCAGGCCCGGCAGGATGTTGACGACCCCGTCGGGCATGCCGGCCTCGGCCATGAGCTCGGCAATGGCCAGCGCGCTGAGCGGCGTGATCTCGGCCGGCTTCATCACCACGCAGTTGCCGGCCGCCAGCGCCGGCGCCATCTTCCAGCTCGTGAACATCAGCGGGAAGTTCCACGGCACGACCTGACCCACGACACCCAGCGGCTCGCGCAGGGTGTAGTTGAGAAAGCCCGCTTCGACGGGAATCGTCTCGCCCTGGAACTTGTCGGCCATGCCGCCGAAGTAGCGGTAGCACGCAGCCGTGCGGGGCACGTCCAGCGTGCGCGAGTCGCGCAGCGGATGGCCGGTGTCCAGCGACTCCAGCCGCGCCAGCTCGTCGGCCTTCGCCTCGATGAGGTCGGCGAGCTTCAGCAGGATCCGCCCGCGGTCGGCGGCCGCCATGCGGCTCCACGCGGGAAAGGCGCGCGCCGCAGCCGCGACGGCGCGGTCGACGTCCTCGCGTCCGGCCATGGCCACCTCGGCGAGGGTCGAGTTGTCATGCGGATTGAGCGTGGGCAGCGTCTCGCCCGACGCGGCATCGACGAAGCGGCCGTCGATGAAGAGCTGGTGGCGGATGTCGGACGGATTCATGGCGTGAACGTGTGTCATCCCCTCCCCCGCGGGGCGGGAGAGGGTCGGGTCGAGGGCGAAGGTGGTGGCGGAAGCAAGCGGGTCAGAACTGCACCGGCACCTCGGGCGATTCGCCGCGCTGGATCTCGTAGACCAGGCTGGGCGAGCCGTTCTCCCACACCAGCAGCATCGAGCGCTTGGGGCTGTAGCCCTGGTGTCGGCAGTAGGCCGGCATCGCGGCCATGTCGCCGGCCTTCATGATGACCCGCGCCAGGGGCTTGCCGGTGTTCTTGTCGCCGCAGTCCCAGTGGATCTCGTCGGTCATCTGGAAGAACCACTCGACGCGGTCGTTGCCGTGGATGATCGGCAGGATGTGCTCTTCAGTGGTCGGGCACATGTAGCTGTGCTTGACGACCGAGGTGAAGCTCGGGTTCCAGGTGACCTGCGAGCGGCTCAGGAAGCCGAACAGGTTGAACGCATGCACCTCGTTCTCGAAGCCGGGCTCGGGATGCAGCTCGGGCTGCTCCTGCGGCACGTCGGCGAACGCGCGATTGACCGGCGCGCCGCGCTCGTCGGTGCGCAGCGCGAGGTCGTCCTTCAGCCCGACGCAGCGCTTGGCCAGCTCGCGCGCCCGAGTGATCTTCGCGGTGTTGCTGCCGTTCTTGCGGCCGTACGGCGTGCCCGTCTCCTGCGGCGCGGCGAAGGGATCGAAGACGGCGTTGGTCCAGTCGTCGAGCATGGCCTCGAAGGTGGCGCGGATCTCGGCGGTGGGGAAGTTCTCGAGCAGATCGACGCCCGCTTCCTTCATCGTGCCGTTGTAGGCGCCGGCGTACAGGTCGACCGACTCGTAGTGGTTGACCGTGCCCACCACATTGTCGAAGTTGACCCAGCCGTAGAAGAAGCCCCAGGCGACGTCGCGCATGAGCGCGCGCAGGAAGTTGCCTGCATCCATCGTGTGGCTCATCGGCTTGCCGGCGCGCGTGGTCCAGCCGATGTGCGCGAAGTACTCGTCGCGGCGGAAGGTGAAGCTGCCGAGCTTGAAGGTCTGGTAGCCGTGTTCGTTGGCGGTGCTCATTCGCGTGCTCCTGATTCAGGCGGTCTGGCAGATCTGTGCCCAGCGCTCGACGCTGAGGTCGCCCTTGCAGGTCTGCAGGATGACGACGCCGGGCTGGGCCGAACGGAACTGGTAGGCGGTGTTCTTCGGCAGCAGCGCCTGGTGGCCGCGCCGCAGCCGCATCCAGCCCATGCGCGCGCCCTGCGGGGCGCCCTCGACGAGGATCGCGCCGTTCTTCTCGGCGTCGGGCACCGTCTGCGCGGCGCCCAGCTTGACGAGGTGGATCTCGATGTCGCCATCCATCACCAGCGCGAACTCGTCGTGCGCGCAGGTGAACCAGGGCGACTGTCCCTCGGCGCGCATGCATTCGAGCACGTAGATCTGGTTCTGCCCGAACACGACGCGCTCGTAGGGCTGGCTCCTGCTCGCGATCTCGAAGCAGTTCGAGAAGGCGTAGTTCTTCACGTCGTCGGAGATCGCCTGCACGCCGCCCTTTTCGTAGCGATCGAGAGAGCCGAACTTCGTCTGGTATGCCACCGCTGTCATGTGTCGCTCCTGCGTTGGTGTGCAGGAAGTCTAGGAAGCGATGGGGGGTTGGAGTAGAGGCGAGGAGGCGACCGGATTGTTCGGGGGTTGCGAACAATGGAGCGGGAAAACCCTCGAGACGCGGGTCAGGGCTTCGGCCTCTCCCCGAGGTGCTGACCCACCGTCCGATAGTGGTTGTCGGGACGGTAGTGGTGCGCCACCGGATCGTCCTGCTTGCGCACCAGGACCTTCTGCGCAATCGTGTTGTTGTGGGCGTCGCGCGCGACGGGGTCGACGGCCGGGTCGGTCTTCCCGTTCTTGTCGAACAGGCTCGGCTCCTTGAACATGTCGACCCGCTTGAACCTCGCCGTGCCGTTGGCATCGGCCGGGAACGACTTGGCGAGCAGCCTGGAGCGGCTGCCGTTGCCGTCGTCGCTGCCGGCGCTGAAGAAGGTCACCTGCTTGAGCGCCTGTCCGTTGGGGGTCTTGCTCCACGCCGCGAGCCGCGCGTCCGTCCACCATTCCGGCGGTTGATCGAAGACCGGCACCTTCTTTCCATCGACTTCCTTCTCGCCGATCTTGCGGTTGAAGTGATAGAGGCAGTCGTACAGCTCCAGCCGGTCGGCCTGCAGGCGGGTGCCGCCCTTCACGTCTGCGTTGATCAGGTTGTTGAGCGCCATGCCGCCGCCGGAATGGGCGGAGACCACACGCTCGGTGACCGCCTTCTTGTCCACCTTGGCCGCGGCCAGAGCGTCGTCGACGGTCTTCACCTGGTCCTTCACGTTGCCCCAGCTCACGTGGTAGCTGGCGCTGTGGTCGGGCGAGTCCACCTTGGACGGCGAGTTGGCCGCCTCGGGCAGCACGAACATCGCCTGCGTGTCTTCCTTGAGGATCACGTCGCGGATGCGCGCGTAGTGGCCGGCCTTGGAGCCGAGCGGATCGGCCACGGTGGCGTTGTCGCCGTGGTAGTGGGTGTGGACGTGAACGTCGGCATCGGGCTTGAACCTGGGACCCGTGACCACCATCACCGGCTCGCCGCCGTTGCCGGCGCTGGTCACCACGCGGATCGTGACCGGCGGCTTCATGCCCAGGAGGTCGGCATACGACGCCTTGGCGTTGACGATGGTGTCGGCCAGCCTGTGGTGTCCGCACCGGCGCAGGTCCTTGATCTGCGTGTCGGTGACCTTGCTGACGTCGTAGGAGGGGTCGGGCGCCTGGCACTTTCCGGCTGGCGCGCTGTTCAGGGCTGCCTTGTCCTTCTTCGCTTCCAGGGGCAGGGCGGTGCCGTTGCCGTTCTTCTTGGGATCGGCGTACCTGGCGACGTCCGGATGCAGGCCGTTGTTGGCGGCGAAGGCGGCGACCGGGTCCGTCGAGGTCGCCACGTGCGCCTGCGGCGCGGTGTCGGCGGCAGCCTGGGCGGTGGCCGGCGCGACGGGACTCTCGGCAAGGATGGTGCGGGGGGCAACGGTGATCATGGCGACCTTTCGCAATGGTCGCCATTGAATCGGCCCGCGCTGCGCGGCTCAAGTCGGACGCGTGCTAGCCAGGGAAAGTCCTCTGCGTCCGTCTTGGCGGGTTTATCGTGCGGTTTCCGATTTGGCGCTCGACTCCCGCTCGCGCCGGGTCACGGGCCGTGGGGTTGCGCCGAATCCGACGCTTGAGCCCGCCGCCCCGAGCATCCCCTCTCAATCCTCGATCAACCCCGGCAACATCACCCCGCGATCGATCAGCACCTTGTCCCACGGCGGCTCACCCCCGGCGAAGCTCGCCGCGAGCGACTCGATGAACAGGCGCAGCTTGAAGGCGCCGCGCTGGGTGCGCGGATACACCGCCGAGAGCCAGAACGACGAGAGCTGAAAGTCCGCCAGGATCACCTTCAGCTGGCCCTTGGCGATCCATTCCGACGCCACCAGCGTCGGCAGGCACACGATGCCGGCGTGCTCGCAGCCGTACTCGCGCAGCAGGTGCACCGAGTTGCTCATCAGCGTCGGCTTGAGGTCGAGCATGACGGGTTCGTCGCCGTCGCGGTGGAACACCCAGCGGTCGCGCGTCGGGTAGCCGGAGTACAGGCCCAGGCGGTGGCCGAACAGGTCGCGCGGATGCTTGGGCGTGCCGCGGCGCTTCAGGTAGTCGGGCGAGGCGCAGAAGATGCGCCGCACGGGAAAAAGCCGCCGCGACACCAGCTCCTCGGAGCTGGGCGGGAAGATCTGCAGCGCGACGTCGAAGCCTTGCTTCACCGGATCGATCACCGCGTCGCTGACGAACAGGTCGAGGTGAATCTGCGGATAGCGCTCCTGGAACTCCGCGAGCAACTGCGCCAGGTGGCCGAGCACGAAGCCGGTGAGGGCGTGCACCCGCAGCAGCCCGGCCGGTGTGCCGCCCACCTCGCGCATCTGGTCGACGACTTCGTTGGTCCGGTTGACCAGCTCGTGGCAATCGCGAAAGAACGCCTGCCCCATCTCCGACAGCCGCACCGCGCGCGTCGTGCGGTGGAAGAGCGGCCCGCCGAGCAGCTCCTCGAGCTGCTGAACACGCGTGGTGACGACCGACTTGGACAGGCGAAGCTGGCGCGCCGCTTCGGCGAAGCTTTGCGCCTGCGCGACGCGGACGAAGGCTTCGATGCTGAGGAAGCGGTCCACGCGGCGAGTTTACGAAGGCGCGCGGGAGGCGGCAGAAGCGGGGCCCAGGCTGGGATGCGGCAGGCCTCGCGCGGCGCGCTCGAATGCCGGCACGGTCTTCCCCGGATCGTCGCCGAGGGCACGCACGACGCACACGCCGTCGACCCCGCACCGCGCTGCCGCCTGCGCCTGCCAGGGCTCGAGAATCCCGCCGATCGCAACCACCGGCACGCCGGCCATGCGCTGCCACCAGGCGAGGTTGTCGAGGCCCTGCGGCCGCCACGGCATCGTCTTGGTGAGCGTCGGCCACACCGGACCGCACGCGACGTAGCGCGGCGCCAGGCTGCGTGCGCGGCACAGCTCCCACAGGCTGTGCGAACTGATGCCCAGCGCAAGGCCGCTGTCGAGCAAGGCGCGCCGCCCGTCCTCGCCGAGCGCCAGCAGGTCCTCCTGGCCGAGATGCACGCCGGCGGCACCCAGCTCGTGCGCGAGACGCCAGTGGTCGTTGACGAAGAGCTCCGCGCCGGCATCGCGGCATGCGGCGATCGCCGCCTGCAGCGCGGGCCGCAGCTTCGAGTCGTCGGAGGTTTTCATGCGCAGCTGAAGCGTGCGGACGCCGGCGGCCAGCACGTCGGCGACGCGGTCGGCGCTGTCGACGATGGCGTAGAGCCCGAGCCGGCGCTGCGCCCGCGCCGCCGGCGGCTGGACACGCGGCGCCTCGCCCCAGGACATCAGGGGCAGCAGGGTCGGATCGGCCGCGAACCCGCCCTGGGCATGCACAGGACCCGCGCCAGCGCCGGCCCGGTAGCCATGACGAAGCGCGTGCGTGGTCGCCATCTTCGCCAGCACCACGGCATCGGCGGCGACGAATCCCAGCGCCATCGCCGAGGCTGCGGCCATGGCGAAGCTGCACCCGCTGCCGTGATGGTGCGGCGTGTCCACGCGCGGCGACGCGAGCCAGCCTTGCGCATGCTCGCTGGCCAGCCAGTCGAGCACGCGCCCGCCGACGTCGGCGCTGTCGCCGCCCGTCACGCAGGCCGCCTGCGCCTGCAGCCGGCGCGCCACCGCCGGCACCGGCCCCTCGGCGGCGGCGAGGCGCTCGGCTTCGCGCCGATTGGGCGTGACCAGCGACGCGCGCGGCAACAGCGCCTCGCGGTAGGCGTGCAGCGTGTCGTCGTCGGCGAAGCGCGCGCCGGTCGTCGCGCCCAGCACCGGGTCGACGATCAGCGCCACCGGCGCGCGCTCGCGCAGCCTGTCGACGATTCGAGCCACCGCGTGCACCTGCGCCACGCCCCCCAGCAGGCCGGTCTTGATCGCCGCCGGCGGCATGTCGTCGGCGAGCGCATCGGCCTGGGCCAGGAGCAGCTCCGGCCTCACCGGCTCGACGCAGGTCACCGCGCCCGAATGCTGGGCGGTGATCGCCGACACCACCGTGCACAGGTGCACGCCGAAGGCGTCGGCCATGCGCAGGTCGGCGGCGAGGCCGGCGCCGCCGCCGCTGTCGGTGCCGGCGATGCTCCAGACGATGGGCCGCGTCACGACGCCGCTCCCAGCAGCACGGGCTCGCCGCCGACCGGCGTGCTGGGCACGGCGAAGTCCTGGCTGGCCATCACGCCGGCGCGCCAGGCCTGGCGTCCTGCCTGGACGGCGAGGCGAAAGGCGCGCGCCATCGCGACCGGGTCACCCGCCTGCGCGACGGCCGAGTTGAGCAGCACGGCGTCGAAGCCCATCTCCAAGGCTTGCGCCGCGTGCGACGGGGCGCCGATGCCGGCGTCGACGATCAGCGTGACGCCTGGCAGCCGCGCGCGCAGGGTGCGCAGCGCGAAGGGGTTCAGCAGTCCCTGGCCCGAGCCGATCGGCGCGCCCCACGGCATCAGCAGCGGGCAGCCGGCATCGAGCAGGCGGCGGCACGTGACCAGGTCGTCGGTGCAATACGGGAGGACCACGAAGCCGTCGCGCACCAGCTGGGCGGCGGCGATGACCAGCTCGAAGGGATCCGGCTGCAGGGTGTGCTCGTCGCCGACCACCTCGAGCTTGATCCAGGGCGTGTCGTACAGCTCGCGTGCCATGTGCGCCAGCTGCACCGCCTCGCGTGCGCTGCGGCAGCCCGCCGTGTTCGGCAGCAGTCGTGCACCTTGCTGCCGCAGTGCATCGCGCACGATAGAGACGAATCCGTTGTCGCCTCCTGCGGCGAGCGTGCGCTTCAGGCCGACGGTGACGACCTGCGTGCCCGAGGCCGCGATCGCGTCTCGCAGCACCTGCGGCGACGGATACCCGGCAGTGCCGAGCAGGAAGCGGCTGTCGAGCGTGATGCCGCCGACTTGCCAGGGGTCGTGGGACATGGATCAGCCTCCGACGATGGGTTGGAACAGCAGCACGGCATCCCCGGGCTGGAGGACGTGAGCGACGCGCCGGGCCCGCGGGACGAAGACGCCGTTGACGGCAGTGCCGACCTGCTCGGGGAGGTGGCCGAGCTGGGCGATCAGGTCGGCGAGGGTGATGCCGTCGTCGACCCCATGGGGTCGATCGTCGAGTCGGATCTCCATCATGCGCAGCCCGGATGCCATCCGGGATCTCCGTTCCAGGCTTGCATCCCGGATGGCATCCGGGCGAGGGCGTCGTCCACCAATGCAGGCGCGAGCAGCCATCCGTGCCGGTACAGGCCGTTGATGCGCACCAGCCCGTCGTCGACCTCCACCCGCGGCAGGTTGTCCCCCAGCGCCGGGCGCAGGTTGCTGTCGAGGCGCACGATGCGCGCCTCGGCGAGCGCGGGCATCACGCTGTGCGCCGCGCTCATCAGCTCGACCGCACTGCGCAGCGAGACCTCGGAGCGGTCTTCGCTCTCGATCTCGGTAGCGCCGAGCAGCAGCAGCTCGGGCGAGCGCGGCACGACGTAGACGCGGTGGCGCGGATGCAGCAGCCGCAACGGCCGCGACAGCCCGTGCGACGGCAGGCGCAGCCACACCGTCTCGCCGCGCACGCCGCGCACCGACGGCGCGCCGGTGCCGCGCACGTCGAAGACCCAGTCGAAGCGATGCGTGCGGCCGTCCCCGGTGACCAGGCGCCCGGGCGCCACCTGCTCGACGCGCTGCGCCCAGTGCCACTGCGCGCCGGCTTCTGCCTGCAATGCCAGCAGCGTCGCCACCGGATCGATCTGCGCCTCGTCGGGCAGCAGCCATGCATGCGCCGCTCCCTGCAGCGACGGCTCCAGCGCCGCCAGCGCGGACGTCGAGAGCTCGTCGACGCCTCCGATGCGGCCCAGCATGCGCTGCGCGGCGCCGCGGTCGCCGCGGTGCGCCAGCAGGAGGCTTCCGCGCTGCGAGAACGCCGGCTTCGCGTCCAGCGCCTGCACGACGCCGCGCCATGCCGCGATGGATCGCCGGCCGAGCGCCGCGATGGCCTCGCCGCCGTGCTCGCTCTCCGCCCGCGGGCTGAGCATGCCCGCGGCGGTGAACCCTGCCGCATGTTGCGAGGTCCCGTGATCGCCGAACCGCGGGCCGGGCCCCGGCGCCGGATCGAAAACGTCGACGCGCCAGCCCGCGCGCGCCAGGCGCCACGCGAGCAGCCGGCCGAGCAATCCCGCGCCGGCGATGCCGACGGTGATCGGCTTCATGGCTGCGCCGCCGGCACGATGGGAACGTAGAGCTCTCCGCCGCCGGCCACGAACTGCTCCGACTTCTCGGCCATGCCCTTCGATGCGTACTCGCGCACCTCCTGCGTGATCTTCATCGAGCAGAACTTCGGCCCGCACATGCTGCAGAAGTGCGCGACCTTGGACGCGTCCTTGGGCAGCGTCTCGTCGTGGAAATCGCGCGCGGTGTCGGGATCGAGTCCGAGATTGAACTGATCGGCCCAGCGGAATTCGAAGCGCGCCCTGGAGATGGCGTCGTCGCGCGCGCGGGCGCCCGGATGGCCCTTGGCGATGTCGGCCGCGTGGGCGGCGATCTGGTAGGCGACGAGGCCCTGCTTCACGTCGTCGCGGTCCGGCAGGCCCAGGTGCTCCTTGGGCGTCACGTAGCACAGCATGGCCGTGCCCATCCAGCCGATCATCGCCGCGCCGATCGCGCTGGCGATGTGGTCGTAGCCCGGCGCGATGTCGATGGTGAGCGGGCCGAGCGTGTAGAACGGCGCCTCGTGGCAGTGCTTCAGCTGCTCGTCCATGTTGGCCTGGATCAGGTGCATGGGCACATGGCCGGGCCCTTCGATCATCGTCTGCACGTCGTGGCGCCACGCGATCTGCGTGAGCTCGCCCAGCGTGCGCAGCTCGGCGAATTGCGCTTCGTCGTTGGCGTCGGCGCCCGATCCGGGACGCAGGCCGTCGCCGAGCGAGAAGCTCACGTCGTACGCCTTCATGATCTCGCAGATCTCCTCGAAGTGCGTGTAGAGGAAGCTCTCGCGGTGGTGCGCGATGCACCACTTGGCCATGATGGAGCCGCCGCGCGACACGATGCCGGTGCGACGCTGCGCGGTGAGGTGGATGAACGGCAGGCGCACGCCGGCGTGGATGGTGAAGTAGTCGACGCCCTGCTCGGCCTGCTCGATCAGCGTGTCGCGGTACAGCGCCCACGTGAGGTCCTCGGCCACGCCGCCCACCTTCTCCAATGCCTGGTAGATCGGCACGGTGCCGATGGGCACCGGCGAGTTGCGCACGATCCAGTCGCGCGTGGTGTGGATGTGCCGCCCGGTGGACAGGTCCATCACCGTGTCGGCTCCCCAGCGGATCGCCCACACCAGCTTGTCCACCTCCTCCTCGATGCTCGACGTGACCGCCGAGTTGCCGATGTTGGCGTTGACCTTGACCTTGAAGTTGCGGCCGATCGCCATCGGCTCGATCTCGGGGTGGTTGATGTTCGCCGGAATGATGGCGCGGCCGCGCGCCACCTCGTCGCGCACGAACTCCGGCGTGATGACCGCGGGGATGTGCGCGCCCATGGGCTGGCCGCGCAGGCGCTGTTCGCGCTCGGCGTCGGCGAGGTAGTCGCGCATCCATTCGCGCCGGCCGTTCTCGCGCAGCGCGACGTATTCCATCTCGGGCGTCACGATGCCGCGGCGCGCGTAGTGCATCTGCGTCACCGTGCGGCCCGATGCGGCACGGCGCGGCACGCGCTGCAGCGCGGCTGCCTCCGCACGCAGCGCTTCGATGCGCGCTGCGTCCTCGGGCTTGATGCCGTCGTCGCGCGCTTCGCGGGCGCGGCCGGAGATGACTTCGGTGTCCGCGCGCGCCGCGATCCAGGCGCCGCGCACGTCGGGCAATCCGCGCCGCACGTCGATGCGTGCCTGCGGGTCGGTGTAGGGGCCCGAGGTGTCGTACAGCGTGACGGTCTCGCCGTTGGTCAGCGCGACTTCGCGCATCGGCACGCGCAGCTCGCCCGCGTGCACCTTGCGCGAGGCGGGGAAGGGCGCCATGGCCCGGGCGAGGAAATCGGCGTGGCTGTCGGGGGCGTTCATCGGGGCTCCTTGGACTGAGGTGCTCCGAAGGTCGCCCCGGGTCGCGGCCTCTCGGGTCGCGCAACGCTGGGGTGGACGGCTCTTCTTCCGCCGGTACTAACCGGTTCAAGTTCGCGGGTTCGGTGTTTCACCGTCTCAGCACGCGCCATGCGTGCACCCCGGAGCGAGGCGGATTCTCACACAAGCGCCGGCCGGCGCCATGTCGGGGTTTTCACTCCGAGCGGCGGAGCGATCGGTTCCTCCAATGCGTGCGCTACATCACGACGCCGGCAGTGCCCGCTTCAATGCCGCGCCCGGATGGCCGATATCCAGGAATCGTGCCGTGGCTGCTCTGGTTCGCCCTTGTCGTTCCCGTCGTGCCGGTGCTGGCGATCGTGCTGGTCCGGTGGAGTCGGCGCGTGCGCGAAGTACGCGCCCTCGATCGGGCGCTGAGCCATCTGTCCGAATTCCGGCTGCCGTTGCCCGACGCGGTGAAGGATGCGCTGCCGCCGGCGCTGCGACAGCTCGTGCAGGGCTACGACGACATGTTCGCCGAGATGCGCCGGCGCGAGATCGCACTGGCCGGCAAGCTCGAGCGCTATGCCTTCATGGAGCTGCACACGGAGGACATCCTGATGCAGGTGGACGGCCGCGGCATCGTCACCTACGTGTCGCCGGCGGTGCACACCCACCTGGGCTACTGCCCTCAGGAGCTGTGCGGCCAGCGCGTGCTGGAGCTGCTGCACCCCGACGAGCTGCCGACATGGATCGAGGCGCTGAAGGCCTCGGCGCGAGCGCACAAGGGGGCCTTGCTCGAAGGCCGCTGGCGCAGCAAGGACGGGCGCTACGTCGCCCTCGAGATGTCGATGCGCCACGCCTATGGCCTCAACGGCACCGTGGCGGGCACGATCAGCATGGCGCGCAACGTCGAGGCGCGCAACGAGCTGCGTGAGCGCCTGACGCGGGCCGCCCACACCGACCAGCTCACGGGCCTTCCCAACCGTGCGGCGCTGGTCGAATCGCTGCAGCACCTGCGGGCCGGCAGCCACGAACGGCCCTTCGTGCTGTTCCTGTTCGACCTCGACCGCTTCAAGCAGGTCAACGATTCGCTGGGCCACGCCGCGGGCGATTCCTACCTGGTGGAGACGGCCAACCGCGTGCGCGCCATGCTGCGGCCCGGCGACACGCTGGCCCGCATGGGCGGCGACGAGTTCGTGGCGCTGTTCGAGGGCATCGGCTCCGAGGGGGCGGCGCGCTCGATCGCATCGCGCATCATCGACGCGGTAAGCCAGCCCTACTCATGTCACGGGGCGCTGCTGCACCCCAAGACCTCGATCGGCATCGTGTTGTGCAACGACCCGGCGCTGCCCTCCGACGAACTGATCTCGCGCGCCGACCGCGCGATGTACACCGCCAAGCGCCAGGGCGGCAACCTCGCGATCGTCTACAACGAAAGCCACATCCATTCGCTGCGCCAGGACTTCACCGTCGAGCAGCTGCTGTCGCAGGCGCTGCAGCAGGACAGGCTGGTGCTGCACTTCCAGCCCATCGTCGACGCGAAGACCAAGCAGCCCGTGCTGGCCGAAGCGCTGGTGCGCATGCGCGCCGAGGACGGCAGCCTGCTGGGCCCGGGCACCTTCATCGACGTGGCCGAGAAGACCGGGCAGATCGTGCAGGTGGGGCAGTGGGTGCTGGAGCAGGCGTGCCGGCAGGCGCGGCGCCTCGAGGAAGCCGGCACGCCCACCGCGATCAGCGTGAACGTCTCGCCGCGCCAGCTGCTGCACGTGAACTTCGTGCGCAGCGTGGAAACCGTGCTCGAGCACACCGGCGTGTCGCCGTCGTCCATCATGCTGGAGGTGACGGAATCGGCGGTGATGGAGGACGTGCAGAAGGCCAAGGCCACGCTGAACCACCTGCGCACGCTCGGCTTCCGGCTCGCGCTCGACGACTTCGGCACGGGCTATTCGAGCATCTCGATGCTGAAGACGCTGCCGTTCCACGTGCTGAAGATCGACCGCTCGTTCGTGCGCGACAGCGAGGGCATGGCGCTCGGGCCGAGCACGCTGGGCGCCATCATCGACATCGGCAAGAGCGTGCACCTGACCATCATCGCCGAGGGCATCGAGACCGAAGCGCAGGCCATGCACCTCGAGTGCCTGGGCTGCGACCTGCTGCAGGGCTTCCGCTTCTTCCGCCCGATGGAAGCGCAGGCGCACGCGGAGGTGCTGCGTCAGGGCAGGGCGCCGCTGCTGACGGCGGCCTCGGCGCAACCCATTGCGAACCAGGTGAGCCTGTTCGAGCCGGTGGGGTGAGGCCCTCACCCGAGCCTCTCCCGCTCGGGCTTCACCGGCGCAGCACGGCCATCCATTCGCGCTGTGCCTGCGACATCGCCTCGTCGGGCGTCATCAGCGCCGATTGCAGCGCGGTGCGGATCTCCGGCTCCTCCTCGGGCAAGGGCGAGCGCAGCGCGGCCGCGAGCAGCGCGCGCGCCTGCTCGAGGCTCTGGCGGTACAGCGCCATGATGGCGCTCACGGTGACGTGCTGCGCGGGGTCGTCCATCCAGCAGTCGTAGTCGGTGACGATGCCCACCGTCGCATAGCAGATCTGCGCCTCGCGCGCGAGGAAGACCTCGGGCACGTTGGTCATGCCCACCAGCTCGCAGCCCGCCTGACGCAGGAAGAAGCTTTCGGCGCGCGTTCCGAGCCGCGGCCCCTCGACGCAGGCGTAGGTGACGTCGCGGTGCAGCGTGAGACGGCTGGCGGCGGCGGCCTGCGCGATCCAGTCGACCATGTTCGCGCTCACGGGACGGGCCGTGGAGACGTGCGCGGCGATGCCATCGCCGAAGAAGGTGCGCCGGCGCTCGCCCTTGGTCCAGTCGAAGTACTGGCTCGGCACGGCGAAGTCGCCGGGCGCGATGCGCTCGGCCAGGCTGCCGACGGCGGAGAAGGCCAGGATCTGGGTGGCGCCGGCGCGCTTCAGCGCGAACACGTTGGCGCGGTAGTTGATCTCGTGCGGCAGCAGCCGGTGGCCGCTGCCGTGGCGCGCGAGGAAGAGCAGCGGGCGGTCGTCCAGGCGCCCGCGCAGCAGGCTGCCCGACGGGGCACCGAACGGAGTGGTGTCGTCGAGCCGCTCGTCGACCACCATGCCGGGAAGCTCGTAGATGCCGGTGCCGCCGATGATCGCAAGCATGTTCGCTCCTCGTGGAAAGACCGCCGCAGGATGGTGCTGTCGCCGCGTCAAAGGGTGCATTGTGCGGCGGCCGCAGCGGGACGCCCTCTGCACGCCAGCGACTTCCGCGCCTCAGAAGTGCATGGCCACCGCATCGGTGACGCGGTAGTCGTTCTCGACGACCGGCATCCAGTGCCATTTGTCGAAGGTGGTGCAGGGGTGCGAGATGCCCAGGCCGACGCGCTCGCCCACCAGGGGAGCGTGCCCGGCGTCGGCCTCGTCCCAGCGCAGGTAGGCGTGCTGGTCGTTGAGGGCGGTGACGCGCCAGGTGGGCGGCACGGCGCCCGCTGAAAGCGAGCCGCGCGCCGCGCGGGCGATGGGAATCGGCATCTCCAGGTCGAAGGAGATGTCGCGCTTGCCCACGGCGAGGATGGCGAGCCGCGCCTCGGGACGCGATTGGACGGCGGCCCACACCTCCAGCGCCGGCCGCAGCGTGTCGGCGCAGCCGCAGCGCTGCTCGACCGCCTGCACCATGCGGCGGTAGAAGCCATGGTCGTGCGTGACATAGCAGCCGGAGCGCAGCAGGCCGCGCACGGGCCTGCCCAGCGTGGGACGCAGGCGGCCGGCCACCAGATCGAAGATGGCCGAGCCGCCGGCGGACATCAGGACCTCGTCGGTGTCGAACAGGCCTTGGGCGTCGCACAGCCGCGCGACGGCCTCGGCGCGGCCCATCAGCGATTCGGCGTAGGGCTGGTCCGCCTCGGTGCGACCCGTCGCGCCCAGGCCTTCGTAGCACTCGATGCCGGCGAGACGGACCGCCGCGCTGGCATGCAGCGCCCGCGCCAGCGTGAGGGCCTCCTCCTGCGTGCGGCAGCCGGTGCGGCCGCCGTCCAGACCGATCTCGAGCATCACCTCGAACGGCGCGCTCCCGGGACGGGCAGCGAACCAGGCGTCGATCAGCGCGAGCTGCGCCTGTGAATCGACGAGGAACACCACCCGCAGTCCCGGGTGCGCCGCCAGCTGCGCCTGGATGGCGGCCAGGTCGCCGTCGTCGATCACCTGGTTGGCGATGACGGCGCGGCGCACGCCGGCCGCGACGCCGACCGCCAGCTGCGTGGCGTTGGCGAAGGTGAGGCCCCATGCGCCCGCATCGAGCTGGCGGCGGAACAGCTGCGGCGACATCGTCGTCTTGCCGTGCGGTGCGAGCGAGAGGCCCCAGGCGTCCGTCTGCTGCTGCATCCATGCGACGTTGTGCTCCAGGGCTTCGCGCTTCAGCAAGGCGATCGGCAGCGGCAGGTCGCCGGCAAGCACGTTCCATCCGGCGGCGGCGAGCTCGCTGCGCCGCAGCGGGGGGTGGCCCTGGGGAAGGCCCTTGAGCCCGGGCGCCAGCGTGGGGTCGAGCAGATCGTTCATGCAGCCATCTTCATGATCACGCCGTTGGCGGCCCCACGCACTGCCCGGGCATTGCAGCCCGACACAGAATCGCGCCTCGCCTTTCCGACCAAAGCCTTCATGACGACCCTTTCCGACTTTCCGATCACCGCGAAGTGGCCCGCACGCCACCCCGACCGCATCCAGCTCTATTCGCTGCCGACGCCCAACGGCGTGAAGGTGTCGATCATGCTCGAGGAAACCGGCCTGCCGTACGAGCCGCATCGGGTCGGCTTCGACACCAACGACCAGATGTCGCCGGAGTTCCTGTCGCTCAACCCCAACAACAAGATCCCGGCGATCATCGATCCGCAAGGGCCGGGCGGGCAGCCGCTGGCGCTGTTCGAGTCGGGTGCCATCCTGCTCTACCTGGCCGAGAAGTCGGGGCAGCTGTTGCCCGCGGACGCCGCCTCCCGCTACCAGACGATCCAGTGGCTGATGTTCCAGATGGGCGGGATCGGCCCGATGTTCGGCCAGGTGGGCTTCTTCCACAAATTCGCCGGCAAGGCCTATGAGGACAAGCGACCGCGCGACCGCTACGCGGCCGAATCGAGGCGGCTGCTGAACGTGCTCGACCAGCGGCTGGCCGGCCGCGCCTGGCTCATGGGCGACGACTACACCATTGCCGACATCGCGACCTTTCCATGGGTGCGCAACCTGATCGGCTTCTACGAGGCGGGCGATCTGGTCGGCATCGCCGACTTCCCCGAAGTGACCCGCGTGCTGCAGGCCTTCGTCGCACGGCCGGCAGTCGTGCGCGGACTCGAGATCCCGCGCAAGCCGGCCTGAGGCGCGGTAGGGGCAAGGCGCGGGGCGCGCCGCGAGGCGTGTTAAACCGGCCGGCGTGCCACTGCCCCACCGCGAATCCATGCCTGACGCACTGCTTCGAGTCGAACGCACGGCACGCCGGCATCCCCGGATGGCCATCGCGCTGTTGCGGCGACTCGAGGAGGCGGCGCGGGCGGCGGCGGACGTCGCGCTGGCCCTGGACGCGCTGTACCGGCGCTACTTCGTGCTCGAGCGGCTCGGCGAGGCCGGTGCCATCCTCGACGAGCTGTACGCCGGCCTGCAGGCCGCCGAGGAGAGCGGGCTGGCGCGGCAGACCGGGCGCATGCTCGAGGCCATCGGCCGGGTGCGCTACACCCGCGGCGAGTACGAGGAGGCGGTGCATTGCTGGGGGCAGTGCGTGCGGCTGTACGAGGTCACCGGCGACCTGTGCTGCGGCGTCGAGGCGCGCATCGGCCTGGGCGCCGTCTACGACGCGATCGGCGACCGTCGCAGCAGCGCGCGCTTCCATCAGGATGCGCGGGCGCTGCTGGCCGATGCCGACGAGCCCTACCTGCGCGCCAAGCTGGCGCTCAACCTCGGGGTCAACCTGCGCGCGATGGGCGAGCGCGCCGAGGCGGTACGGCAGTTCGAGCTGGCGCGCCGCGAGGCGCAGCGCAGCAACATCCGCGAGTACGTGGCCGAGGCGCATTGGCACCTGGGCCAATGCGCCCAGGACGAGGGTGACCTCGAGCCGGCGCAGGCGCTGGTCAGCGCGGCGCTGACGCTGGCCCAGGCCTGCGGCTACACGTGGCTGGGGGCGGCGGCCTTCATCACCCTGGCGCGTTGCTACCAGGCGCAGGGCAACGACGCGCGCGCCTTCGACGCCTACGAGCAGGGCCTGGCGGTGGCCGAGCGCATCGGCGCCCGACCGCAGCAGACGGCCTGCCACCACGCGCTGTCGATGCTCGCCGAGAAGAGCGGCGAGCTGGCCGTGGCGCTGCACCATGCGCGGCGGCACATGGCGCTGGAGCTCGAGATCAAGAAGGAGCTGGCGGCACCGGACCAGCTTCGCCAGCTGCAGCAATACGACCTGTCGCAGAAGCCGCCGATCCAGAAGCTGCTGGAGCTCTCGTCGGGCGGCGGCGAGCGCGACGCGGATCCGCTGTCGGCCGTCGCGTCGCTGGCGCGCGCTGCCGCCGACATCCTGCGCGTCGAGCTGGTCGCGGTGTGGCTGCGCGAAGGCGGCAGCGCCGAGCCGGTGTGCCGCGCCCTCGTTGCGCCGGCGCCACTGCGTCTGGCGCAAGGCGATGCACTGCCCGCGGACGGGCCGTACGCCGACCTCCAGCGCGATCTGCAGGGCACGCTGGTGATCCACGACCTGCGCATCCATCCGGCCGGAGCGCAGCTGCACCGGCTCTTCGAGCCGGCGGACCTGCGCTCGCTGCTCGACGCGCCGCTGCAGCTGCGCGGCAGGAAGATCGGCACGATGAGCTTCGGCCAGGTCGGCGAGCGGCGCAACTGGACCCGCGACGACGTGCTGTTCGGCTGCCACATCGGCCACCTGGTCGAGCACATCCTGAGCGATCGGGAACATCGCGAGGTCCAGACCCAGCTCGAGCGCTCGAACCAGGAGCTCGAGCAGCGCGTGCAGAGCCGCACGGTCGAGCTGCAGGGAGCCTTGCGCGCGCTGGAGGAGAGCAGCCTCACCGATCCGCTGACCGGCCTGCGCAACCGGCGCTTCCTGCTCCAGCACCTGGACAACGACGCCGCGCTGAGCGCTCGTCACTGCGAAGGCGGCACCTCGAGGATCGTGTCGGCGCCGGGCTCCGACCTGCTGATGTTCATGGTCGACCTCGACCACTTCAAGGAGGTCAACGACACCCACGGCCACCAGGCCGGCGACGCGGTCCTCACGCAGATCAAGGAGCGCCTGCGCCGCGTGTTCCGCGAGTCGGACTATCTGGTGCGCTGGGGCGGCGAGGAGTTCCTGATCGTGGCGCGTGCCACCTTGCGCAGCAAGGCCGCGATGATGGCCGAGCGGGTGCGCACCACGATCGCCGGCCAGCCCTTCGTGCTGCCCGACGGCACGCAGCTCACCAAGACCTGCTCCGTCGGATTCGCGGCCTATCCCTTCATCACGTCGGCGCCGCGCGCCGTGCCGTGGCAGGACGTGGTCGACATCGTCGACACGGCGCTGTACGCCGCCAAGCGCGCCGGACGCAACGCCTGGGCAGGCCTGTCGGCCGGCGCGCATGCATCGCCGGACGGTCTGCTGACCCGGTTCAGGGCGAGTCCGCAACAGGCGCTGCAGCGCGGCGAACTGGTGCTGGCGACCAACCTCGATCCGCAGCAGGTGCAGGCCGCGCTCTGAGATCGCCCCGAAAACCGAGCCCCTGTTGCGCCGCTTGGGACTCTCCCTAGGCTGCCGGTGAAAGAAAGTACCGGACTGCTCAAGAACGTATCGTTTCGCGCGCCTTGCTTGCCTATCGTTGCTTCGTCGACGACCTCAGATCGATGAACCAGGAGACACGCATGAAATTCGCCTTCCCGCTCGCGCTCGCCACCTTCTCGCTCTGCGGCTCGGCGGGCGCCGCCACCGAGCTCGTCATCGCCACCGTGAACAACGGCCACATGATCGAGATGCAGAAGCTGGGCAAGCACTTCGAGCAGGCCAATCCCGACATCAAGCTCAAGTGGGTGACGCTCGAAGAGGGCGTGCTGCGCCAGCGCGTCACCACCGACATCGCCACCAAGGGCGGGCAGTTCGACATCATGACCATCGGCATGTACGAGACGCCGATCTGGGGCAAGAAGGGCTGGCTGCAGGAGATCAAGCCCGACGCCGCCTACGACGTCGACGACCTGCTGCCGGCGATCCGCGACGGCCTGACCGCGAACGGCAAGCTCTACGCCGCGCCGTTCTACGGCGAGAGCTCGATGACGATGTACCGCGCCGACCTGGTGAAGGCGGCCGGCGCCACGCTGCCCGACAACCCCACCTGGGAGCAGGCGCGCGACATCGCCGCCAAGGTGCACAACCCCGCCAAGGGCGTGTACGGCATCTGCCTGCGCGGCAAGCCCGGCTGGGGCGACAACATGGCCTTCCTGACCACCATGGTCAACACCTTCGGCGGCCAGTGGTTCGACGTGAGCTGGAAGCCGCAGATCGATACCAAGCCGTGGAAGGACGCCGTCGGCTTCTACGTCGACATGATGAAGAAGTACGGCCCGCCCGGCGCCTCGGCCAACAGCTTCAACGAGAACCTCGCGCTGTTCAACGAAGGCAAGTGCGGCATGTGGGTCGACGCCACCATCGCCGCTTCCTTTGTCAGCGATCCCAAGCAGAGCAAGGTGGCCGACAAGGTGGCCTTCGCGCAGGCGCCGACGGCAGTGACGCCCAAGGGCGCGAACTGGCTGTGGGCCTGGGCGCTGGCGATCCCGGCCAGCTCGCAGAAGAGCGAGGCAGCGCAGAAGTTCATCCGCTGGGCGACGTCGAAGGACTACGTGAAGCTGGTCGGCAAGGAAGTCGGCTGGGGCAGCGTGCCGACGGGAACGCGCAAGAGCACCTATGCGACGCCCGAGTTCCAGAAGGCGGCCCGCTTCGCCGAGGCCGAGCTGAAGGCGATCAACACCGCCAACCCGAACGACAGCACGCTGCCCAAGAGCCCGTATGTCGGCGTGCAGTTCGCGGCCATCCCCGAGTTCCAGGCGATCGGCATCGCGGTGGGCCAGCAGATGAGCGCGGCGCTGTCGGGCAAGGTGAGCATCGACCAGGCGCTGAAGAACTCGCAGGTGTCGGCCGAGCGCGAGATGAAGAAGGCCGGCTACTACAAGTAGGGCGAGGCGCCGCGAAACGAAGCCCCGGCGTGCGAGGCCCGCATGCCGGGGTCGTCAGGCCAACCCACGGAGCCCGTCATGTCCGTCGCCATCGCCACCGTCGCGCCGCCTGCGGCCAGCGCCGCGAAGCAGCAGCGAACCGCCAGCCGCTTCCTTCCCCGCATCCTGCTTGCTCCCGCCGTCGTCACGCTCTTCCTCTGGATGATCGTGCCGCTGGTGATGACGATCTACTTCTCGCTGATTCGCTACAACCTCATGCAGCCGGGCGAGCACGGCTTCATCGGCCTGGCGAACTACGAGTTCTTCGTCACCGACCCGTCGTTCGGCACCGCCGTGGTCAACACCGCGCTGCTGCTGGGCAGTGTCATCGCCATCACGGTCGTCGGCGGGGTGGCGCTGGCGCTGCTGATCGACGAGCCTTTCCCCGGCCGCGGCCTGGTGCGCGTGCTGCTCATCTCGCCCTTCTTCGTCATGCCCACGGTGAACGCGCTGCTGTGGAAGCACATGATGATGAATCCCATCTACGGCGTGCTGGCCGAGGTGTGGCGCTTCTTCGGCGCCGAGCCGGTCGACTTCATGACCGACTGGCCGCTGGGCAGCGTCATCGTGATGGTGGCCTGGCAGTGGCTGCCGTTCGCGACGCTGATCTTCATGACGGCGCTGCAGTCGATGAACCGCGAGCAGCTCGAGGCCGCGCGCATGGACGGCGCCAACTACCCTCAGCAGCTGCGCTACCTCGTGCTGCCCCACCTCGCGCGCTCGATCGCGGTGGTCATCATGATCGAGATGATCTTCCTGATGAGCGTGTTCGCGGAGATCTTCACCACCACCGGCGGCGGTCCGGGCGACGCGAGCACCAACGTGGCGTTCCTGATCTTCAAGCAGGCGCTGCTGAACTTCGATGCGGGTGTCGCGTCGGCGGGCGCGCTGTTCGCAGTGCTGCTGGCCAACATCGCGGCGGTGTTTCTCATTCGCCTGGTCGGCAAGAACCTGGATTGACACGATGGCACACGCTGCACGTCTTCCGCTGGCCCTGGCCGTGCGCACGGCCGCCGCCTGGACCATCACGCTGCTGATCTTCTTCCCGCTCGGCTGGCTGGTGCTGACGGCCTTCAAGACCGAACTGCAGGCGATCGCGGTGCCGCCGCTGCTGGTGTTCGAGCCCACGCTGGCCAACTTCAGCGAGGTGCAGCAGCGCAGCGACTACCTGCTGTACGCGCAGAACTCGCTGGTGACCAGCATCGCCTCCACGCTGCTGGGCCTGGCGATCGCCGCGCCGGCGGCGTACTCGATGGCCTTCTTCCGCAGCCGCCGCACGCGCGACCTGCTGATGTGGATGCTGTCGACCAAGATGATGCCGGCCGTCGGCGCGCTGGTGCCGATCTACGTGATCGCGCAGACCGCAGGCCTGCTCGACACGCGGCTCGCGCTGATCGTGGTGTTCACGCTGTCCAACCTGCCGATCATGGTGTGGATGCTGTACTCGCAGTTCAAGGACATCCCGCCGGAGATCCTCGAAGCGGCGCGCATGGACGGCGCCACGCTGTGGCAGGAGTTCACGCGGGTGCTGCTGCCGCTGGCGATGGGCGGGCTCGCCGCCACCGGCCTGCTGTGCCTGGTGCTGAGCTGGAACGAGGCCTTCTGGTCGCTCAACCTCAGCTCGGCCAAGGCCGGCACGCTGGCCACGCTGATCGCGTCGTATTCGAGCCCCGAAGGCCTGTTCTGGGCCAAGCTGTCGGCCGCCTCGCTGATGGCCATCGCGCCCATCGTGGTGTTCGGCTGGTTCAGCCAGAAGCAGCTCGTCCAAGGCCTGACCTTCGGCGCCGTGAAATGACCCACCCCCGAAATCGGATGAAAGAGGAGAGGGACATGGCATTCCTTCAACTGCGCGGCATCGAGAAGTTCTTCGGCCAGCACCGTGCGATCAAGGGCATCGACCTTGCCATCGAGCGCGGCGAGTTCGTCGTCTTCGTCGGACCTTCGGGCTGCGGCAAGTCGACGCTGCTGCGGCTGATCGCCGGGCTGGAGACGATCGACGGCGGATCGCTGGAGCTCGACGGACGCGACATCACCTCGCTCGCTGCCGCGAAGCGCGACCTGGCGATGGTGTTCCAGAGCTACGCGCTGTATCCGCACATGAGCGTGTTCGAGAACATGAGCTTCGCGCTGAAGCTGGCGAAGGAAAACCCGGCGGTGATCCGCGAGAAGGTCGAGCGCGCCGCGCAGATCCTCAACCTCGGACCCTATCTGCAGCGCACGCCGCGCGAGCTCTCGGGCGGCCAGCGGCAGCGCGTGGCGATCGGTCGCGCCATCGTGCGGGCGCCCAAGGTGTTCCTGTTCGACGAGCCGCTGTCCAACCTCGATGCCGCGCTGCGCGGCCAGACGCGGGTCGAGATCGCCAAGCTGCACCGCGAGCTCGGCGCGACGACCATCTACGTCACCCATGACCAGGTCGAGGCGATGACGCTGGCCGACCGCGTGGTCGTGCTGCGCGACGGCCAGATCGAGCAGGTCGGCACGCCGCTGGCGCTGTACGACCGGCCGGCCAACCAGTTCGTCGCCCAGTTCATCGGCACGCCGCAGATGAACGTGGTGGCCGCCGCCGACGTGCCGCAGCTGCAGGCGGCGTTGCCGGCCGTGCCGCAGGGCGGCTTCGTCGGCCTGCGGCCCGAGAGCCTCTTGCTGCGTCCGGCGGGCGCCGGTCAGCTGCAGGGCAGGGTCGACCTGGTCGAGTCGCTCGGCGCCGAGACGCTGATCCACGTGAACACCGGGCGCGGCACGCCCCTGGTGGCGCGCCAGAACACGCGCACGGCGCTGCGCGCCGGCGACGCGGTCGGGCTGGAGGTCGACACCGCCCATGCCCATCTGTTCGATGCACAAGGCCGCGTCGCGGCCGCCCACTGATCCCTGCCGATGCCCACCTCGACACCATCCCCGCTCGTGATCCTGCATCTCGGGCTGGGCTCCTTTCACCGCGCCCACGAGGCGGTCTATCTGCAGCGCCTGATCGACGCAGGCGACGACAGCTGGATGCTGGCGGCCGGCAACACGCGTCCCGGCATGGAAGACACCATCGCCGCGCTGCAGCGCCAGGGCGGCGCCTACACGCTGGAGACGGTGAGCCCCGCCGGCGAGCGCCGCTACCAGCGCATCGCCGCCATTCGCCAGGTCGTGCCGTACGAGCCTTCGCTGGCGACGCTGATCGACCTGGGCGCAGACCCGCGCACGCGCATCGTCTCGTTCACCGTCACCGAGGCCGGCTACTCGCTCGACTCGCACGATCGGCTGGACCTGGGTGCGCCGGAGCTCGCGGCAGACCTCGAACGTGCGCGCGACGGCCTGCCCGGAGGCACCGTGTACGGTGCGCTCACCGCCATCCTGCGGGAGCGGCGACTGCGCGAGGCCGGCCCGCTCACCTTGCTGTGCTGCGACAACCTGCGCCACAACGGCGATCGCGCGCGCAGCGGGCTGCTGCAGTTCATCGAGGTGGTCGGCGACCTGGCGCTGCTGGAGTGGGTGAGCCGTTCGACGAGCTGCCCCAACGCGATGGTCGATCGCATCACGCCGCGGCCGACGCCCGACGTGGCCGGGCGCGTGCGGGCGGCGACCGGCTGGGCCGACGATGCGCCCGTCATGGCCGAGAGCTTCATCCAGTGGGTGATCGAGGACGACTTCGTTGCCGGACGGCCCGCCTGGGAGTCCGTGGGCGTGCAGATGGTGCAGGCCGTGGATCCGTACGAGGAGGCGAAGATCCGCGTGCTCAACGCCACCCATGCCGGCATCGCGTGGGCCGGCACGCTTGCCGGCCTCGACTTCATCCACGAAGGGATGCAGGACGCGGCGATCCGCCGCATGGCCCACGACTACGTGACCGAGGACGCGATCCCCGTGCTGCAGCCCAGTCCCATCGACCTGCACGCCTATCGCGACGTGGTGCTCGAGCGCTTCGGCAATCCGGCGATCCGTGACACCAACCAGCGCGTCGCCATGGACGGCTTCGCCAAGATTCCCGGCTTCATCGCGCCCACCCTCCGCGAGCGGCTGGCGCGCGGCCACAGCATCGCTTGCGTGGCGATGCTGCCGGCACTCTTCCTGGCGTACCTGCGCCGCTGGCACACCGGGCGCCTGCCGCACGCGTATCACGACCAGGCGATGGACCCGGTGGCCGGGCACGCGCTGTTCACCGGCGACGACGCGGTGCTGGCCTTCTGTCGCGACGCGTCGCTGTGGGGGCCGCTGGCAGGCGACGCGCGCCTCGTCGAGGCCTTGCGCGATGCGGCCGGACGAGTCGATCGATTCATCGAGGAACACCAGGCATGACGGGACGATTGCACGGCAGGCACGCGCTGCTCACCGGCGCGGGGGGAGGCATCGGCCTCGCGGTGGCGCAGGCTTTCCTGGACGAGGGTGCGCACTGCACGCTGGTCGACCTGGCGCCGCAAGCGCCCGACGCGATGCCGCGCACCGGGCGCTGGCACTACCTGGCCGCCGATGTCGCCAGGACCGGCGAGATCGATGGGCTCGTCGACGCGGCCCGCGAGCGTTTCGGCCCGATCGACGTGCTCTTCAACAACGCCGCTGTGTTCGACATGGCGCCCCTGCTGGACAGCGACGAGGCCATGTACGAGCGGCTCTTCGCGGTGAACGTGAAAGGCGCCTTCTTCGTGATGCAGAAGGTGCTGGCGCAGATGGTGCACGCCGGCCGGCGCGGGACGGTCATCAACATGGCCTCGCAGGCGGGGCGCCGCGGCGAGGCGCTGGTGTCGCACTACTGCGCCAGCAAGGCGGCGGTGATCAGCTACACCCAGTCGGCGGCCCTCGCGATGGCTCCGCACGGCATCCGCGTCAACGCCATCGCGCCCGGCGTCATCGCCACGCCGATGTGGTCGCGGGTCGACGCCCTGTTCGCCCGGTACGAGAATCTGCCGCTGGGCGAGAAGAAGCGGCGCGTGGGCGAGGCGGTGCCCCTGGGCCGCATGGGCGAGCCCCATGACCTCTGCGGCGCGGCCGTTTTCCTCGCCAGCGACGAGGCTTCGTATATCACCGCACAGACACTCAACGTCGATGGTGGCAACGTGATGAGCTGAGACCCAAGCGATGACCGCTTCCCGCCGCCATCTCCCGCGCCAGCTCAGGCCCGAGCTCGAGCACGACTTGTCGCGCAGCCCGACGCTGGGCTACGAGCCGGTCGCCGAGACGGGCGTCATCCGGTGCCTGTCGCATGGCTTTCCGACGCCGCTGGCGCGCTGGCACTACCACGACGAGTACGAGCTGCATCTCATCGTCGCGACCTCGGGCAAGGCCTTCGTCGGCGACTGGATCGGGCAGTTCCAGCCCGGCCACCTGGTGCTCACCGGCCCGCGCCTGCCGCACAACTGGCTGTCCACGGATCTGCCCGGCGGCAGCGTGGCGGAGCGCGACCTCGTCGTCCAGTTCGCGCATGAGCCGATCGCGCAGGCGGCGGTGCACCTGCCCGAGCTGGCGGAGGTGCTGCCGCTGCTCGAACGCGCGCGCCACGGGATCGAGTTCTTCGGGCTGGCGGAGCAGGCGCGGCAGCATTGGCAGCGCACCAAGGCCAACCGCGGGCTCGCGCGGCTGAGCGCCTTCTGCGCCTACCTGTGCGAGCTGGCGGCCTGCACCGACTACCGGCTGCTGTCGAACGCGCAGCTGCAGGGCGTGGACGACGACCATTCGGCCGACCAGATCAACGCGGTGGTCAGCCGCATCACCGAGCAGCTCGGGCAGCCGCTGTCGGCCGCTCAGATGGCTGCCGAGCTGGGCATGACCGAGAGCCGCTTCAGCCGCTTCTTCCGCCGCGCCACCGGCAACACCTTCACCGATTTCGTCAATCGCGTGCGCATCAACCGCGCTTGCCAGCTGCTGATGGAATCGGACCGGCAGATCACCGACATCTGCTACGACGTGGGCTTCAACAACGTCTCCAACTTCAACCGCCGCTTCCTCGACATCAAGGGCATGACCCCGCGCGAGTTCCGGCGCGACGTCGACCATCGCTTCGGCGGGAGGCACTGAGCTCGCAGCCGCCATAATCGCGCGCATGAATCGCGCAACCGCCTCCGGGCTGCATCGTGTCGTGATCGTCGGTGGTGGAGCGGGGGGCCTGGAGCTCGCCACCCAGCTCGGCGACAAGCTGGGCCGCAAGGGCCTCGCCCAGGTCACCCTGATCGAGAAGGCTCGCACCCATTTCTGGAAGCCGCACCTGCACGAGATCGCGGCTGGATCCGTCGACCTGCACACGCGCTCCGTCGACTACCTCGCGCAGTCGCACTGGCACTGCTTCCGCTACCGCATGGGCGAGATGATCGGCCTGGACCGCGCACGCCGCGAGGTGCACGTCGCGCCGTACTACGACGAGGAAGAGGGCGAGCAGGTCACCGGCGCCCGTGTCTTCGGCTACGACACGCTCGTGATGGCGGTGGGCAGCCAGAACAACGACTTCGGCACGCCGGGCGTGCAGGAGCACGCGATCCTCCTCGAGACGCCCGCGCAGGCCGATCGGTTCCACCGCCGTCTCGTCAACGCCTGCGTGCGTGCACATGCGCAGCCCAAGCCGCTCGGCCCCGAGCAGCTGCAGGCCGCGGTCATCGGCGGGGGCGCCACCGGCGTCGAGCTGGTGGCCGAGCTGCACAAGGCCACGCGCACGCTGGTGTCCTACGGCCTCGACCGCATCGACCCCGAGCGCGACATCAAGCTCAACCTCATCGAGGCGGGACCGCGCATCCTGCCGGCGCTGCCCGAGCGGATCGCATCTGCGGCGCTGAAGCTGCTGCACTCGCTGCAGGTGAGCGTGCGCACCGGGGCCAAGGTCACGGCGGTCACCGGCAACGGGGTGGAGCTCGAAGGCGGCGAGACGATTCCGGCCGAGCTGGTGGTGTGGGCCGCCGGGGTCAAGGGTCCCGATTTCCTGAAGAACCTCGACGGCCTCGAGACCAATCGCATCAACCAGCTGGTCGTGCGTCCGACGCTGCAGTCGTCCCGCGACGACGACGTGTTCGCCATCGGCGACTGCGCGGCCGCGCCGTGGGTGGGCCGTCCCGAGGGCAGCATCGTGCCGCCGCGCGCGCAGGCGGCGCATCAGCAGGCCTCGCACCTGGTCAAGCAGATCCGGCGGCGCCTGCGCGGCGAAGCGCTGAAGCCTTGGCGCTATCGCGACTTCGGCTCGCTGGTGTCGCTGGGCGAGTACTCGACCGTCGGCAACCTGATGGGCGCGCTGTCGGGCAAGAACCTGTGGGTCGAAGGCATCTTCGCGCGCTGGATGTACCTCTCGCTCTACAAGCTGCACGAGCTGGCCTTGCACGGGTGGTGGAAGACCAGCCTGGGCACGGCTGCGCGCGTGATCGCGCGCAGCACCGAGCCGCGCGTCAAGCTCCATTGACTGGTCTTACCCTGTCCCCGCAAGCGGGGAGAGGGAGTCAGTCGTGCCTTGCTCGAGGCCGCCACCGAGCCCGTCCACCAGCGCCTGGACCAGCGCGCGGCCGGCACTCCCGTCGCGATCGAGCCTGGGGTTGTAGATCGTCACTTCGATGCCGACGGCGCGGCCTGACGCACGCGCCGCGCGCAGCACGGCGACCAGCTCCTGCGTCGACAGTCCGTCCGGCAAGCGATAGTCGACGGCCGGCATGACGGCGTCATCCAGGCAATCGGCATCGAGATGGATGAAGAAGCCCTCGAGCTCGGGGCGGCGCAGCGGCGCGAGCGCCGCCTCGGCGGCGGCCACCGTACCCAGGCGCCGCACGGCGGCCAGGTCGAAGCGCGGCATGACGGGCGGCAGCGGCTGGCTGCCGTACTGCGCCTGCTCGTCGGCATCGCGAAAGCCGTACACCACGACGTCTTCGTCCTTCACCAGCGGGCCGCGGCCCTCGATGTCGGTCAGCAGCCGGGGGCCATGGCCCGTCGCGAAGGCCAGGTCCATCGACGCCGCCTCGCCGTTCGGGTTGACCTCGGGCTGGTAGAAGTCGGCGTGGCCGTCGATGAAGAGCAGTCCGTAGCGTCCGCGCCGCTTGAGCGCCAGCAGGGGTCCGAGGACGATGGAGCAATCGCCGCCCAGGATCACCGGGAAGGCGCCGCGGTCGAGCACGCTGCCCACGGCATCGGCCAGCGCCACGGCGTATCGGGCGATCGCCTCGGCATTCAAGGTGCCGGTGCGCGGATCGCGAATGTCGCTGTACGCAAGCGGCTCGACGCGTCCGGCGTGCCGCGCGGCCAGCCGCTGCGCCAGGCCTTCGTCGAGCAGCCGCTGCGGCAGCAGCTCCACGCCGGAAGGCTTGAGACCGAGGATGGAAGGCGCTTCGAGGAGGTGGTAGTCCATGGACATGGGGCTGCCACGCCCAAGGCGCCGGCCCATCGGAAACGGGCAACGGACGTGCCCACGCCAGCCGCCGCTCGACGGCGAACTCGCATGCCTGCCGGCGATCCAATGCGTGTGTCCAGCAGCAGGACCGTGTCGTGACACCGAACAAGCAGATCGCCAAGGGCCTCGGTGGCTGCATGCTGGTGCCGGGTCCTTCGGCCTACCGGCTCAAGAGCGGCGCCTGGACGCACCATCTCGCCGTCACCGTGTCGCTGCTGCACGCCGAGCCGAGTCTGCGCCGGCTCGCTGAAGGCGTGCCCATTCCCTGCCATGAGGCCGCGGCGCAAGGCTATCGGCAGGTCCGCTGCTACGACGACGCGGTGGCGCATGGCCTCGTCTAGAGGCTGAACGAGCGTCGTCGCTCGCCCGCGCGCCGGCCGCATCCGCCAACTCTTGCGCACAAGGCACTGGAAAGGGCCGTCCCATCTCGGGGATGATCGAGGGGCGGCATGCCGCCGCCGGCGCCTGGGCCTCGCTAGCGCCGTCCTGATGAAGCTCCCATGATGAAGTCCTTCGCGTGGTGCCGCTGGTGCACCGCGTTGCTGTGGCTGCTCGCGCTCGCGAGCCCCGCGACGGCGCAACTGGTGCTCGACGACAGCCGGCCGCGGGTGGATGCGTGGCCTGCGGTGTCCGTGCTGGTGGACACGACCCAGGTGCTGACGCTCGCCGACGTGCGCCGCGCCTCCCAGCCGGGTTTCGCCCCGCCGCCGGGCGCGCATGCGACCCTCGGCTTGAACAAGGCGCCCGTGTGGCTGCGCATCCCGTTGCAGGTCGACGCGCGCTCGGACGGGGAATGGATCCTCGGCATCGACTACGCCGTGCTCAACCGCGTCGATGTGCATGTCGTCGGCGCGGACGGGCTCGAGCTTCGGCACGCGCGCCTGGGCAACCTGCAGCCCTACGCCGAGCGGCCGCTTCCGGGCCGCATCCATGCCGTGGCGCTGCGCCTGCCGCCCGGCCAGCCGGCCACGGTCTACCTGCGCGTGCAGACGCAGGGCGCGATGGTCCTGCCGATCACGCTGGAGAAGCTGCCGGCATTCCAGGCGCGCTCGCTGGACGAGCAGATGCTGCAGGGCCTGCTCACCGGGCTCGGCCTGTGCCTGCTGCTGTACAGCCTCATGCAATGGGGATCGCTGCGCGAGCGGCTGTACCTGAAGTACGCGCTGCAGAGCGGCGGCTCCATCCTGTTCTCGATCTACCAGTTCGGCTTCGGCAAGCAGTACCTTTGGGGCGACAACCTGTGGGCCGAGCTGCACCTCGGCGGGATCTCGGCGCTGCTTGCGGCGGCCGGCACTTTCCTGTTCGTCGACCATGCCCTGGGGCCGCACCCCAACCGCTGGTTCGGACCCATGATGAAGGGCGGGTGTGCGGTGCTGCTGGCGGTCGCGGTCGCGTACGGCGTCGACCTGCTGCACGTGCATCAGGTGAGCGCCGTGGTCGGCACGCTGGGGCTGGCTCCGGCCATCTTCGGCATGCCCGGCGCCTTGAAGCGGGCCCGTCGCGGCGATCCCGTGGGCTGGCTCTTCCTGGCGGCCTGGGTCGGCTACTTCGTCGCCACCTGGGTCATGGTGAGCCTGATCAAGGGCACGATGCCGTTCAACTTCTGGACGCAGCACTCCCTGCAGTTCGGCGCCACGCTGGACATGCTGCTGTTCATGCGCGTCATCGGCGTGCGCCAGCAGGAGCTGCACGCGGCCGCGCAGCGGGCGCGACAGGAGCGCGAGTCGCTGGTGACGCTGGCGCGCACCGACGCGCTCACCGGCCTGCCCAACCGCCGCGGGCTGGACCACGCGCTCGAAGCCGCGCTGGCCGGCTGCGCCCCTGACCGCCTCGTCGCGCTGTACCTGCTCGACCTCGACGGCTTCAAGGTGGTGAACGATGCGCATGGCCACCAGGTCGGCGACGAGCTGCTCGTGGCGGTGGGCAGGCGCCTGCGGCACGTGCTGCGACCGGATGACGTCTCTGCGCGCCTGGGCGGCGACGAATTCGTCGTGATCGCCGGGCAGCTCGCGGACGACGAGCAGGCGCGGCGCGTCGGTCAGCACCTGCTCGACGCCTTCGAGGAGCCGTTCGCGCTGTCGGCCGGCACCGGCTTCCGGCTGGGCGTGACCATCGGCTATGTGCTCGCCCCGCTCGATGGGCGCGACGCGGCCATGCTGATGCGGCGCGCCGACGGCGCCATGTACGCGGGCAAGCAGGGCGGCAAGCGGTGCGTTCGCAGGGCGCAGGCGCTGGCGGCTTGATGAGGGGCGAGCGGTCCTTCCATAGGCCGACAATCGGTTGAACTCCGGCGTCGTTTCCGGGCACGAATCCGTGCCGCACAATCCGCAGGCGCCATCCCGAGACACCGATGAGCCGAACGCCGACGACGTTTCCTTTGCCGAATCTGCGCCACGGCGCCGTGGCGGCGGCATTGCTCGTCAGCGTGGCCTGGGCCGAACCGGCCGTGCCCACCATCGCGCACTGCGCTGAGTGCGTCGCGGCGCTCAAGGCGCGCGGGGAGCCGCTGGCGCAACGCGTGAAGCGCGGCGATGCGACAGCCGAGGCGCCGCTGCTGCCCATCGTGAAGGCGTCGTTTGCATTCATCGGCACGGTCTACAAGCAGGGCGTGCGCTCCCCGCAGGCCGAAGAGCTGCTGCGCAACGCCGAGAAGGCCCAGGTCGATCTGCCGCCGGACGAGCTGCTCAAGCTGCAGGACGCGTGTCAGCTCGAAGGCGAACAGCTGCTGAAGGATGCCAACTACTTCGAGCGGACGTTCGTGAACCAAATGGTGCGCTCGCGGATGGACAGGCTGCGGCGCAAGCGCTGATGCATGCTGGATGCTCCCCTCGGCGGGAGAGGGTCGGGGTCATCGATCACCCTCGGACGGGGAGAGCGAGCAAAACCGGATCTCGAAACGCGTGGCATGCCACAGCCAAGAGATTGCGACGAAGAACAAGGTGAAGATGAGGGCTCCCCACCACTCGGTGCTGTTTTGCAGCGCGTCCCGGGTGTGGGCGTCCGCCTGGAACAGCGGCGCGAACGCATTGGCGAGGCCGAGCAGCGGCAACACCATGCACAGGAGCGGCAGCGCCCGAGCAACATGCCTTGCTCGCAGCGCAAGACCCCGCGTGGCATCGCTGACGATGAGCATCGCGATGCAGGTCCCCCCGAAGAACAGCATGACGCCGTAGCGGCGCATCCAGCGGTACGCCTCGCCCTCGGTGCCGAGGAACGCTCCGTACAGGACGAGGAACCCCGCCGCCGCAGGCCCGAGCCACCTCAGCGCGCGCAGCTTGCGGGTGGACACGGCACTCAGCGTGCGCAGCCACGCGCCGCAGAGCAGCCAGCACAGCGCCTGCAAGGCGGCGGCCGGAAGCACCAGCGCCCTGAACAGGTGGTTCGGCAAGCCATGGCGCGCAGCGCGGCTGATCGAGACGCATCCGTCGATGAACGGGTTGCACGGCTCGATGAACCCCAGGCGCGCCGACAGCGCGAACGCGACGACCGTCGCGACGAGCGGCAGCAGTCCTGCCAGAAGTGGCAGCGGCCAGGCCGGCCAGCCGAACGCGGGCTGCGTGTGTCCCTCGGGCGGCCGGGGGGATGCCTGGTGTTGCAACTCGTGTTCCCGGCTCGGGCCAAGGCCCGCAGATCGCGGGTCGGCACCTTCAAGCGCCGCGCGTCAGGTCGGGCAATCCGGGCGTGACAGGTTCTTCGCCCCGCTGCGAGGACGATGAAAACAGGTCCTGCGTCGACAGTTCCGGCCCCGCGGCGGAGCCGATCATTCCCTCCTCCTGCAAGCGCTCGGCCGGGTTGGCGAACTCGCTGGCCTCGCCGCGCGTCGCGGTCGCCTCCTCGTCGTCATCCATTGGATCAGGGCCGAAGGAGCCCAGGCCCTCTCCGGCGGGCGATAGGCCGCGGTACTTGAGAACGAAATGGGTCGTCAGTGCGCCGGCGGCAATGGCGAGCATGTATTTCAACAACTTCATGGGAACCTCCTTCACACCGGCCAGGTGGCAAGCCACGCGCCTGCCGCGGGCCGCGCCGAAAAGAAGGCCTGCCCAGCGTGCAATCGCCAATGGACTAGGAAAAGAGGAAGCCGCGCTTCCTCTTTTGCCGATGGCTCTTGGCGAGCCGATCACCACAATGAATTCGTGCGTGCCCGCATCGGCGGCGGTCGCCCCTTCGGCGCACGGCGGAGGAACTCTTTCGTGGAACATCAACCCGACTTGCATCGCGACCTGTCCGAACTCAGTTCGCCGCGCATCTTCCAGGCCACCGGCGACACGCCGAAGCAGATCCATGCGCTCATCGAGTCGTTCGCGGCGCAGGGCCACTCGTACGGCCGGGTGTGCAGCATTCCCCTGAGCGCCGACAAAGGTGCGCTGCATCTCGACGACCCGCTTCTGCCGGTGGGTGTCGTGCCCGGCGTAGAGTTGTCCGGTGCCGAAGCCTTCCTGTCGCCTCAGCACAAGGCAGAGCAGGCGGCCCTGCAGCACATCGCCGGCACGCTGTTGATGCAGTCGGGTCAGGGCAAGTTCATCGTCGACCACATCAACGCGCTCAACCAGGACGACTTGCGGCTCGTGGTCGACGTCCACCTCTGCGCCGAATATCCGATGGCCGAAGCCGGTTTCCTGCGGCGCGACTCGATCGGACGGACGCTGTTCAGCATCCACGCCTATGACCACGACGTGGCGATTCCCGGTCCGGAAATACTGCTGAACCCGCCGCCACTGTCGCCGATCCGCTGGCTGCGCGGCGACCTCATCAAGGGCCTCGTGCCGCCGGCCTTCCTGACCGGACTCTCGGCGTTGTGGAGTCAGCCGCCCGGTAACAGCATCGCCTGCGCCGAGATGCCGCCCCACGGATGCATCGGGTGGATCGAGGAGCTGGTCTATCACACGCAGCCGCTGACGTCGCAGCGCCAGTTGCATTGTTCGAGACAAGACTTTGCAAGCATCGCCACGCAGGCCCTCGCGCTGGTCGAGAACAATCAGGAAGCGCAAGCATTCTGGGCGCGGTGGTTGGCGGGTCAGACGGGGATGGCACCGCGCAGCGACTTGAATGCGCCCAGTGTGCTCCAGCAACTGCTGCTTCATGTCTGCGACGCCCGCAAGGGCGCGCTCACGCAGGCTGATGTTCAACCGGTCACCGCAATGAACCCGCAGGTAGGGCAGATGCTGCTCGGCGCCACGATCTGGCGCAAGCCGTCGACGTTCGTCTCCACGAAGCTTCGGTGGGAAGCCAAGACCCAAGGCGGCATGAATGCGGTCGTGGACGGAATCGCCGAAGGACATCAAAAGCTGCCCGGTCTCACCCGGCAGATGAGCCAGAAAGTGGTGGAGGGCACCGTCCTTGCGGAACCTCCGAAGCGACGGTTCGTCCGGCTGCTGGTCATGGCTGTCCCCCGCCGCTCCATCGATGCAGGACTGCGCCATGTCGCGCATCCCGTGAACTTCCAGGCCGACGCCAAAGTGGCGGCCGACACTCGCACGTTGCTGCAATGGTTCGGCGAGCTGGCGTCCACCTATGCCCGAATCTGCAGCCTGCCGTTGAGCGTCAAGGGAAAAGCTTTGGACCTGGGCACTCCCGGGCGGCCGATGGGTGTGCTGCCGGGATACGAGAACGGGGCGGGACCCGCCTACCAGCGTTCGGAGACGTTCCTCGTCGGTGAAAATCAGAAACTGCACGTGCCGCTGCGCAATGTCGTGCTCTCGCTGCTGGAGCGATCGGGGCAGGCGAAGTACATCGTCGACAACGCCGATGCCATGCTCGGCGACAAGTGGAAGCTGGTGGTGGATGTCCACTTCTGCACCAAATTTCCGGCGGAGAAGGGCGGCTACCTGCGCCGCGACTCGCCGGGCAACGTGCTGTTCAGCGCGATCGTCTACGACCACGACCAACCGATCCCCGGCCCCGAATACGTGCTCAACCCGCGCGACCCTTCGGGCACGCAGTGGAACCCCAGCCGCGCGGAGTGCATCAAGCGAATGGCCCCGACACTGTTCCTCGAACACCTGGGCGACCAGTGGGTCAAGTTGCCGCTCGGCAGCGAGATCGTCCGCGCCCCGGTAGGTCCCCACGGTTGCATCGCGTGGGTCGAGGAGCTGGTGCATCACTCGCAGATGCCGCTGCTGCAGCACCGGCCCAACGCGACCGTCCCCAAGGCCGTCTTCCTCTACCGGCTCGGCATGGAACTGCATCGTTGTTTCGGCTTCGAGCGTGCCAATGCGTTCCAGCAGGCATACGCGAGCGGCCGGCCCCTGCACAACGCAGCGCCGGTCGAATCCATGCTGATGAACATTTGCACCGGCCCCGGAGATGACGTCTCGGTGTCCCAGATCGAACAGCTGGCGCAGCACGACGCGGCGCTCGCCAAGGCACTTCAGTTGGAGCTGGACTGGCAGCCGGCCGCGCAGTCGCCCGACCCGATGCGCCACGTGACCATGGTCGACGGGCACCTGCAATCCCAGCAGCCGATGCCGCGGCTGGTGCGTCAGGTCAGCCAGGAACTGACGAACCGCACCGCGCTGCCGGCGCCGGCCAAGCTCCGGTTCATCCGCGCACTGGTGATGGCGGTACCGCGCAGCTGAAGCATGCCGAAGGCGTCGAGATCGCAAGCACCTGCCTCGCACGCAGCGCGGTCTCGAAGAGGCCGTCGCTACGACCTGGGCTATTGGCAGCAGCGTGCTGGTGGCGCTCGTCTACTACGTCACCCACGTTCGCACCCTGGCGCGGCGCCCATCGACCTTGGGTCGTGCTTGCAGCTGCGAACGCGCCGCCTATAGTCTTCGAGCGTATCCCTACGCGGCGAGGAGGTGCCATGGAAAACTGGATGAGCCGGTGGTTTCGCGTTGTGCGTGCGCCGGGCATGACGATGGACCAGCCCTTCATGCGGATGGGCCGGTAGTGCGCTGGTGTCTGCGTCGATCTCAAGCCGTGCGCCGTCCTTCTCGCCTCGTCGTCTGCGCGGTCACAGCCGTCGCCGTCACGGCTGCGACGTCATGCATGAGCACGCGATCGGACTGGCGAACCGCCAGCCGCCAGCCGGTGGGCCTTGCCCCGGATCCCGCGGCGGTCAAGGAAGCGGTGGTGCAGGTGTACGGAGCTCGCACCATCGGGGCCAAGGGCCTCTTCGGCGTGCACACCTGGGTCGCGGTCAAGCCGACTGAAGCGCAGCAGTGGACGGTCTACGAAGTGGTGGGGTGGCGGCTGCGCTGGTCGCCCAGCGCCGTCGTCGTGCACAGCCGTCCACCGGACGCGCGCTGGTTCGGCTCGGCGCCGGAGCTTTACGCCGACCGGCGTGGAGCAGGCGTCGACAAGCTGATCGAGCGCATCGACAGGGCGGCTCACGCGTATCCCTACAGCGCCGAATACCGGGTGTGGCCCGGCCCCAACTCGAACACCTTCACCGCGTGGATCGCCCGGGCGGTGCCGGAGCTGGAGGTCGATCTTCCGGCCACCGCCATCGGCAAGGACTACCTCGGCAGCTCCATCGTCGGCGCTGCGCCGAGCGGCAGCGGCCTTCAGTTGTCGCTGGGCGGGGTGCTGGGCGTGGCGGTGAGCGGCGTCGATGGCTTCGAACTCAACGTGCTCGGATTGAACTTCGGGGTCAATCAGAACGGGCTGAAGCTGCCCATGGTGGGACGGATCGGAAGCAGCTCGGTGTACCCGCTGCGCCGACCCGACCTCCCTTGACGGCCAAGGGCGCATAGCGCACTCGGCTCGAGGGGGCGAACGCCGCGGGGCCAGCGCCGCCAGCCGGTCGGTGTCGAGCTTCGTCGGCGACACGAAGCCCTGCATGGCGGGCTGCTCGCTGCGCTGGACCTCGTTGCGCGCGTGTTGCAGGCCGACCATCGCGAGCTCGATGCGCGCCTTGACCCGCTGCGCCTGCGCGTCGGCGACCTCGACGCGCACCTGCAGTTCACGCAGCGTGCGCTCGTCCAGCAGCACGATGAATTCACCCCCGCCGGATGTCGAGGTCGACATCGCGCAGCGCATGGGCCTCGACCTCGCCCGGTCGACCGCTTTGGGCGATGATCGCCTCCTCGGCTCGAACCGCGAACAAGGAGACCCGGCTTGACCAGCCTGCAACAACGCCTGCTCGGCCTGACGCCAGCCGACATCCAGGGCATCCGACGCGGCATCGAGAAGGAGAGCCTGCGCGCGCTGCCCGGCGGCCGACTCGCCCTCACACCCCATCCGCAGAAGCTCGGCAGCGCGCTGACCCATCCCCACATCACGACGGACTTCAGCGAGTCTCAGCTCGAGCTCATCACGGGCGTGCATGCCGGCGTGGCGTCATGCCTGGACGAGTTGACGCAGATTCACCAGTACGTCTATCGGGTGATCGGTGACGAGCTCCTGTGGGTGGCGAGCATGCCGTGCGAGCTGCCGGCCGACGAGACCATCCCCATCGGGCGCTACGGCGCCTCCAACGTCGGGCGGGCGAAGAGCGTATATCGGATGGGGCTGGGACACCGCTACGGACGGCGGATGCAGACGATTTCGGGCATTCACTACAACTGGTCGATGCCGGGTCTGTCGAACGACGACTACTTCGCCCTGATCCGCAACTTCCGGCGGCATTCGTTCCTGTTGCTCTATCTCTTCGGCGCATCGCCCGCAGTCTGCCCGAGCTTCGTCGCGGGCCGCGAGCACCGGCTGGTGAATCTGGGCAGCGGCAGCCTGCACCTGCCACATGCCACGTCGCTGCGCATGGGCCGGCTGGGCTACCAGAGCGATGCGCAGGCGAAGCTGTGCGTGAGCTACAACAACCTCGACCGCTACGGCGAATCGCTGCACGATGCGCTGACGCGGCCGCACCCGCCCTACGAGGCGCTGGGCGTCCTCAATCCGGGCGGCGAGTACAACCAGCTCAGCACCTGCCTGCTGCAGATCGAGAACGAGTTCTACGGGACCATCCGGCCCAAGCGGGTCATACGGTCCGGCGAGCGGCCGCTGCATGCGCTGCGCGAGCGCGGCGTCGAGTATGTCGAAGTGCGCTGCATGGACCTCGATCCGTTCGAGCCGGTGGGCATCGCCGCCGGCACGATCGCCTTTCTGGACACCTTCCTTCTGCACTGCCTGCTCGCCGACAGCCCGCCGGACACGCCGCGCGAGATCGCCGCGCTTGCGGCAAACCAGCATCGCGCGGCAGAGCGCGGCCGCGAGCCGGACCTGCGCCTCGAGCGGGGCGACGACGCGGTGCCGCTGGTCGAATGGGGCGCCCAACTCGTCGAGGAGTGCATCCCCATCGCGGCCGCGCTCGACGCCGTGTCGGGCGGCCGTGCTCACCGCGACGCCGTGGCGTCGGCGGCCCTGGCGCTGCGTCATCCGCAGGAACTGCCCTCGGCGCGCGTGCTGCAAGCGATCGCCAGCGAGCACGCGGGCTCGTACACCGCCTTCGTGCGCGCAAGATCCGAGCACATCCGGCAGTCGTTCGCGCGGCGACCGTTCCCGCCCGACCTGCAGGCCCGCTTCGAGCGTCTGGCGCAGGAGTCGGTCGACGAGCAGCAGCGCCTGGAGCGCTCCGATACCGCGCCGTTCGAGACGTTTCGCCAGGAATACCTGTCGCCGCAGCGCCTGGCGGTCTGACATGGGGCGATCGGCTGCAAGAGACAAGCACAGTCCCGCAGCCACCGGCCCCACCATCGGCGCCGGCCCCGCCCCGTTCAAGACCGGACATGCACGCGGCTGGCCACGCCGCTTCCCGACGTGAGCCCGACGGCGACAGGGTCGAGCCGGGCCGCCTGTGACACCAGCTCGACGACCGTCGCCCTGACCAGGGGCGTCTCGCGCTTAAGCTCGAGCGTTGCCATCTCGTACTTTCCGCCAGGCTTCAGCCGTGGCTCGATGTGGCGCAAGCGCTGACCCCGCCAGAAGCCGAACAGCACGCGCGTCGGCTCCGCCCGGACCAGCAGCACCGGGCCGCTCATGAAGTACACGATGTGACCCCACTTCAATCGTTCCGACAATTCGGGCGCCGCCTCTCGAACCGCACAACGCAAAGCCCGGACGTACTGCTGTTGCCAGCCGCCCAGGCACTGCAGGTACTCGTCGGGGGTCGTTGCAGACGTCAAAACCATCTTCATCGAAGTTCTCCCTGCTCGTGCGGCCCAAGGCTGCGGTCGGCGGTCAATCCTGAATCTGTTCTCGTGCCTGCCAGACCGATGCGCTCCACGTCGGCGCAGCCGACTTGATGATCCGGTTGACCTCGGGCGGGATGTCGCCCGCCCCCGTCAGCTGGCGAATCTCCAGCACGTCGTCGATGCCGAGCCCGCAGGGGACGCGCAGTGCCCACTGGATGGCTTCGTCGAGCGACTTCACGTCGACGATGTAGAAGCCGCCGACCAGCTCCTTCGACTCCGTGAAAGGGCCATCGACGAGATGACGCTTGCCCTTGGAGACGGCGACGCGGGCACCCCGTGCCGCGGGGTTCAGGCCCTCCGCAGCCACCAGGACGCCGGCCTTGTGCATCTCCTCGTTGAAGGCCATGTAGGCGACGAGGAGCTTCTCGTCGAGACCGTCCTGCGCGCCCGACCTCGTTCCGTCCGCGCCTGCCTGTGCCGTGATGATGAATCGCATGCTGGTTTCTCCTGGTGAATGAGTGCCTGTACTCCCACGACGAACGGCGGCGGCTGGCATCGACACGGCCCGGAAGGTCTTTTTTGTCAGAACCCGCTGGTGGCCGACAGCGAGGTGCCGCGTCGACCGCGCGGCGCGATGCGCAAGTCCGCGACGCGCGTCAGCGCATTGATCCTGAATCCCTGCTGCGCGTGGGTCGGGACTTGACCTTCCCCCTGTCGCAAGGTCTACCGTGTCAAATCGTCCTGGCCCCTTGAAGCTCGTGAGAATCCTTCGCCTCTGGCTCGTGCTGCTGCTCGCCATGATCGTCCCCATCCGGGGCGTGTTGGCCGCCACCATGCCGTGCCTGCCGTCCGGCGGCGGCACCCAGGCGGAACTGCGTCAGGTGGATCACTCGCACCACGAGCACGCGGCTGCGCAGGCCGATGCAGGACACGACCACGACGCGCATCATCCGGCCGGCGCATCCGGCAAGTGCACGCTGTGCTCGGCATGTTGCTCGTCGGCGTCGCTGCTGACCAGCCAGACGGACCTCGTTGCGCCGCCAGCGCTTTCCTCGACCACGTTCCCGGGGTTGTCGGTGCCGGCGGCGACCTTCTTGTCGGGCGGCCAGGAACGTCCACCACGAACCATCTGACCCCGCGAGGCCTCCTGCGCGAGGCCTGACAGCGCTCGTGCGTCCGCGCACGAGGTTCCCGATGCGGGCGTCGTCCCGCTGCGGTTCTTCCAGATGAGTTCGACCCATGAACACCATCATCACCTTGGTCGCAACGGCGATCGGTGTCGCGATGCTCGGGGGGTGCGCCAGCTTCTCCACCGATGGCGGCTTCGACGCGGTGGCGGATCTGACCCAGGCACGCACGGGCGTCGCGCCCGTCTACCAGCGCACGAGCAGCGAACCCGATACGGCGAAGTCGCGCACTGCCGAGCTTCTCCAACAGCCGCTGACGGCGGACGGCGCCGTCGAGGTCGCGCTGCTCAACAACCGGGGACTGCAAGCCCGCTTCAGCGAACTCGGCATTGCGGAGTCGGAGCGCGTGCGGGCGGGGCGACTGCGCAATCCGACGTTGGGTTTCAGCCGGCTAAGCGAAGGCGGCG
Organism: Piscinibacter sp. XHJ-5; assembly: GCF_029855045.1. Lineage (GTDB taxonomy): Bacteria > Pseudomonadota > Gammaproteobacteria > Burkholderiales > Burkholderiaceae_C > Albitalea. The sequence goes on from NZ_CP123228.1 coordinate 3,235,525, forward strand.
GCGTCGTCGAGATCGAGCGCTCCATCGTGTTCGACGTGCTGGGCCTGTTGACGATGCCGTGGGCGAAGGAGGTGGAGCGGGGCCGCTTCGAGCGCGCGCAGCTGCAGGCCGCCCATCAGGCCGTCGGCCTGGCGGCGCAGACACGGCGTGCCTACTTCGCCGCGGTGGCCGCACAGGAACTCGTCAGGTACGGCCAGCAGGTCAAGGAAGCGGCCGACGCCTCCAGCGAGCTGGCGCGCCGCATGGTGCAGGCCGGCAACTTCAACAAGCTTGCGCAGATGCGGGAGCAGGCGTTCCATGCGGACGCCACCGCCCGGCTGGCGCGTGCACGGCATCAGGCTGTCGCGGAGCGCGAGCAGCTGGCGCGCTTGCTGGGGCTGGCGGGCGATCCGCCCGGCTTCGAGCTGCCCGAGCGACTGCCCGAACTGCCGAAGGAGCCGACGCAGCCGAAGGACGCCGAGCGGGCGGCGATGGCACAGCGCCTCGACGTGATGATGGCCAGGCGTTCGGTGGATTCGACGGCGCGGGCGCTGGGTCTCGGCAAGGCCACCCGCTTCATCAACGTGCTGGAGCTGGGCCACGTCAACAAGAGCCTGAGCGGCGAACCGCGGGCCGACGGCTACGAGATCGAACTGCAGCTGCCGCTGTTCGACTTCGGGTCGACCGGCGTCGCTCGCGCGCAGGCGACCTACATGCAGGCCGTGCATCAGGCTGCGCAGCTCGCGATCGACGCGCGGTCCGAAGTGCGAGAGTCGTACTCGGCCTATCGAACGGCCTACGACCTGGCGCGGCTCTACCGCGACGACGTGATACCGCTGCGCAAACGCATCTCCGAAGAGAACCTGCTTCGCTACAACGGCATGCTGATCAGCGTGTTCGAGCTGCTCGCCGACTCTCGCGAACAGGTCGAAGGCGTCACCGGCTACGTCGAAGCCCTGCGCGACTTCTGGGTCGCCCAGACGGATCTCCAGACCGCACTGACGGGCGCTTCGCCCCGAGGTGGCCCATGGTTGCGACCCATGTCGGCCACGTCCTCTGCCGGCGACGCTGCCGCACATTGAAAGCACACCCATGACGAATCGAAGAACCTTCTTCAAGGCCGCGGGTGCGGCGCTGGGAGCCACGGCGGTGAGCCGCGTCGCCGCCGCGTCCTTGCCCGAGGCCGTGATCCAGACCTCGCCGGCCATGCAGCCCCCGCGCCCGCCGTCGACGGGCCGGCCCTTCAACCCGGTGGCCACGCTCAACGGCTGGTCGCTGCCCTGGCGCATGAAGGACGGCGTCAAGGAGTTCCACCTCGTGGCCGAGCCGGTCGTGCGCGAGTTCGCCCCGGGCATGAAGGCCAACCTGTGGGGCTACAACGGCACCAGCCCGGGCCCGACGATCGAGGCGGTCGAGGGCGACCGCATCCGGATCTTCGTGACCAACAAGCTCCCCGAGCACACCACGGTGCACTGGCATGGCGTTCTCGTGCCCTCCGGCATGGACGGCATCGGCGGGCTCACGCAGCCGCACATCCCGCCGGGCAAGACCTTCGTCTACGAGTACACGGTGCTGCGGCCCGGCACCCACATGTACCACCCGCATGCGGACGAGATGGTGCAGATGGCAATGGGCATGATGGGCATGTTCATCATCCATCCGAAGGACATCCGACAGCACCGGGTCGACCGCGACTTCGCCTTCCTGCTCGCGTCCTACGACATCGAGCCCGGCAGCGCGACGCCGCGCACGAGCGAGATGACGGACTTCAACCTCTGGACCTGGAACAGCCGTGTCTTCCCCGGCATCGACCCGCTGGTGGCGCGCACCGGCGACCGCGTGCGGGTGCGCATCGGCAACCTGACGATGACCAATCACCCCATCCACATGCATGGGCCGCATTTCGAGGTGACCGGCACGGATGGCGGCTGGGTGCCGAAGGCGGCGCGCTGGCCGGAGGTGACCACCGATGTCGCGGTGGGCCAGATGCGCGCCTTGGAGTTCGACGCCGTCGCCGGCGACTGGGCCATCCATTGCCACAAGTCGCACCACACGATGAACGCGATGGGCCACGGCGTGCCGAACATGATCGGCGTGGACCACCGAGGCGTCGCCGAGCGCATCGCGAAGCTGGTGCCCGACTACATGGTCATGGGCGAGCGTGGCATGGCGGACATGGGAACGATGGAGATGCCGCTGCCGGACAACACGCTGCCGATGATGACCGGCACGGGGCCGTACGGGCCGATGGAGATGGGCGGCATGTTCAGCGTGGTCAAGGTGCGAGACGACCTGAGGCCGGGCGACTACCGCGACCCGGGCTTCTACGCCCACCCGCCAGGAACCGTCGCCCGCGAGTACACGGGCGAGCTGCAGCCGCCGACGCGCGCTGCCGCGCCGAAGGCGGACCGCAAGACGCTGCAGGTGCGCAAGCCTGGTGCGCACCGCCATTCGGGCCACTGATCCGACGACAACAAGGAGCTCGCATGAACATCAGTTCGTTGCTTCGAGGCGCCACGCTGGGTGCGGTGGTCGCCACGAGCGCCACCCAGGCGCACGAAACGTCGGCGCATCCCGCATCCGCGCCGAGGCGCTTCGACGCCAGCAAGGTCGAAGGCACCCCCTTCGGCCGGCAAGGCGACCCACGCAAGGTCAGCCGCACGATCCGCGTCGCGATGAGCGACGACATGCGCTTCACGCCGTCGCACATCGTCGTGCGACGCGGCGAGACCGTTCGCCTGGTCGCTGCCAACCGGGGACAGGTGCTGCACGAGCTCGTGCTCGGCACCGAGCAGGCGCTCGAGGAACACGCCGCCTTGATGAAGAAATTCCCCGGGATGGAGCACGACGAGCCGCACATGACCCATGTGAAGCCGGGTGGCAGCGGGGACATCGTCTGGCAGTTCACGCGCGCCGGCGAGTTCCGGTTCGCCTGCCTGATCCCCGGCCACTTCGAAGCCGGCATGGTGGGCACGGTCAGCGTCAAGTGAGTGACAAGGAGTACCTCATGAATTTCTCGCTTCTGATCTCGATGGTTGTCGCAGGGCTCGCCGCGGGGGCTCACGCGCAGCTGCAGCAGCCCGATCAGCCTTCCGCGGCGGCCGCACTGTCCGAGGGCGAGGTGCGCAAGGTCGACAAGCAGGCCGGCAAGCTGACGCTTCGTCACGGTCGCATCGAGAACCTCGACATGCCGCCGATGACGATGGTGTTTCGCGCATCCGATCCCAAAATGCTCGACGGCCTGAACGAGGGCGACAAGGTGCGTTTCGCGGCGGACCGCGTCGACGGCGCCATCACGGTCACGCGCATCGAGACGACCCGGTAGGCAGCGTTCAGTGACCTTTGCCCGATCGCAGGCCACGCTTCGCCGAGTGCGCATTGGAGGTGTCGACGAGCGCACCCGGGCCGTGCGACTGCGACAGCGTCTCGAGGATGGGACAGTCGGGGCGGTCGTCGCCGTGGCAGCAGTGCACCAGGTGCTCGAGTGTCGATTTCATCACCTGGAGCTCCTGCAGCTTCTGCTCCAGTTCCTGGATGTGGGCCTCCGCGAGCGCCTTCACCTGTCGGCTCGGCCGCCGGCGGTTCTGCCAGAGTGCCAGCAGCTCGGAGATCTGCTCCAGCGAGAAGCCCAGGTCACGGGCCTGGCGGATGAAGCGCAGCGTGTGCACCTCTTTCTCGGTGTACTGCCGATAGCCCGAGTCGGTCCGCCGCGGCTCGGGGAACAGGCCTACCGATTCGTAGTGGCGGATCATCTTCGCCGACACGCCGGACGCCTTGGCGGCTTCGCCGATGTTCATTCCTTCCATCAATGCTCCTTTGGTGCAGCGGCGGCACGCCAGCGGCGCAGCAGCAGCGCATTGGCGACGACGCTGACGCTGCTGAAGGCCATCGCCGCACCGGCCACGACGGGGTTCAGCAGGCCCAGCGCGGCCAGCGGAATGCCGACCACGTTGTAGGCGAACGCCCAGAACAGGCCACGCTTGAGGGTGGCGCAGGTCCTGCGCGAAATGTCGAGCGCGTCCGCAACGAGCCGCGGATCGCCGCGCATCAACGTGATGCCCGCCGTTTCCATCGCGACATCGGTGCCGGTGGACATCGCGATGCCGACGTCGGCGGCGGCGAGTGCCGGCGCATCGTTGATGCCGTCGCCGACCATCGCGACCGTCCTGCCCCGCGAGCGCAGTTCCTGGACCACGGCCGCCTTGTCGCCGGGCAGCACCTCGGCGCGCACGTGCTCGATGCCCAGTTCCCGGGCGACCGCCTCGGCGCTGCCGCGGTTGTCCCCGCTGAGCATCACCGTCTCGATGCCGAGTTCGTGCAGCCGGGAGACAGCCTGCCTGGCGGACAGCTTGACCGTGTCCCCGAAGGCGAGCAGGCCCAGCATCCGCGCACGATCCGCGTCTTTGTGGATCAGCCAGGAGAGGGTGCGGCCTTCCCGCTCGTGGCGATCGGCGTCGTGCTGCAGTGCGCCCATCTCCGCACCCAGTTCACGCAACAGCCGGGTGCTTCCCAGCGTCAGCGTCTCGCCGTGCACGACCGCCTGGAGCCCGCGCCCGGGCAGCGCCTGGGTGCCGTGCGCCTGCGGAACCGGCAGCCGCAATGCGCGGACCTGGTCCATCACCGCATGCGCCAACGGATGCTCGCTCGAGCTTTGCAGCGCGGCGCAGAGCCCAAGCACCTCGTCTTCGGTGCGACCCGGCGCGGCCACCACCGACACCAGAGACGGCCGGCCTTCCGTGAGCGTGCCGGTCTTGTCGAACGCGACCACGGTGACGGCCTGCGCCATCTCCAGGGCTTCGGCGTCCTTGATCAGGATGCCGTGGCGCGCGGCCACACCCGTGCCCGCCATGATGGCCGTGGGCGTTGCCAGGCCGAGCGCGCAGGGACAGGCAATCACCAGCACGGACACCGCGTTGAGGAGCGCCTGCGCCCCATCGCCGGTGGCCAGCGCCCAGCCGAGGAAGGTGCCCGCGGCGATGACCAGCACGACGGGCACGAACACCGCGCTGACACGGTCGACGATGCGCTGGATCGGTGCCTTGCCCATCTGCGCCGACTCGACCATGCGGATGATCCGCGCCAGCGTCGTCTCGGCGCCGACGGCCAGCGTCTTCACCGTCAGCGCGCCCTCGGCGTTGATGGCGCCGCCCGTCACCCGGTCGCCGACGACCTTGGCCACCGGCAGGCTCTCGCCCGTGATCAGCGACTCGTCGACATGGCTGCGGCCTTCGATGATTTCGCCGTCGACGGCGATGCGCTCGCCGGGTCGCACCAGCACCAGGTCGCCCACGCTCACCTGCTCGACGGGCACTTCCACCTCGGCGACCCCACGCCGCAGGCGCGCCGTCGTCGGCCGCAGGGCGTTCAGCGCGCGGATCGCGTCCACGGTCTGCCGCTTGGCGCGGCCTTCCAGCCACTTGCCGAGCAGCACCAGCGTGATGACCGCTGCCGACGCTTCGAAGTACAGGTGCGCGACACCCTGATCGGCATGGGCCAGCAGAAGGAAGGCCGACAAGCCATAGGCCGCCGAGGTGCCCAGCGCCACCAGCAGGTCCATGTTGCCGCTGCGGGCGCGCAGCGCCTTCCAGCCGGCCACGTAGAAGCGCGCACCGAGCCCGAACTGAACCACGGTGGCCAGGACCAGCTGCAGCCATCCGTCGAGTCTCCAGTCGACGCCGAACAGCGCAAGCAGCATCGGCGCGGCCAGCGGCACGGTGAGCACGACGCCGGCAGCGACCGGCCACCCGCCGGCAAGCCACTTCTTGAACCGGGCCACGCGCGAGGCGCGGGTCTTGCCCTCGATCCGCGGCGCCACGTCCTTCGTCGCCACCTCGTACCCCGCCTGGCGAACCGCGTGGGCCACGTCCTCTGCTCGCACCGAAGCTTCCGCACTCACCGTCGCCTGCTCGGTCGCCAGGTTGACGCTCGCCTCCCTGACGCCGGGAACCGCCTTGATCGAGCGCTCGACGCGCATCACGCACGAGGCGCAGGTCATCCCGGTGATGTGCAGCTGGAATCCGACAGGTCTGGCCCGTGCGGCGACGGTCATGGGCACACCTCGAGGAAGGATGGGTTCATGCACGGGAGAGTAAGGCTTCCCACCATGGGAGGGTCAAGCGAAGACGGAAAGTCCACGTTCTGGCGATGTCGAGGACCTGTTGACCTTCCGCCTGTGGGAAGGTGGAGACTGCCCTTCGCTCCCTCTCCCGCTTGCGGGAGAAGGCTGGGATGAGGGCAGTCTGACATGGAGGAACACGTGCACCCCAAGACCGCTTCCCGTTCGCACCCGCAGACAGGCCATCACCACGGGATGGCCCACGACGGCGCTGCTCACCGGCAACCCGCTCCCGTGCGGACCGCGGGCGATGACGCGGACGTGGAATACACCTGCCCGATGCACCCTCAGGTGCGCCAGAAGGGTCCCGGCAACTGCCCCATCTGCGGCATGTCGCTGGAGCCCGTCGTCGCGACGGCGCAAACCGGCGAAAGCCCGGAACTGCGCGACATGACGCGGCGGTTCTGGATCGGCCTGGCACTGGCGCTGCCCGTGGTGGTGCTGGAGATGGGCGGCCACCTCGTGGGCTTGTCGCACCGCGTCGGCCAGCAGACCTCCAACTGGCTTCAGCTGTTGCTTGCCACCCCGGTGGTGCTCTGGGCCGGCTGGCCGTTCTTTGTTCGAGGATGGGCTTCGGTGGTGAACCGCAGCCTCAACATGTTCAGCCTCATCGCGCTCGGTACCGGCGTGGCGTGGGTCTACAGCGTGCTCGGCACGGTGGCGCCCAGGCTGTTTCCGCAGGAGTTCCGGATCGCCGACGGTGCCGTGGCGATCTACTTCGAGGCGGCGGCGGTCATCGTCGTGCTCGTGCTCCTGGGGCAGGTGCTCGAGCTGCGCGCGCGAGAGAAGACGTCCGGCGCGATCCGGGCGCTCCTGGACCTGGCACCCAAGACCGCCATGCGGGTCGGCGCCGGCGGAACGGACGAAACGGTGCAGCTCGATGAGGTGCAGGTCGGCGATCTGCTGCGCGTGCGGCCCGGGGACAAGGTCCCCGTGGACGGCGAGGTCATCGAGGGCAAGGGCACCGTCGACGAATCGATGGTCACCGGCGAGCCGATGCCGGTATCCAAGATAACCGCAAGCAAGGTCACTGCAGGAACGATGAACCAGACCGGCGGCTTCGTGATGCGCGCCGAGAAGGTCGGCGCCGACACCTTGCTGTCCCAGATCGTTCACATGGTGGCCGCTGCGCAGCGCAGCCGCGCGCCGATCCAGCGCATGGCCGATCAGGTGGCGGGGTGGTTCGTGCCGGTCGTGATCGCCGTCGCAGCGCTTGCGTTCGCTGCCTGGGGGGTGTGGGGGCCGAGTCCCGCCTTCTCGTACGCGATGGTGGCGGCGGTCTCGGTGCTGATCATCGCCTGTCCCTGTGCGCTCGGGCTCGCCACGCCGATGTCGATCATGGTCGGCGTCGGCCGCGGCGCCCAGCACGGCGTGCTCATCCGCGATGCCGAAGCGCTGGAGCGGATGGAGAAGGTCGACACGCTCGTGGTGGACAAGACGGGCACGTTGACCGAAGGGCGGCCGAGGGTCGTCGCGCTGCAGTCCGCCGAGGGCTTCGCTGAGGAGGACGTTCTGCAGAAGCTGGCGAGCGTCGAGCGGGCCAGCGAACACCCGCTCGCAGCGGCGATCGTCGCCGATGCGCAGGAGCGGAAGCTCCCGCTGTCGCCCGTGGTGGACTTCGACTCTCCCGTGGGCAAGGGCGTGGTCGGCGCCGTGGATGGCGTGCAGGTCGTCTGCGGCAGCGCCAGGTTTCTCGCCGAGCACAGGATCGATGTCTGCGCGTTGGCCGACGCCGCAGAGGCGGTGCGCGCCAAGGCAGCCACGGTGATCTTCGTCGGCCTCGACGGTCGCCTGGCCGGCTTCGTCGGCATTGCCGATCCCATCAAGGCCAGCACGCCGCAGGCCATCCAGGCGCTGCGCAGGGCCCACATCCGCGTCGTCATGCTGACCGGAGACGGCAAGACCACGGCGGAGGCGGTGGGCCGCGAACTCGGCATCGACGAGGTCATCGCCGACGTGCTGCCGGAAGACAAGGCCGCCGCCGTGCAGCGTCTTCAGGCGCAGGGGCGCATCGTTGCGATGGCCGGCGATGGCGTGAACGATGCGCCGGCGCTGGCAGCTGCACAGGTCGGGATCGCGATGGGAACGGGCACCGATGTCGCCATGGAGAGCTCGGGCGTGACGCTGCTGCAGGGCGATCTGATGGGGATCGCTCGTGCACGTCGCCTGTCGCAGGCGACGATGCGCAACATCCGGCAGAACCTCTTCTTCGCCTTCTTCTACAACGTGGCCGGGATTCCGCTGGCCGCCGGTGTGCTGTACCCCTTCTTCGGCGTGCTGCTGTCACCGGTGGTCGCGGCAGCCGCCATGGCACTGTCCTCGGTCAGCGTCATTGCGAACGCCTTGCGCCTGCGGCTGGCCGCAGTGGAAGGCGAGTGACCATGACGCGAGAAAATGCCTTGACTCTCCCGCTGTCGCAACCGCGACATTGACTGTTCCCCAACGCCTTCTGCGGAGCCCGGATGATTGCCTTCGAAATCAACGACATGACCTGCGGCCACTGCGCCAGCACGATCACCAACGCGGTGAAGGCCGCGGACAAGGATGCCTGTGTCCGCATCGACCTGGCCAGGCACCGCGTCGAGATCGAGCCGGTGAGCGCGGATCGCGAGGAGCTCAGCGAGGCGATCAAGGATGCCGGCTATACGCCGGTGCCGGCCTGAGCGCACACCTGCCATCACCCTGCGGCCGGTGCCACGCGCGGCGCTCACGCGCCGTCCCAGACGATCCTGTTCCGGCCCGCGCGCTTGGCTTCGTACAACGCGGCATCGGCACGCGCGACGGTCTTGAGGATGTCTTCGTGGCGCCGGTACTCGGCCACGCCGATGGACACTGTCACGCGCGCGTCTGCAGGAAGGCCGGAGATGGTCGTTGCGCTGATCGCCTGGCGCAGGCGTTCCAGTGGAATCGCGGCCCGCTCATGCGTGGTCTCGGGGAGCACGATGATGAACTCCTCGCCGCCATGGCGGCCCACATGCTCCGTTTCGCGCAGGGTGCCTCGCAGGACCGCGCTCAGCATGCGAAGCACGTTGTCGCCTCCCGAGTGCCCGTACAGGTCGTTGAATCGCTTGAAGTGGTCCACGTCGAGCATGGCCACGCACAAGCTCGCGCCGCTGCGATCCGAGCGCTTCTTCTCTTTCAAGGCGATCTCGTTGATGACCCGCCGGTTGTACAGGCCGGTCAGCTCATCGTAGGTGGCGATCCGCTCGATTCTTTCCAACGCCTGCTTGAGCGCCAGGTTGCTCGAGCGCAGTCGCAGGCGAAAGTCGTTCACGTAGCCACCGATGACCGACATGAGCAGCAGCAGCAGCGCCAGGTGAACCACCAGCGTCACACCGTTCGGCTGTGAAGAAGCCCCGTGCGCCGGCAGGCCGGGCACGGGCGCAACCCAGTGGGCGATCCCCATGGCGGCGGCGAAAGTGGCGATGAAGTAGACGCTCATCGCGAGCTGCTGGCGCATCGTCAGTCGGAAGGCTCCGAACAGCAGCGCAATCAGGTAGAAGGGCAACTGCAGCGCGCGGAAGGGACCCCCGGCGTATGCCAGATAGGCCATGGCCACGCCGGACACGGTCATTTGCGCGACGGTCAGGCTGGGATCGGCGAATCGCCGGTTGAACCCGCTGACGATGGACGCCGTGAACCCCAGCACGCTGAGGGCCACCAGCGCAGCAAAGACATGCGCCACGTGGAAGCCGAGCAGACCGGATGCCGCGTAAAGGTAGACGATCGCAATGATCGCCAGCGAAGCCAGCGCGCCCAGCAGGTGGCGAAAGAGGAAGACCTCCTGGCTGCCGCCACGCGTGCGCCGCTCGGCGCGCGTCGACGACCACGCGGCCGCTTGCGGCGGCGACAAGGAGGACCGCCCTGCCTGCGTCGATTCGGAGGCCTCGGGCCTGCGTCGCAGTCGCAACCTATGGATCAGGTCGGCCATTGCGGTTCACCGTGGAATCCGACGTTGGAAACGCCACCGCCGCCATTGTCGCTGCTGGCAAGCCGATACCACGAGCCCGTCAGGGTGCACGCCCGCCGCGCTGCCCGGTTGTTCGATTTCCCGATGACGATCGCTGCGCGGACGACCTTCGCCCTGGCCAGATCGAGCGTGCTAGCGCCGGAACCTGCCGTCCGGCCCGATGATCGCCAAGTCGGCGTAGTCGAGCCCCGTGTGGTCGGAGGCGCTGTAGCCCAGCTCCAGTCCGCCGACGTCGTAGCGCGTCATGCTTTCGAGCGCGCGACGCAGCTTGTCCCGCGTCGGTTGCGGGCCGGCTCGGCGCAAGCCCTCGACCAGCACCCTCGCCGACACATAACCCTCGACCATCGAGGGGGTCAGCTCGAGGTTCGCGCCTTTGGCGAGCTCCATGGCTTCCTTGATCAGCGGCGACGCGATCGAGCGCTCATAAGGAAACACCTGGCTCACCACGACGCCGCGCGACAGCTCGCCGAGGTCCTGGATGAAACCGGCCGACGCGTTGTTCGACAGCGTGACGAGCTGGGCCTTGGACCCGGCCGCGCGCAAGGCCTTCATTCCCTGGACGATCGCGGTGCCCGAGCCGATGAACAGCACGGCCTGGGGATCGGCGGCCATGAGCTTGGGCACGACCGGCGCGAAGTCGGGCTTGCTGCGGTCGTACGTCTCGTGCGCCACGGGCAGCTTGTTGACGCCCTTCATGCCCTTGAGCGCGCCGACCACGGCATCGGCGCCGAAAGTGTCATCCACCTGCACGATCGCAATGCGGTCGATGCCGATCAGGCTCAGGTGCGACACCACCCGCTCGGCTTCGCGCTGATAGGGGGCGCGCACGTTGAACAGCCACGGATGCACCGGCGAATGCAGGACCATCGCCCCGGTGGAAGGCCCCACCAGCGGGATCGAGTGCTCGTCCAGCAGCGGCATGATGGCCTGCGTGTGGGGCGTGCCGCGGTTCAGGAAGAGAGAGATCACGCCCTGGTTGATCAGCTCTTTGGCGTTGGCCACCGCCAGCTTCGGATCGAACTTGTCGTCCAGGGAGATCAGGCGGATCTGCTCGCCGTTGATGCCGCCGCGCGCGTTGACCTTGTCGAAGTGGAGCTTCGCGCCCTGCGTCGCTTCCTTCACGCTTGCGGCGACCGCGCCGGTCATGCCGGCCGTCTGCCCGATCTTGATGTCGGCCCACGCGGAACCGAGTGTTGCCACGCACAACGACAGTTGCGCTGCGCGCTTGAGAAGGCGGCGCAGCGCAACCGGGCGCTCGCGCAATGATTTGTCGACAGAAGGCATGGCGCACTGCTCCTATTGGCGCCGAAGCGTAAGGGAAGGCGACCCACGGCGCCGCGTGATCGAGCGCAAGGGATCCGGCAACTCCGTGAATACTTGCGGAATGCGCGGGTTCGTGACGCGTGCGTCGGTGGGGGCTGCGGCCTGCCTGCCTCGTTGCCGCGATGGCTAGTGTCGTGAGTTGGAAATACGTGGCGTTTCGACGGGCCCAAACGGGGATGAGCGCAAGGCGCGGAGTCGGGTCCATACCGGGGGTATGGACCCGACTCTGCAACGCGGCGATCGCCCCGTTTGGGCCCGCCTTCGGTTCGACCAGATGGCCCCTTCGCGCAGCCGCCCGATCATCACCATCTGGTTAGTCGAAACGCCACGTATTTCCAACTCACGACACTAGACTCCGTGCGTGAAAGCCCCGCTCTCCAGGTCGGTGTCGCGATTGTTCGCAAGCTCCCCGCTGCGGCATCCCGCGTTCCGGCTCTTCTACTTCGGTTCGATCGGGACGGCGCTCGGCTACACGATGCAGACGACTGTCGCCGCGTGGGTGATGGCGACATTGACGCCGTCCCAACTGATGGTTGCCTTGGTACAGACCGCCAGCACGGCGCCGGCACTGTTGTTCGGCTTGGTGGCCGGCGCGCTCGCAGACATCGTTGACCGGCGACGGCTCATCCTCGTCACGCAGTGGCTGTTGCTGACGGCCACCGCGATCCTGGGCATCGCGACGCTGGCCGGGCTCGTCGGTCCTGCGATGCTGCTGGCCCTGACCTTCCTGGTGGGTGCCGGACTCAGCCTGTACCTTCCTGCCCAGGCGGCGAGCATCAACGATCTCGTGTCCAGGGAAGACCTGCCGCGTGCCGTCGCGTTGGGTGCGGTCGCCTTCAACGTCGCGCGTGCGATCGGGCCGGCCCTCGCCGGCGGCATCGCGGCCTGGATCGGTTCGGGCAGCGCCCTCGTGGCGAGCTCACTGTTCTTCATCGTGATGATCGCTGCCGTCTCGCGGATGAAGAAGCGCGAGCGTGGGCTGCCGGGGGTTCCGGAGACGGTGTTGTCCGGCGTGCTGAGCGGATTGCGGTACGCACGGCACTCGCCCGCAATGCGCTCGCTCATGATCCGAAACGCCAGCTTCAGCCTCTGCGCCAGCGCGTTCTGGGCGCTGCTTCCCGTGATCGCCCGCGATCAGCTGCACCTGGGTGCCGGCGGCTTCGGACTGCTGTCGGCGGGCTTCGGCGCCGGTGCAGTGGCCGGAGCGCTGGCCATCCCGGGACAGCTGGAGCGCAGATCCTTGCACGTGGTCGTCATGTCGGGGACGATTCTCTGGATAGGCGCAATCGCCTTGTTGGCGGCGAACGATGTGGTGGCCATCGCCATCGTGGCCGCTTGCGCTGGCGGAGCGGCATGGGTTTCCGTGCTGGCGGGTCTCTCGGCGGGAACGCAAAGCAGCGCGCCGGCCTGGGTTCGGGCGCGCGCCGTCTCGGTGAACCTCGTCACCATGCAGGCGAGCCTCGCACTCGGCAGCGCGCTGTGGGGCGGGGTGGCGTCGGCGGTCGGGACTCCAGTCGCGCTTGCCGCCTCGGCCGCCGCGATGCTTGTGCTGCTGACCATCACCCGCCGGGCGCGGGTGGAGATGGGAGGCGAGGCCGACGTCACGCCGGGCGCCAAGCTGCCGGAGCTGGCCATTGCGGTGGAGCCGGGGCCGAAGGACGGTCCGGTGCTGATTCAGCTCGAATACCGGATCGATGCCGAACATCGTGATGAGTTTCTGCGGGTCATCCACACCGTCGAGCCTGTACGACGTCGCAATGGAGCCATCAGCTGGCGCGTCTTTCGCGATCTGGGCGAAGAAGGGCTCTTCGTGGAGCGATTCATCATCGCGTCGTGGGGAGAGTACGTCCGGCTGCGTGCGAGATCCACCATGTCGGACCGCAACATGATCGATCGCGTGGAGAGTCTCCAGCGGGCCGACGTACCGTTGCGCGTTTCGCGGTTGATCGGCATCGATCGAGAGAGGGATGCCGGCAGCCATGGTCCGCTCTAGTGGCGCGACCGAGCAGGGGAGCAGGGAAGGGCAAGCACGCGGGTCACATAGCGGCGGGGAGCTGCGGACACGGAGTGGTCGAGGACGACGCGCGCATGCAGCGCACGCAGCACCCTTGGCACAGATCGGGTGGCGCTGCGCCCAGGCGCAAATGGCTTGACAGCATGCGCAGCCCCTCGGCGTTGGCATGGCCGACCTGACCCCAGCCTTCAACGCGCCAGCAAGGCAGCAAACGCCCGGTTCAGGCTGGCCTCGGCTTCAGCGAGCTTGTGCCGTCGCTCCAGCGCCCACTGGCGATCACGCGCGAGGGCGGCCTGCGCCTCTGCCAGCATGCGGCTCACTTCGGCGGGCTGCGGGCCGCCGATGCCGACACGCGTCTTCACCATGCTCTCGGGAGAGAGCGTGCGCCGGAAGGCCGCTTCGTCCATCGGCAGTGCCGGCGGGCCAACGTTGTACTTTGCACGCGCTTCCACATAGATGCGTTGAGCCTCGCGGTACGGGAAAGTCTTGGGCAACAGGTTGTGCTGGCGCGCGTGCAACACGATCTCGGAAGCGAAATGGTGCCCGACCCGGAACGGAAGGCCGTGCTCACGTTGCAAGGTCTCGGCCAGCTCCATCGACGTTGTCCAGTCGGACTCGAGCTCCTCCAGCGCGCGCTTCGGGTCGATGCGCAGCACGGTCATCACGTTCGTCGCGTCGCGCAGCAACTGCGTCCCGAGCACGAAGGTGCGGGCGCCGCCGCTCAGCCACGTGTACTTGTAGTCGATCATGCCCGGCGTCACGTTGTGCGCCCGCATGAGCACCGACTGCACGGAACTGACGACGTCGCTCGCAAGGCCGCGCGTGTTCTGGATGACGCCCGGGTTCGCCTTCTGCGGCATTGCACTGCTGGTGTAAGTGCTGCCCGGTGCGAGCAGCATCCAGGGCCGGGTCTGGTGGTACTGCACGTGGACGTCCTGCATGAGCGTGCCGATGCGCAACGCCACTGAACCAGCGATCTGCGCGGCTTCTAGGCCGACGTCGTACTGGCTGATCTGCGTCGCGTCGTATCCGTTCACCGCCAGCCCGCCAAAGCCCAGCAGGTCGGACAGCCGTTGCCTGTCCAATGGCCAGCTTGAATTGGCGAGTACCGCGGTGCCGAGTGCGCTGCGGTCGATGCGCGGCCATGCCTGGCGAATGCGTTCACCATCGCGCGCAAACGAATCCGCATAGGCGAGCAGGTAGTGGCCCATGCTGATCGGCATCGCCTGCACGCCGTTGGTATACGAAGGCACCACGGTCTCGGCATGCTGCTGGGCAACAGTCAGCAATTGCGCGCGCCAGGCGTTGAGTGCGTCGGTGAAGTCGAGCAGTTCGGACCGCGTCTGCGCCATCGTCAACGTCGAGTGCATGTCCTGGCGGCTGCGTCCCGTGTGGATCAGCGTGGCCTCCGGTCCTGCCGCATCCGTGATGATCTTCTCCGTTTCCAGCACGTCCGCCGGCCGCATCCCGCCCGGACGCACCCCTTGGTCGATGGCGTGGGCGACGCCCCGCGCGATCGGGCCGGCAAGCTGGGGCGGGATGATGCCGCGCTCCACGTTCGCGACCGTCGAGGCCATGTTGATGCGACCGAACCAGTAGAAGTTGTCCTGCCGCTGCACCAGCGCGCTGGTGGCGCCGCGGGTCCGCTGCGCGAGAAGCTTGTCTGCTTCGGCGCGGCAGGCCTCAGTGGTTCGACAGTGTTCCTCGACGGTCGTCCATGGGGAAGGTGTCGCCTGCTGCGCATTCACGGTGCATGCGGTGGACACGGCAAACATCGACAAGATCGATTGGCGAAGGCGGTTCATGCAAGGCTCCTTGGCGGGGGAAGGCGGCGTGGAAAGGCGGCTGGAGGCAGGTCAAGCGCACGGCGATGGGCCACATCAGTGCCTTTGGAGGCGCTGCTGGCCCACACTGGATTTCTCTATTGCGCTTGCCCTTCTACCAGCGCCGTGATGGCACGGGACTGGCAGCCGTCGGCCAAGGTGGCCAGGCGCGCGGCGAACGCTGCGTAGCGCGGGTCCAGTCGCTTCAGGTGATCCGCGCGCTCTCGCACGGATCGCATGTTGCCCCTTCGCGCAAGCTCGCGCAGCACCTGCATCTCTTCGGGCGGCGGATACACCAGGCTGTTGGCGGTGCCGATGCTGCCGGCCCTTTCTGCCGGAAGAACCTCCGGTTCCTCGTAGACCGCTGCGCCGGCGTTCATCTCGCGCAGAGCACCGGGAAGCGTGAAGCAAAGTCGCGCGCCGCCGCCGTGGCCGGCGTGCGCCGACACCGTGCCGCCCATTGCCTGCACGGCGCGCCGCACGATGCTCAGCCCCAGACCGTAGCCTTCGTAGCGTCCGTCATGCGCGCGGTAGAAGGGCTCGAAGAGTTGCGCCGCGGTGGCAGCGTCGAAGCCGACCCCGTTGTCGCTCACGCAGACCGTGACGTCGCGCGCATGCGACGTTGCCTCGATGTCGATGCGGGGCGCGGCCGCGCCGCGCGTGAACTTGACAGCGTTGCTCACGAGGTTGACGAACACCGCGCGCAGCAGGTCGGGGTCGCCGAGCACCGCAGGCATGGGGGCGCGGTGGAACGACGGCCGCACCACGCCGGGCAGCGACAGCATCACCTCGTCGTAGGCCGCGCGCGCCAGCTCCCCCAGCGACACGGGGACGCGCCGCACGTTGGCGTCGCCCAGGCGCGCCAGATCGAGCATCGCGGCGACCATGCGCGCCGATGCGTCGCACTGCTCGGCGATGAGGGGCAGAGCGCGCTGCGCCATCACCATGTCGCCCTCGGCCAGCGCGTCGGTCGCCATGCGCGCCAGCTTCGACATGCCTCCCAGGGGACCGCGAAGGTCGTGCGACACGCCGCGCGTGAAGGCCTCGAGGCCCTCGATCAGTTCACGCAGGTGCGCCGTGCGCTGCGCGACGCGGTCTTCGAGTCGGGCGTTGGCTTCTCGCAGCTGCGCTTGCGCAGCTGCGCGCCGCTCGATCTCGGCGGCAAGCGCGGCGTGGCGGCGCAGCAGGCTGATGGCAAGCACGGCCATCCCGAACACCAGCACCGACAGCCCAGCGAAGTACTGCAGCTGCATGGGCGCGACGCCCGCGGCGCGTAGCGAGAAGGGCAGCAGCGGCAGCATGACGAGACCAGCCCCCAGGATCGCGTGGCCCTCGCCTGGTTGCTGCGCGGCGCGGCGGAAGGCCAGCACCGCCGGGCCGGCGTAGGCCAGCAGCACGCCCGCTTGGAAGACGACACGGGGCACGCGCGCGCTCACCGTCAGGGCCAGCACGAGCATGGCACCGGGCACCAGGGCGGCCAGTGTTGCCGCGCGGTGCCAACCCGCCGGCATGCCCAGGTACTGGAGCATGCCGGCGACGATGGCCAGCACCGCGGTTCCGATCAACATCGCCGACAACCGCAGTTGCAGCGTGTCGATCAGCGGACCGGTGAAGACCAGCAGGTCGGCATGCAGGTACCACGCCGCTATCAGCGTGAACGCCACCGCCAGTGTTCGCAAGCCCGCCTCGCGCGTGCGTGCGCCGACGGTGGCGTACAGCAGCGCGAGCACCGCGAAGCTGATTCCCTCGACTCGCAGGACGGTGAGGGTGGGCCAGGGCGCGTCCACGCGCCGATCCTAGCAGCACCCTGGCCGGCGGAACCGCCCGGCCCGGGCGTTGACGGCCCTGGTCATCGACTGCGACGTCGCGGGCCTGACGGTTCCCGAGCGTGCTTGCGCGGTCGGGGCCGTTCCCATGGCGAGGCTGTGCTTCAAGGCTCCGCCTCGGCGCTGCCAAAGCACATCGTTCTTTGCACGCGCGAAGAAAAGCAGGGTCGATTGCAAGGGACCCGTGATCCGGCAGCAACGTCTGCCCAACCGAACCTACGATGACCAGATGAACCTGCCACTGACCATGCGCCGCGCCCCAGGCGCCAACACGACAGTGTCAACCACCCTGCGTCAGCCGCTGCGCATCCTGGAAACCTCGTCGTCACTGCCCCAGCATGCCGACGTGGTGGTGATCGGCGGCGGCATCATCGGCGTGTTCGCTGCCTACTACATGGCCCGGCGCGGCCTCTCGGTGGCGGTGGTCGAAAAGGGCCACGTCGGTGCCGAGCAATCGAGCCGCAACTGGGGCTGGTGCCGCCAGCAGAACCGCGACGCGCGCGAGTTGCCGATGGCGACCAGGAGCCTTCAGCTCTGGGAGCAGTTCGGCGCCGACACCGGTGAAGACACGGGCTTCAACCGCCACGGGCTGCTCTACCTCAGCGACGACGACGAAGAGATCGAGCGCTGGGCGCGCTGGCGCGAGTTCGCCAAGACCGCCGGCGTGACGACGCACATGCTCAGCAGCCGCGAGGCCACCGAGCGCGGACGTGCTACCGGCCGCGTGTGGAAGGGCGGCGTCTTCTCGCCTTCCGATGGCACGGCCGATCCCGCCAGGGCGGCGCCGGCCGTAGCGGCTGCACTCATGAAGCTCGGGGGCAGCGTCCGCCAGAATTGCGCCGCGCGCGGCATCGAGCTCGAAGGCGGCCGCGTCAGCGGCGTGGTGACCGAGGTTGGAACCATCAAAACGCGCACGGCGGTTCTCGCGGGGGGCGCCTGGGCGTCCTCGTTCTGCCGCCAGCTGGGTATCCGCTTTCCGCTGGCCACGGTGCGGCAAGCGATCGTGCGCATGGCCCCGATGGAACAGCGGCTGCCTGACGCCTTGACCACGGCACGTGTCGCCGTGACGCGCCGCAGCGACAACAGCTACATCCTGGCCATCAGCGGCCGGGGGCGCGTGGATCCCACGGCGCAGCTCATGCGTTTCGCACCGCAGTTTGTCCCGATGTTTGCCAAGCGCTGGCGCAACGTGTTTCCGGGCGGTCTGGAAGGCCTGCGCTGGGGCCACGAAACCCTCGCGCGATGGAAGCTGGACGAGCCCACGCCCATGGAGCGGGCACGCATCCTCGACCCCACGCCAGACCCGGCGGGCGTGCGCGAAACCCACCGCCGCGCCCTGGCCTTGCTGCCCGCGCTGCGCGAGGCCAGCATCGCCAGTGCCTGGGCCGGCTACATCGACAGCACGCCGGACGGCGTCCCCGGCATCGGTGAAGTGCCGGAGGTGCCTGGATTCATCGTGGCGGCGGGCTTCTCGGGGCACGGCTTCGGCATCGGCCCGGGCGCGGGTCACCTCATCGCCGACCTGGTCACCGGTGCCGAACCCGTCTTCGATCCCGCGCCTTTCCGCCCGGGTCGATTCAATCGCTCAGCGTGGGGCAAGGTGGCTGATTTCTGAGTGCTTGTCATGTGGACTTGATCCCGTATCGATCGCGTTGCCACGCATCGATGGATGACGGGTCCAGCCCGCAATGACACTCAATCCATCACCGCCCGACCTTGTTTCGCCCCTCAGGCGCGTGCTTTCGTCGGGCCCGATCAGGCCGTTCAAGTTCTTGGGTTCGTTCATGGCGGTCGGCGGAAGGCTTCAGGCGAGCTTGTCCTTGAGCCGGTAATAGGCGCCTATCAGAGGCAGGAACCACGGAGGTCCGAAGTGGCCCGGGATGGCGGGCCAGGCGAAGTCCTTCCAGGGATTGAGCTCGGCGCGCCCGTCCATGACTTCGGCCATGATCGTCCCCATCAGGGTCGACATCTGGGTGCCGTGGCCGCTGTAGCCCATCGAGTAGTAGATGCCGTTGCGCTCGCCGGCGCGCGGGAGGCGGTCACGCGTCATGTCGACCATGCCGCCCCAGCAGTAGTCGATGCGTGCGTCGCGCAGCTCGGGAAAGACGTCGTGCAATGCCGCCTGCAGGATCGCGCCGCTCTTCGCGTCGGAGTTCGGGTTGGACACGGCGAAGCGCGCCCGTCCGCCGAAGAGCAGCCGGTCGTCGGGCGTGGTCCTGAAATAGTTGACCAGGTTCTTGGTGTCGACTGCCATCCGGCGCCGCGGCAACAGCCGGTCGAGCGTCTCTTTCGACAGGGGCTCGGTGACGATGAGGAACGCGCCGACCGGCACGATCCTGCGCCGGACCCAACCCAGCGGCCCGGTGTGCGAGGTTCCGCTCGCCAGCAGCACCTGCTTCGCATGCAGCCGGCCCTTGGGTGTGTCGATGGTGTGGCCGCCGCCGGGGGTGGGCCGCAGGCCCGTCATCGGCGTGCGCTCGTGGATCTCGACGCCCCACCGCGCCGCCGCTTCCCCCAGACCACGCACGAAGCGCCCCACGTGCATGCCGGCACTCTTGCGGTAGACCAGCCCGCCGCAATAGCGCTCCGACCCGACCTCGCCGGCCAGGTTGGCGCGGCTGACCATCTCGGTGTCGGGGTCGACGTTGGCCGCCAGCAATTCCTGGCTGCGCGCCAGCTTGCTGTAGTGCTCGGGCTTGGCCGCGAGCTTGATCTTGCCGACGCGCGAGAAGCTGCAGTCGATGTTCTCTTCTCGCACCAGGCGTTCGACCGTGTCGACGCCGGCGTCGAAGGCGCGGTAGAGCCGGTTCGCGACGTCCCTGCCGAGCGTGGCGGACAGCATGCCGTAGTCCTGGGCGAAGCCGTTGTTGCACATGCCGCCGTTGCGGCCGGACGCCGCGTTGCCGACGGTCTCCGCTTCGAGGAGGACGACACGCGCGCCCTTCTTGGCAAGCGCCAGCGCGGCCGAACATCCGGTCAGGCCGCCGCCGATCACTGCAACGTCGCAGCTGCCCTGCACAGGTCCTGCAGTGGCACTGCGGAAGGGCGCCGACGTGTCCAGCCAATACGAGGTCAGCTTCATGGCGGCGTTCCCGGCGTCTTCGAGCGCAGCATCACGTGTGTCTCCTAATTGAACGACTGGTTGGCCAGCGCAAACGTGCGTGCTGGCCCCGCCGGCGCGATCTGCGGTCCCTTGACCATGGCGGTGGCGTCACCGACGTGCTGCAGGCCGATGCCTTCGAGCCACCCGCCGAGCTGCGAGGTGGCGGACGTGTCGACGCGAACGAACACACGCCCGAGGCGCGCCAGCGCGGCCTCGATCAACGCGCGCGCGTCGGCCGCACTGTCGGCGACGACGGGACCGATGACGTGCCCGCGGCCGAACAGACGTGAGATGGCATAGCCGCGCGGCTCGCCGTCACGCACGAGCACATGGCCGTCACCGGCCTGGATGAGCCGATCCAGCATCCGCGGCCTGGCCCACCCCGTGGCCTGTCGATCCAGACGCGCGACCGCCTCGACATCCGATGCCGCCATCGGCCTGACCAGGCTGGCCGGGGGCGCCTGGTGGCGCTCGTGGGGAACGCCCTGGTGCTGTTGAATGACGCCGATGCGAACAAAGCCGCGCCTTTCATAAAGCGCCAGGCCTTCGGCCGTGGCGTTCAGCGTGATGGTCCGCGGCTGTGCCGCTGCCAGCAGCGAATCCATCAGCCGGGCACCGTAACCACGGCCTTGAGCAGCCTTGGCCACGATGATCATCCCGGCTGAAGCATGGTCCTCGCCGTTGGCCCACCAGGCCGCGGTCGCGATGACCGTGCCGGCGGTGTCTCGCAGCACGAAGCCCTGGCCCAG
This sequence comes from Piscinibacter sp. XHJ-5, assembly GCF_029855045.1. GTDB lineage: Bacteria > Pseudomonadota > Gammaproteobacteria > Burkholderiales > Burkholderiaceae_C > Albitalea. The sequence continues at coordinate 3,256,427 of NZ_CP123228.1, forward strand.
TTCCAGCGCGATGGCCCAGTCCTCGAGCCGATAAGGCCAGGACATCTCCTGCGAGAGCCGCAGGGCGCCTTCCAGGTGCTCCTTGGCAAACGGGAGCAGCACCACGTCGTCGTGGTCGCGGTGGCCGGGTCGGGTTGTCGTGGCGGTCATGGTTCGCGCACCGCGATGGCGTCGATCTCGACCAGGTACCCATAGTGCAGTTCAGGCACCGGAACCACGCTGCGCGCGGGGCACGCATCCGGCAGCATGGACGCATAGACCGCGTTGAAGCGTGGCCAGTTGGCGATGCCGACGATGTAGGCCGTCACCTTGACCAGCTGCTGCGGTGAACTGCCTGCCGCGCGCACGATCTCCAGCATGTTCTCGATCGCCTGCCTGGCCTGCGCCTCGAAGCCGTCGTCTTCCAACGGGCTTCCATCCGGCCGGATCGGCAACTGGCCAGAGACGAAGACGTGTGCACCCGAGACGACGGCCTGCGAGTAGTGGCCTGCCGGCTTCGGAGCGCGGTGCGTCAGGACAGCCCTCACGATCTGGCCGCCGCTCATTGCCAGCCCCCGAAACGCATCCACTCGGCTTCAATGCGGTCGGAGCTGCCGCGGACGACGTGATAGGCCCGATGCTGGGCGCCGGTGGCACAGGCGTGGTTCGGAAGAATCCGCACGCGGTCACCGATGGCGAGATCGGGCAGCACGCCGCCCGAGCCCGGTCGCACCGTGATGATCCCGTGCTCCTGGTTGGCGTCGGCAACGATCAGGTCGGGATAGGGCACGCCGGCGGTATCGCACACCAGCCCATAGCCTTGGTCGACGGCCTGCTTGCGGGTGCCCCTGTCCTGCGACAGAGCCATCCAGCCGGCGTCGACCAGGATCCATCCCTTGTCTCGCTGGTGGCCGATCACCGTCGCGAGCACCGAGACCGCGATGTCCTCGACCTGGCAGACACCGATCCCGGCCATCACGAGATCGAAGAACACGAAGACGCCGGCCCGGACTTCGGTCACGCCGGTGAGGTCAGTGGCGTTGTGCGCGGTCGGTGTCGAGCCGACGCTGACCACCGGGCAGGGCAGACCCGCTTCACGCAGGATGTCGGCGGCATCGACCACGCTGCGGCGCTCGACCTCGGCGCAAAGGCGCAAGGCCTCGGCCCCACAAGCCGAATAACTCGCGCCGGCGTGCGTGATCACGCCCCGCAGTTCCGCGCCGTCTTCGAGCGCTTGGCCAATGTCCAGCAGCAGCTGCCGGTGGGTCGGCAGCACCCCGCAGCGGTGGCCGTCGCAGTCGATCTCGATCAGCGCCGGAATGCGCGTTCCTGCCTGGCGCGAGGCAAGCGCCACGGCTTGTGCCTGCTCCACGGTGTCCAGCACCACGGTCACATCGGCGCCCCCGGCCCGCAGCGCGAGCACCTGCGGCAGTTTCGATGGCGCAATGCCGACCGCGTAGACGATGTCCCGCACGCCGGCGGCCGCGAACCGTTCCGCTTCAAGAAGCGTCGAAACGGTGGCCGGACCTGACGGCGACGCCATGACGCGTTGCGCGACGTCCACGGACTTGGACGTCTTGAGGTGCGGACGCAGCTTGACGCCCAGGCGGTCCAGCCTGGCTTTCAGACGTGCGACGTTCCGCTCCATCCGGTCGGCGTCGAGGACGGGGCAAGGCGTCGCCAGGTCCCCCAGCGTCGTTGAGATGTGTTCGGCTTGCGCCTGCTTCACGGCGGTGGCTTGGCCCAATGTCGCGCTCCGAGTTGTGCTTGTCCGATGCGGCCTGCTGGATGCGGACCGAACTGACCAAGTGAGATGGCCGGATGTTGCCCCTGACCGATTGAATCTACAATTTATCAAGACTGTATTCACACTTAAGGCTGGACTAAATGCTGACCTCTGAGGATCTGCGCTTCTTCAACGTGTTGGCCCAGTCCGCCTCTCTCGCTGAAGCTGCCCGGAAGATGGACGTCACGCCGCCGGCCGTGACCCAGCGCCTGCAGGCGCTGGAAGCACGGATCGGAATCCGGCTGATCGACCGTTCCGGCCGCAGGATGGTCCTCACCGATGAAGGCGATCTGGTCGCATCGCACGGGACGATCGTGGCCGAGGCGATGGAGGCGTTGTCCGAGGCCCTGGCCAATCGCAAGAAGGCCGTCAGCGGGCACCTGCGCATCGCCGCCCCACATGGCTTCGGCCGGCTGCATGTCGCACCCGTGGTCGATGCGTTTGCCAAAGCGCATCCCGGCGTGACGGTCACTCTCGACCTGTCCGACCATCCCGGCGCGCAGTTGGTCGAGAGCAGCGACGTCATCGTTCACATCGGACCGCCTGGCGCCCAGAACCAGATCGTCACCACGTTGGCGCCGAACCGTCGCGTCCTCTGCGCCAGCCCGGACTATCTCGCGAGTACTTCGCCGATTCGGTCGCCTTCAGACCTGCTGCGGCATCGATGCCTGGTCGTGAGAGAAAACGACGAGGACGTCACGTTGTGGCGCTTCGGGCACGCTTCGCGCGAGCCGGAGACCGTCCGGATCCGTCCCACGATGTGCAGCAATGACGGCGCGGTGGTGCGCGAGTGGGCGGTGGCAGGGCAGGGTGTCGCGATCCGGTCGGAGTGGAATGTCGCTGCCGACCTCACAGCCGGTCGGCTCAAGCGGGTGCTTGCAAGCTGGGAGGCTCCTGCCGCCGACGTTGTCGCCATGCTGGGCACCCGCTTCGGGCGAAGTGCGCGGGCAACGGCCTTTCTGACGATGCTGCGCCAATCCCTTTCGCCGGCACCTTGGAGGCGAAAGACAGCTCGATGATGCCGAGGCTGAGCACGCTCGGCGACTTTCTGCACCTCGATCTGGCGTGTGGCAAAGGCGGCTACACAGCGCTGCTATGGGCGGGATAGCTGCGACGCCTATGAGCGCCATTTGAGGAAACCAATTGTTCAGCACAGTTGGATTGATGAGACTGATCGCCATCGACGCAGCCTCACCCGCCTCCAATGGACAACCACGATCGATCGGCCGCATGGCACGCCACAGCCTGGCGAGTGTTCGGGGCCGCGAGCGTGGCCATCGGCATCGTCAATGCCTTCATTCCGCTGCTGCCCACCACGGTCTTCCTGCTCATCGGCGTCTGGGCCTGGGGCAAGGGCGCGCCTGAATGGCGGGCCCGCCTGCTGGCCCACCCGCGCTGGGGCGAGGCGCTGCGCCTGTGGGTGAACGGGCGGCAGGTCTCGCGCCGCGGCAAGCGCATGGCGACCCTGGGCATCGCGACGAACTGGGTTCTCAGTGCCGTGTTCATCGGCCCGACGACCGCGGTGTTGGCGGCAAGCCTCGGCCTCGCCGCATTGGTCGCATGGTTGTGGTGGCGCCCCGAGCCCGGGTCCGCCGCTTCGAGCGCCGACTTCCTCGCACGGAGCGTCCACCATGACTGAAGCCATCATGAAGCAGAGCCATCGCGTGCGGGCTCGCCGGGTTCAGCGGCTGCTGGGCGTCGGCATCGTGGCCGCGGGCTCGGTGGTGCTGGGGTCCAAGTCTCGATCCACCGACCTCGGCGGCGCGCGCGATCCGCCCGGCGGCGGCCCTGCAGCCGGTCCACGGCTGCATCAATGACGCGAGCGCATCAGAGCCTGTTCTCAACCGACACCAAAAGGACCACCCCCATGAGTAGCGAAAACAAATGCCCGTTCGGACACGACGCGCCCACCGCAGGCGCAGGCGGCCGCACCAACCGCGACTGGTGGCCGAACCAGCTGAATCTCAACATCCTGCATCAGCACACGTCCGAATCGAGCCCCATGCCGGCTGGCTTCAACTACGCCGAGGAGTTCAAGAAGCTCGACCTTGCGGCGGTGAAGAAAGACCTCCACGCGCTGATGACGGACTCGCAGGACTGGTGGCCGGCCGACTGGGGGCACTACGGCGGCCTGTTCATCCGCATGGCCTGGCACAGCGCCGGCACCTATCGGACGGCCGACGGCCGCGGCGGCGCCGGCACCGGCAATAAGCGCTTCGCCCCGCTCAACAGCTGGCCCGACAACGGCAACCTCGACAAGGCGCGCCGCCTGCTGTGGCCCATCAAGCGCAGGTACGGCAACCAGCTGTCGTGGGCCGACCTCATGATCCTGGCCGGCAACGTCGCGCTCGAATCCATGGGCTTCAAGACCTTCGGCTTCGGCGGCGGGCGCGAAGACATCTGGGCGCCCGAAGAAGACGTCCACTGGGGCGCCGAAGCCGAGTGGCTGGCCACCAGCGACAAACCCAACAGCCGCTACTCCGGCGACCGCCAGCTCGAGCACCCGCTGGCGGCCGTGCAGATGGGCCTCATCTACGTGAACCCCGAAGGCCCGGACGGCAACCCCGATCCGGTGGCTTCCGGTCGCGACGTGCGCGAGACCTTCGGCCGCATGGGCATGAACGACGAAGAGACCGTGGCGCTGATCGCCGGCGGCCACACCTTCGGCAAGGCGCACGGCGCCGGTGACCCCAAGCTGGTGGGTCCCGAGCCGGAAGCCGCCCCGCTCGAAGCCATGGGCTTCGGCTGGATCAACCAGTTCGAGTCGGGCAAGGGCGTGCACACCACCACCAGCGGCATCGAAGGCGCGTGGAAGCCGAACCCGACGCAGTGGGACAACGGCTACTTCGACATGCTGTTCGGCCACGACTGGGAGCTGACCAGGAGCCCGGCCGGCGCGAAGCAGTGGGTCGCGAAGAACGTGAGGCCCGAGCACATGATCCCGGACGCGCACGATCCGTCGAGGAAGCATGCGCCGATGATGACCACGGCCGACCTCTCGCTGCGCTTCGACCCGATCTATGAGCCGATCGCGCGGCGCTTCCACCAGGACCCGGCCGCCTTTGCCGACGCCTTCGCCCGCGCGTGGTTCAAGCTGACGCACCGCGACATGGGCCCGAAGTCACGCTTGCTCGGCGCCGAAGTGCCAGCCGAGGACCTGATCTGGCAGGACCCGGTGCCCGTCGTGAACCACCCGCTGATCGATGCGAACGACATCGCCGCGCTGAAGGTCAAGATCCTGGCGTTCGGCCTGTCGGTGAGCGAGCTCGTGTCCACGGCGTGGGCCAGCGCCTCGACCTTCCGCGGCTCGGACAAGCGCGGCGGCGCCAACGGCGCCCGCATCCGCCTCGCGCCGCAGAAGGACTGGGAAGCCAACCAGCCGGCCCAGCTGGCCAAGGTGCTGTCGGCGCTCGAAACGCTGCAGCGCGACTTCAATGCCGCCGACCGCGGCGGCAAGCAGGTGTCGCTGGCCGACCTGGTCGTGCTGGGCGGCTGCGCGGCCATCGAGCAGGCGGCGAGGGCGGGCGGGTACCCCATCGAGGTGCCCTTCACGCCGGGCCGCACCGATGCCACTCAGGAGCAGACCGACGCCGAGTCGTTCGCGGTGCTGGAGCCGGTGGCCGATGGCTTCCGCAACTACCTGAAGACGAACTACACCGTGCCCGCCGAGGCGCTGCTGGTCGACAAGGCGCAACTGCTCACGCTAACCGCGCCTGAGATGACGGTGCTCGTGGGCGGCCTGCGGAGCCTGGGAGCCACCGTCGGCCAGGCCCGGCATGGCGTGTTCACCCGGCGCCCGGGCGTGCTCAGCACCGACTTCTTCACGAACCTTCTCGACATGGGCACCGTATGGAAGCCGACCTCGCCGGCAGCCGACGTGTTCGAGGGCCGGGATCGCCGCACGGCCGAGTTGAAGTGGACGGCCACGCGCGTGGACCTCGTGTTCGGCTCCAACTCGCAGCTGCGCGCGCTGGCCGAGGTGTATGCCAGCGACGACACGCAGCAGAGGTTCGTGCACGAGTTCGTGGTCGCCTGGAACAAGGTGATGAACCTTGATCGCTTCGACCTGAAAAGGTGATCCAGCGCGCGGTCGAAGCCTTCGCCGCGCAGGTGAGGAGGCCGCAGGAGACCCGTAGAGATGCGGGCCTTCGGCGGTCTGCTCCTTGCGTCGCTGCAGTCAGTTCGCAGGCAGCCAGCGACCCCGACGTTGATCAATGCAGGGTCACGTGCGGCTCCGTGCGCCGCGTGATCAGCCGCGCCATCGTGTCCAGCGCCACCTTCGCCGGATAGTGCAACGCCAGCTGGTGCATCGCGATGCGTGAAAATCGCGTCACCGACCCGAGGACTCCGTTGTTCACCCTGGACCGCCAATCGACCGTACCCCTGGCCGCGCAGATCGAGCAGCAGCTGCGGCGGCTGCTCGGGCACGGGCAGCTCGCGGCGGGCGCTCGACTGCCGTCGGTCCGACGGCTAGCGCAGCAGCTCGGTGTCAGCCCGAACACCGTCGTCGTGGAAGCCGGCGACGAGCAGCACCGGCTCGCGCAGCAGTCCAACACGTTCGAAAGCCCCGGCGAGGCGGGGCTTTTCCCCTGGAGCCGCGTGCCCGCGGGCGTCGACGTCGACGAGCTCGTGAAAGACGCCCGGCAGCAAGGCATCCTGCTCGCCGGCGGCGCCATGTTCAGCCCGGCGAGCCGCGCTTCGCCTTGCTTGCGACTCAACGTCGTGCTGAGCCAGCACGTGCGGCTGATGCGTTACCTCGAACAGCGGCTGCACGCGCTGGCGCAAGGGCAGGGGAGTTTGCATCCACTGGCGCAGCCCGGGGCATCACCGGGTGTGTCACCGCCGGTTCGAGCCTGAACGTCGCCAGCCCGGATCCATGCTCCCTGCCCAGGACAATTCGGTCGTCGTCACCATTGCCAACGAGGCAGCGGACGCAGCCGTCGTCGCGGATGCACTCGAGGCGTTCGGCGCCACGCACGGTGTCCCGCGCGAAGCCCTTGTCGCGTTGCAGGTTTCGGTCGACGAGATCGTCAGCAACGTCATCAAGTACGCATGGAAGGATGGCGTTTATCAGATCCATGTCCGCATCACTTCCCAGACGGACGCTGTTAAAGTGGAGGTCGTCGACGACGGCGAGGCTTTCAACCCGTTCGGTGCGCCGGAAGCCCCCACATCGCAAAAGAGCTCGAAACCAAGCGCTGGAGGCATCGGCATTCACATGGTGCGGCAGCTCATGGACCAGGTCGAGTACGCCCGCAAGGGAATGCGCAATCACACGGTGTTGCTGAAGCGGTGCAGGCTGCTCCCGCCTCGCCGCTGAGAGGCGGCACGAGCATGGCGAACGACCTGACGATCGGCGAATCACGCGCCGGAAACGTGTGCGTGCTGGCGGTCAGCGGCCGCATCGACAGCGCCAACGCCGAGCAGCTCATGAGGCGCTTGAACCATGCCCTGTCCCGCGGTGAGAAGGCGGTCGTGCTCGACCTGCGCGACGTGGCCTATCTCACCAGCGCCGCCTTCCGCGTGCTGCTCGTCGCGACCGACGAGGCGGCACGGAACATGGCGCGTTTCGTGCTGTGCAGCGTGCTGGGCCAGGTGCGCGAACTGTTCGAGATGGGCGGGTTGCTCGACGCGTTCACCATCGATGCCTCGCGCGAGGAAGCGATCGCGCGGCTGAGCTGACGCCAGAGCGAGCCGATGTCACGGGCGCCGGGGCTGATCTATGGCGTCGACGAGACGCCGCCGATGGCGGTGGTCGGGTTGTCCGCGCTGCAGCACGTCGGCGTCGCGGCCATCACCCTCGTGTATCCGCTCATCCTCGCGCGTGCGGCAGGGCTCTCCGGCACCGCCCTGATCGATTTCGTCTCCGTGACGATGCTCGCCATGGGTGTCGGTACGGTGCTTCTTTGCGTTCGCTCGCGCTTCATCGGCTCCGGCTTTCTCTGTCCCGCCTGCTTCACGCAGATTTATCTCGGCCCTTCGCTATACGCGCTGAACAAGGGCGGCTTTGCACTGGTGTACGGGATGACGGTGGTGGCCGGCATTCTGCAGCTCGGCATCGCACCGCTGCTGCACCGGATGCGCGCGTTGCTTCCCACCGAGATCGCGGGGCTGGTCATCGCCATCGTCGGGCTTTCGCTCGCTTCGCTCGGTGTCCGGTACAGCCTGGGTCTCATCGAACACGGCACCGTCCAGCCGACGTACCTCATCGTTGCCGGGATTTCCGTCGTGACGATGATCGTGCTCAACGTCTGGACCAAGGGGTACCCGAAGATGTTGTGCGTCCTGATCGGCATGGTGGTCGGATACATCGCGAGCGCCGCGCTGGGAATGTTCGAGGTCGCAACGGCGGTGACCGCAGAGCTGCCCGTGGTTCGGATACCTCGGCTGCAGCACACCGGCTGGCAATTCGATGGCCTGCTCGTGGCTCCCTTCCTCGTGGTCGCGGTCGCGACGACGCTGCGGGCGATGGGCGACATCTCCAATGCGCAGCGCCTCAACGACCCGGATTGGGTCCGGCCCGGCTTTCGCTCGATGGCGGGCGGCGTCGCGAGCAACGGCATCGCCTCCGCGTTCTGCGGACTGGTGGGTACCTCCGGTGTCAACAGCTACAGCGCGTGTGTCGGCCTTTCCGGAGCGACCGGCATCACCAGCCGGGTCGTCGGCTATGCATGCGGATCGATCTTCGTGTTGTTCGCGTTCGTGCCGGCGATTGCCGCGGCCTTCGCCACCATGCCGGTTCCGGTCATGGGCGCCGCGCTCTTCTTCTCGTCGGCATTCGTCTTCACGGCGGGGCTGCAGATGATGACGGCGCGCATGCTCGACGCGCGCAAGAGCATCGTGATCGGTCTGTCCTTCGGTCTGGCGGTGATGGCCGACATCTATCGCGAAGTCTTCGCGACCGTGCCGGCCGCGCTGCAGCCGATCTTCAGCAATTCGCTCGTGCTCGGGACTGTCTGCGCCGTGCTGTTGAACCTCGTGACTCGCATCGGCATACGCCAGCGCGTCCTGCTGCGGCTCGACCCGGGGCGTATGGACCGCGACCGGGTCGAAGGCTTCTTCTCCGAACACGGCGCGCGGTGGGGCGCCCGGCACGACATCATCAGGCGGGCCACGTTCGCGGCGGTTCAGGTGCTCGAAGTCCTCGGGGACCCGCCCGCGGGCGTCGAGATCGAGGCGAGCTTCGACGAGTTCGACCTCGACGTGCGGATCCGCTACGTCGGCGCTCCGCTGCTGCTGCCCCAGCAGAAACCCACCCCGCAACAGATTATGGAAAGCGCCGACGGCGAGCGACTCCTCGCGGGCTATCTGCTGCGCCGGACCGCGGACGAGATCACCTGCAACGCCGATACGGACCGGGTCGAGATCCACCTGCACTACGATCACTAGCAGGCTGTTGACTTCTGTCGCACCGGAGCCGAAGTGCCCCCCTCTCCCGCAAGCGGGAGAGGGGGCCCATCTCCTTCAAGCCACTCTAGACGGCCGGACCGGGTCCCAGCGCAGGGCGAGCATCGTCATGTCGTCTGCTTTGGGAGCATCGCCTGTGAACCGGTCGACGGCGCTCTTGACCCGGGCGATCATCTCGGCGGGCGTGTCGCCCCCCGCGTGGCGCAGCTCGCTTTCGACGCGCGCTTCGGTATAGAAGGCCTCGTCCGAGTTCGTCGCATCCGCGATGCCATCGGTGCAGACGAAGATCGTGTCTCCAGGCCCGATGCGGACCGAGTGCGCGTCATAGACGAGGCCCGACTTGACGCCGAGCGGCGGTTGGGCCTTCCTCGTGCGAATGCGATCGACGCTCCCGGATGCGCTCGACACGTACGGCGCAGGATGCCCCGCGTTGACATAGGTCACGATCCCGCTCGCCGTATCGAGGAACGCGAGAAACAACGTCACGAACATGCGGTCGACGTTGTCCCGGCAAAGCTCCTGGTTGACGAGCCTGGCGATCGAAGCGGGCGTGCAGTGGTCGGGTGCGAAGCGCTGGCAGAGCTCGGTCGTGAGCCGCACCAGGCTGCGCGTGTGCGCCATGAACAAGGCCGCCGGTGCGCCTTTCCCGGACACGTCCCCGACCAGAAAGCAGAAGACGCCCTCGCCAGGGAAGAAAAAATCGTACAGGTCGCCGCCGACCTGACGAGCCGGCTCCATGAACGCATGCAACCGCACGGGCCGCTCGGGCGACCACCCCGGAAAGCTGCGTGGCAGCATGCCGAGCTGCAGCCGGCGCGCCGCGTCCATCTCGCCTTCGAGACGCTGCAGGCTCTCGCGCACCAGGTCGCGCAAGCGCTTCTTGTCGAGACTCGCGCCGACGCGGGCCCGCAGCAGCGTCGGGTTGAACGGCTTCGCCAGGTAGTCTTCCGCCCCCAGCTCGATGCAGCGGATGACGCTGTCGAGCTCGTCGACGGCGGAGATCATGATCACCGGAATGTCGTGCAACGCCGCATCCTCCTTCATCTGCTCGAGCACCTGGTAGCCGTTGAGCTCGGGCATGGCGATGTCGAGCAGCACGAGGTCGACGCGCTGCGACCGCAGCACCTCGAGCGCCTGCCTGCCATCGTTGGCCGTCACGATGTTCGCGTACCCTTCGCGACTCAACCGGCGCGTGAGGGTGTAGCGGTTGTCCTCGTTGTCGTCGACAACGAGGAGCGCGGCTTGCGCGGGGTTCACGGGGCGGACGATGCGGGTATCAGCGCGCGCATCTTCTCGAGAAGCCGCTTCAGATCCACGGGCTTGGTTTCGAAGTCGTCGCAACCGGCCGCCATCGCCTTCTCCCGGTCTCCCGGCATCGCGTGCGCGGTGAGCGCGATCACCGGAATGTGCCGCGACTGCGGGGCCGCCTTGATGCGCCGGACGGCCTCCCAGCCGTCGAGCACGGGCAGGCTCAGGTCCATCAGGACGAGATCGGGCCGTTCGGCGGCCGCCATCGCCACGCCCTGCTCACCGTCGGTCGCGATCAGCACGGTGAACCCGGCGCGCGTCAGCCGGTGCTTGACGACGTAGATGTTGTCGTCGTTGTCCTCCACGTACAGAACCTTCACACGCGCCCTCCCGCCGCCGGGTGGCGTCCGTGTTCGATGCCGACCACGAGCACGTCGCGCCCGGTCGAGCCGCAGATGCTGCGCAACACGCCGGCGAGCCCAACCCAATCGACCGGCTTCACCATGTAGTCGGCGGCGCCCAGCGAGTAGCCACGGTTCTTCTCGTCGACGATCGTCATCAGGACCACGGGAATGGCTGCCGTCGCGGGGTCGCCCTTGATCGCCGCCAGCACGGTCCAGCCGTCGAGGTCGGGCATCGTGACATCCAGCGTGATCGCAGCCGGCCGCAACTCGCGCGCCAGCCGGAGCCCCTCTCGGCCGCCGTTTGCCGTCGCCACGGAAAACCCTTCACGCTCGAGAAAATGCGTCGTGACCTTGCGCACCGAGTCGTCGTCGTCGATCACCAGAACGAGCGGTGCGGGCTCCGCATGCGTCGCCCGCGCGGCGGGCTGAGGGGTTCTGGGAGGCAGCGGCGCGTGCGACGCCGCCGCCTGGGCTGCCGGCAAGCGGACGGTGAAGGTCGAGCCTTGCCCGGGTGCGCTCTCGACTGTGATGTTGCCGCCCATCATCTGGCAGAAACGCCGGCTGATCGCGAGGCCGAGCCCCGTGCCTCCGTACTTGCGCGTCGTCGAGGCGTCGGCCTGCACGAATTCCTCAAACAGGCGTGCCTTCTGCTCGGCGGTCATCCCGATGCCTGTATCGGCGACGGCGATGACGATCGCGTCGCCGCCTTCCGTGCGGCCGACGCGCAGCGTGATCGTTCCTTTTTCGGTGAACTTGGCCGCATTGCTGACCAGATTGAGCAGCACCTGGCGGATGCGCGTCGGGTCCGCGACCATGGACCCCACGTCGGGAGGACATTCCACCTTCAGCGTGTTCCCGTTCTTGGCGACCAGCGTGCCGACCGTGTTGACGACGTCCTGGATCACCGGCGCGATCGCGAAGGACTCTGCATGGAGGTCCATCCTCCCGGCCTCGATCTTCGACAGGTCGAGGATGTCGTTGATGAGCGCGAGAAGATGACGCGCCGCGCGCAGGACGCGGTCGAGCGGCTCGAGCTCGTCCTCGCGGTTGAGGTCGCGCGCATCCTCCTGCAGCATCTCGGAGACGCCGATGATCGCGTTCAGCGGCGTGCGAAGCTCGTGCGACATGTTGGCGAGGAACTGCGACTTGTGCTGGCTCGCCCGCTTGAGCGCCTCTTCGGCACGCTGCCGCTCGATGACCCGCCCGAGCTGGCCGCCGATGTTGGCCATGATCGCCAGCACGGCATCGTCCGGCTGCGCAGGCTCGTCGGAGAAGAACTCCATCAGCGCGACGACCTCTTCGCCGATCAGCACCGGAAAGGCGAAACCGGCCCTCAGTCCGGTGTCGCGCGCTGCCGTCGAGCGCGGGAAATTGACGTCCTGGGTCACGTCCACGATCCACGCCGGTCTTCCCTCGCTCAGAACGCGTCCCGGCAGGCCGACGCCGGGGGCAAACGTCATCGCCTCGCTGACTTCGCGGAACGCCTCGTAGCGTTGCGGGTCGTCCAGGTGCCACAGGCTGGTCGACGCGAGTTGCCCGGCCGCGTCCTTCAGCAGGACGTGCCCGACCGGCCAGCGGGTATGCGCGCACACCCGCTCGAGGGCGATCCGCATCGCGCCATCCACCGTCGCCGCTTCGTTCGCGGCGACCGTGATCTGCTGCAGCAGCTCGACCTCCTTCTTCTTCGCGTACAGCTCGCTCAGGGCCTTCTCGGCGATGGCCTCGCTTTCGGCACGTGCCCGCTGCTCCCGATCGAGCCGCTTCTTCAGCCGGGTCAGCTGAAGCTCGAACTCGTGGAGGCTCTCCATACCTCAGGGCCTCGGCTTCCTCACCGACACGCGCAGCACGCACCTTTCGTCGCCGCGCTTCATGCATTCCGGCTGGTCCAGCGAGATCTCTTCGTCGTAGTGCGCGGCAGTCGCCTCGATGAAGCCTTCCGCGAGCGCGCACATCTTGCGGTGCGACCGGTAGTACATCAGGAGAACGTCCGGTGAGGACGTGTCGTAGGTGAACACGGGCACGTCCGCCCCCGGGTACAGCTTGCGAACCTCGGAATGGATGACGTCGTTCAGCGCGAGCAGGAACGGGCGCGTCGACTTGTGAGCGTCGAAGAAATGGGGATGCTTCTTCGCGAGCAGCGGCAGGGCGTTGCGGCCGAACCAGCGAACGACGTCGTCGGGGGACATGTCGAGTGCCGCCGCCGCCGCGCCGACCAGCCGGGTGATCTCGTCGTCCGGGTAGTTGCCGAGCGACGTGTACGCACCATCGACGCTGGCCTGCTCGAGCAGCGCTTCCCACACATCGTCACCGTGGTCGCGACGGACCACCGCCTCGAGCAGATTGAACACGATCCCTTTCATGGTTTCCTCATGCTCAAGATGGTCGCTCGCCAGCGAGGCCGGCGGTGTGGAGCGGACGGGCAAGTCTACGCCCGCACGCTGTGCAGCCTGCCGCTGCGCTGCATGCCAATCCCTATCCCATCGTGGCTATTGCGAGAGGGGTCGGCACCGACGCTTTGCTCAGCGCCTCAAACAGCACGGAGGGCCCGATCGGCTTGACGAGGAGGTCATCGAAGCCGGCCCTCAGCGCACGGTTGCGGTCCGACTTTCTTCACTCGCCATCAACCTCGCGCGAGTGCGGAGCTCGGGGAACAGAAGCGGATGCGAACGCGGGCCGCGCTGCTGCGGGCCGCGATCTCGGTGCTTGGGAAGGAAAGTGGCCGCTTTGCGACGGTGGACAACGTGATCAGCGAGTCCGGCATGGCGCGCGGCACGATCCCGGTCGAACTGGCGGTGCACGGTGAGTCCACGATCGCTGAGATTCGTGAAGCCGCGGTGGACGCACTGGGCTTGGGTCGGCTCAACTGGAACACAGCCGATGAAGGCGGGGGGGTTTGACGGCCGGCCGACGTCGGTTTGCTGAATTCGGTACCTAGTTGAATCACGCTAAGGCACTGTTTTTAATGCTCCCGGCCGACGCTCGTCCACTGATTTCAGCAACGCCATTTTGCTTAATAGCAGCCCTCTCACGCCGTTTTGCTGAAAGCAGTGCAACGGCCGCACGACCACCTGGTACGGCGCCAGCGAGTTGTCCGTGGTGCCTCGGCCCCGAGATCCCCCGGCCGCCGACACTAGAGCGGCTCGGAACACACCCCTCTTCGCGAGCGAGCCAATTTTGCGCGAGAAGCAAAGTCCTGCCCGGGAAGACTCCCCGCCGCCAATAAAACTAGCTGTTTGAGCTCAAAACCCGGTTTTTGAGCTCAAACAGAAACCCTGGATCGCAAACTAAGCTTGGAATTGACAAGCGCTTTTGCTTGTCAAAAGACGTTCAAAATCAATGACTTGAGAATCATCAGCAGTGGTTGACATATCTGCTCCGACCGCCTAGTTTTGTGGAGTTTTCAAAACGCCGATTTGGGTTATGACTCCATTCTCGCGCCGCTTGCGGGAGCTACGACGAAGCCGCGCCATCCGGCAGGCTGACCTGGCCCGGCTATTGGGTTATGAGCAGAGCTATGTCTCGGCCCTTGAACTTGGCATCAAGGGGCCTCCGACGCCAGCCTTCATGGACCGCCTTGATCAGGTGCTACAGCTGACGGAGGCCGAACGAGGCGAGGTGCGCGAGGCCGCGCGTGCATCTCAACGCAAGCTAGTCATCGGAACCGATGCGCCCGTCGAGGTGTTCTGGCTCATGGATCGCCTGCGCCAAGAGCTCGCTCAACTGCATCCGGAGCAAATCAAGCTGATCGATGGCGTGCTTCGAATGAGGTAGATCTTGGCGGAGGCGGTTCCGCCGGTGGCTGACCGGAGCAGTCGCCGAAGCAAGAAGGAGCTCACCATGTAGAAACGGGACAAACCATTCGGCCTGTCCCGTCGCTGGGCGCTTCGCGTGCACCCGTAGTTGCTACCTACCGGTCAAGTATCGCGAGCGCCCCGCTCGACGTCAAGCCGAAGTTCCCATCACCAGCACGACCGCTGGGCTTCTTGCCCGGCAGGGAGATCTTTTATCTCCAGCGCAGGTGGTGCACCAGGCGCGATCACAGCTTGTGGAGACGAGGATGAGGAATGGGGCACTCATGGGCAGGACCCTTCGCGGCATCACCGATCGCGAAGACTTCGACATCGACGCTTGGCCGGACATTGACGAGGGCGCGCTTCCCGAAGACATGCGCGCCGCCTATCGCAATCGAAAGAGAGCGATTCGGCTGTACATCGTCGAAGGCGCAACGGCGTCGACCATCCGCAGCGAATGCCGACTGAGCGCCCGCTACTTGAATCGGCTGGTCCGTCAGCGTTGCATGAGAACGCACCCGGACGGCCGGATCTGGGGATGGCGAGCTCTTGTGCCTCGCGTACGGGTCGAGCCTTACCGGCGCAAGAAGCCAGTTCGCGTCAACGCTCAGGGACGCGGAGCAGTTGCGGCGCTCCAACTGCTCCTTCAGCTTGAACCGGATTTCGCCGTCAGACTCGAGACCAAGATCCTGAAGGCTTGTCCAGCTCAGCAGCTCGGCGAAGTCCGTCGACCACGGCACGCGGTTTGGGCATGGGCCCTTGATGAGCTGAGGAAGCTTGGATACGAAGCCCGCAACGAGTGGCCCTTCAACGTCGCATCAATGGGTTACTGGGCGCTGTACCGGCACGCAAACAAGCTGATGGTCGCGAACCCAGCTCAAGCTGCTCAAATTGTTGGCGGGCCGGATCTTGCGAAGAAACTGAAGAGCGGCGATGGCGTTGATCGACCAGTGCTCAAGCCATTCGAGCGCGTCGAAATGGACGCACACCATATTGACGGTCGCTTCGTCGTGCTCATTCCGCAGCCTCACGGCGGGTGGAGCCCGAAGCTGATTCACCGCCTTTGGATCATCGTTCTCCTTGAGGTGGTGTCGCGCGCCGTCATCGGGTATCACCTGAGCTTCAACTTCGAGGTCACGAAGGAGGACACCGCTCGCGCCATCAAGAAGGCGCTCACACGGTGGCGACGGCGCGACATCCGCTTCAGCGATCGGGCGTACTGTGACGACGCGGCGTTGCCGTCGGGGCACCACGAGCGCTACGTCGGTCAATGCTGGAACGAGACCAGCGTCGACGGCGCCCTGGCCGAGACATGCAAGACCGTACGGGACACGTTGCGTGAAGTGGTCGGGTCCAGCCTGCTGGATCCCACTACCGGGTTCGCGAAGCGGCGCAGCAAGGACGACCGGCCGTTCATCGAATCCTTCAATCGGGCGCTGGCCAGCCGAGGCCTGCAGCGCCTGTCCAACACAACGGGCGGCAAGCCGGCCGACAAGCAGGGGCGAGATCCCGAGAAGATTGCGGTTATCAGCGAGTTTCAGGTCGAGTACGCCGAGGAGCTGCTTGACGTCCTCGTCGCGAACTACAACGCGACACCGCATTCCGGCCTCGGCTACCGGACACCGCTGCAAATGCTCGATTTCCAAGCGATGTCAGGACGCCTCCGCCCCCGGTACGCGGATCCCGAATCTGTGCAGGGACTTCTTAGCGTCCGCAAGCTTTGCATCGTGCGCGGTGGTTTCGCAGAAGGTCGCGCGCCCTACGTTGAGTTCTACAACGCCAGGTACTCGAGCGAGCTGCTCAATCAGCGAAACGATCTTGTGGGTCGGCGCATCTGGGTGATCAATCATCTCGAGGACGATGCCAGGCTTGCTCGCGCTTCAACCCAAGAGGGCATCTCACTCGGCGTGCTACGAGCCCAGTCACCATGGCACTTCACGCCGCATAGCCTGGCCATTCGGAGTGCAATCAAATCGTTTGTTCATCAACGCCGAATCGCATTGGGAAACGGCGGCGACGCAGCAATGACGTTCATGAAGTTCGTCGAGGAAGAGGCTCCGCGAAGAAAGCTCCCAGTTCACCCGGCCTACCTAGAGCTTAGGCGAATACTGCTGGAGTACGACGAACTTCGCTCCGGCGAGGAGCAGTTGAAAGCTGCCCGCGCCCGCTTGGCCGAGACGGGGTCGCGAAACGAAGTCGTTGTCAAACCGCGGAAATTGGTGACGGTGGGGGGCCGTGCTCCTGAAACGCCAACGAGCCGATCGAACAGCCCTACGAGAGGCTCGCTGCCGCCGCTGCGCAAGGCAGCGAGCGGCTGAGGAGTTCGGGGAGCTCGCGATGAAAAGCAACATGCCGAGTCATGTTGATCCACGGCATCCTGTCATTCGGCAGGAATACGGGATCTTCACCCCACCGGTGCATGCGATGGCGCAGACGATCGGCGATTGGATCGATCAACGGCAGCCAGGCGGGTACATCTACGGTCCATCCCGCTTTGGCAAATCGAACGGCGTGAGGTGGCACGTCAGATCGATTCTGGAAGATCGATTTGGCCGCAAGATCCCGCTGCACATCTGGAGTCGCCCGTATGACCCGCAGCCGACGGAAGGCCAATTTTGGCAATCTGTCGGTCTGGCCTTTGGCCATCGCTACGCGAAGTCGCGTGCCACGCGGGCAGATCGACGCCAATCACTGAAGGAGTTCTTGATCGCTTCAGCGGAGCGCAGCGGCGGCAACTACGTCGTCATCGTCATTGACGAAGCCCAAGAGATGACGTATCGGGAGTGGCAATGGTTGCTCTCGCTCCAGAACGCCTTGGACATGGACGGCTATCGAATGAGCGTCTTCTCCATAGCGTCCCACCAGATGGGCTACACATACGAGTTGCTGGGACGGGCCGAACAGGCCCACGTGGCAGCTCGGTTCATGGTTGCGCACTGGCCTTTCCCCGGCATATGCGGTCTCGATGAAGTCGAATACGCGCTGAGGGGATACGACGAGTTGTCGGAATGGCCGGAGGGTAGCGGGACCTCCTTTCTCGCCCACTTCGCACCCGAGGCATTCGCGCAAGGCGCTCGACTCTCACCATGGTCCGTCACCGTCTGGCGAGTGCTTGACGCGCTGCTGCCACCACACTACGAAGGGGAGGTCTCCTTCCCGATGCAGCACCTGGTACGGTCCGTGGAGGAACTCCTCATGCGGGCTGCACGCGGAGCTCCTTGGGAAGAAGTGACGGCGGAACCGTCGTGGCTGGAAGTCATCGCACAGACGGGCTTCACAGACCACATGCGGCTGATTTCCGCGAGCATGCCGAAGAGACGAGGTGGGCGTAGGGCTTCCGAGCTAAGGCGATAACGCATGCCGACCAGCCCAAAACCAGTTGAGCGGCTCCCTTACGGAAGAGGGGCCCGCGTGACTTGGCACAGAGGGAGCATCCAGCCCTATTCATCTATATGGGTCACGGTGCAGCGGTTCCTTCTGCTTAACCGCCCAACGTCCGCCGCATTCGAGCAAGACTTTTTCGTCGACCCGACGCGGAAGCAAAATTGGGCTTCGCTCAACGGGAACGGGCCTGTCTTCGGCGCCTGTGCGATTCGTACTGCACGCTTCGCAAGAGTGCTCGGTGAGCCGCGTGGCGTGTTCGACTGGTCCTACGTCCGTCAGTATCCGGCCGCATTTCGGCCGCTGTTTCGTGGCTTCGCGGCGTGTCCGGCTTGCCTTGCCGAGGGCTTTCACTCCGTCCTGTATTCGCTGAAGGGCCTGCTTCATTGTCCGGTCCACTCCGAAAAGTTCTTCGGATGCGATCGATGTGGCGATCGAATATCAGCGCGCCTTGCAGGCCGCACTTCGGACGAGACCGACGAGTGTCCTTGCGGCAGGCTCAAAATGCCTTCCCATGCGGCAAGACGCCCTGCCGCAAACAACGAGCGAGACGAAGCTCTCGCGACACTGACGCAGTGGATTGTTGCCATCGGCAAGCGAGGTTGGTTTGATCTCGGCACCGCCGCGAGCGACGAGTCCCACATCGAACAGTGGCAACAGCACTTCCGCTTCTGGCAACGGCGACTTGGCTTGCCGGCGCCCCTGCCATGGTGGCCGCCGGCGACTTGGGCGACTCAGGGCCATGTCTGCACGCGGTACGTGCAGTACGGTGGCCTTGAGACTGTCACTCATCCGTCGAAGGCGCCGGACTTGAGGGTCGCGCCTTCAGGACGAGCTCCGTCCTCGACCGGTGACCTGGCGCGAGACGCGAGTGCCACGTTCAAGTCGATGAAGCGTTACTTGCTACGGCATGTCTTGCGCAATCGCCGCGGTTGGATGGCACGTATGGCCGCTTCGAGCGACGCGGACGTCATCGGGAAGAGCATCCTTGCGGGCAACGAGGAGGTTCGCTGTGCGTGGGCCCTGCTGATTTGGTGGCAAACCGGTGTACATAGCTTGAGC
Organism: Piscinibacter sp. XHJ-5; assembly: GCF_029855045.1. GTDB lineage: Bacteria > Pseudomonadota > Gammaproteobacteria > Burkholderiales > Burkholderiaceae_C > Albitalea. The sequence goes on from NZ_CP123228.1 coordinate 3,275,485, forward strand.
CTGCGCGACTGGTTCGGGCGCCAGCGCTTCTGCTTCGTGCCGCGCCACAATGATTCGCGACCGGGGTCCATGGACGAAAGTCCAGACCTCCGGTTCGTCGACAGCGAACCAGTGCGAGCGTGGATCGCGCAATGGCGTTGCGCATCGGCCCTGTTGCGAACTTGGGAAGCAGCGGTCGACAGAGCGCGGAATATCAAGCTGGTTGGCGACGTTCAGTGGGGACGAGGCGTGGCTTGGGGCCACCACAACCTCCAATGCTGGAGTGCTGCTCGGGAGGAGGGAGGACGAATCGGTTTGTATGTCGAGTGTCCCCGCGCGCCCCTGTGGCATGCCGCTCCCAGGTTGGACAAGGAAGGCCGTCAGCAACGCTGGCTGTCTGCGATGTCTCGCCGTTTCAAGGCAGTGGCCGCGCTCGTTTCGGCGGAGTGCATCTGGTACGACAGCCGAACTATGGATTGGACAACTCGAATCGGGCCCATGCCGACAAATCCACCGGAGTGCAGGCAACACCGCATGCTTCCGCCATCACGGCATCTCCACTTCACCGTGTTTCCGTGGGCGGGAACCGACGATCCAGGTTCCGCGTTTGTGGCGCGATGCATCGGTTTGCCTTTGGCCTGTACTGGGCCGTCCGCTCGCGAAGCAATCCGCGGTCTGAAGTTTGCGGTAGACCGCTACCTTAGGGCCTTCCCGGCGCAAGCGCCGGCCTCGACGTGCGCGTCCGCAAGCTAGCCACTGGCATCAAACAGTCCATGCGCGAACTCGCTCGCGTGCCTCAGGCCTTCTTCCGTAAGAGACAGGCGCACCCGCTTGTGCGGTTGGATGCTGAGTGGCCGCATCAGCACCACCCAACCGCGGCGCCGGTAGGTCTCGACGCTGACGGCGATGTAGAGCACACCGAGCCATGTCAGCATGACATCCGGATCAAAGCGATGGTCTGGTCGATGCAGCTCTCCCGACCTGGCAATGATGACCACTGACAGGAGGTCGTCGGTCGTCGTGGACTGGTCGCCATCGCGAAACTTGACCAAGAGTCGCCTGAGGCCGTCCAGCTCCTCGTCGGCAATGGCCGCCAGCCAGTGCCCCAGGTAAAACGCAAGTGACTTGTCGGGACGGGAAGCGAGGTAGCTTGACAAGCTCTCGCTGAAGCGCATGTCCGCCCCCTCTGGGTGTCGGAACTTGATCGTTCTACTCATCTCCACCTGCGCCAACAGCGAGCAGCTCCCTTCCGCGCGAGGCGGGAGTCTTCACTTCCCCACAGACGAATATATGCGATTTTGGAATATTCGAAAGTCGAATTCACTGTGTCGAGCCGCAACCGCCGTGGCTCATGCAGAAGACCCTGTACTCCCGCGAATACCGAATACTTCTCACGATCCTGAAGGACATGAGGAAGACGACTGGGGTCACCCAGGGCGCGCTCGCTGAACGACTCGGCATGCGGCAGAGCGACGTCAGCAAGTGCGAAGCCGGTTCACGGCGCCTTGATGTGATCGAGCTGAAGTTCTGGACCGCCGCGCTCGGCTTCGGCGTCAACGACGTGTTGGCGGAGCTCGATGGGCGGCTTGCGGCGGATGTCGTATGGACGCAGCCAGCGAGTCCACGCGGTCCGACCCGCTCACGGCGCGTTCGTTCGAACAGTAGTGCTCGATGAATGCAAGCTCGACCCGCGCTCGAGAGGCTTTGCGCCAGACGGGTAGCGTCCGCCTCTACGTGTTCGAGTGCCCTGGTCGGCGCTCGCCTCGGGGTGTGCGACACGACTCATTTCTCGCGTTTTCAGGGCCTTCAGGCGGTAAAATTCGATAGTGCTGCGCAGGGAGATTTCAATGGCTACGACTACTGAGAAAGACCGCCGCCGCGCCGTCACTCAAGCTCTGGCCAGCGTGCGCATAGAAGGCTTCGAACACGATGCCGAATACCTCTCCTTGCTCGAACGCTATGTCGCTGGCGAGCTGTCGCTGGCGGAGGTGCGCGCCAAGACGGGCGGCGCCTTCGGCCCGCGCGCCCAAGCGGCCGTGTGAGCCAAGGCTGGCATCCGGGACGCTGAACACCTCCAGCAGTTCGGGTATCGCAGCACAGATCGAGATGAAGTCGCTGCTGGCCCAAGCTGGCAGGGAGCCAAATAGGCGAAGATCGCGTCGCGCGATGTCACGGTTGAAGCGTACGCCCGCGGGCGAGCCTCTCAAGCGACTGCTTCCGCGAACCTGTTACCCGGGTTAGTCCACGCGTTCATCGGGTCAACTTCAGGACGGCAGCGGTTGCGGACGGTGACGACTGGCAGACGTACTCGCGCTTCCTGCCATCAAGCTGTCGTTGCGGCCAGCGACCGGCGGCGGCTCGAAGGGCGGCTTCATGAGGTGCTGCGGTCGTAGCGCTTTGCAACGCGGTTCGGCGGCGCCGGTGACCGGTCCAGTACCGCGCGAACTTCGCGACACGTTCAGGCCCGCGTCCCTTAGGCAAAAATCGAGGCGTCTTCACGGTCGAACACCGGCAGTGCACAAGCGGCCGCGGCCGGAGGCGTCCCCACTGAAGGATCGACATCGCACCACTACACTGCGCCCCAGACAAGCAGGATTCGAAGACCAATGATGGATCGGGATGACGAATGGGCCGCGGAGGCGGCAGAAGAAGCGGCCGATCGAGAGCGCAAGAAGGAAGCGCCGCCGCCGATGGGCCATGAGGAGTTCCTGGCGTGGCGTTCGCCGCGCGTCGTGACCGGCGGGCCCGTCCGTCTCGACAACCCGCTCTGGCAGTGGCTCGTCCGGACGCGCCATTCCGGCTACGGCGCGAACGCCGTGATGCAGGGGCCTTCGTCATCCACCGCCGGGCCCGTGTGGTGTTTCAATCGCTTCGGCAAGAGCGAGACGACGCTGCCGGATGGCCGGATCGTTCACATCGCCGGCGAGCACGAGGACTACTACGACCCTGACTTCTACATCTACAACGATGTCGTCGTCATTGACCGCGATGGTTCCATTGCGATCAATGGCTATTCGCGGGATCTCTTTCCCCCTACCGACTTTCACAGTGCCACGCTGGTGGGCAGCACTATCTTCATTATTGGCTGCCTTGGGTATCAGCATCAGCGCATGGTTGGGTCGACCCCCGTCCTCCGGCTCGATGTCGGCACGATGAGCATCGAGCCGGTCGCAACGAGCGGCGAGGCTCCTGGCTGGATTCATCGGCACGCGGCAGAGCTCGCCGACGACGGAAAGACCATCGTGGTGCGCGGCGGCGAGCTTTGGCTCGGGGGCGAACGTACGATGCAAGAGAACATCGATGCCTGGGCATTGGACACGACGACCGGCGCGTGGACTCGGTTGAGCGCGCAGGACTGGCAGCGATGGACGATGGTGCGAAAGGACCGCAAGCGCAATCGCCTGTGGGACACGCGCCAGGAGCACTGGAATCACGACCATGCCTCGCTTGGCCTCGAAAGCTACTGGAGGCACGCCGAAGCGCCGGACTTCGATGCCCTCGACGCCTTGTACAGGGTCGACCCCACCGCCCCCCCGCCCGAGCAAGGCTCCGACCACAACATCTTCCTGGCCACAATCGACGGCATTACGGTGAGGTTCAAGGAAGACGGATGGTCAGTGCAAGCGATGGTCGAAGGAAGGCTCTCTGACTTGCGCCTCGACGAACTCAAGCGTGCGACGCTGGCAACGCTTGAGAAGCTGGATGCCGGTGAGTGGGAAATCGAGCCCAGCTGAGCTCTTCGCAAGCGGCCGATGGCCGGTTTGAGCCACACAATCCGGCGCTCTAACCCGTCGTTGAGATTCGACCGCTGCTCGCCAGTTGACCTGCTTCATGGTCGAGGCGCGACCGGCTCAGACCGGCCATCAACCGTCGCTCGACAAGGACAGCTTCCCAGCATCGAGTTTGAGTTAATCGCACGAGCGCGCGCGGACAAGAGTCTGTCTGAAACGCGGGCCAAGGACTGTTGCGAGATTGGTTCAGCACGAGGCTTGCTGCAACAAACCTCGGGGTGCGCTCTACCGGCGGCAGCGGTTCGGCTCGTGCCGGCTGCGACGAACCGACGTGCTTCGCGCGCTCGGGCCGGGAGCCGCTCCCGCTTGCGCGGATCGACAGGGAGATGCTTAATCGATCGACTGACGCACATCCAAGGAGACGACCATGGCGTATGAAGCGCGATATGTCTTCCGCCCGACCGCTGGGGCAGATCTCGAAGCTGTCGTGAGCGCGATGAAGCAGTGCGCTGCGATTTGGCAAAAGCACGGCGCCCCGAAGCCCCGTCTGTGGGCGGTCGCCGCAGGGGAACTCGGCAACTACGCCCTCACGATCGAGTTCAAGAACGCGGCGGCGTACGCCGAAGCCGCGGACCCCTTGTCTGCCGACCCGGAGTTCCGGCGCTGGCAGGCCGACACCATGCGGGCTGGCGCGGTTTACTGGGTGCGCAGCAACCTGATGCGTGAAATCGACCTGGCATAGCCGCGACGAAGGCATAGCCGGGCGCGGCGGCTCCGCGGTCCCCTTCGTGGCAAGGTGACCCGCACCGTCGCGAAGCTTTGAGGCCAAGGAGAGACATTCGTGGACGAGTCCGGCATGCCCGCACCTCCAGAGCCGACATCCGCAGCGACCTTGCTCGCCAGCGGAGTGACCGAAGTCGCTCTCGATGAGACCCCCAGCACCAACGCCCATGCCCTGGAGTTGCTCAAGAGCGGCGCTGCACCGCCTCATCTGACGCTCGTCTGGGCGCGACGCCAGATGAAGGGTCGTGGCCGCGGTGGGCGCGTGTGGCAGTCGCCCGAAGGCAACGTGTTCTTCTCGATGATCCTGCGGCCGCAGCCGGATTGGGGAGACCTCAACCAGCTTCCGCTGGTGACCTCCGTCGCCACTCACGCCGCGATCCGCCCCCACGTGCCGCCGTCGCGAGCCGTGACCATCAAGTGGCCCAACGATGTGCTCATCGATGGAGCCAAGGTGTCCGGAACGCTGATCGAATCGCATCGGCTGATCCGCAGCAGCGATGCCCATCGATGGTCGGCCGAGGCGTTGGTCGTCGGGATCGGTGTCAACGTCGCACACTTCCCGGCCGAAGGTCTCCTCTATCCGGCGACCAGTCTCCGCGAGGTGGGATCGGCGGTCGAGCGCGATCAGGTTATTCGCGATCTGGCGCATGCCCTGATTCAAGCGCTCGAGCTCTGGCGCCAGCGCGGGTTTGCGCCCATTCGGGCCGCGTACCTGCAAAGCGCCCATGGCCTGGGCGAACGCATCACGATTCGAACCTCGCTCGACCTGGACGAGTCGGTCAGCGGCGTCTTCGAAGGCATCGACGAGGACGGCGCGCTGTTGCTGCGCCTCGCTGACGGGACCGTCCGATCTCTAGTCGTCGGTGACGTGTTCTTTGGAGATCCGAACAGCGCCAAGGAGACACCATGACAATCCGTGCAGGACGCTGGCTGGGCCTCAACGGCGGTGGACTGGAGATCGTTTCCATCGGGCCGGACGCCCACTTCACTGGTCGCTACCAGACCAAGGTGGGCAAGCCCGACCCCACTGCATGGTTCGACGCGCACGGCATGACCGACGGCGGGCTCATCGGGTTCACGGTCCTCTGGAAGAACAAGACGGAGCAGCACGCCTCGCTGACCAGCTTTGCCGGTCGCTACCTGGCCAAGGGCGAGAAGGATGGCCTGGGCGACTCGTCGCGAGAGCGGATCGAAGCCCAGTGGCATCTGGCCCGTCTCTACGACGACGATGATCCCAGCAAGCCGCACGCGATGTGGGAGACGTTCATCACCAACTCCGCGATCTGGTACTGGACGCCCTGAACAGTCATCGCAGAGCGAGTCCGGCGTGAAGAAGGAGCCGGCGAAAGACCTCCAGGCGCGCCGTTCCCGTTTCCGCAAGTCTGCGGCACACGTGGACGTGTGCGCCCATGTCGGTGTGACCGCTCAGCGCTTCCTTGCACTCGCGCTCCGACATTTCCAGGTGAACTCCGGTCAGTACCGCGGTGCCTTTGCCCACCGGTGAGCTGACGATGGCGGGTGGAGTGCCCGCCACGCCCGTGTAGACGGCCAGGACCTGCGCGGCATCGCTCGACGCATTGCTGAATTCGAAGCGGCAGCCGCCGTGGTAGTGCGTGTAGAGCGTCATCGGCGCCGCGGTCAGGCGAGAGGTCGTCCGGATCTCGGCGGCCGCAGCGCTCCTCGGCGTTGCGTCATACGCGACGCCCCCAGTGAGCTCGGACAGCGACCCCACGGCGAGCGCATCGACGAAGCCCAGTTCGCGTGCGCCGCAGATCGCGCCATCGGTTCCGGCATGGAACGCGAGTTCCCTGCAGGCGTAGTACGCCCCCGCGCAGATTCCGAGGTAGACGCCACCGTCTTCGACGAACCGACGGATGCGCTGGTTGGGCGCGCCGTTCAATGCTTCGCAGAAGGGAAGGTCGGCGCCGCCCGGCATGACGAACAGCACGGCGTCGTCGAAGAGCGCCGCGTCATGCTTGATGTCGTCGGCCATGACCGCCCGGATCTCGTACGCGGCGGGAGGAAGCTGCTGTGCGATGGCCCTGATCAGGCGGGACGTCCCGTCGGTTCCGGCATCGACGTAGGTCAGGATCTTCGGCTTGGGCATGTCCGTGGTCTAATGCATGCATACATTAGGTTTGTCGACAATAGCATGAAGAACCCGACTACACGCTTGCAGACGCTTCCCGGTGCGGACGCCAAGGCGCCCCCGACCAAGTCCGCCGGCCGCCAGCTGATGACGCTGCCCGAGCAGATCGCCGAGCACATCTTCACGGCCATCGCGAACGGCGAGTACGCGCCGGGCGATCGCATTCGCGAAGAAGCGCTGGCCGAGCAGTTCGAGGTCAGCCGCGGACCGGTGCGCGAAGCGCTGCGCATCCTGGAGAAGGACGCGGTGGTGCGCATCCTGCCCAACCGCGGCGCTCACGTGACGCAGCTCTCGATCAAGGAGGTGGACGACATCTTCGAGATCCGGCGCACCTTGTCGGGCGCCATGATCGCCCGGCTCACGGTCGACGAGGCGGCGCAGCTGGCTGCGGCCATGGAAGCCGACATCCGTGCGCTCGACGCGCTGGCTCTGGACCCCAAGGGAGCCGCTGCCTACTACGAGGCTTCGTTCCGCCTCAGCCGCTTGCTTCGCGAGTCTTGCGGCAATGAGCGTCTGGCCGAGATCCTGGGCGCCCTGGCGCGCCAGACGTTGCGCTACACCCAGCTCGGCCTGGCCACGCCGGCCCGGCGCAAGGAATCGGCGCGCAACTGGCGCACGCTGCAAAAGGCGATGAAGGCGGGCAACCTGGAGGCGGCTGCCGAAGCGGTCGAGAAGCTGGTCGACGATTCGCGGCGAGAGGCGGTCAGGCAGCTCGAAGCTCGTCAAGCCGGTGCCGATCCGCGGGGCGCTGCGGCTTGAGATTCAGGTAGCGCCGACCAGCATGGCCAGGGTCTCGGCGATGAGCGCGGGCTTGGCCTCGCCTTCGATCTCGACTGTATTGACCAGCTTGACCAGCTTGCGCCCGCCCTCCTTGGCCGTGACTTCAGCCAGCGTGATGCGGGTGCGAACCCGCGCTCCAGCCTTGACCGGGGTCATGAAGCGCACCTTGTCCAGCCCGTAGTTGAAGGCCGCCACCGCGTCCTGGGGCACCACGCCGACGTCCATGCTCATGTCGGCCAGGAGCGCCAGGGTGAGGTAGCCGTGCGCCACGGGGCCGCCGAACGGGCTTTCTCGATGGGCACGTTCCACATCGACATGGATCCATTGATGGTCGCCGGTGCAGTGCGCGAACTCGTTGATGCGGTCCTGTCCCACGGTCACCCAGTTGGAGGTGCCGAGCTCCTTGCCGACCCAGTCGGAAAGATTCGCGATGGAGTATGTGGAAGGGGTCATGAGCGTGTCCTCAAGCCAAATTCATGCGAGCACCTGCCACGGCCCAGCCGCCGTCGACCGGCAGCACGGCCCCGGTGATGTAGCGCGCGGCATCGGACCCGAGGAACAGGCAGGCATCGGCGATGTCCTGAGGCGTGCCCATGCGACGCATCGGAACGCCTTCGATGACGCCTTGTCTCGCCGACTCGTCGGGCGCGAGCCGCGCCATCCCTTCGGTGCCATCGATGGGACCGGGGATCACCGAGTTGATGCGGACTCCCTCTGGCCCCCACTCGAGGGCCAGCGTCTTCGTGATCATGTCCACGCCCGCCTTGGCCGCGCACACATGCACCTGCATGGCCATGGGGACGATCGCCTGTGGCGCTGAAATGCTGATCACGCTGGCGCCTGGCTTGGTGAGGTGTTCCCACGCCGCGCGCATGACGTTGAAGGAACCCAACAAGTCGATGTCGACGACCGATTTGAATCCGTTGGGGCTCAACTTGGCGGCGGCCGCGGGAAAGTTGCCCGCTGCGCCCGACACCAGCACGTCGATCTTGCCTTGTCGCTGCGCGAACGATGCGAGCGCATCCGCCACGGCTTGAGGTTCGCGCACATCCAGGCTGAAGCCGAGGGCGGGGGCATCACGCCTGGACAGGCGTGCCACCGCAGTATCGACCTTGTCCTTGCTGCGGCTCGCCACGCCGATCCTGGCGCCGGCGGACACGAAAGCGTCGGCGATGCCGAGGTTGATGCCGCTCGTGCCGCCGAAGACGAAGACGTTCTTGCCGCTGAAGTCGAAAGAGAAGTTCACGATGGCTCCTGCGTTCAGAACTGATCGTCCTCGATCGCCAGCGCGCTGTCGGCGCCGTGCACGACCGTGTGGGCCAGTCCCGGCGCACGCGCGAGCACATGGTCCGCGTAGAAGCTGGCCGTCTCGAGCTTGGCGCGAAAGAAGGCCGCATCACCGACACGCTCGCGCAGCCGCCGATGCGAGACGAGCGCCGCGCGCGCCATCTGCCAGCCGCCGGCGACGATGCCCAGCAACTCCATGAAGGGCACGGCGCCGACCGAGGGCCTCTTCGCATCGCTGGCGTAGCTGTCGACGATGAAGCGCACTGCCTGTTCGACCGCGGCGATGCCGGCGCGCAGCGGCGCTTCGATCGCAGCGAGCCGCTCATCGTCCTCGCGTGACAGCTGGCCCTGCACATCGCGTATCTGCTCGATCACCGCGCGGATCGCGACGGCGCCATCGCGCGCGATCTTGCGCCCGATCAGGTCGGCCGCCTGGATGCCGGTCGTGCCTTCGTAGATCGTGGTGATGCGGGCATCACGCAGGTGCTGCGCGGCGCCGGTCTCTTCGATGAAGCCCATGCCGCCATGGACCTGCACGCCGAGCGATGCGATGTCGATGGCGCTCTCGGTGCTCCAGCCCTTGACGACCGGAATCATCAGGTCGACGAAGGCCTGGCTGCGCGAACGCTCGGCGGCATCGGCATGGCACCGCGCGGTGTCCATCGCTGCTGCCACCACGCAGGCCACTGCGCGCATCGCTTCGGTCCGCGACTTCATCAGCATGAGCATGCGCCGCACATCGGGGTGGCGAATGATCGCGACCTTGCCACGGCCGTTGCCGCCGATCTCCACACCCTGGGTGCGATCGCGTGCATAGGCCAGCGCTCGCTGGTATGCGCGCTCAGCCAGCCCGACACCCTGGAGCCCGACAGAGAACCGCGCCGCGTTCATCATGATGAACATGGTCTCCAGACCGCGGTTCTCCTCGCCGACCAGCCAGCCGACCGCACCTTCGTTGTCGCCGAACGCCAGAACAGCCGTTGGGCTGGCGTGGATGCCGAGCTTGTGCTCGATCGAGACGCAGCGCACGTCATTGCGACGGCCGAGGCTGCCGTCTGCCTCCACGAGGAACTTCGGCACCACGAACAGCGAGATGCCCTTGACGCCCTCGGGCGCGTCGGGCGTGCGTGCCAGCACGAGGTGCACGATGTTCTCGGTGAGGTCATGCTCGCCGTAGGTGATGAAGATCTTCTGGCCGTGCACGCGGTAGCTGCCGTCGGCCTGCGGAACGGCACGCGTTCGCACCGCCGACAGATCCGAGCCGGCCTGCGGCTCGGTCAGATTCATCGTGCCGGTCCACTCGCCGCTGACCATCTTCGGCAGGTAGGTCTGCTTCAGAGCGTCCGAGCCGCGCAGCTCCAGCGCCTCGATCGCGCCGTGGTTCAGCATCGGGCACAGGGCGAAGGACATGTTGGCGGCGTTCCACATTTCCTCGACCAGTGCCGAGACCAGGCTGGGCACGCCCTGGCCCCCGTGCGCGGGATCGCACGACAGCGCGTTCCAGCCGCCGTCGACGAACTGCCGATAGGCCTCCTTCCAACCGCCGGCCGTGGAGACCTCGCCGTCCTTCCAGCGTGCGCCTTCGCGGTCGCCGCTGCCGTTGATCGGCGACAGCACGCCGCCGGCGAACTTGCCGGCTTCCTCGAGGATCGCGTCTGCAAGGTCCAACGTGACCTCTTCGCAGCCGGGCAACGCGGCCACTTGTTCGAGGGGTGCAAGCTCGCGCAGCACGAACTGCATGTCGCGAAGGGGAGCGATGTATTCACTCATGGGGTGTTTACTTTCGATTCAACGTGTATGGGGTTCGTCACTCGGGCGTTTCACGAAATTCGGTTTCCTCTTGTCGGCCCAAGCCTGGACGCCCTCCGTGGCCGCAGCGGTGGCGTCCATCGGATCGCGCAGGGTGCGTGACAGCTTCATGGCCGATTGCAGGTCCAGGTCGTCGCTTCTGAGAATGAGCTGCTTGGCCGCGCTGACACCCTCGGGGCTGTTGGCCGCGATCTGGCGCGCGAGCCACAAGGTTTCATCCAGCAGGCGCGCATGCGGCACGACGAGCTCCGCAAAGCCGAAGGTGAAGGCCTCCCTGGCGGAGAACGTTCGGCCCGTCAGAACGACCAGGTTCGCGCGACCGCGGCCCACCAGCCTCGGGAGTCGCACAGGGCCACCCGCGCCCGGGAACGCGCCGACCTTGCTCACTTCGGGCAACGAAAAAGTGGCTTGGTCCGAAGCGACCCGGATGTCGCAGGCCAGCGCAAGCTCGAAAGAGCCGGCGATCGCAGGGCCGTTGACCATGGCGATCACGGGCGCGCGGAACGCCTCGATCAGCTCGATGAATCGCAACACGGTGTCGCGCGCCTTCTGCGTTTGCTCGGGCGCGAGGAGGGCTCTTTCCTTCAGGTCCGCGCCCGCACCGAAAGCCGAGCCTTCACCCGTGACGATGAGCACCCGGAGATCGCGCTTGTCCTTCAGGCTGATCAGGCAGGCTTCGAGGTCGTCTGCCATTTCCGCGTTGATCGCGTTGCGGTGCCCCGGCCGGTTCATCGTCAGGACGCTGACGTGCGGATCCAGGTCCGTGACGCTGACTGTGTTCCAGCTGCTCATGCTAGGCCGCCGTGCCCAGAACCATGACCATGTAGGCCGACATCACGAGTCCGCCGGCCTGCAGCAGGCAGTTGCGCGCACCCTGCACCTGGCGCTCCCCGCATTCCCCGCGCAACTGGCGCACCGACTCGATCATCAGCGGCATGCCGAACATGCCGCCGTGGTTGAAAGACAGGCCGCCGCCCGAGGTGTTCATCGGGAATTCCCCGCCCGGCGCGACGCGTCCGCCTTGCACGAAGGCGCCGCTCTCGCCGCGGCCGCAGAAGCCCAGTTGCTCCAGGCCGATCAGCACGTTGATCGTGAATGCGTCGTAGATCTGCACGAGGTCGATGTCGTCACGGCGCAGGTCGGCACGCTCCAGCGCCAGCCGCCCCATGTCGGCGAGCACGCCGTTGTCGATCCAGTCGTCGGTGCCGAATGGCGTGGCGTGCTGGAGGTAGCGTTCGGCGAAGCCTTGCACCAGCACAGGCGGGCGGCGCAAATCGCGTGCGCGGTCGGCCCGCACCAGCACCACGGCGCCGGCGCTGTCGGTGACCTGGCAGATGTCGAGCTTGCGCAGCGGGTCGGCGACCAGCGGGGAGGCGAGGTAGTCCGCCATCGTCAGCGGCGCTTGGGCAACGGCGTTCGGGTTGAGCTGCGCCCAGCGCCGCGCCGCCAGCGCGACTTCGCCCAGGTCCTCTGCGCGCGTGCCGTGACGCTGCATGTGCAGGCGCGCCAGCATCGCGTAGAAGCCGATCGGACTCAGCATGCCATACGGGGCGACGAACTGGCCTGCCGGCATGCGGGCATCCTGGGCGTGACCCCCGCGCGAGCGGCTGCGGTCCAGGCGCTGCGTGCTGCCGTAGGTGATCAGCGCCACGTCGCACAGGCCGGCCTCCATCGCGGCCATCGCGTGAGCAACATGCGTGAGGTTCGATTGCCCGCCGACGACGGTGCTGTCGACATAGCGCGGGTGGAGCCCCATGTACTCGGTGACCAGCAGCCCCGCCGCGCGGTCGTCCCAGTGCGCGAACACGGCGTCGATGTCGGCGGCCCTCAGCCCCGCGTCGAGGATCGCCTGCCGCGCGGCTTCGCATTGCAGCGACAAGGCGGTGTCGCCCGGCTGTGCCTTGCCCATGCCCGCTTCGCCGACGCCGGCGATGGCGTAGCGTCCGCCCAGATCCTTGGGGTCCATGTCAGGCCCGCGCCGATGCGGCCGTGAGTTGCGCGCGCACGTCCTTCTTCAGCACCTTGCCGACCGGGCTGCGCGGGAGCGTGGGCCAGAACTCGACCTGCTTCGGCGTCTTCAGGCTGCCGAAGCGCTTGCGGCACAGGTCGACGATCTCGTCTGCCGTCGCGCTGCAGCCGGGCTTGAGCTCGATCACCGCGGTCAGGCGCTCGCCCCAGTCGGCGTCGGGGATGCCGACCACGGCGCAGTCCTGCACCGCGGGGTGCCCCCAGATCACCTGCTCGATCTCGCTCGGGTAGATGTTGAATCCGCCGGAGATGACCATGTCCTTCTTGCGATCGACGATGTACAGGTAGCCGTTCTCGTCGAACACGCCGATGTCGCCGGTGTGGTGCCAGCCGAAGGCGCGCGCCTCGGCGGTGGCCTGCGGGTTGTTGTAGTAGCCGGGCGAAACCAGGTCGCCGCGGGCGACGATCTCGCCGCGCTCGCCGGTGGGCACGATGTTGCCGTCGTCGTCCATCAGCGCCACCTCACAGGCACCGGAAGGGCGGCCGGCGGAGGCGAGGTGCTTGTCGAGGTCGGCGTCGTTGTGCACGAAGTGGTCCTTGCGCGACAGGCAGGTGATGACCCCGGGCACCTCCGACTGGCCGTAGCTCTGCATGAACACCTGGCCCCAGCGGGCGAGGCCCTCGCGCAGCTTGTCGACCGACATCGGCGCGGCGCCGTACAGCACGTACTCGAGCGACGAGCAGTCGCGCGTCGCCACATCGGGATGGGCGAGCAGGCGGTAGATCATCGTGGGCGGCAGGAAGATGTGCGTCACCCGCTCGCGCTCGATCGCCTCCAGGATCACGCCCGGGTCGGCAGACGGGGCGATCACGTTGCGCGCGCCGAAGCGTGCCAGCGCGACCATCGTCGCGCCTGCCGCATGCGTGAGCGGCGCGACGACCAGGTGCACCGGGTCCTTGCGCGGCGGCGTGAACTGGTTGGCGATGCGGTACGCCGTCTCGAGCGATCGGTGGCTCTGCATGATGGCCTTCGGACGGCCGGTGGTGCCGCCGGACGACTTGATGAGCGCGATGTCGTCGGGTTCACGCCGCACGGTCACGCGTTCGCCGGCAAAGTCCTTGAGCCATTGCACGATGCAGTGGCCGTTGCGTTCCAGCGGTTCGGTCAAACCGATGACGCGCTTGAGGGTCGGAATCTCGCTCTTCAGGCGTTCGAGATGCGGGGCGTACTGCTCGTGGCAGATCAACACCGCGACCTCGCAGAACTTGGCGAACCAGACGATGTCCTCGATGGGATCGCGCGCATTGAGCGGCACGAAGACGGCGCCGCTGCGCATCACGCCCAGCATCGCCGGCAACACCATCGGGTGGTTGGGCGAGAGCACGGCCACATGGGTGCCGGGCTTCACGTCGCGCACCAGGGCGGCGGCGACGGCGTGTGACGCGTCGGCCGCTTCACGGTAGCTGAGCCGCACGTCGCCGCCTTGGACGAAGGTGCGGTCCGGAAATGCCGTGGCGCCGGCGTCGAATGAATCGATGATCATGTTGTCTCCAATGTCTGTAGTGGGGTCAAGCGCCGTCCGCGAGCCGGAACATCGGCAGCGCGATCTCGTCGCTGATGCGTTCGAAGCACACCTGCACCCGCGCGCCGACGGAAAGGCGATCGAGGTCCGAATCGACGACGCCTGCCAGCAGGCGCACGCCCTCGTCGAGCTCGACCATCGCGATCGCATACGGCACGCGCGACTCGAACGCGGGATGCGCAGCGACGTGGCACACCGTGTAGGTGTAGACCCGTCCGCGGCCGCTGGCCTGCACCCACTCGATCTGGTCGGACAGGCATTGGGTGCAAAAGGGGCGCGGATAGAACTGGTGCCGCGCGCAGGCGGGGCAGTGCTGGATCTCGAGCCGGCCTTCGAGCGCCGCGCGCCAATAGCGCGCGGTCTCGGCGGTGGCGATCGGCTGCGGTCTCGTGGGTGATGCGTTCACGGGGTGATCCTCAGTTCGCACTCAGCGAGAAGCCGCGGCCCGACACCTGCACCCGGGCCTTGCGGCGGCGCTTGGCCAGGTCGGCCACGAGGTCGACGACCGGGTGGTGGACGCTGAAGCTGTCGCCCGTCGCCGTCGGCCCGAGGCCGTCGATCTTCTCGTCGCCATACATGTAGCGCAGCAGCAGCTCGTCGTCGCCGAGGTTCTTGTAGCGCTGGCGCAGCTTCGGCAGCACCGGGGCCAGGACGGGCGGGGTCATGGCGACATCCTGCGAGCCATTCGTCAGGATCCGATCCTTGACGTTCGGATCGACCGGCAGCGGCAGGGTGCCGAAATAGCCGCAGACGTACTTCTTCACTTCGTCCGGCACCACCTTGTAGCGCTCGCCGTTGAGCACGTTCATCACCGCCTGCGCCGAGACGATGGCGGGATAGGGCGTGACCATGATCGGCGAGCCGAGCTCCACACGCACCCTCCCGATCTCTTCCAGCACCGCAGGCAGCTTGTCGGCGATGCCGGCGAGCTTGAGTTGCGACTCGAGATTGCTCATTGCGCCGCCCGCGTACTGGGTGATGTAGTGACTGGGCTCGTACTCGGCGGGCACGCCGACCGGTTGGCGCTCCCGTTCGGCCAGCGCGCCGAGGTATCCGCCCACCTCGTCGAGCAGCGCGTCGTCCACCACCACGTCGAAGCCGATCTCGCGCAGGTTGCGCGCGATCATCTGGCTGGCCGGCAGCGAGTTGCCGTTGGCCATCGGGTCCACGGCCGTCAGGATGCTGTCGGCGCCATGCACCGCAGCCTCGATCGCGAGCCACGGGCCGAGGCCGGTCAGACAGTGCGTGTTGAATTCGAGGCGCTTGTTGCCGATCGCCTGCTTCATCGCCGGCACGAGCGTGCGCACCCGATCGATCGTGAGAATGCCCGCTGCATCGGCGAGCGTGACGGTCTGCACGCCGAAACGCTCCACGGCTTCACGAGCCTTGCTCGCGTACAGGGCATCGTCATAGCCGGGGGCGATGTTGTAGCCGAGCAGGAGGGTCACGTCGGCGCCGAGC
This sequence comes from Piscinibacter sp. XHJ-5, assembly GCF_029855045.1. Classification (GTDB taxonomy): domain Bacteria; phylum Pseudomonadota; class Gammaproteobacteria; order Burkholderiales; family Burkholderiaceae_C; genus Albitalea. The sequence continues at coordinate 3,291,015 of NZ_CP123228.1, forward strand.
CGGCGCGCCGTGGCGATGCTGGAGGCGAGGTTGTCGTTGCACAGCAGGGCATCGAAGAGGCCGATCTCCCGGATGCCGTTGGCGATCTGCCGCTCGACGAAGAGGTCGGTGACGTCATCGGCCACCGGGGAGAAGCCGCGCATCAGGTTGCTGCGGATGGCGGCGCGCAGCGGGGTGCGGGTCATCCGCTCGCGCAGCAGGCGGATGCGCTCGAACGGGTCCTGGTTCAGGAACAGCACGCTCGCATCGAACTGGACCAGCGCGATCGCCTGGATCGAGACGAAGCCGGCCCTGTCCATGCGCTCTGCGATCGGCAGCATGTCCTCGGTGCGCATGCGGGTGGCCCACAGGCATTGCTGCCCGTCGCGCAAGGTGTCGTCGGTGAGGTGGATCGTGCGGCGCTTGCCGGTGCGCGCGGTTTCCGCGGCGACGAGTTGTCTGAGATGGTCGAGCATGGCTTCAGCCCTCCGTGCCTTGAATTTCGATCGCGACGCCCGGGCCGGTCACGCCGAGCTGCGCGTAGCGCGCGGCGCGTGACGTGAGCCCGGCGAGCAGTGCGTCCGCTGGTGTCGTGGGGACATAGCGCAGCGCTTCGGGCGAAGCCGGCGCGGGCAGCGCTTCGGGCGCGACGCCGCAGGCCTGCGCGATCACCAGCGCGACGTCGCTCGCCACCGGCGGCGCTGCTGATGGCGACGGCGTCTTCGGCAATGCACCGACCCGTTGCGCCAGCCGGGCATCGACCGGGCCCGACGTCGCGCCGTGGACCTGCTGCAAGGCTCGGCGCACGCCAGGCCGGATCTCGGCATAGCAGGCCATCCCCTGCAGATGCATCAGCGCCTGTTCGGCAATCGGCCGCGCAAAGGGGGCCAGCATCGGCGGCGCGCCGACGTCGCTGCGCACACGGGCGCACTCGTTGGCGAATTCGTGCAGCCTGTGCGTCAGCCCCAGATCGGCCAGCCGTTGCATGGCCTGCGCCGCCACGTCACCAGGCAGCTGGTGCGCGTAGGGCGCGAGGTCGAAGACCCAGGCGCGGGCGCCCTCGAAGCCGTGGCGATCGGCCATCTCGGCGAGCAGCCGGTCGGCTTCACCGACGGCGTGCAGGCGCTGCTTGCTGACCGGTGCACCCAAGGCCAGCAGCCGCAGCGACTTCAGCAGCGTGCCGAGCGCCGGCACCGACGCGCCGTTGGCCAGGGGCGCGAACGCGGTGTCGAGGCCGTCGATGCCGATGCGAACCGCTTCCAACGCGACCATCGGACCGAGCGCCGTCTGGCAGCGCAGGTGCAGATCGAGCGGCGTCGTGAGTAGCCCGGCTCGCAGTGCAGGCAGCAGGGTGGCCAGCCGGTCCGTGGTCAGCAAGCCCGCCTCGTCGCGCAGCATCACGCGGGTGGCGCCTGCCTCGGCCAAAGCGGAGGCCTGGGCCCGCAACTCATCGTCGCTGCGCTCCGGCATGAACGGCAGCGCAGCGATCGTCGTCAGGCCGAGCGCCTTGGCCGCCTTCAGCACCGGTGCGATGCGATCGATCGCCAGCAGCGGGTCGATCAGCACGATCTCGGAAACGCCACGCTGCGCCAACTCGCGCAGCCACAGCGTCGCCACTTCTGTCGTGATCACGTCGCAGCCGCGCTTGCCGTGCTCCGTCAACAGCGACACCGCCGCGCGCAGCGCGACGCCGGGGCAGCGTTCGCGCAGCAGCTCGATGCGCTGCCAGGGGTTCTCCCCACGCGCCACGCATTGCTGCAGTGTGGCCGGTGAGGCGACCTCGATCGCCGCGGGACCGGTGGCGGCCAGTCGGGTGGCGACGGCCAGCATCATCGGCGTCGTCATGCCGCCGGCCCAGCGTGCGCTCTGGCCGTCCGTCAGGCTGACGTCGGTGTAGCGCATTGCCGCCGCGCTCATGGCTGCACCCCTGCGGCAGCCTGTGCATTCTTGGCCGCCTTCTGCGTCGCCTTGCGCTGCGGCAGGAAGGTCTCTTCGACCCAGCGTGTCGTCACGCGGCCGTTCACGAAGTCCTCGTGGGCGAGCACCGAGTCATGGAACGGTGCCGTCGTGGTCGGCCCTTCGACGTGCAGCCCGGCGAGGGCTTTGCGCATCCGCGCGATGGCTTGCTCGCGCGTGGCCGCGTGCACGATCAGCTTGCCGAGCAGCGAGTCGTAGTAGGGCGGCACGGTGTAGCCGGAATAGCAGTGCGAATCGACGCGCACGCCCTCGCCGGTGGGCACCTCCCAGCGCGAGATCAGCCCCGGGCGCGGCAGGAAGTTCCGGTCCGGGTCCTCGGCGTTGATGCGGCATTCGATCGAGTGGCCCTGCAGCCGCACGTCGGCCTGCGTGAACGACAGCGGCAGTCCGGCCGCGACGCGGATCTGCTCGGCCACCAGGTCGAAGCCGGTGATCATCTCGGTCACCGGGTGCTCGACCTGGATGCGCGTGTTCATCTCGAGGAAGAAGTAGCGGTTGTCGCGCTGGTCGACCACGAACTCGATCGTTCCGGCGCCGCAGTAGTCGGCGTTGCGCGTCAGGCTCACCGCGCACTCGCCCATGGCGCGGCGCATGGCCTCATCGACGGCGGGCGAGGGCGCCTCCTCGATCAGCTTCTGGTGGCGTCGCTGCGTGGAGCACTCGCGCTCGCCCAGGTAGACCACGTTGCCGTGGGCGTCGGCCATCACCTGGATCTCGATGTGGCGCGCGTGCTCGATGAACTTCTCCATGTACAGCGTGGCGTCGCCGAACGCGGACTTCGCTTCGTTGGCGGCCGAGCTCATCAGCGATTCGAGCTCGCTTTCGTCGCGGACGATGCGCATGCCGCGGCCGCCGCCGCCGGCGGTCGCCTTGATGAGCACCGGGTAGCCGATCTCGGCACCGACGCGCTGCGCATGCGCCACGTCGGTCAGGGCGCCCGAGCCCGGCACGCGGGGGACTCCGGCCTTCTCGGCCAGGCTGACCGCGGTGATCTTGTCGCCCATCGCGTCGATGGCGGCGGCGGAGGGGCCGACGAACACCAGCCCAGCCTCGACGCAGGCGCGCACGAACGACGAGCGCTCCGACAGGAAGCCGTAGCCGGGGTGCACCGCGTCGCAGCCACTCGAAAGTGCCGCGTCGACGATCTTGTCGGCGCGCAGATAGCTTTCCGAGGCGAGCGGCGGGCCGAGCACGATCACCTGGTCGGCCATCTTCGCGGCGAGCGTGTCGGTGTCGGCTTCGGAGACGCCGACGACCGCTTCGATGCCCAGGCTGTGGCAGGCGCGGATGACTCGGACGGCGATTTCGCCCCGATTGGCCACGAAGAGACGCCGGATGTCGCGCTTCGCGACGGGAGTGGGGTTATTCCTGCTCATGGTCAGGCCTCCTTCGACGGGTTGATCAGAAGGACGATCTGGTCGTGCTGCACCGGCTTGCCGTTGTCGACCAGGATGCGCTCGACCGTGCCCGCGACCCCCGCCTTGACCGAATTGAACATCTTCATCACCTCGACCAGGCACACCGTGTCGCCGGCCTGCACCGCGCCGCCCACGGTCACGAAAGCCGGCTGATCCGGGCTCGGGCGCAGATAGAAGGTGCCGACCATCGGAGCGCGCACCGCGACCAGGCCCTCGGGCACCTCTTGAAGGACTTCCGGCGCGGCCGCCGGGGCAGCCGCAACGGCGGCTTGGGCGGGCTCGACCGACCGGGCAGCCGGCGTCTGCGGCGCCCGTTCAGGCGCGAAAGACGAGGCTCCGGGCTTGCGGGCGTGGAGCTCGAACTCGCCGACCGTGACGTCCAGGGATTCGAGGTGTTCGGCGCTGTCGAGGATCTCGAGGATGCGCCGGACGTCGGCATGGGAAAGGGACATGGCTTGTCTCCGGTTGAGCGGAAGTCTCCGCCTCTGGGCGCAGCCCCTCGGCTGCAATGACTTCATTAAAACATGAGCAAAAGAAGATTGTCAACAATCACAATGTCGAGTATAGTGCATTCAATCCGGCGCGGGTCGGAGTTACATCAAGGACCAAACATGACGACGCAGACGATTCGATCCGAGATCACCGGAACGGTGTGGAAGGTCGTGGTGCAAGAGGGTGGGGCGCTGGAGGCCGACGACACCATCATGATTCTCGAATCCATGAAGATGGAGATCCCGGTCGTGGCGCCCGAAGCCGGGCGGGTGGTCAGGTTCCTCGTCGCCGAAGGCGCCGCGGTGCGCGAGGGCCAGGAAGTGGCGGTCTTCGAAGAGGAATGACTGCCGTGAAGCCACCGAGCCGCCAGTTGCTGACGCTGCCCGAGCAGATTGCCGAGCGCATCTTCGCGGCCATCGCGAGCGGCGAGTACGCGCCGGGCGATCGCATCCGCGAGGAGACGCTGACCGAGCAGTACGAGGTCAGCCGCGGGCCGGTGCGCGAGGCGCTGCGCATCCTGGAAAAGGACTCGGTCGTGCGCATCCTGCCCAACCGGGGCGCCCACGTGACGCAGCTCTCCATCAAGGAGGTCGGCGACCTCTTCGAGATTCGCCGCTACCTCGTCGGCGCGATGGTGCGGCGCCTGTCCCCCCGCGACGACACCGTCATCGGCCTGATCGACGTCGAGGTGCGCGAGCTCGAAGCCTTGGCGAGGGAGCCCGGCGTGAACGACGCCTACCTCGCATGCAGCTTCCGGCTCAGCCGCCTGCTCGCAGATGCCTCGGGCAACGAGCGGCTCGCCGAGATCCTGGGGTCGCTCGCGCGGCAGACGCGGCGCTACTCGGCGCTCGGGCTGGCGACCGCGGCGCGGCGCAAGGCATCGGCACGCACCTGGCGCGCGATGCTGGATGCGCTGAAGGCCGGCGACGCCGACGCGGCGGCTGCCGCGATCGAAACCCTCATCGACGCTTCACGAGATGAAGCGGTCAGGCAGCTGCAGGCGGCAGCGACCCATTGAACCAAGGACTTCCTCCCATGAGCTCCAACCGAATCGCAGGGCACGCCCTGTCCTGGGCCGCGGCGCAGTTCCGCGACCGGCCCGCCGTCGTGTTCCGCGACCGCAGCTTCAGCTACACGCAGATCGAGCGACGCAGCAACCGGCTCGCCAACGCGCTCATCGGGCTGGGCCTGCCCCCGGGTGATCGCCTCGCCGTCCTGCTCAACAACTCGGTGGAAAGCATCGAGAGCCAGTTCGGCGCGGAGAAGGCGGCGCAGGGCTACGTCGCGCTGAACGCACGCCACACCTTGCGCGAGCAGGCCGCAATCCTCAACGACGCCGAAGCGTCCGTGCTCATCGCCGGGGTGGAATTCCGCGACCTGGCGCTGCAAGTGCGGCCGCTCGTGCCCTCGCTGCGCCACGTGATCGGCGTGGGTTGGCATGACGACGGCGTGCTCGGATACGACGCGCTGCTGGAGAAGGCGGCAGACGGGTTCCCTCACCTCAAGGTGAGCGCCGACCTGCTGCTGCGCATCGCCTACACCTCGGGCACGACCGGCAAGCCGAAGGGCGTCGCCTACAGCATCGAACGCTGGGAAGCGCGCCTCGCGAACCACTTCAGCGCCATGGAGTACGCCCTGGGCGTCGACGACGCGATGCTGCACGTGGGGCCGCTCACGCACGCCGCCGGCGTGCACCTGCTGCCGTGCTACCTGCGCGGAGCGCGCAACATCGTCGCCGACAAGTTCGATCCCGAGCAGGTGCTTGCGCAGATCGCCAGCGATCGCATCACGCAGCTCATGGTCGTGCCCACCATGCTGAGCCGCCTGCTGGAGGCCTTGGCCGCCAACCCCGACGCCGACGTGTCCTCCCTGCGGCGCGTGCACTACGGCACCGCGCCGACACCGACCAACCTGGTCCATGAGGCGCTGCAGCGGCTCGGCCCGATCCTGCGTCAGCAGTACGGCATGACCGAGGCCGTCCAGCCGCTGTGCGTGCTCTACCCGCACGAGCATCTGCAGGACGGCCAGCCTTCGACGCGCATCACGTCGTGCGGCAAGCCGGTGATGGACGTCGAGATCACGATCCGTGACGCCGACGGCCGCGCGCTGCGGACCGGCGAGGTGGGCGAGATCGCCATCGCGCACCGCGGCATCGGCGAAGTGGCCTTCTGGCGCCGGCCCGACCTCGAGAGCGAAGCCATCCGCGACGGCTGGTACTACAGCGGCGACCTGGGTCGCTTCGACGACGAAGGCTTTCTCTACATCGTCGGACGCAACAAGGACATGATGATCAGCGGCGGCTTCAACGTCTACGCGCGCGAGGTCGAAGACGCGCTGCACACTCACCCGGCCGTCGCCGAGGTGGCCGTGCTCGGCCTGCCCGACGCCGAGTGGGGCGAGGTGATCGCCGCGTTCGTCGTCTGCAAACCCGGTCAGGCAACCGATGCCGATGCGCTCGCACGGCATTGCAGCGAACTGATCGCCGGCTACAAGAAGCCGCGCGTCATCGAGTTCGTCGACGCACTGCCGCGCAACCACGCCGGCAAGGTGACCAAGAACGACCTGCGCGACGCCTGGCTCGCGCGCCATACCGAAGGAGCGACCTCCAAATGAATGCGACACAGACAGCCGCCCCCGTGGCGGGCGAGTGGGCCGAGGACCTGGACGAGCTGGCACAGCGCCGCGCGATCGCGCATGCGCTGGGCGGCGAGGAGCCGGTGGCGCGCCATCACGCGCAGGGCAAGCTGACGGCGCGTGAACGCATCGCCCACCTGCTCGACGAAGGGAGCTTCAACGAGATCGGCGTGCTGGCCGGCGCGGTCAAGTACGGGCCGGATCGCAAGCGCCAGGACTTCACGCCCAGCAACGCCGTCGTCGGCGTCGGCAAAATCGCCGAGCGGCGCACCGTGGTCGCGTCCGACGACTTCACGATCCGCGCCGGCTCGTCCGAGGGGTCGGTGTCGGAGAAGTGGATCTTCGCCGACCGCTATGCCTGGGAGTACAAGCTGCCGATCGTGCGCATGGTCGACAGCGCCGGCGGCAGCGTCAAGCTGCTCGACAAGCTGGGCCACACCAAGATCCCCGGCTATGCGATGTTGCCGATGACGCAACTGCTCGGCGCCGTGCCGGTCGTCGGCATCGCGCTCGGCGCCTGCGCGGGCCTGGGCGCGCTGCGGGTCGGCGCCGCCCACCTTGCCATCATGGTTCGCGGCAAGAGCCAGGTCTTTGCCGGCGGGCCGCCGGTCGTGAAACAGGCGCTCGGAATCGAGATCGACAAGGAGGCGCTCGGCGGCTACGACGCCATGCACCGTTACAGCGGCGTGGTGGGCCTGGCCGTCGATACCGAAGAAGAGGCGCTGCAGGCCACGCGGCGCTTCCTCTCGTACCTGCCGGGCAACGTGTGGGAACAGCCGCCGCGCGTGCCCTGCGAAGATCCGCCGCAGCGCTGCGACGAATGGCTCAACCGGGCGATCCCGGCCGACAAACGCAAGATTTTCCAGCCGCGCAAGATCCTGAAGGCGATCTTCGATGAAGGCTCGCTGTTCGAGATCGCGCCCGACTTCGGCGGCTCGACCGTCACCTGCCTGGCCCGGTTGAACGGCCACGCGGTGGGCGTGATGACGAACAACCCGATGGTGATGGGCGGCGCGTTGACGCGCTCCGCGGCGTTGAAGATGGCGCGCTTCGTCGACTTGTGCGACACGTTCCACCTGCCGATCGTCAACCTGGCCGACCAGCCGGGCGTGATGACCGGCCCCGACGCCGAACGCGAAGGCACGATGGGGGCCGCATTGCAGGCGTTGCACGCGATCGAGCAGTCCGGCGTGCCGTGGCTGGCGATCGTGCTGCGGCGTTGCGTGGGCCTGGCCGGCGCCATGCTGAGCCCGTGGCACGGGCCTTCGGGAACCGCATTGCCGAACCGCTATGCATGGCCGTCGGCGCGCTGGGGCTCGATCCCCATCGAGGGCGGTGTCGCCGCGGCGTTCAAGAAGGACATCGCCGCGGCCGCCGACCCGGTCGCGAAACGGCTGGACCTCGAGGCGCACTACCACGCGATCGCGTCGCCGCTGCGCACGGCCGAGCGTTTCGGCGTGCTCGACATCATCGAACCCGCGACGACGCGGCCGCTGCTGTGCGCCTGGGTCGAAGACGCCTACCGGGCGACGAGCCGCCGGCTCGGCCCCGTCGGCCGCACGATGCGCTGAGCCGAGAGCATGCACATGAACGCCACTTATGAAGAGCAACGCGCCGAGCTCGACGCGCGTGTCAGCGTCGCCCTCGCGATGGGCGGCGAAGCCAAGCTCGCCCAGCGCCGCGCCGGCGGCAACCTGAATGCCCGCGAGCGCATCGACCAGCTTCTGGACCCCGGCTCGTTCAGCGAGACCGGCATGCTGGCGGTGTCGGTCCTGCCCGCCGACCGCGAGACCTCGCCGGCCGACGCCAAGATCACCGGCACCGGTCGCATCGAGGGGCGGCGCGTGGCCGTGGTGTCGAACGACATGACGGTCAAGGGTGCGTCGTCGTCGGCCGTCAACATGCGCAAGATCGGCCGTCTCAAGGAGACCGCCACCCGCAACGGCATGCCGTTGATCTTCCTCGGCGAGTCGAGCGGCTCGCGGGTGCCGGACAGCCTGGGCGCGGAGGCGATGGCCGCCGCGGGCCAGGACCCGCAGCAGTACTGCCGGCGCCGCGAGACGCCTTGGGTCAGCGCCGTGCTCGGTCCCTGCCTGGGCTCGTCGACCTGGTACACCTGCCTCTCCGATTTCGTGGTGATGCGCAAGGGTGCGTTCCTCGCGGTGTCCAGCGCCCGTGTCACATCGCTGGCGATCGGTGAGGCCGTGGACCCTGAAGAGCTCGGCGGCTGGAAGCTGCACGCCGAGCAGACCGGGCTGGTGGACATGGTGGTCGACAGCGACGCGGAGGCGCTCGCGGCGATTCGCCGGTTCCTCAGCTACCTGCCGTCGCACGCGGGTGAGCGCCCCCCCAGCCAACCGGCAGCCGAGGCGATTGCGCCTGACGGGGACAAACTCCTCGAGCTCGTGCCATCCGCGCGCAGCAAGACCTACGACATGCGCAAGGTGATCGCCGGCATCGTCGATGGCGGAAGCTTCCTCAACCTGAAGGATCGCTTCGGGCGCGCCGCCGTGACCGGCCTGGCGCGGCTGAACGGCGAAAGCGTGGGCATCGTCGCGTCCAACCCGATGTTCAAGGGCGGCGCGATGGACCCCGAGGCCTGTCGCAAGGTCACGTCGTTTCTCGTGATGTGCGACTCGTTCAACATCCCGATCGTCTTCCTGGTCGACACGCCCGGCTTTCTCGTCGGCATCGAGGGCGAACGCAAAGCGGCGCCGGCGCACATCATGAACATGATCCACGCCGTGCAGCTGTGCAGCGTGCCCAAGCTGTCGGTGATCGTGCGCAAGAGCTACGGCCAGGCCTACATCAACATGGGTGGCGGCCGCAACAGCGACGAGGTGGCGGCCTGGACCAGCGCCGACGCCAGCTTCATGGATCCGCAGATCGGGGTCAGCGTGCTGCACGGCATCAAGCGCGAGGACGACCCCGAGCGCTTCGATCGGCTGAAGGCCGAATTGGCGCGCGACACCTCGGCCTACGCCCTGGCCGGCGCTTTCGGGGTGCAGTCGGTGATCGCGCCGCAGCAGACGCGGGCTTGGCTGATCGATGCACTGGCCACGCATCGCCGCGAGCGCAACGGCGGCATCGGCGAGCACGAGATGCGCTCGTGGCCGACCTACATCTGAACTCGCCTCGACCTCGAAACCCGTTCGCCACACCTTCAGGACCCGCCATGAACCAGACCCTGACGGCAGTCGCCGTCCCCACGCTCCCTCCCGCCCGCACGTCGCGTGTCTACGCCTGGGCAGTATTCGCGCTGACCTTCGGCCTGATGCTGTCCGACTACCTGTCGCGCCAGGTGATCGGCGCCGTCTTCCCGTCCATCAAGGCCGAGTGGGCGCTGTCGGACTCGCAGCTCGGGATGCTCGTGAGCGTGGTCTCGTTCGTCGTCGGCCTGCTGTCGGTGCCGATCTCGCTGGTCGCGGACCGGTGGGGCCGGGTGAAGAGCATCACGCTGATGGCCTTCATGTGGTGCCTCGCGACCGTCGTTTGCGGCCTGGCGCAGAACTATGCGCAACTGCTGGGGTCGCGGATGTTCGTCGGCCTCGGCGAGGCCGCCTACGGAGCCGCGGGGGCCGCGTTGCTGGCGCATGTGTTTCCGGCCCGGCAGCGCGCCGCGGTGCTCGGCGCATTCCTGTCGGCAAGTCTGTTCGGTTCGGTGCTCGGTGTGGTGATCGGGGGCGCGGTCGCGGCCCAATACGGCTGGCGGATGGCGTTCTTCGCCGTGGGTGCCCCCGGCCTCCTGCTGGCGCTGGTCTATCCCTTCGTCGTGCGCGACTACAAGACGGTCCCCCTGGCCACCGAGGGCGAGGGCGGCGCTGCGTCCAAACGATCGGGCATCGGCCAGGTCGCGCGCGCAGTGTTTGCCGCACGGTCGGGCAACTACACGTTTCTCGCGAGCGGACTGCAGATGGCGATGCCCGCGATGCTCATCGCCTGGCTTCCGACGTACCTCGGCCGCTACCACCACATGGACGTGAAGCAGGGCGCGCTTATGACCGGCGCGGCGGTCATGGCTTCGGGCATCGGCATGATCTTCGGAGGCGGGCTGGCCGACCGGCTGAGCGCTTCTCGCCCGCGCCGCCGGGCACTGGTGCCGGCCGCCTATTCGGTGCTGTCGGCGCTGATCCTGATCACTGCCTTCGCGCTGCCGCCCGGACCGCTGGGGCTGGGCCTAATCTTCCTCGGCGCGTTGTTCGCCGCCGCGCACGGCGGTTGTTCGGGGGCCATCGTCTGCGATGTCACCCATCCGGGCGTGCGCGCGACGGTGACGGCTACGATGGCATTGGCCAACAACCTGATCGGCCTCGCGCCGGGCCCGCTCCTCGTCGGCTTGCTCTCGGATCTGTTCGGATTGAAGCTCGCACTGACGCTGACGCCGGTGATGGCGCTGGCGGCGGCCGTCTGCTTCGTGCTCGCATCGCGCAGCTACGAATCGGATGCGGCACGCCATCCGGCAAAGGGTGCGCAAGGAGCATCCGCATGAACCTCGCCTCGACGTTGACCGGCTGGCGTGCGCCCGCGAGCACGAACTTCCATGGCGTCTTCATGTCCGGGGTGGTGGCGGTTGCCGCCATGTCGCTGGCCGAGCACTACCGCGCATCGGCGATGCTGTTCGCCCTGTTGCTCGGCATGGCCATGAACTTCCTGTCGACCGAGGGCCGGTGCGTCCCGGGCATCCGGTTCTCGGCCAGCACGCTGCTGCGCATCGGCGTCGCGCTGCTGGGCGTGCGGATCACGCTGGGGCAGATCACGGCGCTGGGCGCATGGCCGATCGCGATGGTCGTGCTCTCGGTGGCGCTGACCATCGGCTTCGGCATCGTGCTGGCGCGCCTGCTGGGCTATCGAAACCGGTTCGGTGTGCTGACCGGCGGCGCGGTGGGCATCTGCGGCGCCTCGGCGGCCATGGCGATCGCCGCGGTGATGCCCGCGAGTGCCGAGGACAACGTGAAGGAGCGCGCCACCATCTTCACGGTCATCGGGGTCAGCACGCTGTCCACGGTCGCGATGGTGATCTATCCGCTCATCGTGACGCCGCTCGGCTTCGGCGCCGACCACGCCGGCGTCTTCCTGGGCGGCACGATCCACGACGTGGCGCAGGTGATCGGCGCGGGCTACGGCATGTCGAAGGAGACCGGCGACGTCGCGACGATCGTGAAGCTGCTGCGCGTTGCGATGCTGCTGCCGGTGATCCTCGTCATCACGTTGTCGTACCGCAAGCGCCATGTCGCCGGGGCATCCGGTGCGCCGAAGCCACCTTTGCTCCCCTGGTTCGTGGTGGCGTTCGCGCTGCTCGTCGCCATCAACAGCACCGGCCTGATTCCCGCAGGGCTGCAGCAGGCACTGCAGACGCTGTCGACCTGGCTGCTGGTGATTGCCATGTCGGCGATCGGCATGAAGACGAACCTGAAGGACGTCGCCACGGTGGGATTCAAGCCGATCCTGCTGATGCTGAGCGAGACCGTCTTTCTGGCCATCCTTGTCGTCGCATTCCTGTTCCTCGCCCGCTGAAGAAGCGCGCTCGCCAATCCACACCACTGAAGACTGGAGCTGCACATGACTTCCCTTTCTCACCGCCGCCAGTTCGGCGCCACCCTGGCTGCCGCTGTCGCCTTGCTGTCCGCTCCTGCCGCGTTCGCGCAGGCCACGTCCGACAAGGTCTTGCGCATCATCGCGGCCGGGCCGCCCGGCGGCAGCCTCGACGTCGTGTCGCGCCTGCTGGCCGATGGCCTGCAGAAGGAGCTGAACCAGACTGTGGTCGTCGAATCGAAGCCCGGTGCCGGCGGCGCGCTGGCGGTCGGCGACCTCATGCAAGCGCCGCGCGACGGCAACACGGTGGTCGTCTCGCTCGACGCAATGGTCAGCGAGATCCCCCATGCCGTGAAGCTGCGCATCGACATGTCCAAGGAGGTCAAGCCGCTCGCCGAGCTGGCGCGCGGCGGACTCGTCATGGTGGGCAATCCGACGGTGCCGGCGAAGAACCTCGCCGAGGTGATCGCCTATGTAAAGGCCAATCCGGGCAAGGTGAGCTACGCCTCCTACAGCGCCGGGACGGTGTCGCATGTGATGGGCCTGCAACTGAACAAGGTCGCCGGAATCGACATGGCGCACGTCGCTTACAAGGGCTCGCCCCCGGCGCTCATCGACGTGGTGGGTGGCCACGTGCCGCTGACGTTCACAGGAATACCGAACGCGCTTCCGCTTCTCAAGGCCGGCAAGGTCGTGCCCTACGCCGTCAGCCTGCCCCAGCGTTCGCCGCTGCTGCCCGATGTGCCGACGTTCAGCGAGCTCGGCTATCCGCAGCTCGAGGCGACGCCGTGGGTCGGCCTGTTCGTCACGCCCGATGTGCCCGCCGCGGCACAGACCCGGCTGCGCGAAGCCGCCGTGAAAGTCATGGCCCTGCCGGCAACGCGCCAGCGCCTGACGGAGATCGGCTTCGACCCGGCCCAGCCGCGGACGCCGGACGAGTTGACGAAGCAGTTGCGCGCCGACTACGACCGCATCGGCGCCGTGCTGAAGTCGATCAACTTCAAGCCCGAGTGAGCAACGGTCATGAGCAAACCCTCTATGCGACGCGGTACCACTGTGGACGGCCAGGAGCTGGCCGTCCGCGCCGCGCAGAACACGATCGCCGCCAATCCGCTGCTTGGGATTCGGGCCGCCGACCTGAAGCTCGCGGCCCGCGCGCTGCTGAAGGGCGCTGCCGGCCAGCCCAAGCTTTTCGCACGCCACCTCGCGAACTACGCCGGGGAATTGGTCGACGTGGCCCGCGGCACCTCGGTGATTCAGGCCGACCCCAAGGACAAGCGCTTTGCCGATCCCGCCTGGCAAAGCAGCTTCCTCTACCGGCGGGTGCTGCAGGCCTACACCTCCACCGGGCAGGGGCTCGCCCGGTTCATCGACGCCACGGACCTCAGTGCGATCGACAAGGATCGCGCGCGCTTTCTGACTTCATTGATCGTCGATGGCATGGCGCCCAGCAACACGGTGCTGGGAAATCCCGCAGCGCTCAAGAAGATGGTGGACACCGGCGGCCTCAGCTTGGTCAAGGGCCTGCAGAACCTGGTCGACGACGTGCGCCACAACGGCATGCTGCCCTCGCAGGTGGACAGCACGCCGTTCGAGCTGGGCCGCAACGTTGCCGCGACGCCGGGCGCCGTGGTCTTTCGCAACGAGGTGCTCGAGCTGATCCAGTACGCGCCGACCACCGCGAAGGTCTACAAGCGCCCGCTCGTGGTCTGCCCCCCGCAGATCAACAAGTTCTACGCGATCGACCTGTCGCGCGAGAAGAGCCTCGTGCAGTGGATTCTCGACAGCGAGGTTCAGTTGTTCGCGGTGAGCTGGCGCAACCCGACCACGAAGCAGCGCGACTGGAACCTGGATACCTATGTCGCGGCACTCGACGAGGCCGTCGATGCAGCGCGCCAGATCACCGGCAGCCCCGACGTGAATCTGTGGGGCAACTGCTCGGGCGGCATCACGATGGCGAGCTACCTCGGCTGGCTGGCCGCCCGTGGCCAGCGCAAGGTCGCCAGCGCGGTAGCGGCCGTGTGCGTGCTCGACATGTCGACCACCGAGCACACGACGGTGGGCCTGTTCACCACACCGGCGACCGTCAAGGCAGCGAAGGCGGTGTCACGCGAACGTGGCGTCGTCAGCGGTCGCGAAATGGCGCGCATGTTCGCGTGGCTGCGGCCGAACGACCTGATCTGGAACTACTGGGTCAACAACTATCTGCTCGGCAACAAGCCGCCGGCCTTCGACATCCTGCACTGGAACGCAGACACCACGCGCCTGCCGGCCGGCCTGCACGCCGACTACCTCGACCTCATCGAAAGCAACCCGTTCCTCAACGCCGACGCGCTGACGGTCTGCGGCATGCCCATCGACATGGGCAAGGTGAACGTGGACGCCTACGTCGTGGGCGGCATCACCGACCACATCACGCCATGGCAGGGCTGTCACGGGACGGCGCGCATCTATGGCAGCGACACGACCTTCGTGCTGGCGAACTCGGGGCACCTGCAAAGCCTGATCAACCCGCCGACGAATCCGAAGGCGTTCTTCCTTACGGGCAAGGCCGGCGAAGCAGCGCCCGATGCGTGGGCCGAGCAAGCGACTCGCCACGAGGGAAGCTGGTGGCCGCACTGGCGCGCCTGGATCGGCAAGCACTCGGGCGCAAAGGTGGCGGCGCGGGCGAAACTGGGCAGCCGCAAGCACCCGGCGGGCGATGCGGCACCCGGGGCCTACGTGAGGGAGCCGTGAACGCGATGATCGGCAACGCAGCGCGGCTGAGCGGGGTGCGGGTCGACTGCGCCAGCGGCCTGCACATCGGCAGCCTGCACATCGGGCGCCAGCGTCTGCGCGTCGGCATCCGGCCGGCGAGCCCGTCGAAGTCCGAAGGGAAGCCGCCGCTGCTGCTCTTCAACGGCATCGGTGCGAACATGGAGCTGACCGCGCCGTTGCTGCACGAGCTCACCGAGCGTGAAGCGATCGTCTTCGATGCGCCCGGCGCGGGTGCTTCGCCGGCGCCGCTGTTGCCGTACCGGATGTGGCAACTCGCGCGGCTCGCACGGCGTGTGCTCGATGCACTGGGCTATGGCGTGGTCGATGTGTTCGGCGTGTCGTGGGGCGGCGGCGTGGCCCAGCAATTCGCGGCGCAATATCCGGGACGTTGCCGCCGCCTGGTGCTGGCTGCCACCGCGATGGGCGCGGTCATGCTGCCGGGCAAGCCCTCGGCGCTGTGGCAGATGATCAGCCCGCGTCGCTACTGGGACAAGAACCATTTGCGCCGGATCGCGCCGCAGATCTACGGTGGTGATCTGCGCCATGACCGCGAGGCGTTGCGCGGGCACGTGCAGGCCATGCGTGGCGGCACCACCTACGGCTACGCGCTGCAGTTGCTGGCGATGCTGGGCTGGACCAGCTTGCCGCTGCTGTGGCGGATTCGCCAGCCGACGCTGGTGCTGGCCGGCAGCGACGACCCGCTGGTGCCGCTGGCCAATGGGCGCTGGCTGGCGCGACTGCTGCGAGAGGGTCGACTCGAAGTGATCGATTGCGGCCATCTGTTTCTGGTGACCCGCTCGGCGCGCATTGCGCGCTCGATCGAAGATTTCCTTGATGAAGAAAGGTCGGTGTGAAGTGACCAAAGGACAGGAAGCATTGCAGCGCTTGCGCGAAGGAAACGAGCGCTACGTCACGGAGGCGAGCGGCGGGGAGGCATTCCTGCGGCGCATGCGACGCGCCAAGACCATCCTCACGCAGGAGCCGTTCGCCATCATCCTCGGCTGCTCCGACTCGCGGGTACCGGTCGAGATCGTGTTCGACCAGGACCTCGGCGACCTGTTCGTCATCCGCGTCGCCGGCAATGTGGTCACCCCTTCGCAACTCGGCAGCGTCGAGTACGCCGCCGAGCAGTTCGGCACGCGGCTGGTCGTGGTGCTGGGACACACCCACTGCGGCGCGATCCTCGGCACGCTGGAGCAACTCCGCCGGCCCACGGAGGCCCGCTCTCCGCACATGCGCTTCATTGCCAACTGCATCAGGCCGGCATTGACCGACCTGTTGGCTCCCGAACGCAGCTACGACCGGGAGACCCTGATCCGGAAAAGCATTCGAGCGAACGTGCGCCAGTCGGTCGAGCAGATGCGGCACGGCTCGAAGATCCTTGAACGCCTGATCGAGAGCGACCAGCTGCTTGTGGTGGGCGCCGAATATTCGCTGGAGACCGGGAGGGTCGAGTTCTTTGATGAGCAGCCGTAGAAGTTCTGGCCTGCCGCGGCAGCGTTTGGAATCCCCATGGAACCGTCATGCTTCACGGTCGTGTCGGCTTTCGGGCGCGGAAACGAGGCGTGCGTACGCTTGCAAAGGGTCGCTAGTTCGCGCCGAAATGTCCGACTGCGCCGCGTCGAAGGAGACATTCATCATGCCACTAGACGCTTTAGATCATGACGCTATTGCGATAAGTATTCTTATCACCATAGCAAGCTGAGGACGATAAACTGGTTCGCGTGAAAACACGCCGCAGTGCCTTCATCGCCGAGACTGCTCCGAATGGTCTGCCCGATGCCGACGAGCTTGCGGCGCTGCGCGCGTGGTACGCCGGGCTCGGAGCGCGCGAGGTGGTGGTGCGGTATCTGGGACACAAGAAGGCCTCTGGGCAGTCGGCTCGGGCGATGCTCACGGCGATTCGCCGCCAGCTGGCTCGTTTTGCACGAGAACGACATCGCGACGGCTTGGCCACGCTGTTCCTGCATCCCGGCGCCGAGCGCTTGGAGCGGGCCAGGGCGGTGCTCGGTGCCCTCGAAACGCTGCGCACGCTGCCACTTCCCGTGCCCGCCATCACTGACGCGGTAGAGCGCTGGCTGCAAGCCCGGGCAGCGGTGGCGCTGAAGCGGCAGGGCATCGCGACGCTGGCCGATCTGACGCTGCGCATTCCGCGCCGGCGGCGCTGGTGGGCCGGCATCAAGGGGCTCGGAGCCGATGGCGCCGCTCGCATCGAGGCGTTCTTTGCCGCGCATCCGGCGCTGACGGAGCGTGCGCGTGCGCTGATCACCGTGCCCCGGTCCGAGGCCGCCCCCTGGGAGCATCTTGTCGTGCCGGCGGAGGTTGACGGCTCGAAAGGGACGTTCCGTGCACCGCGCGCCACCTGTACCCTGGCTGCCGACAACGACTATGCCGCTGTGCAGGCTTGGCTGGCGCTGCAGGAATCACCGGCGACGCAGCGGGCCTATCGCAAGGAAGCAGAACGACTGATGCTCTGGGCCATCGTCGAGCGCGGCCGCGCACTGTCATCGCTGACCACCGAGGACGCGATCGCCTATCGGACCTTCTTGCGCCGGCCGGCGCCACGCGAGCGATGGATTGGACCTGCTAGGCCGCGCACATCATCGGAATGGCGCCCCTTCCAGGGAACACTCTCCGCCCGCTCGGTGGCCTACGCGCTGTCTGTCATCGGTGCGCTGTACCGCTGGTTGATCGAGCAACGTTACGTTCTGGCGAACCCGTTCGCTGGTATCAAGGTGAGGGGAGGCCAACGAGCAGCGGCGCTGGATGCGGCGCGCGGCTTCTCTCAGCATGAGTGGTCGCTCTTGCGGTCCATTGCCGATGGCATCGAGTGGACGAATGGATGGAGCGAGCCTGCCGCGCAGCGACTGCGGTTTCTGCTGGACTTCTGGCATGCCACCGGCTTGCGGCCCCATGAGATCGCCGCGGCGCGACTTGCCAACCTAAGACGCGACGATCACGGCGATGACTGGCTGCATGTGGTCGGCAAGGGCGGCAAGGCTGGCAGCGTAGCCGTGCCATTGTCGGCGTTGGCTGCCCTTGAGCGCTACCTCATGCAGCGCGCCCTGACGGTAAGCCGCTCGCGCTGGGATCCAACGACGCCGCTGTTGCCGGACCTGGGAGGTGAGGGCGGCATCACGTCCTCCCGTCTGTGGGCCGTACTGCGGCGCTTTTTCGACGAAGCGGCCACGCAACTTGCCGCCGCAAGTCCGTCCACAGCTGACAAGCTGCGACGGGCGACACCGCATTGGCTGCGACATACGCATGCCACGCACGCGCTGGCCGCTGGTGCTGAGCTCACGACGGTGCGGGACAATCTACGTCATGCCTCGGTTGCGACCACGTCGATCTACTTGCATTCCGACCAAGTCAAGCGGGCGAGACAGATGCGCGACGCGTTCCCACCCAAGTAGCGACTAGCGATCAGGCAGTGAAAGGAGATTGTCCGTCGTACGCCCATCCGCCAATGTTTGGACGTACTTGATTCGGGCGTTGCTTTGGACGTGGACCCAAGCGCCTTGCTTTGCCGGATCCCGATCGGGGCACCAAACGATATTGTTGCCGTTCGCCTCGATGAACTCGACCATTTGTTCGCGGGATGACTGCCCTGAACTAAGCACTGTGCCATTGTCGACCTGATCCCACCAGAGAGTCGTGATGTGCTCGTGTCTGCTACCGCCGCTCATGCGCTTAGCGGTGCATTTGATCGTTGCCCCCATCGTGGCTCCTTTCTACGCCTGCAGGTCGGGGAACCTTGCTAGCCGTCCGGTCGATGAATTGCATCCTCGATTTATTCCATTCGCTCGCACCCGGTGTCTTTAAGGCGGATACCACATCTAGCGTTTTGCCGGCGGTTGTGGGACCCTGGGGCACCATATGTTGGGCCTGTATATACTAACAGTATTTCCCCAAAGTGGGGAGCCATGGAACCCGGCGCCGCTGGCGCAGTACCGAATCCCTCCTCGAGGGCAATGCGGTGGAGGAGGGGCCGCGAAGATAAATGTCGGGCCGCCGGCATTTTCGGAGCAGCTCAGGGTGATGGCTGCTTGCCAACGTTCGAGGCCTTCTGCACAACCGCCAATCCGTACTTGTCGATAAGGCTGTTCTTGAAGTCGGGATCAAAGCCGGAGGCATACGCAAGCAGCCCGGCTAGCGTTGCACGCTCTTCTACCGAAAGGCCACCGTATGTGTGCAACATCGCGCGAATGCGTCGCTTTAGCTGTCGACCAATGTATGTATTGCCATCGCTCCCTAGGACTATTCCGGTGACGCGGCGGGCGCCCTTCTTGGACGAATGTCGCGTCTTGGCGGAGTTGAGGACAAGGCCGGCGGGCGTTGCCAGGTTGGCGATGATTGAGCTGACTTCGATCTCCAGTGCGCCCAGGATGTTGGGCTGCTTCGTGGAAAAGAAGAGGTCGTCCGCGTACCGCGTGTAGTTGACTTGGTGCTTCGAGCACAGACCCGACAACTGGACGTCCATGTCTTGGCAAACAGCGTTTGCAATCGCCGGTGAGGTTGGGGCGCCGATCGTCAACGAGCCGAACCGGAAAGCAAGATTGCAGAAGAGAACGGTGTCGTCATTGCTCCAGTCCGAAAACAAGGCGGGGTGGTCCTGGATGTACCGCTTGAGATCGGCCGCCGTGATGGAAGCAAAGAAGTCCGCGAAGTCCATGCGCAGGAGAAACTTGCTCTCGCGGTGAACGGACGCGTTGTCCAGGATCGATATACCCCGGCGATACGCCATCGCGGCTGGGTGGACTGGCCACTTGGCGACCACCTCCCGCAATAGCCAACGCTGCAAAGCTTTGAGGGGACGAGCCGGATGAAATATCGTCCGAGTCCCCCCGCCATGCTTCTTGATCGCGTACTGCTTGTAGCTGTGAGACGCGGCATGGGCGATGCTGAGAATGTGAGCCTCGGGTAGACCCAACGCGTTGGACATCTGCTGGACAATCATTTCCCTTCCTCGCTAAACGCCGCAAGCACGTCGCGCGCATCAGGGAGCGTGAGAATCACGGATACGTGGTTCGCGCGTTGTGTGCGTAGATCAAGCATCCTCTGATGGTGGTACGGAGAGGCAAGCGCAGTACTGGACGATGGCGCGTAGAAAACATATGGAGTGCCCCGAACCTGCACGGTACGGCTACGCAGCAATCCCATGGACTCCGCCAATCCGACCAGAGTGGCGATTTCGACCTCTTGGTCGGGACTGTGCGTCACGATCTTTTCGATGTAGTACTGAAGCATCCCGATGGTCACGGGATACGTTACTGCGACCAGATCGCAGAGGAAGAAAAGAAGATGCTTGCGGTTCGTCGAGAGGTCGACAACCTTCGTGCTGCTGGGCTTAGGAATCTTGCTGATGCGATCCTCAATTTCGCCTACGCATTCGAGGATCGTGTCGAGTGGAACGAAGACAGTTGGACGAAAACTGGAGTCGCGATCGATCCATCTGATAGGACCGGTCATGATGAAGGACTCCTGTCCCTTGTACTTCTGATCGACGATGGGAAGCAGCTTGGCACGTAGTTCGTCGCTGAGAGCGAATGCCCCCAGCTCGGCGAAGGTGCCCGGGCTTTCAACGATTACGATGACTATGTCTGCGAGCTCGGCGAGTTCCGCCTCCATCTGCAGCGCCGTCATTTGGCTTTCGTGCGCCGTGATGTGCTCCCACACACGTTCCGCATAGAACACCCCAAGAAGTCCCTGGACGTGCTTTAGGAGATACGTGCGCAGCCTTTCGCGACGCGAGCTGTTGGCGCCACCGCAAAGAAAGATTGAACGCCCATGGCGACGAAACCGGTACCGCTCAGAACGAATTCGAGCGAGCAGATCGTCGCGAACTGGAACGTAGCGAGGATGCTCGAGCCACAACAAGGAAGATGCTCCTACCTGACTCGGCCCCCGGAGCGCAGCGGAGGGGGAGAATGTCTATCAATTCTTACGGGCTGGCTGAACACCAGCCACAACACTCAGTTTGAACCGAATGGTGTGTACGCTAGGAGCGCCGAGATTTTCTGCAGCGGCCGCCAAATCTGTCAAGCGTTGGCTGCTCGGACTGGCGGCCCGAGGCGACATCGGTGCAAGGGCAGTGCAGAACAAGGAACTGCGTTAGAGAACAAGGAACTGCGATAGTGATGCGCTGCTCGCGCGCTCACGCGCGCAGGAGCCTGCGTCGCGCTTAGTTCAAACAGCACACAGCAGGCGGACCCAGAACGAACCGCGCAAAGGCACCGCCTGCCGCGGGAGGAGGCTGCTGTGTGCCGCCATGCTCCAAGTGCCGGTGAAGGTGTCTCCCTTCAGATAACCTTCCGCTTGGATCATGAGCCTGCAGTCGATTGGGACGGGGAAAGTCATGATCGCTCCGGTCAATGGGTGCGGCCCTTGCATCCCCGCCGGCGTTGTGAACTCGGTTTGCCCACGAAGTACGGTGGGAAGGTTTGGATCGGTCGAGATGGCGTCGGACGTTGACGTGAGCTCGAACCCCTCCCAACCGATTTGCGCGTTCGCCTTCTGCATGCCGGGCATTGGGGACTCGGTCTTGATGAAGATCGCCAAGGCTCCTGCCTGGTCGCGTTTGACGGTGCCTCCCGTCACGACCGAGCTTGCCCAGGGCAAAACTTCGCCGTCCCCACCAACGAAATTGATCGACCCGCAGACGACCTGCGCCGAGCCTTTGAGTCCAGGAGCCAGAGGTGGGCCGTCGGGGGCGAACTTGGTCAAGAACTGCTCCCAGATCAGGAGCCGGATGCTGGTGTTCTCCGCTGCCTCGTACGCGCCGGACTGGAAGCCCGCCGCCGAAACGATGTAGCCGGCGTCTGCACCAAGGTCGTCGACCTGTGAGCGGAACGCGTGAACCACGGCCTGTGGCACGTTCTTGCGCCACTGCTTGCATTCGACTGCGATGGAGAAGTCGTGACCCCCGACAGGCTTCCGGGCGAATACGTCGAACGTCACGGAACTACGAGCAGTCGTCAGCCTCTGTTCGACGTGCACCGTGTACCCATCGTCGGCAAGAACCTGTGCCACTGCCTCCTGCAGATCGCGCCATTCCGCGGGGGGAGCTCGCTTTGTCATACGTAGGGCGTGTGCGTCGAGTACATCCGCTTCACAAATCAGAGTTGCGCTTGGTCGCGGAGAAGGGCAGCACGGAGCCTTTCTCAGCGCCTTGGTTCGCCGGTGACGTCGACAGCGAGCGCAGCTTCGCGAGCTGTATGACGTTGTCCCTCAGATCGAAGTAACCCTCTGGCAATCCAGCAAGCATCGCGATATCGAACGCTGCCAACCCGATCTGCCGAGGGATTGCTTCGCGAGGCAAAACGTTCGATTCCACAAGCAGGTCGATGGTGCGACGAAGCAGTCGAGGTTGCTCCGGGGGGCGGTCGCCATCACCAGGCTCCGACTTCATTCCCCAACGGGCGGATCGCCGCTTGAACAGTGCTTGGGCGCCATCCTCGTCGATGACCTTCAACGCACGCAGCCGCATCACCATGGCAGCGACCGATACACCCCAACGCCGCTTCAGCAAGAGCAGGTCATCGAGTGTCACCGGCGTGCGAACCTCCTTCGAAAACGTCTCGGCTGGCAACAGGAAAGCCCCCGCGAACCGGTGTGCCTGGAGCTCCAGCTGCTTGTAGCGGTCGCGCTCGTTCGGACGCGCGATGTGCTTGTGCAGAATCAGATGCCCTAGCTCGTGCGCCAGGTCAAAGCGGCTGCGATACCCGTTGTCCTTGTCGGCTGACAGAAGGACGATAGGGCGTCCGAGAGGGTCGCTCCATGCGGAAAGCCCCTCAATCTGCGCAATGCCGGTTTCCTCGCGAACAAGGATCACACCGGCACCTTCCACAGCTAGCGCCAGATCAGGCACCGCAGCTCGGCCGATGCCCCACATGTCGCGGCACTCACCAGCGGCACGCTCAATTTCATCCGGCGTAATCGCATCCGGATCCGTGAAGTCGCGCGTCGGTAGATTCAGCGCCGGGTAGTCAACATAGTCACCGAGGATTGCCGCAATGTCTTGCGCCCATTCCACTCGTGCCTCAAGCATTGCGCGCGCAGCCACATGGGCGGAAGCGTTGCTTCGAAAGAGCGGCGCCGACACCTGCTTCGTGATCTGCCGAGTGAACCACTCGGGCTCCACGTTCACAATGTTGGCCAAGCGCTCCAATGTTTCCCGCTCCGGAGCCTGACTATCCGAGCGCCACTTGCTCACGGTCGCCGGCGACACGCCAACTAGAGAGGCGAGTTGGGCTTGACTCAATTTGCGCGCAGCCAAGACTTGCTTTAGCCGCTCGGGTTGAAAGCCCTGGATGCCTCCGCGGCTCATGACCTGGTGCCGTCCTTGCGCTGCGGGTCGACGTTCGGCTTGAGCCTGGGCATGGCCAGATCGTGCTGCGCGGTCTCGATCGGCTTGGCCTCGTATCGCTCGAGGAACTTGTCCAAGCGCTCCCGAAACAGCCAGCCGCGCATCAAGCGATCCGGCACTGCGATGTGAACCGACACCGGCGCCTCCGGCTGAATCTGCATTGACCCCGAGAAGCACGACACGAAGAACGCGACGGCGTCTGACGGCGGCGTGTAGGCGCTGAACAGTCCCGGCTGCACTAGCGGTTCGATCGCCGCATTGGCCATCGACATCTGCCGCCGGGTCTCGCTTCGCCGCCCGTTGATCCAGACACCTTCGGGCGTGTTGAACCGACTGAGCGTGAAGACGCCGGCACGGCCGACGATGATGCCGTTACCGCGGATCGGTGTCGGATTGGCACTGCCCGACTCCAGGGCACGATGGAACGTTTCGTTCATGTTGAAGTGCCGAAGCTGGCCGACGACGTGGGGTAGGTGGCCGTCGTCCATGCTTCCTGCCGCCGCGTATGCTCGGGCAGCACCTGCAACAAGTGCGTCCTCGATGCCCATGACCAAGTCACGCGGGACGTTGCGCACCAGAACGTCTGGGATGGTGTCGTGTGTCGGATCGGTCAAGGGGCCTCCAGGGTCAGCTTTCGCTGAAGAGGATTCTATGGCCGAAAACTTTCGCTTAACCGTGTGACGCAAAAAATTTTTGACGCTTTCGTCCCCAATGCAAGGGGAATCCGCACCTGGCCTCCTGGCCAGACACAGCCGTCATCGCAGCTGATACCGATGCGATCATGTTTTCAACCGGCTGAGTGCGGCTAAGTCGTCACTTCCTGGCGGCGGTATCGAGGCTTGACCCGCGGCAACCGCCCACACGCAGGAATGTTCGGCGCCGGCAGCCGCCTTGACGGTAGTCTTAGCTCGATGGCAGCCAAGTGCGGTGGAGTTCGTCTGTCGACGTTGTACCAACCACGGCACGGCAAACACAGCGGTAGTGCTCGGAGACGGATAGCCAGTGACCGCGCAAGTCGGTGTGCTTGAGCCGCACTGATCTAGTTTGGGGCTGTGGACGAGCGTTGCAACCCAAACACCGACTACGTTTACCTCCAGCAGCCAGTTGGGTACCAGTTTGAGCAAAAGACAGGTACTGCTTTAAGCAAACGGACGAGAGCTGTGCGAAGCGGCGACGAACACGCCTCAACCAGTTGACATAATATACATTGTCGCGCTCAACAGTCACCGCAAGCAGGGAGGCCAAACCTAGCCACGCCGTGCCACCACCTTCCCGCGCGACGCCCGTATCGCGCCCGAGCCGGCGGCTCGCACGAGTCGACGGAACGTCGGGCACTGCATGTGGCTGGGCGCGGGACAGGCGGCGGCGTGCCGCAGGCCGTCGCGCATGGCGCTCAGCTGGCGGATGGTCCTGTCGAGTTCGTCCGCCTTGGCGGCGAGCATCCGTCGGTCGATGCGAGGACGTCCGTCCGGCGAGAACATCAAGGCGATCTCGTCGAGCGAGAAGCCGGCGGTGCGTCCCAATGCGATCAAGGCCAGTCGCTCCAGCACGCCGGCATCGAAGAGACGCCGCAGGCCGCGCCTGCCAATGGAGACGATCAGGCCCTTGTCCTCGTAGAACCGCAGCGTCGACGCCGGAACGCCGGAACGCTGTGCCACCTCGGCGATGTCCAGGATGTCCATCCCTTGACCTCAAGTCGACTTGAATTGGCACAGTCTAGCTCCCGCCACCGAAACACCCGAAGGAAGACGAACATGGACGCCACACCTGCGACCGACAACGAGCAGAACGCACTCTGGAACGGCTTGGCCGGACGCGCCTGGGTCGATGCGCAGCACCTGCTCGACGCGATGTACAAGCCCTTCGAGGACTTGCTCGTGGACGCCATTCCGGCCGGATTCGCAGGCCGGGTGCTCGACGTGGGCTGCGGCACCGGGAGTACCACCCTGGCCCTCGCGCGACGCCTCGCGCCCGGCGGCCGCTGCTTGGGCATCGACATCTCGGAGCCGATGATCGCTGCCGCGCGCATGCGTGCCCAACAGGAAGGCACGCCGGCCAGCTTCATCCGCGCAGACGCGCAGACCCATGCGTTCGAGACTGCCGGCTTCGAACGAATCGTGTCGCGCTTCGGCGTGATGTTTTTCGACGATCCCGTGCGCGCCTTCGCAAACCTGCGACGTGCCGCCGCGAGCGACGCTGAGCTGCTGTGCATCGCGTGGCGAAGCGCCGCCGAGAACCCGTTCATG
Organism: Piscinibacter sp. XHJ-5; assembly: GCF_029855045.1. Taxonomy (GTDB): domain Bacteria; phylum Pseudomonadota; class Gammaproteobacteria; order Burkholderiales; family Burkholderiaceae_C; genus Albitalea. The sequence goes on from NZ_CP123228.1 coordinate 3,316,415, forward strand.
ACAACGGCCGAACGCGCCGCGGCTGCGCTGCTGCCGACCCTCCCCGCTCGCCGGCAGGATGCGCCGGGGCAGTTCGCCTTGGCGGACCGGCAGCGCATCGGCCGCATTCTGGAACAGAGCGGCTGGAGTGCAGTCGAGATCCATCCCCTGGATGTCGCTTGCACGCTGCCGGAGAAGGACCTGGTCCTGTACCTGACCCGGCTCGGTCCTGTCGGCCGCGCGCTTCACGAGGCCGACGAGCGCACCCGCACGCGGGTCATCGAAACGGTCCGCGCTGCCTTCCAGCCCTTTGTCCACGGTGCTGAAGTGCACTTCAACGCCGCCTGCTGGCGGGTCGAGGCGCGCGCGAATGGCTGAGCCGGTGCGGCCTTGCGCGCACGCCATCGGCGTATCCTGAGAGCGGCATCGGGGCGCGATGCCCCGGCCGTCATTCACAGGAGGTTGCCATGGTGAATCGAGGCTTGCTGGTGCGCCTGGAAGCCAAGCCAGGTCATGACGAAGGCGTCGAGACCTTCCTCAAGTCCGCCCTGCCGCTGTTGCTGCACGAGCCCGGCACGAAGGCGTGGTTCGCGCTGCGCTTCGGCCGCTCCGAGTACGGCATCTTCGACGTGTTCGCCGATGACGCCGCGCGCGATGCTCATCTGAACGGCGAGGTGGCACGGGCCCTGATCGCGCAGTCGGACATGCTGTTCGCGCGTCAGCCGCAGATCCAGAAACTGGAGATCCTCTCCGACAAGCTGCCCGCCGCGGGCCAGCCGGCGGCGCCGCTGACCAAGGGCCTGCTGCTGGCGTTCAAGGCCAAGGCCGGCCACGAAGCGCAGGTGGAGCAATTCCTGCGCGACGCCCATCCGCTCGTGCAGCAAGAGCCGAAGACCACGGCCTGGTTCGCGCTGCGCTTCGCGGATGGCAGCTACGGCATCTTCGACGTCTTCCCCGACCAGGCCGGGCGCTTCGCCCATCTCACCGGGCACGTGCCGCGGGAACTGGCCAAGCACGCGCTGTCGCTGCTGGGCAGCGTGCCCGACATGGACATGCTCAACGTGATGGCCGCGCATTTCGCCGCCTGACGGTTCAGCCGGGCTCGGCGGGCCCATCTCCAGCAGCCCTGCCCGCTCCGCCGCCTCGGGCACGCCATCTGCCTGTCAGGGCGGCGGAAGGCAAAGGGTGCAGACCGCGCTGATCCATGGAGACCACGATCACACGGCTGAATTGGGGGTGTGGCGACAAGCCGGCCCAGGGCTGGATCAACTCGGACCGACAGGCAGCTGCGGGGGTGGACCTGTGCGGCGACATCCGCGACGGTCTCGCGCTGGCGGACGCCACGGTCGACTACGCCGTGGCCATCCACGCGCTGCAAGACCTGCCCTGGCGCGACATCCCGCGCGCACTTCGAGAGCTCAGGCGCGTGCTCAAGCCGGGCGGCGTGCTGCGGCTGGGCCTGCCGGACATGGACCGCGCGATCGCTGCCTACCAGCGCGGCGATGCCGCCTACTTCCATGTGCCCGACAGCGATGCGCGTTCCACAGGCGCCAAGCTGGTGACCCAGCTCATCTGGTACGGCTCGACGCGCACGCCGTTCAACGTCGAGTACGCAGTCGAGGTGCTCGAGAACGCGGGCTTCCGCGACATCCGACGCTGCGCCTTTCGCGAGACGGCGAGCCGGCATCCCGACATCGTGGCACTCGACAACCGCGAGCGTGAGTCGCTCTTCGTCGAAGCGACGGCATGACCGCGAACGCCACGACGCTCGTCATCTCGCCCCACCTGGACGACGCGGTCCTCAGCTGCGGACGCTGTCTCGCCGCGCACCCGGGCAGCATCGTCGTCACCGTCTTCGCCGGCACGCCCCGCGATGCCGGGCGGCGAACCGACTGGGATGCACGCTGCGGCTTCGGCGACGCGGCCCAGGCCCTCGCGGTGCGCCGCGAGGAGGATGCGCTCGCGCTGTCGCGCCTGGGGGCCGCGGCCCACTGGCTTGAGTTCGCCGACAGCCAATACGGCGAGACGCCTTCGACCGACGACCTGGGGCGTGCCCTGCTGCGGGTGATTGCCGACGTGCGGCCCGGGCTGGTGCTGTATCCACTCGGCCTGTACCACTCCGACCACCTGCTGGCTCACCAGGCGAGCCGGGCCGCACTGTCGGCCTGGCCGGCGCTGGTCGGGGCGGCCTACGAGGACTCGCCCTATCGCGGCTTGCGCGGCCTCTTGCAGCAGCGGCTGGCCGCGCTCGCCGCGGGCGGCGTGTGCGCGACGCCGGCCCGCCTCGCGGCGCACGACGAGCACGCGCAGCGCAAGCGCACGGCGATCGAGGCCTATGCGAGCCAACTGCGCGCGTTCGGAACCGGCGGTCTCGACGATGCGGCGCTGCCGGAGCGCTTCTGGACCCTGGACGAGGCCGGGGACCGCGATGTCGCCTGATCCGCGCGTCAGCGTCGTCGTCCTCACGCACAACCGGCCGCACGAGCTGGCGCGCACGCTGCGCGAGCTGGGGGCGCTGCCCGAGCAGCCGGCCCTGATCGTTGTCGACAACGGCTCGCGGGCCGGCACGGTCGATCGTGTCGTCGCCGACTTCCCACGGGTGCAGTGCGTGCGCTGCGAGGACAACCGGGGGGCGGCCGGCCGCAATGCCGGCGTGGCGCAGGTGGACACGCCGTACGTGGCGTTCTGCGACGACGACACCTGGTGGGCACCCGATGCCCTGTCGCGCGCCGCCGATCTGCTGGATGCGCATCCGGCCGTCGGCGCGCTGTCGGCACGCGTGCTCGTCGGCGAGGCGCAGCGGCTGGATCCCACCTGCGAGGCGATGGCGCACAGCCCGCTGGATTCGACCGGACTGCCCGGTCCCGCGCTGATCTCCTTCATGGCGGGGGCGGCCGTGATGCGCACCGTGGCCTACCGCGATGTCGGCGGCTACGAGCCGCGCCTGTTCCTCGGAGCGGAGGAATGGCTGATGGGCCTGGACCTCGCAGCCCGCGGCTGGCGCATGGTCTACGCCAGCGAGGTCGTGACCCATCACCACCCTTCCCCGGCCTCGCGCGACGCCGCAGCGCGGCGCATCGTGCAGGCGCGCAACCGCTTGTGGATCGCCTGGATGCGGCTGCCGCTGGCGAGCGCCTGGCGCGAAAGCCGGCGTGTGCTGGCCGAAGCGGGCCGGCTCGGTCTGATGCGCCCCGCCTTGCGCGCGGCGCTCGCCGGGCTGCCGTGGGCGCTGCGCCGCCGCAGCGTGCTGCCGGCCAGGGTTCACGAGATGTACCGTCAGGTCTCGGAGGTCACGCCATGAGAACGATGATTCACCGCTCTGCCCTCGCCTGCCTGGTCGCGCTCGCAGGCTGCGGCGGCGGCGACGACGAGCCCGCGGCCGCCGCACCTGTGGCCGGCCTGTACGAAGGCAGCGGCGGCAGCCAGCCTGCCTCCAAGCTGCTGATCCTCGACACCGGCCGCTACTACCTGGTCTACGGGCTGAACAGCGCCAGCGCGGCACCCGTCGGCGGCGTCGTCGTCGGCGACGGCACGGCCAGCGGGACCAGCTTCAGCTCGAGCAATGCGCACGACTTCGATCTGCAGGCGAAGGCATTGCTCACCGCGACGCTGGCCACGACGCTGGTGCCGGCAACGTCGGCCGCCACCACGGTCACCCATGCAGCCGGCGGCACCGCGAGCTACAGCGGCAGCTTCGATCCGGCATCGTCGGCGGGTGCGTCGCTGTCGGCGCTGGCCGGCACCTATGGCGGCGAACTCGCCGGCCTGGGCGGCACCGACGCCTCGGTGCTGACGGTCGATGGATCGGGCGCGCTGGCCGGCGGCGGTTCGGGCAACTGCACCTACGCGGGCATCGCGCAGGCGCATGGCAGCGGCAACGTGTACGACATCCGCCTCACCTTCGGCAGCGATTGCCCCAGCGCGGGCAGCACGCTGCGCGGGCATGCCTTCCTGAGCGGCAAGACGCTCTATGCGGTCGTCGTGAGCGGAGACCTGGCGACGGTGGCGTTGTTCGCAGGCGTCAAGCCGTGAGGCACGCCGCCGGACAACGCCTTCTTCAAGAGCGCCCCGCTCACCGTCTCGTGCCCTAGCAGCAACTCGGCCAGCACGGTCAGCCGCGCGTGATGCTCGTCGAGCACCTTGCGGCATTCCGCCTGCGCGCTTTCCAGGAGCTGGCGCGCCTCGTCGAGCAGCGACTTCTGGATGTCCGGGCCGATGAGCTCCTTGGGCACCCCGGCCATGCTGAGCAGGCCGAACGTCTTGCCGAAGCCGTAGCGGCCGATCATCGACGTGGCGAGCTCGGACGCCCGCATCAGGTCGTCGGCGGCGCCCGAGGACGCATTGCCGAAGGCGATCAGTTCGGCCTCGCGCCCGGCCAGCATCATGGCCAGGCGCGACAGCAGCTCTCGCTCGCCGTGCAGAGGCTCCTCGCTGTGGCGCGCCACGTAGGTCACGCCGAGCGCGCGGCCGCGCGGCTCGATGCTGACGCGCTCGACGGTGCCCGCATTCAGCACATGGGCGACCAGCGCATGTCCCGATTCGTGGAAGGCAATGCGGCGCAAGGTGTCCGGCGTGATCAGGTCCTTGGCCGACGACACCTCGCCGCCGAGCTGATGCGTCTCCAGCGCCTGCGCCAGCCGCTCGGCACTGACGAGCGCCTCGCCGGCCTCGGCCGCGCAAGCCGCGGCGCGATTGACGCAGTTCGCGATGTCCGCCGGCGACAGGCCGGTCGCCGTGCGGGCGATGGGCCCCAGCTCGATGCCGGCTGCGGCCTTCACCTGTCGCAGGTACATGCCGAACAGCGCCTCGCGCTCGCGCGGCGTCGGCAGCGCGGTACTGACGGTCATGTCGAAGCGGCCGGGGCGGCGCATCGCCTCGTCGATGTTGTCGACGTGGTTGGTGGCCCCGACGACGACCACGTTGTCGAGCGGCGAGAAGCCATCCATCTCGACCAGCAGGCGGTTGATGATGCGGTTCTGCTCCTGCTCGCCGCCGCGCGCCTCGCCGCCCTGCGAGCGCTTGCCCAGGCCGTCGATCTCGTCGATGAAGACGATGCACGGCGCACTGGCGCGTGCGCGCTGGAACAGCTCCCTGACCTTGCCGATGCCCGCGCCGTAGAACATCGAGCTGAAGTAGGAACCGTCGACGGCAATGAAGCGGGCGCCGCACTCGCCGGCGAGCGCGCGTGCGAGCAGCGTCTTGCCCGTGCCCGGCGGACCGTCGAGCAGCACGCCGCGCGGAGGCTTGGCGCCGACCGCCGCGTACTGCGCCGGATCCTTCATGAAGGCAGCGACGCGGCGCAGTGCACGCTTGGCCTCGTCGGCCCCGATCACGTCGTCGAAGCGCGTCGAAGGCCTTTCGGCCGGATGTGCACGGCCGAGCGAGAGGCCGCCCTTGCTCTGCACCCACACCAGCAGGCCGACGATCAGGGCCAGCGGCAGCAGCGATCCCAGCAAGGTCGCGCCATGGTCGACGGCTTGCGCGGCCTTCTCGCTGCCGCTGCGCGCATCGATCTCGACGCTGGTCAGCGCGAAGCCGTTCTTCACGCTGAGCTCGGTGAGGCGCGACGCAAGGTCGTTGCGGCAGCCGGGGCCGCAGTCGATCATTCGGGTGCTGTGTCGGGCACCGTGCGAGTCGGTGTAGAGCACGAGCAGGCCATCGACCGCGACGGCCGTGACCTGGCGCGCAGCGAGCGCGCGCTCGAACTCGGAGGCTTCCCTCGGATCGGCGAGCCACGCCTGGGGCGTCTTCTCGAAGGCCAGCGCCGTCGGGTCCTTGCGCGAACGCGCCTGCGTCTGGGCCTGCTGCTGCAGGAAAGTGGCCCCCGCGAGCAGCAGCGCCGCTGCGAGCACGGCGCCACCCTTGATCAGTTTTCCCTTGAAGCTGCTGCGGGGCTGGCTGGCGCTGTCCATCGATGACTTCCGACTAAAGCCGGAAGGCTACGCGCGGCTGCCCCGCGGCGATCGTGCGATGAGCGCCGTGAATCGGAGGTTTTCCGGTGGAACCTTGCTCAGGCCGCAGGAATGCGCAACACCTGCCCCGGATAGATCTTGTCCGGGTCCTTCAGCATCGGCTTGTTGGCCTCGAAGATCTTCATGTAGGCGTTGGCGTCGCCGTATGCGTCCTTGGCGATCTTCGACAGCGTATCGCCGCTCTTGACGGTGCGAAAAGTCCCCGGCGCCTCGGCGGCCTGCGCCACGGTCATCTCGTCGCGCACCTGCGAGACGTGCTGCACGTTGCCGCAGCAAAGCACGATCTTTTCCCGCGTGGCCTGGTCCGGGGCCTCGCCGCGCACGGTCACGGTGGTGGTGGCCCCGTCGTAGACGACCTCGAGGTTCTTGGCCGAGAGGTTCTGCTGCGCGATGTACTTCTCGATGGCCTCACCGGCGGCGGCGTTCAGAGCGGCGACGTCGCCCGGCGAGGGGGCCGCCGGCGCAGCGGGCGCTGCCTTGGCATCCTTGCCGCCGAACAGCTTCTCACCGGCTTCCTTCAGAAACGAGACCAGGCTCATGGCAAATCCTTTCAGGCAATACGGGTTGCGGCGCAGCCGGACGGCGGCCCAAGGCGCACCTTAGTCACCGGCGGCGATCCTGTCAGTCAGCAGTTGCGTCCGCGGCGTGTCGGCGCTGTCCCACAAGACTCGCGGTGCCTGCCCCGGCTCCGTCACGCGACGCGGCGACTGTCGCGCCAAACCTCGCGCACCACCGGATGTCCCTCGATGTCCTTCACCCGGATCAGATCGGCGCGCAGCCCGATCTCCATCGCGCCGCGATCGCCCAGGCCGCATGCCTGCGCCGGCCGCCGGCTCACCACGCCGATCGCCTCGCTGAGCGAGAAACCGGCATCGCGGGTCAGCAGCCACGCGGCAAGCAACAGGCTGCCCGGAACATAGTCGGAAGACAGCGCGTCCAGCACGCCTTCGCGTGCCAGCACCATCGCCGACACGTTGCCCGAATGCGAGCCGCCGCGCACGACGTTCGGCGCTCCCGCGACGGTGGCCAGTCCCCTGGCCTTGGCATGGCGGGCGGCCGCCAGCGTGGTCGGGAACTCGCTCATCGCCGCGCCGAGCTCGCAAGCCTCGTCGACATGCGCCAGCGTGGTGTCGTCGTGGGTGGCCAGGGCGATGCCACGACGCTTGGCGAAGTCGGCGAACCAGGCGCGATGGGGGGCGGCATGGCGGGCCTGTCGCTGCGGCGCCATGCGCACCTCCTGGTCGAACTGCTTGTCGCTCCAGCCCTTCTTGCCGGTGTAGTAGACGCGGGCGTGCTCGAGGTCGGTCCACTGCCGCTGACCGGGGGTGTGGTCCATCAGCGAGATGAGGCGCAGCCTTGCATGACCGGCGAAGGGTTCGAAAAGCTCGAGCGCATTGGGCGCTGGCAGTTCGCAGCGCACATGGATGTGGTGATCGGCGCGCAGCGAGCCGGCCGCCTCCAGCCGGTCGAGTACACCGAGCAGCGCGCTCTGGTCGCGCGAACGGAAGCCGTCGCCGTACGGGTCGCCGACGCCGATCGCATCGAGCACCGTCGTGATGCCCGCGGCCGCGATCTCGGCGTCGTGCGCCTGCACCGCCCCCTGCATCGGGAACACGACCTTGGGGCGCGGCATGACGTGACGTTCCAGGTTGTCGGTGTGCACCTCGACCAATCCCGGCAGCAGGTAGTCCCCGTCGAGGTCCAGCGTGGCCAGCGCCGCGCTGCGGCCGCCGTGGATGTCGGCGATGCGCCCGTCGCGCACCTGCACGCAGCCGTGCAGCGTCTCGGTCGGCAGCACCAGCCGAGCGTTGCGGAAAACCTGTTCCTTCATCGAGATCCCTCAAGCCAGGCGCGATGTTGACACGTTGCCGCGCTCGGTCCGAAACATGGTGCAAGCCGCGCAGCTCTAAGATGGTCCGCCCATCGATGGAAAAACGCACCATGCTGAACGACAAGGTTGCAGCGTGAGAGACGGCTTGACCGGCGCGCGCCACGCTGTCTACTTCGCGCCCGCGGCCATGCATCCGCTGTCGGAGGCAGGCGCCAGATGGCTGGGCACGCAACGGCCGGCGCGCGAAGGTGTCGAGCAGCCCTGGCGCTATCGCTTCCATGCGACGCTGCGGCCGCCGATGAGGCTGCGCGAAGACGCATCCGCCGCCGAGTTCGAGACTGCCGTGCGGGCGCTGGCAGCACGCACACCGGCCTTCGTGATGCCCGAGCTGGCCGTCGGCTGGTTGGGTGACTTCCTCGCCTTGCGTCCGGTGGTCGAGCCCGATGCCGGCCATCCGCTGCACCGCCTCGCACAGGCCTGCGTTCGCGAGCTCGATGCGTGGCGCGCGCCCATCGACGAAGCGCAGATTGCCAAGCGGCTGGCGCATGCGCCTCTGGATGCCGAGCAGCAGGCTTTGCTGCGACGCTGGGGCTACCCGCACGTGCTGAACCGGTGGCGCTTCCACATGACCTTGTCGAACAGCATGCCGCAGGACGCCGCTCTGCGCGGTCGCTGGGCCGAGGCGGCCAGGCGCCATTTCGCCGACGCCCTGACGGCGCCGCTGGCCTGCGACGCACTGTGCGTCTTCGTGGAACCTTCGCCGGGGGCGGTCTTCGAGCTGGTACGGCGCGTTCCGCTCGCCGCCAAGGCCTGATCGATCAGAAGGGGCCGGGCAGGGCCTTGAGTCCGAGCCACACCGCGCCGATGACGGCGTTGACGGGCACGCTGAGCGCGCTGGGAATGTAGAAGAAGGCCGACACGCCCGGGGCATTGAGCATCAGCTCGAAGAAGCCGCCCAGTCCGTAGAGCACGGCGCCGCACCACAGCCAACGCCGCATGTAGGTGAGCAGCCAGTGCGCGTGTTCCTGGTTGTGCCGCCAGGCGGCCGCACGCTCGATCAGATTGCCGCGCGTGACGTCCTTGAACAACCAGCCGAAGAAGAAGTAGCGATACAGCAGGGTCCGAAAGGCCGGGTCTTGCACAGTGTCTCCCTTCCCTCGCCGAGCCGCGCGCGTGGCGTCCCGGATCTCGAGGAAGACCTTGGCGCGAGCCTTTTTGTTCCGCGCCTCAGTCCTGGGCGTCCGCCACGTCGTCGCTGTCGTCGACCTCGTGATCGAAGCTCGCGACCTCGTCGGGCGTGTGCGGAAGCATCGGCTTGTCCAGGGGCTTGCAGATGCGGCGCTGCAGACGTCCGAGGCGATCCGAGCGCTCCATGGCCTGGATCACGTCCTCGGGGTTCATCATCAAGGCGAACGGGTTCGACGCCAGCGGCGACTTGTCCATTGCGGTTCTCCTGCACGGCGTATGCCGATGAAGCAACTGTAGACGTCGCTGCAAGAAGGGGAAGTCGGGTCCGCGCCAAAGACCGTGTCGGATTTCGCCTGACAGGCGCTTACGTCACCGGCCCAGTGCGTCGAGCCGCGTCGCCAGGGCCTCGCGCTTGGCCAGCCGCGCGAAATCGCCCGCGCTCAAGCCACGGTCGTTGCGCGCCTTCGCGTCGGCCCCGCGTGCGAGCAGCAGTTCGACGCTGGCCTCGTTGCCGTACTGGGCCGCCATCATGAGCGGCGTCGTTCTGTTGGGCGATTCGGCATTGATGTCGCCGCCCCGGTCCAGCAGCAGCTTGACGGCCGCCGTGTCCGGGCCCGTCGCGGCGTAGTGCAGCGGCGACCAGCCGGGCTTGTTGATCTGAGCGCCACGCTCGATCAGCCGCCGGGTCCAGTCTGTCTGGCCTTTGAGCGCGGCAATCATCAGGGCCGACTCGTCGGACGCATTCAGCGCGTTGACGTCGACGGAGCTGTCCTTGAGCAATGCCTCGGCGACATTGAAGCTCTCGCCGCGAAGGGCCAGGTACAGCGCCGTCTGGCCTTGCGAATCGCGCGAATTCGCGTCGAAGCCACGCTGGATGAGCGTGCGCACGGTACCGGCGTCATCGGTCGCCGTCGCACGGAAGAAATCCTCGTACGACCCGGCCACAGCCAAGGCGCAAAACCCATATGCGACAACGAGTTGCGCCAGTTTTCGAAAGTGCCTCAAAGCGCTTTTCATCGATCGCCTCCACTTGCCTGTCCGATGCCGAAAAGATTCTCGAAATTGCTCGAAGTTGCCAGCGCAACCGCTTGAACGTCAATGCCTTTCAGCTGTGCAATCTGCTGGGCGACGTAGGGAACATAAGCCGGCGAATTGGTCTTGCCCCGGTACGGCACCGGCGCCAGGTACGGGCTGTCCGTCTCGATCAGGCAACGGTCCAGCGGCACATAGCGTGCCACCGCACGCAGGTCCTCGGCATTCTTGAAGGTCAGGATGCCGGAGAACGAGATCAGGAAGCCGAGATCGAGCGCGGCGCGCGCGACCTCCATGGTCTCGGTGAAGCAGTGAAAGACACCGGTCACCTCGCCGCGTCCCTCGTCCTTCAGCACCGCCAGCGTGTCGTGGGAAGCGCTGCGCGTGTGGATCACCAGTGGCTTTCGGGTCAGGCGGCTCGCGCGGATGTGCACGCGAAAGCGTTCGCGCTGCCACTCCATGTCGGCCAGGCTGCGGCCGGCGAGCCGGTAGTAGTCGAGACCGGTCTCTCCGATGGCCACCACGCGGGGCTTTCCGGCCAGCGCGACCAAGTCGTCGACGGTGGGCTCTCGCACGTCCTCGTTGTCCGGATGCACGCCCGCGCTCGCCCAGAAGTTGTCGTAGCTCGTGGCCAGGCGGTGCACCCGGTCGAACTCTTCGAGCGTGGTGCAGATGCACAGCGCGCGGTCGACACCGGCTGCGGCCATGTCGGCGCGAATCTGCGGCAGGCGCTCGGACAGCTCCGGGAAGCTGAGGTGGCAGTGGGAGTCGACGTACATGCAGTGCAAACCCGCCTGCGCCCGCTTGGAGCGCACTCTCAGATCGTCTGAGTGGGCTTCGAAGAGGAGATGGACGTGCCGAGGATCTCTTCGATCTTCAGCTTCAGCAGCCGCGTTTTCTCGTCGCTCGGGAAGCGCACGCCGACGCCCTGTGTGCGTCCCGCCGAGGCGTTGGCCGGCGTGATCCAGGCCACCTTGCCCGCGACGGGATAGCGCTGGGGATCGTCGGGCAACGACAGGAGAAGGTAGATGTCCTCGCCGAGCTTGTATTCGCGCGTCGTCGGCACGAACAGGCCGCCTTCGGAAAACAGCGGAATGTAGGCGGCGTACAGCGCACCCTTCTCGCGGAACACCAGTTGGATCACGCTCGGGCGAGCGGCGCTCGCTGCGGGCGCGCCCGAAAGGACGTTGCGCGGGATCGGGTCGTTCATCGGACCAGTGTAACGAAGAGCCTCTGCAAAAACGGCTTCATGGCCGTGATCCGAGCGCCTCTTGCGCCTGGTGTGTGAGAGATTCCACCAACAGTCCGGCATTCCACGGGTGTTCGGCGTTGAGCGCCGCCTCCTGCAGCGTGCGCGCCCAGGCCGACAGCGCGGCCAGCGACGCGGCAGCCGGCATCGCCGAGGGCGGGAAATAGCGCGGCGCGGCGCCCGCCGCCATCCGCATCGCGTCGTGGCACAGCTTGAGCAGCATGTCGACGACACGCGGCAGCGGCCAGGCTCCCAGCGCGCCCACTTCGCCGCGCGCCATCTGCTGCGGCAGCGCAAGCCACTGGCGCGCGTCGATGCCCTCCTCCTGCCACTGCAGCGCGTCCTGCGGCTGGCCACCGGTGGCGGCGAGCAGCACATCCGGCTGCGCCACCGACCGCTCGCTCAGCCACCGGCTCGCCAGCGCCGGCTGCGGCAGATCGAGCACCAGCGCCTGGCAGCGGCTGCGGATGGTCGGCAGCAACGCATCGGGTGCGGCGCTGCTGAGAACCAGCCGGGCTTCGCCAGGGGGCTCTTCCAGCGTTTTCAGCAAGGCATTCGCCGAGATGCCGTTCATGCGCTCGGCCGGATGGATGACCACCACCTTGCCGCGGCCGCGCGCCGAGGTCGTCTGCGCGAAGGCGATCGCCTGGCGCACCTCGTCGACGCGGATCTCCTTGCTCGGCTTGCGCTTGCCGCCCTTGTCGTCGGTGCCTTCGGCCTCGTCGCCTGACGCCGACCAGCCCAGCATTTCGCGCAGCGCCTCGGGCAGCAGCACCAGCAGGTCCGAATGCGAGCGCGCCTGCACCAGCCTGCAGCTCGCGCATTGGCCGCAGGGCCGTGCCGCGTGCGCGGCTTCGCACAGCCACGCCTGGGCCAGGATCAATGCAAGCTCGAATTGGCCGACGCCCTGCGGCCCGTGGACCAGCAGCGCATGCGCGCGCTGAGTGGCCAGCGCCCGGCGCAGCGGCGCCTCGAGCCACGGCAGCGGCAAGGCCCCGTCCGGCCCTACCATTGCCGCGACTCCAGCGCGCCCGCAATCTGGCGCCAGACGGCATCGCGGTCCAGCGACGCGTCGATGCGCACGATGCGGTGCGGCGCCTGCTTCGCCCGCTGCAGGTAGCCTTCGCGCACGCGCTCGAAGAACGCGATGTCCTGCTGCTCGAAGCGATCGGGCTCGCGCGCGGCGGCGCGGCGTTCGGCGGCCAGTGCCGCGGGCAGGTCGAACCAGATCGTGAGGTCCGGCTGCAGGTCGCCGTGCACCCATTGCTCGAGTTGCGCCAGGACCGCCAGATCGAAGCGGCGGCCGCCGCCCTGGTACGCGAAGGTCGCATCGGTGAATCGATCGCACAGCACGGTTTCGCCGCGGGCCAATGCCGGCGCGATGACCTGCTGCAGGTGATCCCGGCGTGCCGCAAAGACGAGCAGCGCCTCGGTCAGCGCGTCCATCGTTTCGTGCAGCACCAGCTTGCGCAGCTGCTCGGCGAGCACAGTGCCCCCGGGCTCGCGTGTGCCGAGCACTGCGGCGCCGGCGCTGCGCAGGCGTCGGGCCACCGCGTCGACATGGGTCGACTTGCCGGCGCCGTCGATGCCCTCGAAGGTGATGAAGCGAGCGGGCACGGGCACGGCTACTTTCTTCGTCGCTGGTACTTGTCCACCGCCCGATTGTGCGCGTTGAGGTCGTCGCTGAATTCGCTGGTGCCGTCGCCGCGCGAGACGAAGTAGAGCGCCCTGATCGGCTCGGGCTGAACGGCGGCCTGCAGCGAGGCCTTGCCGGGCATCGCGATCGGCGTGGGCGGCAGGCCGGGCCGCAGGTAGGTGTTGTAAGGACCGTCGGTGGTCAGGTCGCGCTTGCGCAGATTGCCATCGAAGGCATCGCCCAGGCCGTAGATCACCGTCGGGTCGGTCTGCAGCGCCATGCCCACGCGAAGCCGGTTGACGAACACAGCAGCGACCTTGCCGCGGTCGGCGGAAGAGCCGGTCTCCTTCTCGACGATGGAGGCCAGCGTCAAGGCCTCGTCGGGGCTTTTCAGCGGCGTATCCGCAGAGCGCTGTGCCCATGCCGCCTCCAGGCGCTTCTTCATCGCGCGGTGCGCACGCTTGAGCACCGACAGGTCCGTGCTGCCCCTGTTGTAGGCGTAGGTGTCCGGATAGAAGCGCCCCTCGGCCGCCACGCCCGGCTCACCGAGCGAAGCCATGATGTCGCCCTCGCTCATCGCCGCGGTGGTGGGCTTGAGGCTGTCGGCCTTGGCGAGCTCGGCGCGCATCTGCTTGAAGGTCCAGCCCTCGATGAATCGCACCGCGGCCATCGTGACGTCGCCGCGCACCATCTTGTTGAGCAGGCTGATCGGCGTGGTGCCTCGGCCGATCTCGTAGCTGCCCGCGCGGATCTTGCGCGACTCGCCGGACCAGCGGAACCATTCGTACAGCAGCCGCGGCGACGCCTGCACGCCGGCTTGCACCCAGGCGTCGGCGATGGCCCGCGGCGAGGTGCCGGGCTCGATCGACACCTCGACCGCATCTGCAGCGAGCGGCAGCGGCTGGTGCAGCCACCACCACGCGGCGCCGGCCGCGGCCGCACCGGCCAGCACCACCACCCCCACTGCGACACGCCACCACTTCATCGGTCAAGGACAACCCCGCGAGGGGAGCGAAAGACGGGCCGGAATGATAATCGCCGTATGAGCATCCCCTCCCCGATCCATGGCGCCGTCGCGCTCACGCACTGGGGCGTGATCCGAGCGCGCGGCGACGATGCCGCGAGCTTTCTGCACAGCCAGCTGACCCACGATTTCACTGGCCTCGGGCTGTCCGAGGCGAGGCTGGCCGGCTACTGCTCCGCCAAGGGACGCCTGCTCGCCAGCTTCGTCGCGTGGAAGGCGTCCCACGACGACATCCTGCTGGCCTGCCATGCGAGCGTGCTGCCCGCCGCACTGAAGCGCCTGTCGATGTTCGTGCTGCGCGCCAAGTGCAAGCTGAGCGATGCATCGGCCGAGGTGCCGCTGTTCGGGCAAGTGTCGTCGTCCGAGCCGATCGACGTCTGGGGCAAGACCGATGCCGAAGGCGGCGCCATCGTGAGGCTGCCCGATGCAGCGGGTGCGGCGCGGCTGCTCGTCGCCGCCCCGCAAGAGCCGCAAGCCGATTCCCTGTCGCTCGACACCTGGCGCTGGCTCGAGGTGCAGAGCGGCGTGCCCGTCATCGAAGCGGCGACCGTGGAGCAGTTCGTGCCGCAGATGCTCAATTTCGAGCTCGTCGGCGGCGTCAGTTTCCAGAAGGGCTGCTACCCGGGCCAGGAGATCGTCGCGCGGGCGCAGTACCGCGGCACCGTGAAGCGCCGCATGTTCCTTTTCGACATCAGCGGCGAGGCCAAGGCAGGCCAGGAGGTGTTCCACAGCGCCGACCCCGGACAGCCCGCCGGCCTGATCGCCAATGCAGCGCCTTCACCCGACGGCGCGACGACGAGCGCGCTCGCCGAAGTGAAGCTCGCCGCGCTGGAGGGCGGCAGCCTGCACCTCGGCGCTGCGGACGGTCCGCTGCTGATGCGACGCCCCCTGCCCTACGCCGTGCCGATCGATGCCGAGCAGGCCGTGTGACGGGCACGGCGCGGCAACAGTTCACGCTGCACGTTGCTTCATGCGCGAGCTGTTCATCTACTATCGAATTCCGAGCGCGGCGGCGGACGAGGCACTCGCTGCAGCGCTGGCGCTGCAGGCCCGCCTGCGACAGCGCCATCCCGGCTTGACGGCGCGCCTGCTGCGCCGTCCCGACGACGCGAACGAGCAGCAGACCTGGATGGAGACCTACGCCTACCTCCGCGACACCGAGCCGGCCGGCGTGACGTCGGCGCTCGAAGCCGAGATCGCCGACGAGGCGCGCGTGCTCGCCCCTTTCATCGCCGGCGCCCGCCACACGGAGGTATTCATTCCATGTGCCTCGTAGCGCTGGCCATCGACCACAGCCGCCGCTTTCCGCTCGTGGTGGCGGCCAATCGCGACGAGTTCTTCAGTCGTCCGGCGGCCCGGCTGACCTGGTGGACGCCCGAGGCCGGCGGCCCGGCCGTCCTGAGCGGGCGCGACCTCGAATCGGGCGGCACGTGGATGGGGCTCACCGCCGAAGGGCGGCTGGCCATGGTGACCAACGTGCGCGATCCCAGCCGCAACGACAAGGCCGCGCCCTCGCGCGGGCGGATCGTGCCGGAGTGGCTGGGTGCACGCGAGCGCAGCGACCGGTTCTGGATGCGCAGCGCGCTGTGCGGCTACAACGGCTTCAACCTGCTGGCCTTCGACTTCCGCCTGGGCGAGTGCTTCTGGGGCTCCAATGTCAGCGGACAGACCGTTCGACTGGACCGCGGCCTGCACGGCCTGTCCAACGCCGGGCTGAACACGCCGTGGCCCAAGGTCGAGGCGCTGAAGCGGCGCCTGCGCGAGGCGATGGCCGAAACCGACAGCGTCGATGCGCTGTCGCTGCGGCTGTTCGAGGCGCTGGCCGACCGCAGCGAAGCGCCCGACGAACTGCTGCCCGGCACCGGAGTGCCGCTCGACTGGGAGCGCCGCCTGTCGGCCGCCTTCATCCGCATCCCCGACCGCGGCTATGGCACGCGCTGCTCCACGCTGATCATCACCGAGCGCGTGTCGCGTCACCTGGTGACGCACGTCTTCGAGCGCAGCTTCAGCCCGACCGGCGTCGCGCTGCTGCGCCGCTCGATGCTGAAGAACTGGCCGCCGCGCTACACCACCGACGAGACCAAGGTGTTCACGCCCAGTGCGCAGGAGGTGGTGTCGGAGTCGGAAGTGCCCGTCGACGCTTCGCAGCCCGCGAAGCGAATGCGGGTGCGCAGCCTGCTGAAGCCCGAGCCCGCCAAGAAGCGGCGCCGCGCACCGGCGCTCTGATCACAGCGCCCGCACCATCTCCACGTGCGGGATGCCCGCCTCTTCGAACACTTCCCCGCGCTCGCTGAACCCGGCTCGCGCGTAGAACGGCGCCGCCGACATCTGCGCATGCAGGATGACCTCGCGATCGCCTCGAGCGCGCGCAGCCTTCATCAGCGCGTCGAGCACGCTGCGCCCGACCCGGCTGCCGCGCATGGTCTGCACGACCGCCATGCGGCCGATCTTTGCGACGCCAGGCACGTGCTCCAGCAGGCGGCCCGTCGCCAAAGGCATGCCGAGCCGGTTGACCGCCACGGCGTGCACGCAGCCCGCGTCGGCCTCGTCCCATTCCATCTCGGCCGGGATCTTCTGCTCGTCGACGAACACCGCCGTGCGGATGGCCTGCGCGTCGCGCCCCAGGTCGTCCCACGAGCCGACGCGCACGTCGACCATGGCCTTGCCGCTCTCGAAGGCCTGAAGCACGTCGCGCAACTCCTGCGGCACCGGCTTCGAACGCTGCGTCGATGGATCGGCGAAGACGTACACCAACTCGCCTGACACCAGCAACTCCTCGTTGCGGAACACCGCGGCGACGAAGGTCATCGACGAGGTGCCGATGCGCATGCAGCGTACGCCGACGTCCAGCAGGTCGTCCAGGCGCCCCGAGCCTTCGAATTCGACGGTCGCCTTGCGCACGAACAGGTCGCCGTTCAGGTACGCCAGCGTCTTCTCGTAGGGCAGCGCGAGTGCGCGCCAGTAGCCGGTGACCGCGGTATCGAAGTACATCAGGTAATGACCGTTGAAGACGATCTTCTGCTGGTCGATCTCGGCCCAGCGCACGCGCAGGCGCTCGAAGAACCGGAATTCGCTTCTCTTCATGGCTCGAAGGCCTCCTTCAATGCGTGGGCTGCGGCGTCCTGCGCCGCCGCTGCTTCGGGCAGCATCCGGCCCATCTTGATGAAATCGTGCGTCACTCCGCGGTACAGCTCGAGTCGCACGTCGACGTGGGACGCACGCAGTCGATCCGCATAGGCGATGCCTTCGTCGACCAGGGGATCGCATTCGGCCAGCACCACGCAGGCGGGGGCCACACCGTCCAGGTCCTCCGCTTCCAGGGGCGCGAAGCGCCAGTCGGTGCGCTGGGCTGGATCGATGTAGTGGGCGAAGAACCACTCGATGTCCGCCGCTTCCAGCAGGAAGCCGTGCGCGAAGCGCCGGTGAGACGCCGTGTCGGCGTGGGCCGTCGTCCCCGGCGTGATCAGCAGCTGCAGACGCAGTGCCAGCCCGGCATCGCGCGCCTGGATGGCGGCCACGGCGGCGAGCGTGCCGCCCGCGCTGTCGCCGGCGACGGCGAGGCGACGCCGGTCCAGTCCGACGGTGTCGCCGTGCGCTGCCAGCCATTGCAGCGCGTCCCAGGTGTCATTCACCGCCACCGGAAAGCGGTGTTCCGGCGCCAGCCGGTAGTCCAGCGCGAGCACCGCCGCGCCGCTGCGCGACGCGAGTTGCCGGCACAGGCTGTCGTGTGTCTCCAGGCTGCCGATCGTGAATCCGCCACCGTGCACGTACAGAAGCACGGGCAGCGCGCCGGTCGACGGCGCATACAGGCGGGCAGGCAGCGCTGCACCGTCGCGCGACGGGATGACGAGGTTCTCCACACGGGCAAGCGGCGCACGCGCCGGCTCCAGCACCTCGGCAGCGGCCTCGTACGCAGCCCGTGCGTCGTGCACGCTCTGCGTGTGGAAGGGAGGACGCCGGGCGCGGCGGATGCGCTCGAGCACACCGGCCATGCGGGCGGTCAGCAGATGAGTCGTCAAGGGTCGGGGTCAACCGGTGGCGCCGATGAGGAGTCGAGAGGATACTCGGGGCCCCCCGCCAATGCCCCGCATGCCATGGCCTTCATCCAGTACATCACTCAGGTGCATCTCGATTTCGGCGCGGTGCAGCGGCTGCCCCAGGAATGCGAGCGCATCGGCATGCAGCATCCGCTGGTGGTCACCGATGCCGGCGTGCGCGCTGCCGGCGTGCTCGACAAGGCGCTGGCCGCGCTGGGCGCCACGCCGTACCAGGTATTCGACCAGACGCCATCCAACCCCAATGAAGCTGCCGTGCGCGCCGCCGCGCAGCTCTACGGCACCTACAAGTGCGACGGCCTCATCGCGGTGGGCGGCGGCTCCAGCATCGACCTCGCCAAGGGTGTCGCCATCGCGGCGACACACGAGGGTCCGCTGAAGACTTACGCGACCATCGAAGGCGGCAGCGCGAAGATCACCGAACGCGTTGCGCCCGTCATCGCGGTGCCGACCACTGCGGGCACGGGCAGCGAGGTCGCGCGCGGCGCCATCGTCATCGTCGAAGACGGCCGCAAGCTCGGCTTTCACAGCTGGCACCTGGTGCCCAAGGTGGCGGTGTGCGATCCCGACCTCACCAGCGGCCTGCCGCCGCTGCTCACCGCCGCCACCGGCATGGATGCGATCGCGCACTGCATGGAGACCTTCATGGCGAGCGCAGTCAATCCGCCCGCCGACGGCATCGCGCTCGACGGCCTGGAACGCGGCTGGGCGCACATCGAGCGCGCCACCCGCAATGGCGATGACCGCGATGCCCGCTGGAACATGATGAGCGCCAGCATGCAGGGCGCGTTGGCCTTTCAGAAGGGGCTGGGCTGCGTGCATTCGCTGAGCCACAGCCTGGGCGGAGCCGATCCTCGGCTGCACCACGGCACCTTGAACGCCCTGTTCCTGCCGGCGGTGGTGCGCTTCAACGCGAGCGCCGAATCGATGGTCAAGGACCGCCGCCTCGCGCGCATGGCCCACGCGATGGGGCTGGGCTCGTGCGATTCGCAGGGCACGCAGATCGCCGAGGCGATCCGCGAGATGAACGCCCGGCTGGGACTGCCCGCGGGCCTCGCGGCTCTGGGCGTCACGGTCGAGCTGTTCGATCGCCTCATCGCCGGCGCGCTCGCCGACCATTGCCACAAGACCAACCCGCGCATCGCCACCGCCGACGACTATCGCGAGATGCTGCAAGCGTCCATGTGATCTGGCGTCGCCCTATCGCAAATCTCGCCGTCCGGCGCACCGCCCGAGGCGGTCGTGAAAAAGCCCGGTTGCGGGAGCGCAGACCGGGCTTGTCGGCTGGTGTGCGGCCGCGAGCCGCACTGCTCAGGCGTGCTTCGCGTCGAAGAACTGCTCGTCCTCGGTCGAGCCCTTCAGCGCCGCGGTGGAGGCCTCGCGCTCGATGGTGGTGGTCACGGCGTCGAAATAGCCGGTGCCGACCTCGCGCTGGTGCTTGACCGCGGTAAAGCCCTTCTCGGCGGCGGCGAACTCCTTCTCCTGCAGCTCGACGAAGGCGCTCATCTGGTTGCGCGCGTAGCCGTGGGCCAGTTCGAACATCGAGTAGTTGAGGCTGTGGAAGCCGGCCAGCGTGATGAACTGGAACTTGTAGCCCATGGCGCCCAGCTCGCGCTGGAACTTGGCGATGGTCCAGTCGTCGAGGTTCTTCCTCCAATTGAACGACGGGGAGCAGTTGTACGACAGCAGCTTGCCCGGGAACTTCTTGTGGATCGCCTCGGCGAACGCCTTGGCGTAGGCCAGATCCGGCTTGCCGGTCTCGCACCACACCAGGTCGGCGACCTCGGCGTAGGCCAGTCCGCGCGACACCGCCTGCTCGAGGCCCGGCTTGGTGCGATAGAAGCCTTCGACCGTGCGCTCGCCGGTGCAGAAGGGCTTGTCGTTCTCGTCGACGTCGCTGGTCACCAGGTCGGCTGCTTCGGCATCGGTACGTGCCACGAGCACGGTGGGCGTGCCCATCACATCGGCGGCCAGTCGCGCGGCGACGAGCTTGCTGACGGCCTCGCGGGTGGGCACCAGCACCTTGCCGCCCATGTGGCCGCATTTCTTGACCGCGGCGAGCTGGTCTTCGAAGTGCACGCCGGCAGCGCCCGCCTCGATCATCGCCTTCATCAGCTCGAAAGCGTTGAGCACGCCGCCGAAGCCTGCCTCGGCATCGGCGACGATGGGGGCGAAGAAATCGATGTCGTTCTTGCCCTCGGACCACTGGATCTGGTCGGCGCGCTGGAAGGTGTTGTTGATGCGCTTGACGACCTTGGGCACCGAGTCCACCGAGTAGAGCGATTGATCGGGGTACATCTCGCCGTTGCTGTTCGCGTCACCGGCGACTTGCCAGCCCGACAGATAGATCGCCTTCAGCCCGGCCTTCACCTGCTGCATCGCCTGGTTGCCGGTCAGGGCGCCCAGCGCGTTGATGAAGGGCTCGGTGTTGATCAGGTTCCAGAGCTTCTCGGCGCCGCGCTTGGCCAGCGTGTGCTCGATGGCGACCGAGCCGCGCAGCCGCACCACGTCGGCCGCGGTGTAGCCGCGCTTGATGCCTTTCCAGCGCGGGTTCTCGGCCCATTCCTTTTCGAGGGCAGCGATTTGTTGTTCGCGGGTCGGTTGGGTCATGACGAATCTCCAGAGGTGGTGGGGAAGACGAAGAGCGAAATCTCTGGCCTCAAGAATACAAACCGGGCCCGCGTGTGGGAACACTTATGTCTTATAGAAGACTGAAAAATAAGTAGTTATAAATCAACCCCTTAGGGCATCCATTGCATGATGCGGAATGTCGTTTACCGTAATGGAAAATCTTGCGGCGCTGCAGCATGCCTCCATTCCATCATGTGGAACCGTGTTTTCTGATCCTGAAATGGACGCTCACGGCCGCCCGGACGCCGTGTCCGCGAAGGCCAGCCATCGTGCGTAGACGCGATCCGCGAGCGCTTGCTGAAGCCGCAGGCGTCGACCCGCGTCGTTGAGCATCGTCGGGCCGTCGTGGACCGTCGGCGCATGCGATGCAGCCAGGAAACGCTCGTCGTGCGCCGCCACCCACGCGCGCAGCTTGGCGTCGTCGAGCTCGACATGAAACTGCATCGCCAGGTGCGGCCCGACAGCGAAGGCCTGGTGCGGGCAAGCTCCGCTGGATGCCAGCAGCTGCGCTCTCGGGGGCAGCTCGAAGGCGTCGTAGTGCCACTGGAACACGACCGGTTCGGGCGAGTCGCCGAACCACGTGGCCGCTGCAGGCCCTACAACCCGGATCGGATGCCAGCCGATCTCGGGAGCCGGCGACGGGACCACTTTCGCACCGAGCGCGCGCGCCATCAACTGCCCGCCCAGGCAATGACCGAGCACGGGCACATCGGCATCGATGGCGTCGAGGATCAGTCGCTCGGCGTGGCGCAGCGACGGCAGCGGGTCGTTCGCGCTCATTTCTCCGCCCAGCACGGCCATCGCCGCGTAGCCGTCGACCGTGTCCGGAAAATCCTGTCCGGCTTCGGTGTTGAAGACCTCGAAGCGGCGCCCGCGGGCTTGCAGCCAGCGCGCGAGATAGGCCGGTCCGTCCTGGTGCAGATGCTGCAGGATCAGCACGGGCTTCATTCGATTTCCAGCGCGGTGGTCTTCTTCACGGTGCGCAGCACCAGCATCGAGTTCGAGCGCACGACCCCGGGCAGCCGCTCGAGCACCTCGAGGTGGAAGCGTTCCAGGTCGGCTGCATCGTTGTAGGTGAAGCGCAGCAGGTAGTCGTTGGTGCCGGCAACGTAGTAGCAGTCGAGCACCTGCGGGATGTCGCGCACGGCCTGCTCGAAGGCCGCGATCGCCTTGGGGGTCAGCTTCTCGAGATTGACGATGGTGAAGCTCGTGCCCGCCTGACCCACCGCCTTCGGATTGACGAGCGCCACGTACTGCGCAATGACGCCGCCGTCTTCCAGCGCCTTCACGCGCCGAAGACAGGCCGAAGGCGACAGATGCACCCGCTCGGCCAGCTCGACGTTCGAGAGTTTCCCTTGGACCTGCAGGACCCTCAGGATCGCGCGGTCAATCGCATCCAATTTCACCGGCGGGGGTTCTCTTCGCATAATGTGCCGTCAACTGGTCGAAGGCGCGCATGATATTGCGCAGAGGGCTTCCGGCGACGTGATTCAGCAAGCAAATTGCCATCGTCCCACACTAGACTGGCTCGTCGCCCTCACCCCTGGAGTTTGCCCATGCCCGACGATATGGACGCCTACTGGATGCCCTTCACGGCCAACCGCCAGTTCAAGAAGGCGCCTCGCATGCTCTCGCGTGCCGAAGGCATGCATTTCTGGACCCCCGAGGGTCGGCAAGTGCTCGATGCTGTCGCCGGTCTGTGGTGCGTCAACGCGGGCCACGGCCGCAAGAAGATCGTCGAGGCGATCCAGCGGCAGGCCGCTGAGATGGATTTCGCGCCGCCGTTCAACATGGGACACCCCAAGGCCTTCGAGCTCGCGCAGCGGCTGGTCGAGCTGACCCCTCAGGGCATCAAAAAGGTCTTCTTCACCAACTCGGGATCCGAGTCGGTGGAGACCGCGTTGAAGATGGCGATCGCCTATCACCGCGTGCGCGGCGAAGGCCAGCGCACGCGGCTCATCGGTCGCGAGCGCGGCTACCACGGCGTGAACTTCGGCGGAATCTCGGTAGGCGGCATGGTGGCGAACCGCAAGATGTTCGGCACGCTGCTCGCCGGTGTCGACCATCTGCGACACACGCACGATGCGCGAAACCTCTTCAGCCGCGGCCAGCCCGAACACGGCGTGGAGCTGGCGGACGACCTGGAGCGGCTGGTCGCGCTGCACGACGCCTCGACCATCGCCGCGGTCATCGTCGAGCCGGTGGCCGGGTCCACCGGCGTGCTGATCCCGCCCAAGGGCTACCTGCAGCGGCTGCGCGAGATCTGCGACAGGCACGGCATCCTGCTGATCTTCGACGAGGTCATCACCGGCTTCGGACGACTCGGCTCACCCTTCGCGGCGACCCATTTCGGCGTGACGCCCGACCTGATGACGGTGGCCAAGGGCCTGACCAACGGCGCCGTCCCGATGGGCGCCGTGTTCGCCAAGCAGCAGATTCACGATGCCTTCATGAATGGACCCGAGCACCTGATCGAGTTCTTCCACGGCTACACCTATTCGGCGCACCCCCTCGCGTGCGCGGCCGGCCTGGCCACGATGGAGACCTATGCCGACGAGGGGCTGCTCACGCGCGGCGCCCAGATGGCGGAGACCTTCCAGTCGGCAGTGCATTCGCTGCGCGACCTGCCCAACGTCATCGATGTGCGCAACATCGGCCTGGTCGGCGGCATCGAGCTGGCCCCGATTGCCGGCGACCCGGGCAAGCGCGCCTTCTCGGTCTTCCTCGACTGCTGGGAGAAGGGCCTGCTGGTGCGCACCACCGGCGACACGGTGGCGCTGTCGCCGCCGCTGATCATCGAGAAGCAGCACATCGACCAGATCGTCGGCACGCTGGCCGACGCCATCAAGCGCGCCGCCTGAACGCGACCGCCTGCCACACCCGACCGAGGGCCTGCCTAGCGCATACCGTATGAGCTTCCTGAGCGCCGACCGCGATCTCAGCCGGAATTCGTACTACGCCACGACAACGCCGCGGCGGCAGACCTTTGCGAGCCTGAACGAGCGCATCGACTGCGACGTCGCGGTGGTAGGAGGCGGGCTCGCGGGACTTTCCGGAGCGGTCGAGCTGGCCGATCGCGGCTACCAGGTGGCGCTGCTCGAAGCCAGGCAGGTGGGCTGGGGGGCCTCGGGTCGCAACGGCGGGCAAGTGATCGCGGGCCTGGCCTGCGACCAGACGACGGTCGAGGCGCTCGTCGGCGTCTCCGAAGCCCGACGCATCTGGGCGATGACGCTCGAAGCCGTGGAGCTGGTGCACGCGCGGCGGCGGCGCTTCGGGATCGAGTGCGAATGGCAGTCCGGCTTCCTGTCGGTCGCGGTGGGCGCGAAGAAAGCGCGCGAGCTGCAGCGCTGGCAGGCCGACATGGCCGATCACTACGGCCACGAGACGACGTGGATAGCGCGCGCGGACCTGCCGCAGTGGATTGCCAGCCCGCGCTACCACGCCGGGCTGTACGACGTGCGTTCCGGCCACCTGAATCCGCTGAAGTACTGCCTGGGCCTGGCCGAGGCAGCATCAGCCCTGGGCGTTCGCATCTTCGAGAACTCGCCGGCCACCCGCCTCGTGCCCGGGCCCACGATCGTGCTGAAGACGGATTCGGGCGAAGTGCGAGCCCAGCACGTGCTGCTCGCCGGCAACGTGTACCTGCACGGCCTGGCGCCCGTGCTGGAGCCCCGGATCATGCCGGTCGGCACCTACATCGCGGCCTCGCAGGTGATGGATCCGGCGCTCGCGTCGTCCCTGCTGCCGTCGCGCGCCGCGGTGTCCGACACGAATTTCGCGCTCGACTATTTCCGGCCGACGACGGATCACCGCCTGCTGTATGGCGGGCGTGTGAGCTACAGCACCACCACGCCGCCGGGTCTGGAAGCGAGCATGCAGCGCCGCATGGCGCGCACCTTCCCGCAGCTTCGCGACACCAAGGTGGAATACGCCTGGGGCGGCTTCGTCGACATCTCGATGAACCGTGCGCCCGACTTCGGACGCCTTGCCGACCTGGTCGACGGCGCAGCGCGCGGTTTCGAGAACGTCTACTACCTGCAAGGCTTTTCCGGACACGGGCTTGCCCTCACCGGCCTGGCGGGCAAGCTCGTCGCGGAGGCCATCGAAGGCAACGCGAGCCGCTTCGACGCCTTCGCGCGCATTCGTCACCGGCCCTTCCCGGGCGGGCGTCTGCTGCGCATGCCGGCACTGGTGGCCGGCATGGCGTACTACCGGCTGAAGGACATGCTGTGACAGTCGACTCGATTGACTTCGCAAGGCCGACGGGCACACTCGTTGCTGATCTCTCCTGCACGGCACCATGAAGCGCAAACCCGTCGTGCTCATTCCCGCCTGCAACCGTGTGCTGGGCCAACACCCCTTCCATGTCGCGGGCAGGAAGTACGCTGAAGCCGTCCGACTCGCAGGCTGCCTGCCGCTCGTCGTGCCGGCCATCGCGTCCGACGAGGTCGACGACCTGCTCGACGTGGCCGACGGCGTCCTGCTGACCGGATCGCCCTCCAACGTGCACCCGATGCATTTCGGCGAGCCTGTGCTGGACGAGGCGCTTCCGCTGGACCCCGAGCGCGACCGCTGGACCTTGCCGCTGATTCCACGGGTGCTTGCCCGGGGCATTCCGCTGTTCGCGATCTGCCGCGGCTTCCAGGAGACCAACGTGGCGCTGGGCGGCAGCCTGCATCAGGCCGTGCACGAGGTGCCGGGACAGCACGATCACCGCGGCGCGTCGAACGCCGCGCCGGACGTCACCTATGGCGTGGCCCATGCGGTCGACGTGATGCCCGGCAGCCTGCTGGAGCGCCTCATCGGCCAACAGCGCTTCGAGGTGAACTCGGTGCACGGCCAGGGCGTGAACCGCCTCGCCGACGGGCTTCGGGTGGAAGCGTGCGCGCCCGATGGCCTCGTCGAGGCGTTCTCCGTCCCCAAGGCACCCGGATTCAATCTCTGCGTGCAGTGGCACCCCGAGTGGCAGGCGGCCAGCAACCCCGTCTCGCTGCGCCTGTTCCAGGCTTTCGGCGCCGCCTGCCAGTCCTACCGCGATCGTCACCGAGCGACCCACCCCGAAAGCGTGCCGGACCGATAGGTGTCCTTTGCGACGACCCTTCGGCCAACCCGCAACGCGACCTGCCTGCCCGCCGGCGCGACAGACTCAACAGGTGACTTATGGTGGTGAGAGACAACTTCACATTCAGCGAACTGGAACAGTGGCTCAACGAGCGCCGCGTGACGGAGATCGAGTGCCTGGTGCCCGACCTCACCGGCGTGGCGCGCGGCAAGATCCTCCCGAGAGAGAAGTTCACCGAGGACCGCGGCATGCGCCTGCCCGAGGCCATCGTGGCGATCGGCGTGACCGGCGAATTCCCCGAGGAGGGACCCTACAACGACGTGATTCACGTCACCGACCGCGACATGCACCTGCGGCCGGACCCGAGCACCGTGCGCATCGTGCCGTGGGCGGTGGATCCGACCGCGCAAGTGATCCACGACTGCTTCGATCGCGAGGGCAACATCATCCCGTATGCGCCGCGTTCGGTGCTCAAGCGCATCTGCGCGCTGTATGCCGCCGAAGGCTGGGACCCGGTGGTCGCGCCGGAGCTCGAGTTCTACCTGATCGAGCGCAACTCCGATCCCAACACGCCGCTGCGTCCACCCAAGGGCCGCAGCGGCCGCGCCGAGACATCGCGCCAGGCGTACTCGATCGATGCGGTCAACGAGTTCGATCCGCTGTTCGAGGACATCTACGCCTACTGCGAGCAGATGGAGCTCAACGTCGACACGCTGATCCACGAGGTGGGCGCGGGACAGATGGAGATCAACTTCTTCCATGCGCATCCGCTCGGGCTGGCCGACGAGGTGTTCTTCTTCAAGCGCACCATCCGCGAGGCCGCGCTGCGCCACGAGATGTACGCCACCTTCATGGCCAAGCCGATGGCGCACGAGCCCGGAAGCGCGATGCACGTGCACCAGAGCATCGTCAAGCAGAGCACCGGCAAGAACCTGTTCAGCAACGACGACGGCAGCCCGTCCAAGGAGTTCTACTGGTACATCGGCGGGCTGCAGAAATACACGCCGGCCGCGATGGCGCTGGTCGCGCCGTACGTCAATTCCTATCGCAGGCTGGCGCGCTCGACGGCGGCACCCATCAACATCCAGTGGGGAACCGACAACCGCACCGTGGGCATCCGCTCGCCGGTCGCTTCGCCGGCGTCGCGGCGCATCGAGAACCGCGTGATCGGTGCCGATGCCAACCCGTACGTCGCGCTCGCCGCAACCCTCGCCTGCGGCTACCTCGGCATGAAGAACCGCATCGAGCCGTCGCCCGAATGCATGGGCGACGCGTACCAGTCGGAGTACCAGCTGCCGCGCTCGCTGTCGGAGGCGCTGAGCTGGCTGGCCGACGAGAAGGAGCTGCACGACGTGCTGGGCAAGGAGTTCATCACCGTCTACTCCGAGGTCAAGGAGATCGAGCACGCCGAGTTCATGAAAGTGATCTCGCCGTGGGAGCGCGAACACCTGCTGCTGCACGTCTAGAGAACACATGAAAGAAAAAAGCACCGCCGAGTGGCAGGCCGCCGATGCGGCCCACTACCTGCATCCGTTCACCGACTTCAAGTCGCTCGCGGCCAAGGGTTCGCGCATCGTCACCCGGGCCGACAACATCTACCTGTGGGACAGCGACGGCCAGAAGATCCTCGATGCGATGTCGGGACTGTGGTGCGTCAACGTCGGCTACGGACGGCGCGAGCTGATCGAGGCGGCGACGGCGCAGCTCAAGCAGCTGCCCTTCTACAACTCGTTCTTCCAGACCGCCACGCCGCCGGCGATCGCGCTGGCCGAGTTGCTGGCCGAGGTGACGCCGCCGCAGTTCCGCCACGTGTTCTTCTCCGGCTCGGGCTCGGAGGGCAACGACACGGTCGTGCGCATGGTCCGCCGCTACTGGGACATCCAGGGACACCCCGAGCGCGACGTGATCATCAGCCGGCACAACGGCTACCACGGCTCCACCATGGCCGGCGCCTCGCTCGGCGGCATGTGGGGCATGCATGCGCAGGGCGGGCTGCCGATTCCCGGCATCGTGCACATCGAGCAGCCCTGCTGGTTCGAGCTGGGCCAGGCGATGAGCCGCGACGACTTCGGCATCAAGGCTGCCGGCTGGCTCGAAGCCAGGATCCTCGAGGTCGGTCCCGACAAGGTGGCGGCCTTCATCGGGGAGCCGGTGCAAGGCGCCGGCGGCGTCATCGTGCCGCCCTCGACCTACTGGCCCGAGATCCAGCGCATCTGCGACAAGTACGGCGTGCTGGTCATCTCCGACGAAGTCATCTGCGGCTTCGGGCGCACCGGCCACTGGTTCGGCTGCGAGACCTTCGACTTCCGGCCCGACCTGATGACCTTCGCCAAGGGCGTGACCTCGGGCTACATCCCGCTGGGCGGCGTGATGGTGGGCGAGCGCGTGGCCAAGGCGCTGATCGAACAGGGCGGCGAGTTCCACCACGGCTACACCTACAGCGGCCACCCGGTGGCCTGCGCGGTCGCCATCGCCAACATCGGCGTGATCCGGCGAGAAGGGCTGGTCGAGCGCGTGCGCAACGAGCTCGGCCCTTACCTCGCGCGCCAGTTCGAGGCCCTGGCCGAGCATCCGCTCGTCGGCGAAGCGCAGACCTGCGGGATGATGGGCGCCCTGCAACTGGTGCGCAACAAGGCGAGCAGCGAGAGCTTCGATGCGAGCCTGGAGGTCGGCATGGTGTGCCGCGGCCACTGCTTCGGCAACGGGCTCATCATGCGTGCCGTGGGCGACCGCATGATCGTCGCGCCGCCACTGGTCATGACCTTGGGGCAGATCGACGAGATGGTCGCACTGATCCGCCGCTGCCTCGACCTGACGCTGGCCGATGTCAAGCAGCGCGGCTGGATGTGAATCGGAGACAGCCATGAACAAGCCGGCGATCGATTGGCGCCAACGCGCCTCCTCCCTCAGCTTCGACGGACGCGCCTTCATCGGCGGACAGCGTGTGCCGGCGCACGGCGGCGAGACCTTCGATTGCGTCTCTCCGATCGACGGTCGCGTGCTGACGCAGGTGGCGCGCGGACGCCAGGCCGACATCGACGCGGCGGTGGGCGCGGCGCGGATGGCGTTCGACGACGGCCGCTGGGCCCACAAGCCGCCGGCGCAGCGCAAGCGCATCCTGCAGCGCTTCGCGGAACGCATCCTGGCGGCGAAGGAGGAGCTGGCGCTGCTCGAGACGCTCGACATGGGCAAGCCGGTGCAGCACAGCCTGGGCGTCGACGTGCAGTCCGCGGCGCGCACCATCGCCTGGTACGCCGAGGCGGTCGACAAGGTCTACGACGAGGTGGCGCCCACGCCGCGCAACAGCCTGGCGCTGATCACGCGCGAGCCGATGGGCGTCATCGGCGCCGTCGTGCCGTGGAACTACCCGATGCTGATGGCCAGCTGGAAGTTGGGGCCGGCGCTGGCCGCGGGCAACAGCGTGGTGCTCAAGCCGAGCGAGAAATCGCCGCTCAGCGCGCTGCGCCTGGCCGAGCTCGCGCTCGAAGCCGGACTGCCCGAAGGCGTGTTCAACGTCGTGCCGGGCTACGGCCACGAAGCCGGCGAGGCGCTCGCGCTGCACATGGACGTGGATGCGATCGGCTTCACCGGCTCGACGCGCGTCGGCCGCCGCATGCTCGAGTACGCCGGCCGCAGCAACCTGAAGCGCGTGTACAACGAGCTGGGCGGCAAGTCGGCGTTCGTCGTGTTCGAGGATTTCGCCGACGTGCAGCGTGCCGCGACGACGGTGGCGGCCAGCATGTTCTTCAACCAGGGCGAGAGTTGCAACGCGCCATCGCGGGTCTTCGTGCACGAGCGCCTGGCCGACGAGTTCGTGGGCATCGTCGCCGGGGAGGCGCCGAAGTACCAGCCGGGCGACCCTTTGTCGGGCAGCGCCGAGATGGGCGCCATCGTCGACGACGTGCAGCTGCGCAGCGTGCTGGGCTATATCGAATCGGGCCACGGCGAGGGGGCGGCCGTCGTCGCCGGCGGCAAGCGGGCGCGGACCGACAGCGGTGGCTACTACGTCGAGCCGACCGTGTTCGACCGCGTCGGCAACGACATGAAGATCGCCCGCGAGGAAATCTTCGGGCCGGTGCTGTCGGTGATCCGCTTCCGCACCGAGGACGAGGCCGTTCGCATGGCCAACGACAGTCCCTATGGGCTGCAGGCGAGCGTGTGGAGCGACAACATCAACCGCGCCCACCGCGTCGCGCGTGCGCTGCGCGCCGGCACCGTGCACGTCAACCAGTACGACGAGGACGACATCACCGTGCCTTTCGGCGGCTACAAGCAGAGCGGCAACGGGCGCGACAAGTCGCTGCACGCGTTCGACAAGTACACGGAGCTCAAGACCACCTGGGTGCGGATCGATCCGGCGCAGGCATGACCGCGCCCCACCGCCCCTGGCTGTCCTACCTGTGTCTCGGTTCCGCCATGGCGCTGGTCGGCAGCTATGTCGGCCTGTCCAAGCTGCTGGTCGTCGTCTTTCCCATCTTCCTGCTCGCCTGGCTGCGCTTCGGCATTGCCGCGTTGGCGATGGCGCGCTGGGTCAAGCGAGCGGATGCGGAAGCACCGCTGAGCCGGCACGACCGCCGCCTGCTGTTCCTCGAGTCCTTCCTGGGCAATTTCCTGTTCTCCATCTGCATGCTGTTCGGCGTGGCGATGACCTCGGCGTTGGCGGCCGGCGTGATCATGGCGGCGATCCCAGCGGTGGTGGCCCTGCTCTCGCGCGTCTTCCTCGACGAGCGCATCCCGGCCCGAGTCGCCCTGGGCATCGCCTGCGCCGTCGGCGGCATCGCCCTGGTCTCGGTGGTGCGCCACGATGCCGGCGATGGCGGCGGCTCGCTGCTCGGCAACCTGCTGCTGCTCGGCGCGGTGGTGTGCGAGGCCAGCTATGTCGTGATCGGCAAGCGGCTCACCGGCAACGTCTCGGCCAAGCGCATCAGCGCGCTGGTGAACCTGTGGGGACTGGTGCTGGTGACGCCGCTCGGCATGTGGCAGGCGCTGCGCTACGACTTCGGCGGCGTGCCGGTCGCGTCATGGGGCCTGCTGCTGTTCTATTCGCTGACCGCCAGCGTCTTCACCGTCTGGCTGTGGATGACCGGCCTGCGGCACGTGCCCGCCTCGTCGGCAGGCGTGTTCACGGTATTCCTGCCGGTCAGCGCCGCGGCCGTCGGCGTGGCGGTGCTCGGCGAGCGCTTCAGCGGCGTGCAGGCAGCGGCCTATGGGCTGGCGCTCGCGGGCGTGGTGCTGGCCACTTGGCCTACGGGGCCGTCTGGATCTCCTGCGACGCCGTGGCTGCGCCGGGCCACTCGGCGATGAGCTGCACCAGCACGCGCGGGTCCGTCGGCTTGACGAAGTGCCGGTCGAAGCCGGCATCGATGGCACGCAGCTGGTCCTCCTTCTGCCCGTAGCCGGTCAGCGCGACGATCAGGGCGTCGCGCGTGGCCGGCATCTTGCGCATGCGGCGCGCCACTTCGTAGCCGTTCATCACCGGCAGGCCGATGTCGAGCACGACGATCTGCGGCGCGAACACGGGCACGCAGGCGAGCGCCTGCTGGCCGTCGCCGACCGCCTTCACCTCGTGCCCTTCGAGCTGCAAATACTGGGCGATGCTCTCGGCCGCATCCTGGTTGTCGTCGACGATCAGGATGCGGCGGCCGTTCACGCGGGCCACCGGATGCGGGCGCTCCGACGACGCATCGTCGGCGCGCGGCACGACGCTCACGCAGGGAATCGTCACGATGAACTCGGCTCCCTTCTTCACGCCCTCGCTTTTCGCCTCGACGGAGCCGCCGTGCAGCTCGACCAGCCGGCGCGCGAGCGTGAGGCCGACGCCGAGGCCGCCTTGCATGCGGTCCAGCGAGCGAGCGCCTTGCGCGAACAGGTCGAAGATGCGCGGCAGCAGCGCTGCGTCGATGCCGATGCCGTTGTCCCGTACCGTGATCTGCGCCTGGCCGCCGTCCACGCGCAGGGCGAGGTGGATGCGGCCGCCGTCCTCGCTGTACTTGGCCGCGTTGTGCAGCAGGTTGGACACGACCTGGGCCAATCGCGCGAAGTCGCCCTGCAGCCACACGGGCGTGTCGGGCAGCTCCAGCGTCAGCATGTGGCCGCGCGCCTCGATGAACGGCTGCGCTGTCTCGACGCTCTGCGAGATCACCGCGGCCAGGTCCACCGGTTCCTTGTTCAGCTGGATCTTGCCCTGACTGATGCGCGCCACGTCCAGCAGCTCCTCCACCAGCCGGGTCAGGTGTCGCACCTGGCGGTCCATGACGTCGCCCGCCCAGTTGAACTTCGGATCGGGCGGTGCGATGCGGCGAATCACCTCCAGCGCATTGCGGATGGGTGCCAGCGGGTTGCGCAGCTCGTGCGAGAGCATGGCGAGGAACTCGTCCTTGCGCTGGTTGGCCTCCTGCAGCTCGGCCTCGGCAGCGCGTCGCTCGACGATCTCGGACTGCAGGCTGCGGTAGAGATGGGCATTCTCGAAGGCGATGGCCGCGCGGCTGGCCAGCTCCTCGAGCGCGGCCCAGTCGCGCACCGCATGGCCCGGCGCCGCCTGCTCTGCACCGACCATCAGCACGCCGAGCACACGCTCGCCGATCATCAGAGGCACCGTGACGGCCGCGCGCAGCGCGAGCGGTCCGCTCAGGCCGAAGGCCTCGGACCCCATGCGGCGCAGCGCATTCGGATGCAAGGTGATGCGCTGCTTGACCTGGACGGCCTGCTGCAAGGCTTCCTGGACGGCCGACGGCAGCCCGCGGCCGTCCACGCGGACCAGCGTCGTCGCCTCGCCCTCGCGCGAGGCGGCCACCATCACCTCGCTCATCGGCCGGTCGTCGTCGAGCAGCTGCAGCACGGCCAGCGTCGCCACCTCCGGCACCGCGAGCTCCAGCAGCAGGCGGGCGCCGACGCTCACGTCCAGCGAGCCGCTGAGCACGCGGCTCGCGTGCGAGAGGAAGTTGGAGCGGCGGTCGTTCTCCTCCGCGACGCGGCGCGCTGCTTCGGCGGCGACCAGGGCGACGCGCTCGTCGGCCTGGCGGCGCACGCGCCGCTGCATCTGGTGCAGCTCGACGAATACCTTGACCTTGCTGCGCAGCATCTCCGGCACGACCGGCGAGAGGATGTAGTCGACCGCGCCGAGCGAATAGCCCTTGGCGGTCTGCATCTCGTCGGCATAGGCGGTGATGAAGATGATCGGCGTGTGGGCCGAGCGCTTGTACTTGCGAATCAGCGACGCGGTCTCGAAGCCGTCGATGTCCGGCATGTTGACGTCGAGCAGGATGACAGCGAACTCCCGGTGCAGCACCTCGCGCAGCGCCTCGCTGCCCGAATTGACGAACACCAGGTTCTGCCCCAGGTCCTCGAGCACGGTGCCGAAGACCAGCAGCTTCTCGGGCAGGTCGTCGACGATCAGGATGTTCGACTTGTCGTCACTGCGGTCGATGTCGTCATCGGCCGCAGCGCCCGTCGCCGGTGCATCCTGCCGCGGATTCATTTGCACAGCCAGCTCCGCAGCACGACCAGCAGGTGGGCGGTGTCCACCGGCTTGGAGAGGTAGTCCCAGGCGCCGGCCTCGATGCACTTCTCGCGGTCGCCCTTCATCGCCTTGGCCGTGACGGCGACGATGGGCAGGTTCTTGCCGCGCGGCAGCTTGCGGATTTCCTTCATGGTCGCGATGCCGTCCATCTCCGGCATCATGATGTCCATCAACACGATGTCGATGCTGGGATCGGCCTCCACCAGGCGGATCGCATCCCGGCCATTGTCTGCCGAGACGATCACCATGCCCTGGTCGTCGAGCACCGTGGCCAGCGCGAAGATGTTGCGCATGTCGTCGTCGACGATCAGCGCCTTCTTGCCCTCCAGCACACGCTGCGCGTCGTACAGCGCCTGCACCGACTGCCGTTCCTGCTCGGACATCGCCGCCGTGCCGCGGTGCAGGAAGAACGCCGTCGCATCGAGCAGCCTTTCGAGCGAATAGGCCTCGCGAAGCGCGAAGGCGCTGTGCGCACGCCGCCACTGAGCGCCGACGGGCGTGCCGGGCTCGCAGTACAGCACGATCGGGAGCTGCCGGAACAGCGGCCGGCCCTCCTGCGTCTCGATGACATCCTCGGGGCCGAAGCCGGGCACGGCCCCGTCGGTGACCAGGCAGTCGATGCCGCCGTCCGACAGCAGGCTGCGGGCTTGCAGCGCCGTCGTGGCCAGCTCGATCTGCGTGTCGGTGTCGAGGCAGCTGAGGTACTCCTCGCGCAGCGGCGAGTCTTCCATCAGCACCAGCAGCCGCTTCGCGCTGCGATCGGCGAACTGATAGAGGTGGCCGAGCGCCTCGTCGACGATGTCCAGCGACTGCAGCGGCTTGGTCAGGAACCCGATGGCGCCGGAGTTGAGCGCGCGCTGCCGCGAGTCGTCGGTGGACACCACGCAGATCGGGATGTGCCGCGTGGCGAGATCGCCCTTCAGCCGCTCGAGGATGCGCCAGCCTTCCATGTCGGGCAGGAAGATGTCGAGCGTGATGACGGAGGGCTGATATTCGCGCGTCATCGCCAGCGCGCCGGCGCCGGTGGTGCTCACCAGACCCTTGAAGCCGTTCTTGCGGGCCGCCTCGAGCAGCACCTTGGCGAAGCCGAGGTCGTTCTCGACGATCAGCAGCACCTTGTCGCCGGCGAGGATGTCGATGCGGTCGTCCTCGGCCGCGTTGTCGCTGAACGGCGTCGCCTCGAGCTCGTGCAGGCCCGAGTCGAGCGGCGCGATGTCGCTCGGCTGCCATTGCGGCGCCTTGCGCGCCTCCTCGCGCTCCACGTCGCGCTGCCGCTCGGCCATCGCCTTGGCTTCGATCTCGTGCGACGAGCGGCCGTGGCGCGCGCTGCGCGCCGGGCTGTAGCTCTGCGGCAGGTACAGCGTGAAGGTGCTGCCCTCCGAGGGCGCGCTCACCAGCCTGATCTCGCCGCCCAGCAGGCGCGAGAGCTCGCGGCTGATCGCCAAGCCGAGGCCGGTGCCGCCGTACTTGCGCGAGGTGGAGCCGTCGGCTTGCTGGAAGGCCTCGAAGATGATCTGCTGCTTGTCCGGCGAGATGCCGATGCCGGTGTCGGACACCGAGAAGGCGAGCACCTGGCCGGCGCGGTTGAGCTCCTCGTTGTCGCGCGACCAGCCGCTTTCGGCCTGCGAGATCGTCAGCGTGACCTGCCCCTGGTGGGTGAACTTGAACGCGTTGGACAGCAGGTTCTTGATGATCTGCTGCAGCCGCTTGACGTCGGTGATCACCGTCTTGGGCAGCGGCTGGATGGCGTTGAGCACGAAGTCGACGTGCTTGTTCTCGGCGACGTGGCGGAAGCTGCGGTCGACCGAGCGCTGCAGGTCGTCCAGCCGCAGCTCGGACACATCGACCGCCACGGTGCCCGACTCGATCTTCGACAGGTCGAGGATGTCGTTGATCAGCATCAGCAGGTCGTTGCCCGACAGATGGATGGTCTTGGCGAACTCCACCTGCTTGGGCAGCAGGTTGCCCTCGGCGTTCTTGCACAGCTGGTCCGACAGGATCAGCAGGCTGTTCAGCGGCGTGCGCAGCTCGTGCGACATGTTGGCCAGGAACTCCGACTTGTACTTGGAGGTGAGCGCCAGTTGCTCGGCCTTCTCCTCCAGCGCCTGGCGGGCCTGCTCCACTTCGCGGTTCTTGCGCTCCACCTCCTGGTTCTGGTGGGCGAGCAGGCGGGCCTTCTCCTGCAGTTCCTCGTTGGTCTGCTGAAGTTCCTGCTGGCGGCTCTGCAGCTCCTGCGCCAGCGACTGCGACTGCATCAGCAGGTCCTCGGTGCGCATGTTGGCCGCGATCGTGTTGATCACGATGCCGATCGATTCGGTGAGCTGGTCGAGGAAGGCCTGGTGCGCCGGGTTGAAGCGTTCCAGCGACGCCAGCTCCAGCACGCCACGCACCTCGCCTTCGAACACCACCGGCAGCACGAGCACGTCGAGCGCGGCGTTCTCCGACAGGCCGGTCGCGATGCGGAAGGCGCTGCTCGGCACATTGGTGAGCAGGATCTTGCGCTTCTCGATGGCGCACTGGCCGACCAGGCCCTGGCCCAGCTCGAGCTCCTTGCCGTGCGAGTGCTGGCCGCCCGAGGCATAGCTGGCGAACAGCTTGAGCCGCGGCTGGGCCTCGGCGCTCGTCAGCACGTAGAACTCCGCCTGCTGCGCGCCGACCACCGGCGCGAGCTCCGACAGGATCAGCTGGCCGACCGTGACCAGGTCCTTCTGGCCCTGCAGCATGCGCGAGAACTTGGCGAGGTTGGTCTTCAGCCAGTCCTGTTCGGTGTTCTTCTGGGTGGTGTCCTTCAGGTTGCGGATCATCTCGTTGATGGTGTCCTTCAGCGCGGCCACCTCGCCCTGCGCCTCCACCGTGATCGAGCGTGTCAGGTCGCCCTGCGTCACGGCGGTCGCCACCTCGGCGATCGCGCGCACCTGGGTCGTCAGGTTGGCGGCGAGCTGGTTCACGTTCTCCGTCAGGCCCTTCCACGTGCCCGCGGCGCCTGGCACCTTGGCCTGGCCCCCGAGCTTGCCTTCGACGCCGACCTCGCGTGCCACCGTCGTCACCTGGTCGGCGAAGATGGCCAGCGTGTCGGTCATGCTGTTGATGGTGTCGGCCAGCGCGGCGATCTCGCCCTTGGCTTCCACCGTCAACTTCTGCTTCAGGTCGCCGTCGGCCACCGCCGTCACCACCTTGGCGATGCCGCGGACCTGCGAGGTCAGGTTGCCCGCCATGAAGTTCACCGACTCGGTCAGGTCGCGCCAGGTGCCGGACACACCGCGCACCTGCGCCTGGCCGCCGAGTCGACCTTCGGTGCCGACCTCGCGCGCCACGCGTGTCACTTCGGCGGCGAACGACGACAGCTGGTCCACCATGGTGTTGATGGTGGCCTTCAGCTCCAGGATCTCGCCCTTCA
This sequence comes from Piscinibacter sp. XHJ-5, assembly GCF_029855045.1. Classification (GTDB taxonomy): domain Bacteria; phylum Pseudomonadota; class Gammaproteobacteria; order Burkholderiales; family Burkholderiaceae_C; genus Albitalea. The sequence goes on from NZ_CP123228.1 coordinate 3,352,990, forward strand.
CGTCGACGGTGATCTTCTTGGACAGGTCGCCCGCGGCCACGGCCTTGGTCACGTCGGCGATGTTGCGCACCTGGGACGTGAGGTTGGACGCCATGAAGTTCACCGAGTCGGTGAGGTCCTTCCAGGTGCCGGCCACGCCCTGCACGTCGGCCTGGCCGCCCAGCTTGCCTTCGGTGCCCACCTCGCGCGCCACCCGCGTCACCTCGGCGGCGAACGATCGCAGCTGGTCCACCATGGTGTTGATGGTGTTCTTCAGCTCGGAGATCTCGCCCTTCACGTCCACCGTGATCTTCTTGGACAGGTCGCCCTTGGCCACCGCGGTGGTCACCTCGGCGATGTTGCGCACCTGGGACGTGAGGTTGCCGGCCATGAAGTTGACCGACTCGGTCAGGTCCTTCCAGGTGCCGGCCACGCCCTGCACGTCGGCCTGGCCGCCCAGCTTGCCTTCGGTGCCCACCTCGCGCGCCACCCGCGTCACCTCGGCGGCGAACGATCGCAGCTGGTCCACCATGGTGTTGATGGTGTTCTTCAGCTCGAGGATCTCGCCCTTCACGTCCACCGTGATCTTCTTGGACAGGTCGCCCGCCTGCACGGCCTTGGTGACGTCGGCGATGTTGCGCACCTGCGACGTGAGGTTGGACGCCATCAGGTTGACCGACTCGGTCAGGTCCTTCCAGGTGCCCGCCACGCCCTGCACGTCGGCCTGGCCGCCCAGCTTGCCCTCGGTGCCCACCTCGCGCGCCACGCGCGTCACCTCGGCGGCGAACGACGACAGCTGGTCCACCATGGTGTTGATGGTGTTCTTCAGCTCGGAGATCTCGCCCTTCACGTCCACCGTGATCTTCTTGGAGAGGTCGCCCGCCGCCACCGCGGTGGTCACCTCGGCGATGTTGCGCACCTGGGACGTGAGGTTGCCGGCCATGAAGTTCACCGACTCGGTCAGGTCCTTCCAGGTGCCGGCCACGCCCTGCACGTCGGCTTGGCCGCCCAGCTTGCCTTCGGTGCCCACCTCGCGCGCCACGCGCGTCACCTCGGCGGCGAACGATCGCAGCTGGTCCACCATGGTGTTGACCGTGTTCTTCAGCTCGAGGATCTCGCCCTTCACGTCCACGGTGATCTTCTTGGACAGGTCACCGGCGGCCACCGCCTTGGTCACGTCGGCGATGTTGCGCACCTGCGATGTGAGGTTGCCGGCCATCGAGTTGACCGAGTCCGTCAGGTCCTTCCAGGTGCCCGACACGCCGCCCACCTCCGCCTGGCCGCCGAGCCGGCCTTCGGTGCCGACCTCGCGCGCCACGCGTGTCACTTCGGCGGCGAACGACGACAGCTGGTCCACCATGGTGTTGATGGTGGCCTTCAGCTCCAGGATCTCGCCCTTCACCTCCACGGTGATCTTCTTGGACAGGTCGCCCGCCTGCACGGCCTTGGTCACGTCGGCGATGTTGCGCACCTGCGACGTGAGGTTCGATGCCATGGAGTTGACCGAGTCGGTGAGGTCCTTCCAGGTGCCGGCCACGCCCTGCACGTCGGCCTGGCCGCCCAGCTTGCCTTCGGTGCCCACCTCGCGCGCCACCCGCGTCACCTCGGCGGCGAACGATCGCAGCTGGTCCACCATGGTGTTGATGGTGTTCTTCAGCTCGGAGATCTCGCCCTTCACGTCCACCGTGATCTTCTTGGAGAGGTCGCCCGCCGCCACCGCGGTGGTCACCTCGGCGATGTTGCGCACCTGGGACGTGAGGTTGCCGGCCATGAAGTTGACCGACTCGGTCAGGTCCTTCCAGGTGCCGGCCACGCCCTGCACGTCGGCCTGGCCGCCCAGCTTGCCTTCAGTGCCCACCTCGCGCGCCACCCGCGTCACCTCGGCGGCGAACGATCGCAGCTGGTCGACCATGGTGTTGATGGTGTTCTTCAGCTCGAGGATCTCGCCCTTCACGTCCACCGTGATCTTCTTGGACAGGTCGCCGGCGGCCACCGCCTTGGTCACGTCGGCGATGTTGCGCACCTGCGATGTGAGGTTGCCGGCCATCGAGTTGACCGAGTCCGTCAGGTCCTTCCACGTGCCCGACACGCCTTCCACACGCGCCTGGCCGCCCAGCGAGCCTTCGGTTCCCACCTCGCGCGCCACCCGCGTCACTTCCGACGCGAACGATCGCAGCTGGTCCACCATCGTGTTGATCGTGTTCTTCAGCGTGAGGAACTCGCCCTTCACGTCGACCGTGATCTTCTTCGACAGGTCGCCCTTGGCCACCGCGGTGGTCACGTCGGCAATGTTGCGGACCTGGTCGGTCAGGTTGCCGGCCATCGAGTTGACCGAGTCGGTCAGGTCCTTCCAGGTGCCGGCCACGCCCTTCACCTTCGCCTGGCCGCCCAGCTTGCCTTCCGTTCCCACCTCGCGCGCCACGCGCGTCACTTCGGCGGAGAAGTTGCCGAGCTGCTCGACCATCTTGTTGATGGTCTTGGCGGTGCGCAGGAACTCGCCCTCCAGCTCGCGGCCTTCGACCTCCAGCGCCATCGACTTCGAGAGGTCGCCCTGCGCCACCGCGCCGATCACGCGCGCCACTTCGGAGGTCGGGTGGACCAGGTCATCGATCAGGGCATTGACGCACTGGACCTGCTCGCCCCAGAAGCCGCGCGCTTCTGGCAGCGAGGCGCGCTGCTTGAGCTTGCCTTCCTTGCCGACCACTTGACGAAGGCGCGACAGCTCGTCCGCCATGGCAGCGTTGAGTTCCACCACCTCGTTGAAGGCGTCGGCCACCTTGCCCGGCAGGCCGGTCCAGTGGGCCGGCAGGCGGACGGTCGCATCTCCCTTGCGCAGCGCGGTCAGCGCATTCAGCAACGCCGAAAGCTCCTCGGCGGGGGCCAGGAGCGAAGCTTCATCGTAGGCAATCATCGAATGTCCCGTTGGTGGACGCCCGGTCCGGGACAGCAGCGGACTGGACGAGCAAACACATCAGATCGGCGGTCCCGATATCCCCCAGAAGGCAAGCGCGCCGGCGCATCGGAGTGTGGTTATGCGTTGGCGCCCATCCACTGCACGCGCAGCGCAGGAGCACGGCCCATGCCACCCGCACGGGATGTGCAGAAGTACACGAAGTGATGCCTGTTACCCCACGAAATGCAGTGTTATCCCTGTGAAGGATTCGCGCACGCGCAGCTCTCACCGGCAAGTTTTGCTGTTGCCTTTGCAAGCGGCTGCCGTTTGCGCCTGAGGGTAATCTCCGAGGCGCGGCTCAGCGTGCGAGTTCCGCGGCGGGCGTTCGCAGGGGTTCACGCGCCTGCGACGCCTGCACTGCGACCTCTCGCGGCGGCATGTGCTTCAGCCGGTGATCCGACCACACCTGCCGCCAGCGCCGGGCGCCGGGCAAGCCGTTCCACAACCCCAGCATGTGGCGCGCCACCCTTCCCCACGGGTCTCCGGCCGAGACGCAGCGCTCCATGTAGTCGACCATCCGCTGCTCCACTTCCGCCCGCTCGCGTCGGCGTGCCGGCGCGCCGAAGAAGCGCTCGTCCCATTGCGACATCAGCCAGGGGTTGTGGTAGGCCTCGCGGCCCACCATCACGCCGTCGATGTGCGCCAGGTGACCGGCGATCTGCGCTTCGTCGGTCACCCCGCCGTTGAGGCAGATCGTGAGGTCGGGAAAGTCGCGCTTGAGGCGGTACACGGTCTCGTAGCGCAGCGGCGGCACCTCGCGGTTCTCCTTCGGGCTGAGCCCCTTGAGCCAGGCGTTGCGCGCATGGACCATGAAGACCTCGCAGCCGGCCTCGGACACCTGGCCGACGAAGTCACGCACGAACTCATAGCTCTCCGTGCGGTCGATGCCGATGCGGTGCTTCACCGTGACTGCGATGCTCACGGCGTCGCGCATCGCCTTGACCCCGTCGGCCACCGTGTCCGGCTCGGCCATCAGGCAAGCGCCGAAGGCGCCGCGCTGCACCCTTTCGCTGGGACACCCGCAGTTCAGGTTGACCTCGTCGTATCCCCAGCGCTCGGCCAGCTTCGCCGCATGCGCCAAGTCATGGGGTTCGCTGCCGCCCAGCTGCAGCGCGACCGGATGCTCCTCGGCGTTGAAGTCGAGATGTCGCGGCACGTCACCGTGCAGCAGCGCGCCGGTGGTGACCATCTCGGTGTAGAGCCGCGTGCGCTGCGTCAGCTGGCGATGAAAGTAGCGGCAGTGGCGGTCGGTCCAGTCCATCATGGGCGCGATGGACAGGCGCCAGGGGCTGTGCGGCGTGGCGGAAGGTGGCATGCGGCGATTTTCCCATCGCCTCCACGCTTCACGAACGCTTGCGCTTGAGGCGCGACTCCAGCCAGCCGTAGGCGATGCCCGCGACGATCAGCGGTCCGATGAAGTACACCGCGCGGTACGCGAGCAAGGCGCCCAGCAGCTGCGACTCCGGCACGCGGTGCCCGAGCAGCGCGATGAACACCGCCTCCAGCACGCCGAGGCCCGCGGGGATGTGCGTCGCCGTGCCGGCGATGCAGGCCAGCAGCAGCGTCGCGAGAACGGTGCCGTAGCCCGGCGCGGGCTGCGCGTGCGGCATCAGCGTGTAGACGATCCCGGCCATCAGCATCCAGTTGGTCGCGCCCAGGGCCATTTGCGCGGCCGCCATGCGCAGGCTCGGCAGGTCGAACTCGTGCCCGCGGATCGTCAGGTGGCGCCGCGGTGCAAAGGCGCACAGCAGCAGGTAGCCGGCGGCGCATGCCATCAGCACGACGCCGACCCAGCGCAGGCCGCGGTCGCTGAGCTCCCACTGCGGGGGCAGGTCGAGGCCGTAGAACGCGAACGCCGCGCCGGCCACGGCCAGGTAGCCGGTCCAGTTGCTGGCCAGCGTCGAGAGGTACAGCCGCGCAGTCGTCGGCGTGTCGACACCGAGCTGGGAATACAGCCGGTATCGAAAGCCGATGCCGCCGAGCCAGACACCGAGGTTCAGATTGAACGAGTAAGAGATGGACCCGACCATCCCGGTCAGCGCAGCCGGCAGCGTGTGGCCGCTGTAGCGGCGCGCGACCAGCTCGTAGGCGGCATAGACGCAATAGCTGCATGCGGCCAGCGCTGCGGCGATGGCCAGCGTCCCGGGGCGATAGGCCTGCAGCGTCGCGAGCACCGTATCCCAGTCCAGCGTGCGCGCCAGCCGCGCCAGCACATAGATCACCAGTGCAAAGAAGGCGCAGGTGAGAATGCGCACGGCCCAGACCCGCCATGCGGGTCTCGCGGCGGCGCGCTCGCGCGGGTCACGCGTCCCGTGCACCTCGGTCGGATGGGTTCCGGCGCGGCTCATCGGCTCGGGTCCAGCGGATGGCGCGCATCGAGCGCGCCGGAATGGGCAGCGACGGATTCGACTCGCGGCCGGTGCGGCGGCAGCAGCTGCGCCCAGCTCGGAAAGCGGCGCAGGAAGTGGAAGACCACGGTGCTCACCAGCACGCGCCAACCGGTGTGCGGCGGACGGCTGTGCGTCTCGACCCGCGTGCAGTGCTCGTCGATCAGCCGCTGCATGTGCTCGCGCAGCTCGGCGTTGAAGCCGCGGTGGCGGATGATGACGTTGGCCTCGAGGTTGAGCGCCAGGCTCAGCGGATCGAGGTTGCTCGAGCCGATGGTGGACCACTCGTCATCCACCAGCGCGACCTTTCCGTGCAGGGGCCGGCGGCAATATTCGTGGATCGAAACGCCGGCAGCCAGCAGGTCGGGATACAGCAGGCGGGCGCCGAAGGACACGATCTGCATGTCGGGCTTGCCCTGCACGATGAGCGTCACGTCGACGCCGCGCCGCGCCGCCTTGCGCATCTCGTTCAGCAGTCGGTAGCCGGGGAAGAAGTACGCGTTGGCGATGATCACTTCGCGCCGCGCCGCGCGGATGGCCGCGCGGTAATGGCGCTCGATGTCGTTGGGATGCCGGTCGTTGTCGCGGGTGACGAGCATCGCCTGCGCGTCGCCGGCGCGCGGCACCTCGAACGTCGTCGGCGCGGGGCGGCGGAAGGGCCAGCGCGCCCGCGACGGCAGGGTGCGCACCGCGAGCCGATGGATCGGGGCCACCAGCGGGCCTTCGATCTTCACCGCGTAGTCCTGCTTCGCCTCGGGACCGTAGTCTCCCAGGTGGTCGGCGGAGTAGTTGATGCCGCCGACGAACGCCAGGACGCCGTCGACGACCACCATCTTGCGATGCAGCCGGCGAAACACCTTGATCCGGTAGCGGCCGAAGAGCTTGGGGCACGGATCGAACACATGCAGCCGGACCCCGCTGGCGGTGAGCCCCGCGATGTAGTCCTCGGACAGGTCCGGCGAGCCATAGCCGTCGATGGTGAGGTCGATGCTGACGCCGCGCAGGGCGGCTTCGATGAGCACATCGCGCAACTCGCGGCCGACCTTGTCGTCGAACAGGATGAAGGTCTCGATCAGCACCTCGCGCCGGGCCCGGCGGATGGCGTCGAAGACGGCGGGGAAGAACTCCTCGCCGTTTTCCAGCAGCTCGAAACGGTTGCCGTCGATCCAGCGCGGGCGGTTGCGCGTCATAGGGCGATCTCCGCGGCCAGGGGCGCATGGTCCGAGAGATGCGACCACGGACGACTGCTCAGCACGCGCGGTCGCTGGGCGGTGACGTGGCGCACATAAATGCGGTCCAGAGGCAGCATCGGCCAACGTGCCGGGAATGTCCGGGCCGCCCGGCCCAGCGTCTCCACGAAGGCCTCGTGCAGCCCGCAGCGCTGCAGCATGGAGTGGGCCTTCAGCCGCCAATCGTTGAAGTCGCCGGCGATGACCAGGGGAGCATCCTTCGGGATCATGGTGTCGATCAGCGTGCACAGCATCTGCAGCTGCTCGTTGCGGTGATGCTCCCGCAGGCCAAGGTGCACGCAGATCGCGTGCAGAGGAGGCAGCGGCTCGGGCAGCTGCAGCACGCAATGCAGCATGCCGCGCCGCTCGCTGTCGCTGCCGACCGAAACATCATGGTTGGCGTGATTCAGGATCGGAAACTTCGACAGCAGCGCGTTGCCATGGTGGCCCGCCGGGTACACCGCGTTCTGGCCATATGCGTAGTCCTTCCAGACCGTGTCGGCCAGGAATTCGTAGTGGGAGCCGCTGGGCCAGTCGACGAAGCGGGTCGCGTTCAGCTCATGGCTGCCCTGCACTTCCTGCAGGAAGACAATGTCGGCCGACTCGTTTCGCACGGCATCGCGTAAATCCTTCAGCACGAAGCGACGGTTGAACAAGTCGAAACCTTTGTGGATGTTCACCGTCAGCACGGTCAACGGCCGTGGAGCAGTTGGGGCAGTCAAGGTCATCGTGTTCGCTCATGGCGGGCACCTGCCGACTATCGGCAATCAGGACTCCTGCGCGTGTAGGACGACACCGGCAGGCCTTGCCGGCAACCGTCGCTGGCCGGCAGATCGTCGATACCCCCGACGAGAGGACGTGCGTTACGAGAAGCTCGCGTACCAGGCGACGTAAGCGACGCACAGCAGCGAGACGGCACCGTAGGCCGCTGCGACCAGGCGCTGTGGCAGGCGGGCAGGCGGGCGAAGCTCCATGCCGATGCCTATCGCGTCGTGGGCGGCTTGCCGGCGGCATCACGCCTCAGGAAGGACCAGGGCCGGATTTCCGGGCCGCACAGCGGCGGGATCGTGGCGGGGTCTTCGTTGGCGCAGGAACGCAGCTCCTGGGCGAGCCTGGCCGCGTCTTCTCTGGGCAGGGCCTTGAGCGTGTCGAGCAGCGCGGACTCCAGCACCCGATGCCGGGCCAGAAGTGCCCTGATTTCCGCGCCGAGCCTGGTTTCCGTGTCACGCACCGTCCACTCCTCGCCGTTGCCCCCCGGGACCTCCCGACTCGCTGTGCGACCGGTCCCTGCATGGGTATACGGCGCCGGGGGTGCAAATCGGACAGGCGCCATAGAGAACGGGCCCTAAAAAGGAGGCGTGGATCGGCGGAACTCACGACTCCACGTGCTTGCGGCGCGCTGCCCCGAAAAGATCGATGACTCGCGATGCGGCCGGCGACAGGAAGCTGTGGCTGCGGTATGTCACGACCAGCCGCCTGAGCATGACGGCATCCTTGACGGACACTTCCTTCAGCCCCGACTGCGCCGACGGCCCTGCCAGGTGGTGGCGCGAGATGAAGCTCAGCAACCCGGTCTGCTCGATCAGTGCCGGCAGCATCAGAAGCATCGTCGACTCGACCTGGACCCGGGGACGGGGCAGGCGCTTTCGGTCGAACGTGTGGTCAAGCCAGTCGCGCGTGGGTGCGCCGGGCGGCTGCAGTGCCCAGCGATAGGCAGTGAGGTCCTTCAAGGTCGGTCGACCACGAAACAGCTCGTGCTTGGCACTGGCCGCCACCACGATCGCATCCTGAGCCAGGACTCTCGACACGTAGCCTGCCTCGTCCGGGCCCTCCGTGCCCACCATCATGTCGATCTCGCCGGCGCGCAGCATGGGCCTGAGCGTGTCGATGAGCCCCACGACGGTTCGCAGCGTCACTTCCGGCGCATCCGCGAGCAGCTGACGCGCCACCGAGGGCAGGAGGAACTGTGCCGCGGTCGGCACGATGCCGATGCGCACATGGCCGGCCAGTCCCTTGCCGATCGCCGACAGCTCCCGTTTCGCATCCTCGACGTCGAAGCGCATCCGTTGCGCCCACGTCAGCAGCACCTTTCCCGCGGCCGTGAGCCGGATCCCGCGTCCGGACTTCTCGAACAGGGCCACGCCGCAGTCTGCTTCGAGGCGCCGGATGCTGCTGGTCAGCGCCGGCTGGGTCCGGTGCAGCTTCACTGCCGCGCGGCCGAGGTGCTCCAGCTGGGCGATGGTCTCGAAGTAGCGGAGGTCGCGAAGGTCCATATCGAAAGCCCGATTGATGGTTCTTCAAAAACTATCGATTGGACTGTAGGTGTCCCAACGCCAATACTCAAGCCCAGAGCAAAGGCCCGTATCCCACGGCGCCCCCAGCCGAAGACCCACGGAGACAGCATGAACTTCACCCGACGCACCCTTCTGGCGATCGCCGCAGCCACCCTCACCACTGGCGCCTTCGCGCAAGCCTGGCCTGCCAAGGCCATCCGCATCGTCGTCCCGTTCCCTCCCGGGGGCGGCACGGACATCATTGCCCGCGAGACGAGCCAGAACGTGGCAGCCGCCACCGGCTGGACGTTCGTCATCGACAACAAGCCTGGCGCGGGCGGCAACCTCGGCGTCGACGCGGTGGCGAAGGCGCCCGCCGACGGCTACACGATCGTGCTCGGGCAGACGAGCAACCTGGCGATCAACCCGACCCTCTACAGCAAGCTGCCCTACGACCCGCAGAAGGACCTGATGCCCATCGTCCTGCTCGCGGATGCACCGCTGGTCATGGTCACGGGCGCCAACTCCCCATACAAGGGCCTGGCCGATGCGGTGAATGCCGCCAAGGCCAAGCCGGGCGTCGTCAACTTCGCATCCCCCGGCAATGGCACGGTCGCGCACCTGACGAGCGAGTTGTTCCAGAAGGCCGCGGCAGTGAAGACTCAGCACGTGCCCTACAAGGGCGCGAACCAGGCGCTGACCGATGTGATCAGCGGCAACGTCGAGCTGTACATGTCGTCGGTGCCGACACTGCTCGGCCACATCAAGCAGGGGAAGCTGCGCGCCCTGGCCGTGACGTCGGCCAAGCGTGTCGACGACCTTCCCGACGTGCCGACCATCAACGAGTCCGGCTACAAGGGCTTCAATGCGGTGACGTGGTTCGGCCTGCTCGCGCCGGCCGGGACGCCGAAGGACATCGTGGCCCGGCTGAACGCCGAGTTCAACAAGGCCCTGCAGCAGCCTGCCCTGCGCAAGAAGCTCGGCGACGAAGGTGCCGATCCGGTGGGCGGGACGCCCGAGCAGTTCGCCACGCTGATCAAGGACGACATCGCCCGCTGGGGCAAGATCGTCAAGGAATCGGGCGCCAAGGTCGACTGACCCGCCCGTCGAACACCCGCACGCCGGCGCGTCCGCCGGCATCCCACAGGAGACCGACCATCATGAGTCAAGCCGCTGCATTGCCCGACGTCATCCGCGACATCGAACGCGTCGCCCCCGACGTTGTCGCCGAGGCCGCCAAGTTCCCTTCCTCGATCCTCGCCGACGTGGCCGGCCGCCGCGGCGCGTTGAGCGGCCGCATCACTGCGCTCGCCCCGTCGATGAGATTCGCCGGCCCCGCGATCACCGTGGAGGTGCGACCCGGCGACAACCTGATGATCCACGCGGCCCTGGCGATCGCCAAGCCGGGGGACGTCATCGTCGTCGACGGCAAGGGCGACCTCAGCAGCGCGCTGATGGGCGAGATCATGTGCCAGCAGGCCGTCGCGCTGGGCGTGGCCGCCGTCGTGATCGACGGCGCGGTGCGCGACAGCGAAGCCATCCGCGAGCTCGGCTTTCCGATGTACGCGGCGGGCCTCAACCCGAACGGTCCCACGAAGTTCGTGCCGGGCCGCCTCAATCATCCGATCTCGATCGGCGGCGTCAGCGTCAACCCGGGCGACCTGCTGGTGGGCGATGCCGACGGCGTCACGGTGATCGAGCGCGACAAGGCCGCCGCGATGCTGCCGCTGGCCGCGGAGAAGGTCGCGATGGAGACCGGGCGCATCGCCGACATCAAGAGCCGCAAGTCGCTTCGTCCCGGCTGGCTCGACGGCGCGCTGCGCGCGGCCGGCGTGATCAAGGAAGGAGAGACGCTGTGAGCGACCGCAAGCCCGTCTTCCTCGTCACCGGCAACGACCTGGCGCCGCAGGCGCTGGATCTGCTCAAGGACTACGAGATCGTGTTTGCTGGCAAGACGCCCACGGAGGACGACATCGTCGCGCTGTGCAAGCAGCGCGATCCGGTGGCGATCATCGTGCGCTACAGCAAGGTCGGTGCCGCCGCGATGGACGCAGCGCCCAGCCTGAAGGTCATCTCCAAGCATGGCAGCGGCACGGACACGATCGACAAGGCAGCCGCCAAGGAGCGCGGCATTCGAGTCGTCGCGGCGGTGGGGGCGAACGCCGCCGCTGTCGCGGAGCAGGCGCTTGCCCTGCTCCTGGCCGCTGCCAAGTCCGTCGTCACCCTCAATGACCGCATGCACTCCGGTCACTGGGACAAGGCCACGCACAAGAGCGTCGAGCTCGAGGGTCGCACGGTCGGTGTCATCGGCCTGGGCGCGATCGGACTGCGCTTCGCGCGCATGGCCGATGCGATGGACATGCGCGTCATCGGATTCGACCCGTACGCCAAGGATCTGCCGTCGTACATCACGCCGGTCGACCTGGACACGATCTGGCGAAAGGCTGACGCCATCTCGCTGCATTGCCCGCTGACCGCGGAGAACGCGAAGCTGCTCAATGCGAAGACGCTGGCCGCCTGCCGCAAGGGCGTGATCATCGTCAACACCGCACGCGGCGGACTGATCGACGAGCCTGCCCTGCTGGACGCCATTCGATCGGGCCGGGTCGCGAGTGCCGGACTCGACAGCTTCGCCGTCGAGCCGATGACGGCGCCGCATCCCTTCCATGGTGAACAGCGCATCACGCTCAGCCCGCACATCGGCGGTGTGACGGCCGACGCCTACGTGAAGATGGGCGTCGCCGCGGCGCAGAACGCGCTGGCGGTTCTGAACGCCGCTTGATGTGCCGGCTTCATGGCCGAGGGGCGCCGCGTCGCCCGACATGGAGAACCGAATCAATACCAGGAGACATCCCATGAAAGCATCGATTCGCGTCCTCAGTGCAGCCTCGCTCGCACTCGCAAGCCTTGCGCAAGCCCAGACGTGGCCGGCCAAGCCCGTGAAGATCATCGTGCCGTACCCGCCCGGCGGATCGGTGGATGTGGTCACCCGCAAGATGGCCGCAAAGCTGCAGGAGCAGACCGGTCAGACCTTCTTCGTCGAGAACAAGGCCGGGGCCACCGGCACGATCGGCCTGTCCCAGGTGGTGCAGGCACCGGCCGACGGCTACACGCTGGCGGCCAACGACACCACCTATGCGCTCTTGCCGCACATCTTCAAGAAGCTGCCGTTCGACCACGCCACCGACCTGGTCCCGATCAGCGCGTATGTGTTCGCGCCCATGAGCGTCGTGGTGAAAGCGGATTCGAAGTTCAAGACCCTGGGCGAACTGATCGCGGCGGCGAAGGCCGAGCCGGGAAGAGTGACCTACGGCACCGGTGGCGCAGGAACGACACCGCACTTCGCGAGCGAGGGCCTCGGCATCGCGGCCAACGCCAAGTTCATGCATGTCCCGTTCAAGGGCGCGGGCGAGGCCACGATGGGAATGCTGGGCGGCACCGTCGACTTCCAGCTGGCGTCCACCCCCGGGGTCATCAGCCAGGTCAAGGGAGGCAAGGCGCGCGTCCTGGCCGTCAGCGGTGGCAAGCGTGTCGCGGCACTGCCCGATGTCCCGACCTTTGCCGAGGCCGGCGTCAAGTACGACGGCATCATCAACTTCACCGGGGTCTGGGCACCGAAAGGCACGCCTGCGGCGGTGATCGACCGCCTGCAGAAGGAGATCGCCACGGCGATGGCCTCGCCCGACATGAAGGCGTTCGCCGAGAGCATCGCGTCCGAGCCGGGCTACTGGGATGCCAAGGCGCTTGCCAAGGATCTCGCCGAGCGCACGGCGTACTGGGGCAAGGTCGCTTCCAACACCGCATTCGAGCGGCAATAGGCGTTCGACCCCATCGCTGACGGAGGCCCTGCCATGTTCCTGCTGCAAGCACCCGAGGTTCGTGACACGGAGCTGTTCACCCGCATGCCGGAGCGATTTCGCCGCACGGGTGAGCGCTCGGACTGGGCCGATGCGAACCGCGGGGGGCAGCCCACCGATTCGTTCCTCGAGGGACCGGTGTTCGACAGGGCAGGCAATCTCTACGTCACCGACATTCCGTTTGGCCGGATCTTTCGCATCGATCCCCCGGGAGAGTGGGAACAAGTCGCAGAATGGGCCGGCGAGCCCAACGGCATGAAATTCCTCAACGAGCGCGAACTGCTGGTCACCGATTACCGCAACGGCCTGATGCTCTGCGACATCGCCAGCGGCGCCGTCCGTCCGTACCTCGAGCGACGCAACAGCGAGCGATTCAAGGGTGTCAACGACCTGGTCTTCGACAGCGGCGGCAACCTCTACTTCACAGACCAGGGTCAAACGGGACTTCACGATCCGACCGGACGCCTTTATCGGCTGCGCAAGGATGGCCGGCTCGACCTGCTGCTGGCCAACGTGCCCAGTCCCAACGGCGTGGTCCTGTCGCCCGACGAGCGCGTGCTCTATCTCGGCGTGACCCGGGGCAACGCCGTCTGGCGCGTGCCGCTGCAGGGCGACGGCAGCGTGTCGAAGGTCAGCGCTTTCTTCACGTCGTATGGCCCGAGCGGCCCTGACGGTCTTGCCATGGACCAGAAGGGACGGCTGATCGTCGCCAATCCGGGCCTCGGCGTCGCATGGGTGCTGAATCACCGCGCCGAGCCCGAAGTGGTGTTGCGCAGCTGTGCCGGCGCCTCGCTGACCAACGTCGCCTTCGGCGGTCCCGAGCGCAAGTCTCTCTACTGCACCGAATCCATCAGCGGCTCGGTGCTCCGTGCCGAGCTCGACGTCCCCGGTCTCGACGTCCATCGCCTGTGCTGACCGCGGACCCAAATACCCAGGGGACAACCCAATGAAAGCATCTGATCTTTTCGTCAAGGCCCTCGAGAACGAGGGGGTCGATCGCATCTTCGCCGTGCCCGGCGAGGAGAACCTGGACGTCGTCGAGTCGTTGCGCACATCGAGCATCGAGCTCGTGCTCGTGCGGCACGAGCAGTCGGCAGCCTTCATGGCGGCCACGCACGGCCGCCTCACCGGACGGCCCGGCGTCTGCATGGCCACGCTCGGCCCCGGCGCGCTCAACCTCGTCACGGGCGCTGCCTATGCGCACCTCGGCGCGATGCCCATGATCCTGATCACCGGCCAGAAGGCCATCATGAGCGCCCGGCAGGCACGATTCCAGATCGTCGACATTGTCGCGACGATGAAGCCGCTGACCAAGGCATCGCGGCAGATCGTGAGCGCGACCAGCATTCCGACCGTGGTGCGTGACGCCTTCCGGCTCGCTGCCGAGGAGAGGCCGGGACCGGTGCACCTCGAGCTGCCCGAGGACATCGCCGGCGAGCAGCTGCCTCTGGACGTGCCGCTCGTGCCGGTGCACCCGGTCGAGATGCCAGTGGCGCACGCCGCCGCGCTCGACCGCGCCGCCGAACTGCTGCTGCGCGCCGAACGACCGCTCGTGATGTTTGGCGCGGCTTGCAACCGGCCCCGCGTGGCAGGCGAGCTCACCGACTTCGTGCGCCGCACCGGCATCCCCTTCTTCAATACGCAGATGGGCAAGGGAACCGTCGCAGGCATCGGCACCGCCGACGGCGGCACCGAACTGTGGATGGGCACCGCCGCACTGACCGAGCGGGACTACGTGCACGAGGCGATCGACCAGGCGGACCTGATCCTGTCGATCGGCCACGACACGATCGAGAAGCCGCCATTCATCATGGGTCCCCATGGACCGAAGGTGATCCACGTCGGCTACACGCCGGCCAATGTGGAGCAGGTGTACTTTCCGCACGCCGAGGTCGTCGGAGACCTGGGGCCGAGCCTGGCCTTGCTGGCTGACCGGATCGAGGGAAAGCTTCCGAACGCGGCCGCGCTGGTGCCTCTGCGCAAGAACATTCTCGAGCGCACGCTCGCGCGCTCGGAGGAATCGCGCTTCCCGCTGACGCCGCAGCGCATCGTCAGCGACGTGCGCAAGGTCATCCCGGCCGACGGCATCGTGGCGCTGGACAACGGCATGTACAAGATCTGGTTCGCGCGCTGCTATCGCACGCGCAATGCCAACGCGCTCCTGCTCGACAACGCGCTGGCGACGATGGGCGCCGGGCTGCCGTCGGCCATGATGGCTGCGATGCTGAATCCCGGCAAGCGCGTGCTCGCGGTGTGCGGCGATGGCGGGTTCATGATGAATTCGCAGGAGCTGGAGACCGCTGTCCGGCTCAAGATGAACCTGGTCGTGCTCATCATCCAGGACGACGCCTACGGGATGATCCGCTGGAAGCAGGCGGTCGACAGCTTTGCCGACTTTGGCCTGGCGTTCGGCAATCCCGACTTCGTCAAGTATGCCGAGGCGTACGGCGCGAAAGGCCGGCGGGTCGAATCTGCCGACTCGCTCGTGGCCACGCTGGAGGCCGCTTTCTCCGAGGGGGGCGTCCAACTGGTGACCGTCCCGGTCGACTACAGCGAGAACACCCGCGTCCTCGTCGACGAGCTGCGCAATCGCGTTCGCGAGGTGGCGGCATGAGAACCCGAGCGGCTGTACTGCGGCACATCGGGCTGCCGCACCCGTACCGCGAGTCGCGGCCACTCGTCATCGAGGATGTCGAGCTGGCGCCGCCCGGGCGCGACGAGGTGCTCGTGCGCATCCGCGCCGCGGGCCTGTGCCACTCGGACCTGTCGGTGATCAACGGCGACCGGCCCCGTCCGGTGCCCATGGCGCTGGGGCACGAGGCGGCCGGCGAGGTGATGCAACTGGGCGCTGGCGTCACCGACCTCGCGGTCGGCGACCACGTTGCGCTCGTCTTCGTGCCGAGCTGCGGGCACTGCCTGCCCTGCTGCGAAGGCCGCCCCGCGCTGTGCGAGCCGGGTGCTGCGGCCAATGGCGCGGGCACGCTGCTGTCGGGCGCGCGTCGGCTCGCCCAGCCCGACGGCGCGCCGATCCACCATCACCTCGGCTGCTCGGCGTTCGCCGAGCATGCGGTGGTGTCGCGTCGCTCGCTGGTCAAGCTCGATCCGGCGTTGCCGTTCGACGAGGCAGCGCTGTTCGGTTGTGCGGTGCTCACGGGCGTCGGTGCGGTGGTGAACACCGCGCAGGTACGTGCGGGGCAGAGCATCGCGGTGATCGGGCTCGGCGGCGTGGGGCTTGCGGCTGTCATCGGCGCGGTCGCCGCCGGTGCGCGCGAGGTGATCGCCGTCGACCTGTCGTCGCAGAAGCGGGAGACGGCCTTGTCGCTCGGCGCGACATCGGCGTTCGACGGCGCAGATCCGGAGTGCGTCGACAAGATCAGGGCCGCAACGCAAGGCGGCCTCGACCACGTGTTCGAGTTCGCCGGCTCGATCCGCGCCTTCGAGACGGCCTACCGCATCACGCGCCGCGGCGGCACCACGGTGACGGCCGGGCTGCCGCCGCCGAGCGCTACCTTCGCGCTGCCGGTGGTCAACCTCGTCGCCGAAGAGCGCACCGTGAAGGGTAGCTACATCGGCACCTGCGTCCCCACGCGCGACCTGCCGCGCTATGTTTCGCTGTACCGCAGCGGGCGCATGCCGGTGGACCGGCTGATGAGCGGCCGGCTCACGCTCGACGAGATCAACGAAGGCTTCGACCGCCTGCACCGAGGTGAGGCGATCCGGCAGGTGGTGGTGTTTCCATGAGCGAGCCGACGACCCACATGGGCCAGGACTGGATTGCCGCGCAGCAGGCGATGCTGAAGGCGTTCTTCCCGTGGGCTTCCGCACAGGCTCCGGCAGCAGCCGGGATCCACGCGAGCCCGCTGGAGCAGCAGTTCGGCGAGCTGCGCGACACCTGGCAGGCGTCGGTCGCCAGGTGGACGGCGTTCGCGAAGGATGCCCCCGCCGGCAAGCTGCCAACGCCCGAGACCCTGCGCGAGATGTTCGCGCCGGCCTCGTGGACCGGCGCCGGGCACGGCGTGCTCGACGCCGCACTGCAGCGGGTGCTCGAAGGCCCGCGCTACGCCATGCTGTGGGATCACGATCGCCAGCTGCTCGAGCTGCAGCGGCTGACGCTGGAGCGCGACAAGGCCGTCGCCGCCTACCAGGCCGTCGTGCACAAGGCCTGGGGCCAGATCTCCCGGCGATTCACCAAGACGCTGAACGCCGATCCGCAGGCCGGGCCCACGTGGCGCACTCTCGTCGACCGGTGGCTCGCTGTCGCCAACGACACGCTGATCGAGGTTCACCGCTCGGACGAATTCGTCCAGGCCCAGCGGCGCATGCTGCGCTCGGCGTCCGACCGCCACCTGCAGGAGCGCAGGATCGCCGAAGCGTGGTGCGAGGCGGCGCACATTCCCACCCGCAGCGAGGTCGACGAGCTGCAACGCCTCGTGACCGAGCTGCGGCGCGAAGTGCGCCTGCTGCGCCGCGGGTCCACCGCCGCGGCAGAGCCCGCAGCCCGCCGCCCGCGCGCGGCCGCCAAGCGCAAGAGCGCCTGAGGAGGAACACGATGTCCACGAAACGCAAGTCCTCCGCCGCCCAGGCACTCGCCGAGCTCGATGACCTGAACCTCAAGCTGGCCCGCGGCCAGCGCATGCTGCAGCGACTCAAGGACGAAGACGTGCGCATCGCCACCGCCGACAAGGAAGTGGTGTTCCGCGAGGACAAGACGACGCTGTACCGCTACAAGCCCGTCACCGACAAGCGCACCGTTGACGTGCCGGTGCTGGTGGCCTACGGCCAGGTCGGGCGCTACACCATGACCGACCTGCAGGAAGACCGCTCGATGCTGCGCAACCTGCTCGCGCTGGGCGTGGACGTCTACGCGGTCGACTGGGGCAGCCCCACGCGCGGCGACCGCTGGCTGACCTTCGAGGACTACGTCGACGTCTACCTCGCCGATTGCGTCGAGCACATCTGCCGCGCACACGGCGCGCCGGCGATCAACCTGCTGGGCATTTGCGAAGGTGGCGTGTTCTCGCTGTGCTATGCGGCGCTGTACCCGAAGCGGGTGAAGAACCTGGTCCTCACGATCACACCGATCGACTTCCACCAGGACCAGGCCGAGGGTCGGCCCGGCCACGGGTTCATCAACCTGTGGACGAGGAGCCTTGCCGACGAGGACATCGAGCGCCTGATCGAAGCCAACGGCAACCTTCCCGGCGAGCTGATGAGCCATGTGTTTTCGCAGATGACGCCGGGCGCAGCGATGTCCAAGTACAACATCGGACTGCTCGACACCTTCGACGACGAGAAGAAGCTGCTGAACTTCCTGCGCATGGAGAAGTGGCTGGCCGACCGGCCGCATCACCCGGGCGAGGCGGCCAAGCAGCTGTTGATCAACCTGTACAAGAACAACGAGCTGGTGCGCGGCGAGTTCCGCCTCGGCGGGCGCGCGGTCGACCTCGCGGCCATCAAGGCGCCGGTGCTCAATGTCTACGCCAAGGACGACCACATCATCCCGCCGAAGACGACGCAGGCGCTGCGCGACGTCGTCGGCAGCAAGGACTACACCGAGATCGGCCTCGATGGCGGCCATGTCGGCGTGTTCGTCAGCGGCAAGTCGCAGGGCGTGCTCGGCATGGGCATCGTCGACTGGCTGCGCCGACGCGACTGAAGCCACATGATCCGCGACAAGATCACCACCGCCGACGAAGCGATCGCACTGATCCGCGACGGCGACGTCGTCAGCTGCTCGGGCTTCGTCGGCATCGGCACGCCCGAGGCCCTGATCACGGCGCTCGAGCGGCGCTTCGTCGAGACCGCGGCACCGCGAGACCTCGGGCTGGTGTTCGCCGCGGCGCCTGGCGACGGCAAGGACCGCGGCCTGAACCGCCTGGCGCACGAAGGCCTGGTGCGGCGCGCCGTCGGCGGTCACTGGGCCCTGGTGCCTCGCCTGGCGGCGCTGGCGACCGCCAGCCGGATCGAGGCCTACAACCTGCCGCTGGGCATCATCTCCAACCTCTACCGCGATGCGGCGGCGCATCGCGCCGGCACGCTGAGCAAGGTCGGCCTGGGCACCTTCGTCGATCCGCGACATGGCGGCGGGCGCATCAACGACAAGACGACCGATGAGCTGGTGCGGCTGATGGAGATCGACGGCGAGGAGTGGCTCTTCTACAAGGCGCCGCTGATCAACGTCGCGCTGATCCGCGGAACCACGGCCGATCCGGCCGGCAACATCACCATGGAGCGCGAGGCGCTGGTGCTCGACGCACAGGCGGCGGCCATGGCTGCGCGCAACGCCAATGGCCTGGTCATCGTGCAGGTCGAGCGCATCGCCGCTGCGGGCTCGCTCGACCCGAGGCAGGTCATCGTGCCCGGCGTGCTGGTGGACTGCGTGGTCGTGGCGCCGGCCGAAGCCCATCAGCAGACCTATGCGACGGCGTACAACGCGGCGTTCTCGGGCGAGGTGAAGGTCCCGGTCGACCGCATGACGCCAGCGCCGCTGGACGAGCGCAAGCTGATCGCCCGCCGCTGCGCGTTCGAGCTGCCGCTCGGGGGCGTCGTCAACCTGGGCATCGGTGTCCCCGAGGTCGTGGCTGCCGTCGCGGCCGAGGAGCGGGTGCTCGATCACCTGACGCTCACCGCCGAACCCGGCGTGATCGGCGGCATGCCGCAGGGCGGGCTGGACTTTGGCGCCGCGGTCAACACGCAGGCGCTCCTGCACCAGAACCAGCAGTTCGACTTCTACGACGGAGGGGGGCTGGACCTGGCCTGCCTGGGCATGGCCGAAGTCGACCGCTTCGGCAACGTCAACGTCAGCCGCTTCGGCACGCGACTCGCCGGCGCCGGCGGCTTCATCAACATCAGCCAGAACGCGCGCAGGCTGGTGTTCGCCGGCACCTTCACTGCGAGCGGGCTGGAGGTCGCGATCGAGGACGGCCGCGTGCGCATCGCGGCCGAGGGGCGGCAGCGAAAGTTCGTCGAATCGGTGCAGCAGGTCACGTTCAGCGGAGCGCTCGCGGCGCGTCGCGGGCAGACCGTCCTCTATGTCACCGAACGCTGCGTGTTCGCGTTGGGGCCCGAAGGGTTGTGCCTGGTCGAGGTGGCTCCGGGCATCGACGTGGACCGCGACATCCTGGCCCACATGGCATTCCGGCCGAAGATCGGCGACGACCTCAAGATGATGGATGCGCGCATCTGCCGCCCCAAGCCGATGCAGCTCTTCGCATCACTGCTGGACCTGCAGCTGGCCGATCGGCTGAGCTACGACGCCGAACGAAACGCGCTGTTCGCGAACTTCGCGGGGCTCGTGATCCGAAGCGCGGACGACATCCAGAGCGTGCGCCGCGTCTTCGAGGCGCTGTGCGAGCGCATCGGGCACAAGGTCGCGCTGGTGGTCGACTACGACGGCTTCCGGCTCGACGAGTCGCTCAGCGACGCGTACTTCGAGATGGTGAGCGATCTGCAGGCCAGGTACTACAGCACTGCGGTGCGCTACACGACCAGCGCTTTCATGCGCATGAAGCTCGGCGCGGAGCTCGAGGCACGGCGCTTCGCCGCGCATGTGTTCGAGACGCACGGCGAGGCGGTGGCGTTTGCCGAGCGGCTTGCGTCACTGCGCCGTGACAGCGGGGATTCACCGTGAGACGAGACACGCCGATCGACTGGGCAGCCGTCGAGGTCGACTACCGGGCCGGGCGCTTGTCGCTGCGCGAGCTCGGCGAGAAGCACGCGTGCTCGCACTCGACGATCGCCAACTTCGCGACCCGGCACGCCTGGTCACGCAAGGCGGACGCGCGAGGCGCTGTCCAAGAGGGGATGGAGCTTTCGCTGGTCGTGTGCGCCGCGTCGCCCCGAGCGTAGCCGGCGCAGCAAGGTGATGAGTGCTTGAGGCAGACGAATGAGCAATCTCGATTCGTCTGCGGCTCGTGTGTAGCGACCTCTGCAGAGCATGGCGGCGGTGGCCAAGTCCTGGGCATCGCGGAACAGACGCTGTACAACTGGATCAAGCTCGATCGTGAGGGCAAGCTGGGCGGGGCTGGGGCCAAGCCGTGAGCGCGGAGCAGATGGAGATTGCGCGGCTGCGAGTACTTCCCCAAGCAGGCTCGTGGCGGCCATCTGTCGGTAGCCGACCTCATGCAACTGGGTCGCGAACAAGCTGAGCATGCGTTCGCGGTCGGCCTGCGTCGCGTAGCTGCCGTCGTGGTTGCGGTGGGCCAGTTGCTTCAGGTTGTAGTTGAGGTCCTTCATGGCGTCGGTCTCCGGCAAGGGCGGGCTGTCGGTCAGCGCGGCGGCTAGCGTCTGCGGGGTCATTGGCGGTCTCCGGTTTCGTTGCCGTCGGCGTGTGGTCTGCGGTGGCACGCCGGCACGCCGGGCGGTGTGTCGGGTTGTCAGGTCAGTGTTTCTGGCCGCCTTGCCAAGCGCACTTGGCAAGGACATCGAGGGCAGCGGGACACCACTCCCTTGCGGACATCCTCGGCTTCCTTCCATGTTGACGATGGAGGGCTCTGCCCCGGAGGCGAGAACCCTGGGCAGTGCGCGAGCGCGCCATGAATAAGCCCCGGCGATGCGGGGCTTGTGTAAGCGTGCGACGAACACCGCATTGACGCGGTACCCGGGTGTTGGCCCGCAGTCCGATCATCCGCGACGCGCCAATGCGTCCAGCACGATGCGCAGCCGATGTCCGTCCACCTCACCGTGCAGCTTCAGGCGCGCACCGAAGACTTCGAGCTCGATGTGCCGGCGCCGCTGGGGCTGCAGCCACAGGAGCCGGACCTGCCGGACCGGCATCGATGGTGATTGGCAGCAACGTCACCGCCTGCGCGCCGGCGGTGATCTGCTCGTCCACTGTCATTCAGCGAAGACTCGCTTGCCGTTGCTCAGAACCGCTCGGCGGTCGGTCCAGTCCATTCAGCGGTGTGTCTGCAGTCCGACATTGCGGACAAATGTTGACTTGCTTAGGTCCTCGCCGCAACGCGATGCGGACAGGACGCTTACCGAGAGCAGACATCAGGCGCCACATTTTCGGCAGGTCTGCCGGCGCTGCTCCGGCTCTGTCGTTGACCTGACGGCTCGCGCGCCGCCACCGACGTCACTTGGCGCGCATCGTGCAAACTGGATCAGGCGCCTTGCTTCAGCTTGCTCATCAACTCCCGGGCCTCGATGAGGTCCACCGTATCGACGTCATCGTCGAACCAGGCATAGACGGGGCTCAGCAAGTTCATGGCCCGCTCATGTTGGCCACCGTCAGCCCAAACGCGAGCCAGGCTGATGGCCGAACGCAGCTCCCACAACTTTGCGCCGCGAGGGCGGGCAAGGGTGAGCGCGTGCTGGAACGAATTCACAGCCTGCGTCGGCTGGCCGTGCGGGTCCCTCAGGATCACTTCGCCGCGCAAGCGTGACAGCTCCGCCTCGCACCACCCCAGAGCGGCCTTGTCGCATTGCTCAATCGCGCGATCCACCGTTTCCAACGCTTCGTCGTGTCGCCCAGCCCCGGCGAGCGCCGACGCCAGTCCCGCCATGAAGAACGGAACGTACAGTCGCGCTCCCATGGCGGTGAGTTCCTCCAACCCGGCTTCGTAATCGCTCACGGCCTCATCGGGCGGCCGGCCGGACGCTAGTGCAATCCAACCTCGCAGGCAGCTGACATAGCCTCTATACAGGCGCAGACGATGCCTGTTCGCCAACTGGGCCAGCGCTTCGACATCCAGGCAGACCAAAGCGATGTCCCGCACGAAGGTCGCTCGCAAAGCGAAGAGGAAATGCATGAATGCCCTCACATCGATTTGCCGCAGGCTGCTGACAATGCGGCGCGCCTGTTCCGACAGCGCATGGCTCTGTTTGGCAAGACCCTGGATCTGGCGTACCCAGGCTAACCATGCCAGGCGGCCGGCAGCAGGATCGAAGCCGAATTGAAGATCCGATTCCGCAGCCTCCGCAGGATCGAGGGCGCCGAGCAAGCCCTTCATTTGATCGAAGTGTCGGCATGCCGTGGTGAATTCGCCGAGCAGGACATGGGAGGTGGCCACGATGCGGTGCGCGCAGAGCAGCACCTGGGGCTCCCCGTCGTCCTGCGCATCGGCAAGGCTGCGGACTGCCAGCCGCAACGCATCCCGAATCTCGGCACGGTTGATATGCCCCGCCCACAAGCCATACTGCGCCCTGAAACGGTGTGACGCGTCGTCTGTGCCGACGTCGAACAGCTCGTACGCGCGCTCGAAGGCTTGCCTTGTGTCGCTCGCACCATAGCCACGGCTGCCTCGATAGGCCTGTCCCAACTGCAGCTGGAGCACCAGTTCCTGGCCCCGACGGTCGACACCATCCTCCCGTGCCTGAGTGAGCTGGATGGCATGGGACAGGTAGCCGGCGGCTTCACCGTAGGCCGACTTCGCCAGCGCAGCTTCGCCGGCTTTGCGCCAGTAGCCGACGGCCTTGTCGGCCTGCCGAGCGCCTTGCGCATGGTGAGCCAGCATTTCCGGCGGCGTGTCCCGCCGTGCTTCGAGCAGCTCCAGGATGCGCGTGTGGATGGTCTGCTGCCTGCTGCGCAGCAGGCTGTCGTACGCCGCTTCCTGCACGAGTGCGTGTTTGAAGACGTACCGCGGATGGGCCGGATCGCCTTGGCGGAACACCAGCTCGGCGGTGACCAGCTTGACGATGGCCGCATCCACCGCGTCGCGCCGGTCGGCCACCGCCATCAGCATGCTCCGATCGAACTCTCGCCCGATGCACGCGGCCACCTGCGCGACTTCTTTCACCTCGGGAATCGCGTCGAGCCGCGCCAGCAGCGAGCCGTGCAGCGATGCGGGAATGGCAGCCTCGCCCGTCTCGAGCACCGCCCGTGTCAGCTCCTCGACGAACAGAGGCACCCCGTCGCTTTGCGTCACGATCGTCGAGCGCGTCACTGCTTGCAGCGCCTCACCGCCCAGCCGCGCCACCAGCGCCTCGACATTCGCGCGGCTCAATCGGCTCAATGACAGCCTCGTCACGCTCGGGTGCACGGCCAGTCCCGGCCGATGGTTCGGCCGGCTGGTCATGAGCATCAATATGCGCGCGCGGTCGATGTTGTCCAGGCAGCGACCGATGAGCTCCTCTGTCGTCGGGTCGATCCAGTGCGCATCCTCGACAATGAGCAGCAGCGGCTGTTCTGCGGCCAGCTCGAACAACTGCTCGACCAGCACCTCGAGCGTGCGCTCGCGCACGACCTGCGGCGTCATCTCGAGTGGCCCGTAGCGCTGCGTGCCATTGAGCCCCAGCAGCGCGGCGTACAACGCCGCAGTCTCACCTTCGCCCGCTACCGCCTCGAGCTTGTCCAACGCGGCCTCGTTGCTGTCCTCGCCTGCCAGCCCTGCCAAGGTGCCGAGCCGCTGAATTACCGGCCACAGCATGCTGCCCGTGTGGTACGGCGAGCACTGCCACGTGACGGCCCAGTGCGGCTGCTGCGCGCATACATCGAGCAGCGCCCGCGCGAGGCGCGACTTGCCGATGCCCGCATCACCCGACAGCAACAACGCGACGCCCTCGCCGCTTTGCGCCTGCACCCAGCGCCCCGTCAGCAGCGCCAGCTCGTGGTCGCGCCCGATCATCGGGGTCAGCTCGTGCCCCCGGCGCGCGTCGAAGCGGCTGTGGGCGGTGCGCTTGTCGATGACAGCATACGCGGCCACCGCATCGGAGATGCCTTTCAACGCATGCTGCCCCAGCGGCCGCAGGGCGAAACTCGAACCAAGCAGCCGCCGCGTGAGCTCGTCGATCACTACCTGTCCGGGCTCGGCCAAGCCGAGCACGCGCGCGCCCAGATTCGGCGCCAAACCCACGGCCGACTGATCCCGCGCCGGCCCTTCGTGGATCAGGTCGCCCACCACCACCGAACCGGTGGCGATGCCCACCCTCGCCTGCACTGCGCGACCGGTCATGGTCCGCAGCGCTTTCACTCGGCGAACCAGCGTCAACCCAGCGCTTACCGCGCGCTCGGCATCGTCCTCATGCGCGCGCGGCCAGCCGAAATACGCCAGCATGCAATCAACGTAGAAGTTCGCCACATGGCCGTCGTACTCCGCCACCATCCGCGTGCACGCTTCATGGAATTGCTGAATCACGGCGCGCTGCGGCTCGGGATCCAACCCCTCGTCGTCCGAGACCGTCTCCGGCGTGACCATCTGGCAATAAAGCACCGACAATTGCCGCCGCTCGGCCCCGGTGCCTTGCGCGCTGGCGGACGACGCCGATGCCACGGGGGGCTCGCGGACCAATGCGGCGATCGCCGCGGAAAGTCTGCGGCGATGCCCAACCGAGGTCACGCCGATCTCGGCCAAGTCGGCCTCGGTCAGGCGAGGGAGCGTCGTCTCGTCGACGTCGTTATCGATGAACGCGTCGACGTAACGCTCCAGTCCCAACTCGCGAAGCCAGTCCGATACGTTCATCTTCAACCGGGCCGCACGAGTTCGGGTGCCGCCTTTTGCTGTTGTGAGCGCTCTAGTCCCCTGTAACGGAGAAATGGCGGTGCTGATCAATCGGGACGAACACCTGCGGCTCTCACGACCCGGCCCCATTTCTTCACCTCGGCCGCGATCAGGCTGGTGAATTCCGCGCTGGTGCCGCCGGCGCTCAACCAACCCTCGGCGGTCCACCGGTCCTTCAAAGGAGAAGCCCGCACTATGCGGGCCAGTTCCCGCTGCAGCCGCGCGGTCACGTCGGGCGGCATGTCCGCCGGCCCGAGCACGCCCGCCCAGCTGCTCACCTCGTAGCCGCGCAGCTGCGGGCCCCCCGCTTCCTGCACGGTAGGCACATCCTGCAGCACCGGCACGCGGTGCGAGGGCGTCACCGCCAGGGGCAACAGCCGGCCTGCCCGTATGTGCGCTATCGACGACGGCACTGCGTCGAACATGACGTCGACGCTGCCGGCCACCAGGTCCAGCAATGCAGGACCGGAGCCGCGATAGGGGATGTGGACCATGAAGGTCCTCGTCATCTGCTTGAACAACTCGCCGGCGAGGTGGATGGAAGTGCCGTTGCCGGCGGAGGCCATGTTCAGCCGTCCCGGGTTGGCCGTCGCGAAGCGGACCAGGTCGTGCACGCTGGCGATGCCGCGTTCGCGCGCTTTCGCGGGGTTCATCACCAGCACGTTGCCGGTCGCAGCCACCATGCTCACCGCCGTGAAGTCCTTTATCGGGTCGTAGGACAGCCTCGGGAACAAGGCAGGGCCGATGGCATGGGTGCCGATGGTCCCCACCATCAGCGTGTAGCCGTCGGGCGCGGCCTTCGCCACCTCGGCGGTGCCGATGATGGCGCCGCCGCCCGGCCGGTTATCCACCACGAAAGGCTGCCCGAACGCAGCCGTGAGCTCGGGCGCCAGCATGCGAGCCACGAGATCGGTGGCTCCGGCGGGCGCATAGGGCACCACCAAGCGCACGGACTTGATCGGCCACGCGGTCTCAGCAGGAACCATCGAGGGGGCGAGCAGCCAGCCAGTCATCGCAACCTGCGCACGACGTCGGGTCAAGGGCATGGTTGTCTCCTACAACCTCCGGTCCATCTTGGCAGGTGGTTGGGCGCGCCGCAAGTACCCACTAAGCCATCGCGGCGGCCCGCAGCCCTGTCACCAGCTGCCTGCATGTAGATTCGGAAATCGGGTGCATCAGTCCGACGACGCCGAGACGAATCGGATGGCGTTGCGCCACGGCATTGCTCATGGCGCCGTCCCTCCCTGCATCGTCCACAGATGCGCATACAGCCCCTGCGGCCGCTGGCGCAGCGCGTCATACGTGCGCTCTTCGACGATGCGCCCCTTGTCCATCACGACGATGCGATG
Organism: Piscinibacter sp. XHJ-5; assembly: GCF_029855045.1. Lineage (GTDB taxonomy): Bacteria > Pseudomonadota > Gammaproteobacteria > Burkholderiales > Burkholderiaceae_C > Albitalea. Next base: position 3,379,457 of record NZ_CP123228.1, read on the forward strand.
CGCCTGCCGGACCGAGCTCAGCCGGTGCGCGATGACGATCACCGTGCGCCTGCGGCAAATGGCGGCCATGTTGCGCTGGAGGATCGCCTCGCTCTCGTAGTCGAGCGCGCTGGTCGCTTCATCGAAGATGGTCGAACTGGATGCGCCCCTTCAGCGGCGGCAGCTGCGCCGCCGTGCTCGGCGGCATCTCGGTGCGCGCGTTCAGGATGTCGCCCAGGCGCGCCATCGAGATGCCGGTCTGCTGGAAGTCGGTCCACAGCTGCGCCATGCGCACGATGGGCTGCGCAACGCGCTGCGCGAACATGTTGAAGGCGACGAACTGGCCGACGCTCAGCTCCTGGTCCATCGCCAACCGCGCGCCGTACCAGAGCGTGGCCGCGTCCACCAGCTTGCCGATCAGGTTGATGCCTTCGTGGCCGTAGCTGGCGAGCGTCTGCGTCTTGAAGCTCGCGCTGACGTAGGCCGCGAGCTGGTTGTTTCAGCGTCGCGCCAGCACCGGCTCCGGGGCGCCGGCCTTCACCGTCTGGATGGTGACGGTCTCGACCAGCAGCGCCCGGTTCTCGGCGCCGCGCGCGAACTTCTCGTTCAGGCGTGCGCGCAGGATCGGCACGAGGATCAGGCTCAAGCCGACATACAGCGGCAGGCTCACCAGCACGATCAGCGTCAGCGGCACGCTGTAGGCGAATATCACCGCGACGAAGATCACCGAGAACATCACGTCCAGCACCAGCGTGACGGCGTTGCCGGTGAGGAAGCTGCGGATGTTCTCCAGCTCGCGCACCCGCGCCACCGAATCGCCGACCCGCCGCGCCTGGAAGTACGCCAGCGGCAAGCTCACCAAATGGCGGAACAGGCGCGCACCCAGCTCGACGTCGATGCGACTCGTGGTGTGGCTGAACACATAGGTACGCAAGGCCGTCAACACGCTCTCGAACAGCACCACGACGATGAGCCCGATGACCAGCACGTCGAGCGTGGTCATGCCGCGATGCACCAGCACCTTGTCCATCACGACCTGGAGGAACAGCGGGCTGACCAGAGCTGCAGGAACAGCGACACCAGCAGCACCTCGCCGAGCAGCTTGCGGTACTTGACCAGGCTGGGGATGAACCAGCTGAAGTCGAACTTGGCCACCTCACCGGCGAGCGACGCGCGGCTGGCGATCAGGATGAGCTCGCCGCACGCAACCCATCCCCACGAGTCGGGGAATCCGGGTCAGTCAAGGGCCCAGCCAGCAGTGGGAGTCAGTGGCGCTAGACCCAGACGCCCTTAGCTGGAGACCAAGTCGTTGAACGCGGCGACGCGCGATGTCGGCGATGTTCGAGCCATCGGCTTTACCATCGGGGCGCTCAGCCACCAGCAGTCGGCAGCGCAGATCGATGAGGTTTTGAGGCAGACAACCGATCGATGTCGATTCGTCTGCATTCGTTCATAGTGGACCCTACAAACGAAAAAGTCGTTTAAATCAACGACTTACTTGGCGGAGCCGGAGGGATTCGAACCCTCGATGCAGGTTTTGCCCGCATACTCCCTTAGCAGGGGAGCACCTTCGGCCTCTCGGTCACAGCTCCAAAGTCAGCCGGGATTCTAACCCCGACTTGCGCGTCCTCAGGCTGCCGCCTGGTCCAGGTCGAAGGCCTTGTGCAGGGCGCGCACCGCGAGCTCCATGTACTTCTCGTCGATCACGACGCTGGTCTTGATCTCGCTGGTCGTGATCATCTGGATGTTGATCCCTTCCTGGCTCAGCGCGCTGAACATGCGGCTGGCCACGCCGACGTGCGAGCGCATGCCGATGCCGACGATGCTGACCTTGCAGATCTTCGGGTCGCCGGAGAGCTGCTCCGCGCCGGTCTTGGGCATCACCGCGGTCTTCAGCAGGTCCATCGTGCGCTGGTAGTCGTTGCGGTGCACGGTGAACGAGAAGTCGGTCTTACCGTCGTGGCCGATGTTCTGGATGATGACGTCGACGTCGATGTTGGCGTCGGCCACCGGGCCGAGGATCGCGTACGCGATGCCCGGGCGGTCGGGCACACCGAGCAGGCTGACCTTCGCTTCGTCGCGGTTGAAGGCAATGCCCGACACAACGGCTTGTTCCATTTTCTCGTCTTCCTCAAAAGTGATCAGCGTGCCCGATCGAGCCTCTTCGTCGATCGGGATGTCCCAGGGCGTGAAGCTCGACAGCACGCGCAGCGGCACGCGGTACTTGCCTGCGAATTCCACCGAGCGGATCTGCAGGACCTTGGAGCCCAGGCTCGCCATCTCGAGCATCTCTTCGAAGCTCACGGTCTGCAGCCGGCGTGCCTCGGCCACGATGCGCGGGTCGGTGGTGTAGACGCCGTCGACGTCGGTGTAGATGAGGCACTCGTCGGCCTTCATCGCCGCAGCCACCGCCACCGCCGAGGTGTCGGAGCCACCGCGGCCCAGCGTCGTGATGTGGCCCTGGTCATCGATGCCCTGGAAGCCGGTGATGATGACCACCTTGCCGGCAGCCAGATCGCCCCGCACGCGCTTGTCCTCGATGCTCTGGATGCGCGCCTTGGTGTAGGCGCTGTCGGTCGTGATCGGCACTTGCCAACCCGTGTAGCTCACGGCCTGCATGCCCTCGGCCTGCAGCGCGATCGCGAGCAGGCCCACCGACACCTGCTCGCCGGTGGAGGCGATCATGTCGAGCTCGCGCTGCAGCTCGGGCGTCGTGCTGGCGGGCGACAGCTCCTTGGCCAGCCCCAGGAGGCGGTTGGTTTCGCCGCTCATCGCCGAGGGAACGACGATCATCTGGTGGCCGGCCCGGGCCCACTTGGCGACGCGCTTGGCGACGTTGCGGATGCGCTCGGTCGACCCCATCGAGGTGCCGCCGTACTTGTGAACGATGAGTGCCATGGAGTGAAGTCTTGGTCGCGGTGCAGGAATGAGGGGTCACGCCGCGAACGTGAACCGCGCATTTTAGCGGCGCCGTGCCGACGGCCCGCCGGCTACGGCGACAGCCATCGCAAGGCGACCAGCGGCTGCCCCGGCAGGCCGATCACCCGCGCGTCGATGCCGAGCCCCGGCACGAAGACCAGCTGGCCGCCGCTGTACACCAGCGGCCCTTCACGCTCCCACGCCGGTACCGCGGCGGCCTGGTATTGCTTTTTCAGGCTGCGCGGCGGACGTCCGGTCCCGGCCTGGAACCGCTCGCCGCCGCTGCGCGGCTTCAGCTGCGCGTGCGCCAGCCATGCGAGCGGCACGCCACCCTCGGCCACCGGCTCGACGAGCAGACGGCCGCCCCATCCCGGCAAGGCATGAACGCCCGTGTGGCGAATGCTCAGCAGCGTCTCGCGGTCCGCGAGGGGCGTGGGCCGCTGCGGTGCGGGTTCGAAGCGCAGCCGCCCGCGATACGAGCGCAGCACGCCCGACTCGACGGGCCAGGTGCGGGCGCGGGTCGTGGCGAGCTCGTCCATCAGCCGGCTCACCAGGCTCGCGCCCGCGGCGCGCCCCATGCGGCCTCGCAGCCACGCCCGCAGCGCGTTGCTGCGCCGCGCGGTCGAGAGCGCTTGCCACGCACGCACATCGAGTCCCTTGTCATCGGCCAGGTGCTGCAGGTCCATCGCCGCCAGCTCGTCGAGGCAGGCAGTCGCCTGCTGTGCCCATTCGGCCGCATCCGCCAACGCCGCTTCGGACTGCGGGAAGGCTTCGGTCAGCGCGGTCCACACGCCGTGCCGCATGCGGTTGCGCGCAAAGCGGGTGTCGGCATTGCTGTCGTCGTCGACATGCGCGAGCCGGTGCCGCCGCACATACGCCTCGATGCGCTCCCGCGGCACATGCAGCCACGGCCGCATCCAGGTGACGCCGTCGCGGTCGGCTCGCACCGGCATGCCGGACAGTCCGGCGACCCCGGCCGAGCGCAGCGCCTGCAGCAGGAAGGTCTCGGCCTGATCGCGCCGGTGGTGCGCCAGCAGCACCAGCGACGCGCCGTGCTCGACCGCCATCTCGCGCAGCGCGCGGTAGCGCGCCTGCCGCGCCCACGCTTCGACGCTGTCGCCCTTCTGCGGATGCGTGAGCAGCCGTCTCGCCACGAAGCGGACCGGCCATCCGCGCTTGGCCCAGCGCGCGCACTGCCGCTCGACGAGCGCCTGCCACTCGTCGGCGTTCGGACTCAGGCCGTGATGGACATGCAGAGCGAGCACTTCGACGCCCTGCTCTGCCGCCGCCTTCAGCGTGGCATGCAGGAGCGCGATGGAATCACGGCCGCCGCTGCAGGCGACCGCGACGCGGTTCATGCATGTTCGGTGGTGTCGTTGAAGCGACCGTAGGACTGCAGTCGTTCATAGCGCCGCTGCAGCAGCTCCTTGGGCTTGAGGTCGCTGACCTGGCGCAGCGCGTCGTTGAGACCGCGCTTCAGATACGCGGCCATCTGCTTGGGGTCGCGGTGCGCGCCGCCGACCGGCTCGTTGACGATCTTGTCCACCAGGCTCAGCGCCTTCAGGCGATGCGCGGTGATGCCGAGCGCCTCGGCCGCGTCGGAGGCGCGCGCCGCGGTCTTCCACAGGATGGATGCGCAGCCTTCCGGCGAGATGACCGAGTAGACCGCGTACTGCAGCATCAGCACCTGGTCGGCGACGCTGATGGCCAGCGCGCCGCCCGATCCGCCTTCGCCAATGATGGTGGAGATGATCGGCACCTCGAGCTGCGCCATCTCGTAGATGTTGCGCCCGATCGCCTCGGACTGGCCGCGCTCCTCGGCGCCGATTCCGGGATAGGCCCCCGGCGTGTCGACGAAGGTGAACACCGGCATGCCGAACTTCTCGGCGAGCTTCATGAGGCGCAGTGCCTTGCGGTAGCCCTCGGGGCGCGACATGCCGAAGTTGCGCAGGCCACGCTCCTTGGTGTCGCGGCCCTTCTGGTGACCGATCACCATGCAGGCCTGGCCGTTGAAGCGCGCGAGGCCGCCGACGATGGACTGGTCATCGGCGAAGTGCCGGTCGCCGTGCAGTTCCTGGAAGTCGCTGAAGATGTCGGCGACGTAGTCCAGCGTGTAGGGCCGCTGCGGATGGCGCGCGATGAGCGTCACCTGCCAGGGCGTCAGGCTGGAGTAGATGTCCTTCGTGAGCTGCAGGCTCTTCTTGCTGAGGCGGTCGATCTCCTCGGAGATGTCGACGGCCGATTCGCTTTGCACGTAGCGCAGCTCTTCGATCTTGGTCTCGAGCTCGGCGACGGGCTGCTCGAACTCCAGGAAATGTCGTTTGCTCATGCAATGTGTCCTTGCTTTTATCCCGCTGAACGACCGCGGCCCACGAAGGTCAGTAGTCTACCGGCAGCGGATCGAGGCTCCGCCAGATGTACCAGGTGGCGACCGAGCGGAAAGGCGCCCACGCGTCGCCCACTTCGCGCGCCTCCGCACGCGACACCGGCTCGCCGCTGAAGTAGTTGACGCTGATGCCCTTGATGAGGCCCAGGTCGTCCAGCGGAAGCACGTTCGGACGCATCAGGTGGAAGATGAGGAACATCTCCGCTGTCCAGCGGCCGATGCCGCGGATCGCGACCAGCTCCTCGATGATTGCCTCGTCGTCCATCTGCTGCCACAGCGGCACGTGCACCGCGCCGGAGGCGAAGTGCGCCGCGAGGTCGACCAGGTATTCGATCTTGCGGGCCGACAGGCCGGCGGCGCGCATCTCGGCGGCATCGAGCGCCAGCACCGAATACGGATGAATGCGGTTGGGCAGGCCTGGCGTCAGCGAGGCGAAGCGGTCCCACACCGACTGCGCCGCCTTCACGGAGATCTGCTGGCCGACGATGGACCGCGCGAGCGTGGTGAAGGCATCGCCGCGACTCTGCAGACGCCCCTCGCCGAGCTGCGGGATCAACTTGCGCATCACGCGATCGCGCTTGGACAGGTGTCGGCAGGCCTCGTCCCAGTAGGACGGCGTCACGTCGCATCCGTCGTCGGAATCGGCAACGCTCATGGGCGCCTCAGGCCTTGACCCAGGTGGTGCCTTGCGGCGAGTCCTGCAGCACGATGCCCTCGGCGAGCAGGTCCTTGCGGATCTGGTCGGCGCGCGCGAAATCGCGTGTCTGCTTGGCTGCCGCGCGCTCGGCGATGAGCTGCGCGATGCGCGCCTCGTCGCCGCCCAACCCACCTTGCAGATGGCTGCGCGGCGGCTGCTGCAGCAAACCCAGCGTGGCGCCGAGCGCCTTCAGCATGCCGGCGGCCTGCGCCGAGCGGCCGCGGTTGACTTCGCTCGCCAGGTCGAACAGCACGGCGAAGGCGGCCGGCGTGTTGAAGTCGTCGTTCATCGCGGCGCGGAACGCCGCCGCATGCGGCTCGGACCAGTCGACGGCCACCGGCGCGGGCGGCACGAGGTCGAGTGCGGTGTACAGACGGCGCAGCGCATGGCGCGCATCGTCGAGGTTGACGTCGCTGAAGTTGAAAGGGCTTCGGTAATGCGTGCGCAGCATGAAGAAGCGCACCGTTTCGCCGTCGTATTGCTTCAGCACGTCGCGGATGGTGAAGAAGTTGCCGAGCGACTTCGACATCTTCACGTTGTCGACATTGAGGAAGCCGTTGTGCAGCCAGTAGTTGACGAACGGCTTGCCGGTAGCGCCTTCGCTCTGCGCGATCTCGTTCTCGTGGTGAGGGAACTGCAGATCCATGCCGCCGCCGTGGATGTCGAAGTGCTGGCCGAGGATGGCGCAGCCCATCGCGGAGCATTCGATGTGCCAGCCCGGGCGGCCGGCGCCGAAGGGACTGGGCCATTTGGCGTCTTCGGGTTCGGTGTCCTTGGCGCTCTTCCACAACACGAAGTCGAGCGGGTCTTCCTTGCCGTCGAGCACGGCGACGCGCTCGCCGGCGCGCAGCTGGTCGATGGACTTGCCCGAGAGCTTGCCGTAGCCGGAAAACTTGCGCACGGAATAGTTCACATCGCCGTTGGGTGCGCGATAGGCGAGGCCCTTGTGCTCCAGCGTCGCAATCATCTCGAGCATCTGCGGCACGTGGTCCGTGGCGGCCGGCTCGTGGGTGGGCCGGGCGATGCCCAGTGCATCGAAGTCGGCATGCATGGCGCCGGCCATTTCTTCGGTGAGCCGGCGGATCGGCATTCCGCGCTCGAGTGCGCGGCGGATGATCTTGTCGTCGATGTCGGTGATGTTGCGGACGTAGGTCACCTTGTAGCCGAGCGCCTGCAGCCAGCGATACACCATGTCGAAGGCAAGCTGCGAACGCGCGTGCCCCATGTGGCAGAGGTCGTAGACCGTGATCCCGCAGACATACATGCGCACATGATCCGGCTCGATGGGCTTGAACTCTTCTGTCTCGCGGGACAGTGTGTTGTAGATGCGCAGGTTCATGAGACGGTCGGGCCCGCCACAGGGCCGTCGGAAAACGTTGCCACGTCGAGAAGAAGAACGGATTTGGGGAAGGCGCCGTGTCTCCCTGGCGGCGCGCGGGGCAGGCGAGCGATGGGCCTGCTCTACAATCGATTCAGTATAGCGGGGCCGCCCGGATGCGGTTGGTATTTGGCAGTGCTGCAGCGCAGCTTTGACCCCGCTCCACTCACCTCTGCATCGATGCCTTCTGCCCTGCTTCGCCCCGTCCGTGCGCTGGTCGCATTGCTGCTGTGCTGCGCGGCAACGCTCGCACCGGCAGCCGACGAACGAAGCGAGATCAACCGGCTGGTGGCCGCGGGCGAGACGACCGAGGCGCTCGCGCGGCTGGATCGATTGCTCCAGCAGAGCCCGCGCGAGCCGCAGCTGCGCTTTCAGAAAGGCGTGGTGCTCGCGGAGTCCGGTCGCACCCCTGAAGCGCGCGAGATCTTCACGCAGCTGACGGTGGACTACCCGGAGATTCCGGAACCTCACAACAACCTGGCGGTGCTCCATGCCGCCCAGGGCGACTACGACAAGGCGCGCGCAGCGCTCGATGCCGCGCTGCGCGCCAATCCCGACTACGCCGTGGCGCACCAGAACATGGGCGACCTCTATGCGCAGCTCGCGCGGCTGTCGTACACCCAGGCATTGCGCCTCGATCCGTCCAACGCGGCATTGCCGCCCAAGCTTTCGCTGCTGCGCGACCTGGTCAAGCCGGCCGGCACCGCAGCGCCGCGCACCACTCCCTGAAGAACCAAAGGAAAACCATGAGCCGCTCGTCCCTACGCCACGGTGCTTTCGCCGGCGCCCTCGTGCTGACGCTGGCCGCGGCGCCCGCCGCGATGGCGCAGGCGCAGAAGGTCAAGCTCGCCACGTCGATGGGGGACATCGTCGTCGAGCTCGACAGGGCCAAGGCGCCGAAGTCGGTCGACAACTTCGTGCAGTACGTGAAGGCGGGCCACTACGACGGCACCATCTTCCATCGCGTGATTCCGAACTTCATGATCCAGGGCGGCGGCATGACGCCCGACATGAAGGAGAAGAAGACCCGCGAGCCCATCCCCCTGGAGTCGCGCAACGGACTCACCAACCAGCGCGGCACCATCGCGATGGCGCGCACCATGGACCCGAACTCGGCCACCGCGCAGTTCTTCATCAACGTGAAGGACAACGCCTTCCTCAACGCCGAGCAGGCGCGCGACGGCAACGGCTACGCCGTCTTCGGCAAGGTGGTCTCAGGCATGGAAGTGGTCGACAAGATCCGCGAGGTGCCCACCGGCAGCAAGCCGCCGCACGACGACGTGCCCAACACGCCGGTCATCATCAAACGAGCCACCCTGGAGAAGTGAAATGACTCAGCAAGTCGAGCTGCAAACGACGAAGGGCAACATCCGCATCGAGCTGGACGAGGCGAAGGCGCCCGAGTCGGTGAGGAACTTCCTGACCTACGTGGCCAAGGGCCACTACGACGGCACCGTGTTCCACCGCGTGATCAAGGGCTTCATGATCCAGGGCGGCGGCTTCGCCGCCGGCATGAAGCAGAAGCCCACCGATCCGCCGGTGCGCAACGAAGCGAACAACGGCTTGAAGAACGACCGCTACACGATCTCGATGGCGCGCACTTCCGATCCGCACTCGGCCACGGCGCAGTTCTTCATCAATTCGGCCGACAACGCCTCGCTCAACTTCCGCTCGGAGAGCCCCAGCGGCTGGGGCTATGCGGTCTTCGGCAAGGTCGTGTCGGGCCAGGACGTCGTCGACACCATCGAAGGCGTCAAGACGGGTCGCAAGGGCTTCCACGACGACGTGCCCCTCGAAGACGTGGTCATCACCCGCGCCGTGCTCGTCTGAGCGTCAGGGCTGCGGACATGGCTGACGTGGGTGCGGCGCCGCTGCCCGAATTCGCCGAGTTCCGCGCGCCGGCAGCCTGGCGCGCGATCGATTTCCTCAGCGACCTTCACCTGAGCGAGGCCACGCCGCGCACTTTCGATGCGCTGGCCACGCACCTGCGCTGCACCGAGGCCGATGCGGTGTTCATCCTGGGCGACCTCTTCGAAGTGTGGGTCGGCGACGATGCACGGCACGAAGGTTTCGAGGCGCAGTGCGTGGCCATGCTGGCAGAGGCCAGCGCGCACCGCTTCATCGGGTTCATGCAAGGCAACCGCGACTTCCTCGTGGGTGCCGACATGCTCAGGCACTGCGGCGTGATGTCGCTCGCCGACCCCACTGTCATCACGGCCCACGAAGACCAGCGCCTCCTGCTGTCGCACGGTGATGCGCTGTGCCTGTCGGACGTGGAGTACCAGCGTTTCCGATCGGAAGTGCGCAGCGACGAATGGCAACGCCGTTTCCTGCAGCAGCCGCTGCCGCAGCGGCGCGAGCAGGCGCGCGCCATACGCGCCGAGAGTCAGCGGCGCAAGGCTCGGCAGACTGCCGGCGAATGGTTCGACGTCGACGAAGAAGCCACGCGGCGCTGGATGCGCCATGCCCGCGCGGACCGGATGATCCACGGACATACCCACGTGCCTGCACGGCATCCGATGGGCGAGACGATGGTGCGTTACGTGCTGAGCGATTGGGACTGCGACTACCCGGCCGGAAAGCCGCGGGCCGATGTGCTGCGCTGGCGCCGCGAGGGCTTCTCGCGCCTCGCGCCGGCCGCGGCGCACTGACGTGCTGAACCGCTGGTGGTCGACACTGCGCAAGCTGCGCGACGAGCGCACGCTGCGCCGGCGACCGATTCCCGACACGCTGTGGGAGCTGACCCTCGCGCGCTATCCCTTCCTCGGTCGGCGCGATGAATCCGATCGCGCCATGCTGCGCGACCTGGCGACGCTGTTCCTGGCGCAGAAGGAGTTCACCGGGGCGCAGGGTCTGGACATCACCGACGAGATCGCCGTCGCGGTCGCCGCGCAAGCCTGTCTGCCGGTGCTTCGCCTGGGCCTCGAGGCCTATGCCGGATGCGTCGGCATCGTGATCCATCCCGACGAGGTGGTCGCCCGCCGCGAGGTGATGGACGAGGACGGCATCGTGCACCGCTACGACGAGACGCTGTCCGGCGAGGCAATGGAAGGCGGGCCCGTCATGCTCTCGTGGCGCGATGTCGAGGGCGCCGGCGAGTCGGCCGAATGGGGCTACAACGTCGTGGTCCATGAGTTCGCTCATGTGCTGGACATGGCCGACGGCGTGGCCGATGGGGTGCCTCCGTTGCCCGACCGGGCCGCGCGCGACGCCTGGCGCAGCGAGCTGAACGCGCAGTTCCATGAGTTCTGCGACCGTGTCGATGCCGGCGAGGACACGCTGCTCGACCCCTACGGCGCCGAATCGGTCGACGAGTTCTTCGCGGTCGCCTCGGAGGTGTTCTTCGTTGCGCCGCACGAGCTGCGCCTGGAGCATCCGCCGCTGTACGCCCTGCTGGCGGGCTACTACCGACAGGATCCCGCAGCCACCGCATGAAAGAGAAAGGGGCGCCGAACGGCGCCCCCTTTCCGTCATGCCGACCGATGTCAGTTGAGCGGGACCTTCTTGCCGTCCTTGTAGACGTACAGCGTCATCGCCGGGTTCTTCAGCTCGCCGTTGTCCTCGAAGGCAATCTTCGCGGTGACACCCTGGTAGTCGGTCTTGGCCAGGCAAGGCAGGTACTTGGCCGGGTCCGGCGAGTCACACTTCTGCATGGCGTTGACCAGCACCATCGTCGCGTCGTAGGTGTACGGCGAGTAGACCTGGAACTGCTTCGGGTACTTCTGGTCGTAGCGGGCGCGCCAAGCCGTGCCGCCGGGCATCTTGGCCAGCGATGCGCCGCCTTCCGCGCACACCACGTTGGCCAGCGTCTTGGCGCCGCCCGACAGCTCGATGACCTTGTCGGTGCACAGGCCGTCGCCGCCGAAGTACTTGACGTTCGCCATGCCGAGCTGCTCCATCTGGCGCAGCATCGGGCCGGCCTGCGGGTCCATGCCGCCGTAGAACACGCCGTCGGGGTTCTTGCTCTTCACGGCCGTCAGGATGGCCATGAAGTCGGTGGCCTTGTCGGTGGTGTACTGCTCGTCGACGATCTGGATGCCCTTCGCCTGGGCGGTCTTCTTGAACACCTCGGCCACGCCCTGCCCGTAGGCGGTGCGGTCGTCGATGATCGCGATCTTCTTCAGCTTGAGCGCGTCGGCCGCATACAGCGCGAGGCCGGCGCCCAGCGCGTTGTCGTTGGCCAGGAGGCGGAAGGTGGTCTTGTAGCCCGGCTTGGTGAGGTTGGGGTTCGTCGCCGACGGCGTGATGTGGGGGATGCCGCAGTCGTTGTAGACCTTGGAGGCCGGGATCGTGGTGCCGGAGTTCAGGTGGCCGACCACGCCGTTGACCTTGGCGTCGCACAGTTTCTGCGCCGCGGCGGTGCCTTGCTTCGGATCGGCTGCGTCGTCTTCGGCGACGAGCTCGAACTTGACCTTCTTGCCGCCGATGGTGATGCCTTTGGCGTTCAGGTCTTCGATGGCCATGCGAGAGCCGTTTTCATTGTCCTTGCCGTAGTGGGCCTGGGCACCTGAGACCGGGCCGACGTGGCCGATCTTGACGACCATGTCCTGCGCATACGCACCGCTGGCGAGTACTGCCACTGCGGCTGCCGCGATCACATTCAGTTTGACTTGCATGCATAACCTCCGAATAGGAATGGGAGAGAGTGTTGATGTTTCAACGGGCGCCACCATACTCCAAATGAACTCCTTGATACATCGGGAATCCTCGGGGCGTGACGCCGATTGGCGACACCGGTTTACCCGAGTGGTCTAGGGCATTCGCAAGGCGCATGGGCGGGGCGCAGGAAGCGGGTGGCACCGTTGAACAGAGGCGTCACCACGCGGCTTCCAACGAACGACCTAGCGATCGCGATGACGGGACAACTCCTGGGCGACTGCCCGGGCCACCATGTCTCGCAAGGTGGATGCCAGCTCGGTCCGCGTCTCGCGCAGCAGGGCGTCGGTGAGCCGCGCCAAGGCCGGCGCCATCGCCTCGCGCAGGCGCTGCTCCAGCATCAGGTCGACCTGTCGTTGCACGTTGGCAAGGACGCGTTGCACCAGTTCCTGCTCGGCGGACGTCGGCGGCGCGGCCTGCGCGACGCTGGCTTCGTGCCGGATCACCTCGGTGAGCGTCGGCACCTTGCCCGGCGGCGGCGCGGCGGCGCTCATGCCTGGGCGCCTACTTCGAACTTCTGGATCGCATAGCCGCGGCCGGCGTAGTGCTTCCAGCGGCGGCGCGCGGCCGCGCGCTCGTCGTCGTCGGTGGAGACGATCTCGATCAGCCGGCCGAAGCTCTCGAATCCAGCGGCCGGCTCTTCGCCCAGATGCACCAGCACGGGGTGATGCGCCGCCAGTTCCGCCCGCTCGACGAGCCAGATCGGGGTGCGGCGCAGGCGCGGCGCGAGCGTCTCGCCGCCGCGCAGCAGCACGTGCGGGATGAATTCCTGCGGCTCGAAAGTCCACAGCGTGCGATCCAGCCGGCCGAGGGTGTCGCCCGGTCCGCTCACCGCCACCCCGGCGGCCCCGCTGCGCAAAGCCTTGCGCAGCAGCCGGCAGGCGTAGAGCAGCCGATCGGGCACGTTGAAGTGGAACTGAACCTCAGTCATGACCGGCGCCGCCCCGACGTTCAACCTGCGTGCGACAGGACGAAATGCGTCAGCAGCGGGACCGGACGGCCGGTGGCGCCCTTGGCCGCGCCGGACTTCCATGCGGTGCCGGCGATGTCGACGTGCGCCCAACGGTATTTGCCCGTGAAGCGACGCAGGAACATCGCCGCCGTGATGGCGCCGCCGGCGCGCGGGCCGACGTTGGCCATGTCGGCGAAGTTGCTCTTCAGCGCGTCGTCGTACTCCTCGTCCAGCGGCATCCGCCACACGGGATCGAGCGCCTGCCGGCTGGCCGCCAGCAGTTGCTCGGCGAGCTCGTCGTCGGCGGTGAACAGGCCCGAATTGTGGTGACCCAGCGCCACCACGCAAGCGCCGGTGAGCGTGGCGATGTCGACGACCGCCCGGGGCTTGAAGCGCTCGGCGTAGGTCAGCGCATCGCAGAGAATGAGGCGCCCTTCGGCGTCGGTGTTGAGGATCTCGATCGTCTGCCCGGAAAGGCTGGTGACGACGTCGCCCGGCTTCACCGAATGCCCGCTCGGCATGTTCTCGCAGGTCGGGATGAGGCCGATGACGTTGAGCTTGGGCTTGAGCTCGGCGATGGCGCGCAATGTGCCGAGCACGCTGGCCGCGCCGCCCATGTCGTACTTCATCTCGTCCATCTCGGCGGCAGGCTTGATGGAGATGCCGCCGGTATCGAAGGTGATGCCCTTGCCGACCAGGACCACCGGGGCCTGCGACTTCGTGCCGCCGTCGTAGCGCGCGACGATGAAACGAGGCTCCTGATGCGAGCCCTGCGCAACGGCAAGGAAGGAGCCCATGCCGAGCTTCTCGATCGCCTTGCGGTCCAGCACCTCGACCTTCAGGCCATGGTCCTTGCCCAGCTTCTTCGCGGTCTCGCCGAGAAAGGTGGGCGTGCAATGGTTCGCGGGCAGGTTGGCCAGCTCCCTCGCGAGCGTGACCCCCTCGGCAACCGCCGCGCCGCGGGCCAGCCCGCGCTGAACGTCGCGCGCCTGGGGCTTGTCGCACAGCAGGGTGATCCTGGAGATGGCCGGCGCAGCCGGTGCGCTGGGCTTGGTCTGGCGGTACAGGTAAGTGGCGTCTGCGACCGCGGCGGTGACGGCCTCGGCGTGCTGCTCGCCCACTTCGCTGCTGCCGAGCGCCACGGTCACGTGCTTGGCGCCGCCGCCCTTGAGCTGCGCGAGGCCGGCGGCAACCGCCGCCTTGAAGGCCTTGACCGATGCCGCACCGCCCGCGCACACCACCAGACGCGCGGCCTTCAAGCCTTGCGGGCGATGCAGATAGAGCGTGCGTCCCGCCTTGAACTGGAAGTCGCCATGCGACACGGCGTCGTCGACGATGCGGGCGATGGCCGGGTCGAGGTCGCGGCCGATGGCATCGCCGTGGATGACGACGAGCAGCGCATCGGTTGCCACGCCGGACAGTGCGCCGGTCGAAGCGATTTGATGTCGAAAGTCCATAATGCGGTCCGGTTAGACAAGCCAACGATGTTATTCGATTCCACTCTGCGCAGAGACCTCGCGCGAAGCTTCGGCGCGACGCTCGTCGTCATCCTCACCATCGTGCTGACGATGATGCTGATCCGCACTCTCGGCCAGGCTGCAGGGGGCAACATCGCACCGCAGGACGTGGTGCTGCTGCTGGGATATGTGGCGCTCGGTCAGCTGCCCACGATGCTCGCGCTGTCGATGTTCATCGCCGTCGTCGCGACATTGAGCCGCATGTATCGTGAGAGCGAGATGGCCATCTGGTTCGCCAGCGGCGTCGGACTCACGCGCTTCGTGCGTCCGGTGCTGCGCACCAGCCTGCCGGTGCTGGTGGTCGTCGGCCTTTTGGCGCTGTTCGTCTGGCCTTGGGTCAACCAGCGCAGCGTCGAGTTGCGCGACCGCTTCGAGCGCCGCTCCGACCTCTCGCGCGTCGCACCCGGCCAGTTCCAGAGCTCCAGCGACGGCAGCCGCGTCTTCTTCATCGAGCGTGATTCGCAGGACGGCCGCACCGGTCGCAACGTCTTCATCCTGTCCAGCTCGGGCGCCGTAGAGGCGGTGACGACCGCCAAGTCGGGCCGCATCGCCATCGAGGGCGAAGACCGCTTCCTGCTGCTCGACCGCGGACAGCGCAACGAGCAGAACGCCAAGACGCACGAGAAGACGCTGTCCCGCTTCGAGAAGTACCGCGTGCTCGCCGGCGAGCGCATGCTGTCGCGCGCCGACAACCTGCCGCCGAAGGCCCGCACCACCGGCGAGCTGCTGCGTTCGCCGAGCCCGGCGTTCCAGGGCGAGCTCGTGTGGCGGCTGGGCCTGGTGCTGGGCGGCGCCAACCTCACGCTGCTGGGGATCGCGCTGTCCGAGGCGAACCCACGACGGGCCAGCAACTGGAACCTGCTGTTCGCCCTGCTGGCCTTCGTCGTCTACTACAACGTCATCAATCTGACCCAGGCGTGGGTGGCTGGCGGCAAGGTCGGCATGGGCGCCGCGCTGATCGGCGCCCACGGCGGCGCGTTCGCACTGGCAGTGGGCATGCTGTGGTGGCGCGATGCCCGCAACAGCCGCCGCAAGTGGTCGACGTCGGCGGCAGCGTCCGCCAAGGCAGGCGCATGAAGACCGTCCGGCGCCTGTTCTACGTCGACATCGTGTCGTCGGTGTTCTTCGTCGCCCTCGCGTTCCTGTCGCTGTTCTTCTTCATCGATTTCGTCGACGAGCTGGGCGACGTCGGCAAGCAAGGCTATCGCACGGTCCACGCAGTGGCCGCGAGCCTGCTCGAGCTGCCGGGCCACGTGTACGAGCTGATGCCGATCGCGGTGCTGATCGGCACCATCTACGCCCTCGCGCGCATGGCGCAGTCGTCCGAGTACACCATCCTGCGCACCGGCGGCCTCGGACCGGGACGGGCGCTGAACCTGCTGGCCATCCTGGGCCTGGTGTTCGGCGTGCTCACCTTCGTCGTCGGCGACTACCTCGCTCCGCTCACCGAGGAGCAGCGCGCCACACTGACGGCCGTCTACAAGGGCGGCCTCAAGCTGGGCCGCTCGGGCGCCTGGCTGAAGGACCGGCACATCACACCGGAAGGCGAGCGCTCGTACTCCATCAACGTCGGCAGCGCCGCCAGCGGCGGCACGCTGCGCAACGTGCGCATCTTCGAGTTCGACACCAACGGCCGCCTGATCCAGCGCATCGCCGCCACCCGCGGGCAGGTCGACGAAGCCGCGGTGTGGCAGCTGGCGGAAGTCACCGTGACCCGCTGGACCGAAGGCGCGACCGATGAGCCGCAGCACGTCTCCGACGAGTCGCTGCCGCAGATGTCGTGGCGCAGCACGCTGTCGGCCAGCGTCGTGGCCGCCGCGGTGCTCCCGGTCTCGACCATGTCGACGGTGGAGCTCGCGCGCTACATCGGGCACCTGGCCGAAAACGAGCAGGCGGCGCAGCGCTACGAGATCCAGTTCTGGAAGCGCGCGCTCTATCCGTTCGCCTGCCTGGTGATGATGGCGCTCGCGCTGCCGTTCGCGTATCTGCATGCACGCGGCGGCGGCGTGAGCTTCAAGGTGTTCGGCGGCATCATGCTGGGCATCAGCTTCGTGCTGCTGAACAACGTCGCCGGCCATCTCGGCATGCTGCGCGACTGGACGCCGTGGATGGTTGCCGCCACGCCCAGCGCGATCTACCTGATGCTGTCGATGGCCGCCTTCACCTGGCTCGTGAAGTACCGATGAAGCAGGGCCTGCTGCTGTTCGCCCACGGCGCCCGCGACTCGCGCTGGGCGCTGCCGTTCGAGGACATTGCCGAGCGCATCCGTGCGCGTGCGCCGAACCTGCCCGTGGAACTGGCGTTTCTCGAATTCATGCGGCCCGATCTGCTCGAGGGCGGCCGACGTCTGGCCGCGGCACAGTGCGAGCGCGTCGACGTCGTGCCGCTGTTCCTCGGCGCCGGCGGACATGTGCGCAAGGACATCCCCGAGCTGCTGATTCAGCTGGAATCCGCCCATCCGGCCGTGCATTGGGAACTTCGTCCCGCCATCGGCGAAGTCGACAGCGTCGTCGAGGCGATGGCGATGGCGGCGCTGGCATGGCTGCAGCCGCTGCAGGCGCCCACCCCCCTATGAACCTCCATCAGTTCCGCTTCGTCCAGGAAGCCGTCCGGCAGAACCTCAACCTCACCGAAACCGCGAAGGCGCTGTACACCTCGCAGCCCGGCATCTCGAAGGCCATCCTCGAGCTCGAGGGCGAGCTGGGCGTCGACATCTTCGCGCGCCACGGCAAGCGGCTGCGCCGCATCACCGAGCCCGGCCAGGAGGTGTTGCGCTCCATCGAGATCATCCTGCGCGAGGTGAACAACCTGAAGCGCATCGGCGACGAGTTCTCCAAGCAGGACGCCGGCACGCTGTCGATCGCGACCACGCACACCCAGGCGCGCTACTTCCTCCCCGAGCCGGTGGCGCAGCTGCGCAAGCGGTTCCCCAAGGTGAGCATCAGCCTGCACCAGGGCGCGCCCAAGCAGGTGGCGCAGATGGTGGTCGACGAAGTGGCCGACATCGGCATCGCCACCGAGGCGCTGGACGAAGCGACCGAGCTGGTCACCCTGCCCTGCTACGAATGGCAGCACGCCGTCGTCATGCCTGCGGGGCATCCGCTCGCCCAGCTGGAGCGCATCACGCTGGAGGACCTGGCGATCCAGCCGCTGGTGTCATACCACCCCTCGTACAGCGGCCGCACACGAGTCGACCGCGCGTTCGCGGCGCGTCGGCTCAAGCCGAACATCGTCCTCGAAGCCATCGACGCCGACGTCATCAAGACCTACGTCCGTCTGGGCCTGGGCGTCGGCATCCTGGCAGAGCTGGCGGTGCGCGACGACCCGCCCGGAGGCGAGCTCGTCGCCCGGCCGGTCGGGCATCTGTTCGGCCAGAACGTCACCCGCGTCGCGTTCAAGCGCGGCGCCTACCTGAGGAACTTCGTCTACGCCTTCGCCGAGATGCTGTCAGACCGCCTGAGCCGTGCCCTCATCACGCGGGCCATGAGCAGCGACACGCAGGACTACCAGCTATGAGCCTCAAGACGCCCACCATCGAAAGCCGACTGCCGACGGTCGGCACCACCATCTTCACCGTGATGTCCGCGCTCGCGCAGGAGCACGGCGCCGTCAACCTCGGCCAGGGCTTTCCGGACTTCGACTGTGATCCCCGTCTGCTCGACGCCGTCGAACAGGCGATGCGCCGCGGGCTCAATCAGTACCCCCCGATGACCGGCGTGCCGGCACTGCGCGAGGCGGTTGCGGCCAAGATCGAGTCGCTGTACGGGCATCGCTACGACCCCGGTGCCGAAATCACCATCACCGCGGGCGCCACGCAGGCCATCCTCACGGCCATCCTGGCCATCGTGCACCCGGGCGACGAGGTCATCGTGCTCGATCCCTGCTACGACAGCTACGAGCCCAACATCACGCTCGCCGGCGGTCGTGCGGTCCATGTGCCGCTGACCGCGGGCACCTTCCGTCCCGACTTCGAGCGCATCGCGGCCGCGCTTTCGCCGCGCACACGCGCCATCATCGTCAACACGCCGCACAACCCGAGCGCCACCGTGTGGTCGGCCGCCGAGATGCGGCGGCTCGCTGAGCTGCTCGAACCGACCGATGTGTTCGTCATCGCCGACGAGGTCTACGAGCACATGGTCTACGACGGCGCGCCGCACCAGAGCGTGGCGCGCCTTCCCGAGCTGGCGGCGCGCAGCTTCATCGTGTCGAGCTTCGGCAAGACCTACCACGTCACCGGATGGAAAGTGGGCTATGTCGCGGCGCCCGCGCCGCTGACCGCGGAGTTTCGCAAGGTGCACCAGTTCAACGTGTTCACGGTCAACACGCCGGTGCAGCACGGCATCGCCGCCTACATGGCAGATCCGGCGCCCTACCTCGAACTTCCGGCCTTCTACCAGCGAAAGCGCGACCTGTTCCGAGCCGGCCTTGCCGCCACGCGTTTCGAACTGCTCCCCAGCGAGGGCAGCTACTTCCAGTGCGTCGGCTATTCGGCGATCAGCGACGAGCCCGAAGAGGCCTTCTGCCGCCGCCTGACACGCGACATCGGCGTCGCCGCGATTCCGCTGTCGGCTTTCTACGCCGGCGGCTTCGAGCAGCGCATCGTGCGTTTCTGCTTCGCCAAGAAGGACGCGACGCTGGAGGAAGCGCTGCGGCGCCTCTCGCACTTGTAGACAGAAGCGCAGCG
The DNA here is from genome assembly GCF_029855045.1 of Piscinibacter sp. XHJ-5. Taxonomy (GTDB): domain Bacteria; phylum Pseudomonadota; class Gammaproteobacteria; order Burkholderiales; family Burkholderiaceae_C; genus Albitalea. Next base: position 3,398,625 of record NZ_CP123228.1, read on the forward strand.
GCCTACGGAGTGGGCGGCCGCGGCGCGTCGAAGTCGAGCTCCAGATCCACTGGCTTGCCTGCCTGAGGCTCGCGAGGACGCGCCGCTTCGGCACGCACGATGGCCGGCGTCTCCGCGCTGTGGTCCAGGGGCAGCAGCAGGTCCACGCCGTCGGGCATGCGTTCGCGCTCGACGAGATCGCGCACCAGCGCATACAGGAACAGCAGCTCCTCGTAGGCCGGCAGGTCGAAAGTGCCGTGGCTGTTGTCACGGCGGAACAGCAGCGATTCGAGCAGGTCGCTCGCACGCGCCGGAACACTCCATACCGATTGCAGCCGAGCCACGATATCGGGATACGCGGCGAGTGCGCGGCCTTGCAACGGATCGCTCTCCCAGGCCGGCGCATGCGCGTTGAAGCGGCGGTTGAAGCGCTCGCGGATCCGCTCGTACGCTTCGCCGTCGCTGCGGCGGCGATAGATCTCGAGCAGCTTCAGGTAGGGCATCGGACTCGTTCCGCCGCTGCTGCGCACGTGGCCCATGAGCAGGTCGATGGCCGCCTCTTCCTCGCCCAGCGCGATGAAGAAGTCGGCCTGCTGCTCCAGATCGATCAGCTCCTCGCCGGTCAGTTCGCGGCGCATGCGCGCGGCCGACGGAATCGTGGTCGTCTGTATCGCGTCGCGCACCGACGACTCGGCGCGTGTCGGCGCTTCGTCCAGCGCACCGCCCAGGCTCGACTCGGGCACGACGCGCATCGACGTCATCGTGACCTCGTCGAACGCCGGCGACACCGGTGACATGCGCTCGATGTCGAAGGGCCGCGAGCCCGTGTCGGTCAGTGCCTGGGAATCGCGCTGCCAGGCCTGCTCGCTTCGCTCCCTGGCCTGCCGCCACAGCAGGACGGCGATCACCACGAGCAGCAGCACGACCAGCGCGGTGAGTCCGTAGAGCGCCGGATCGCTGTGACGGCGAACCTCTTCCGACTCGCGCAGCTTCGCCTGCAGGGAGGCGATGCTCTGCTGCGTCGCCTGCTGCTCCAGCCGCAGCCTTTCGATCCGCTCCTCCAGGGCCCCGAGCTGCGCTTGCGCACCGGACGCCGGCGTGCCGGGCGTCACGGCGCTCGCGGCGGCTTCGACCGGAAGCGCCGTGGGGGCCGGCGCTGGCTGCCTCGCTGCACCACCGCGCGGCGGATCGAGCAGGCTCACGAACTTGTGCGAAGCGCGAGGCGGGCAGCCGAGCGCGAGCTGCACCGTGACGACCGGCTCGGTGATGCGCGAGGTCGTCGATACTTTCACCGTGGCTTCGCTCGGCGTTGCGCCGCGAACAAGCCGCGTGCGGACCTGCTGCGCCGGCACGCGCTGATCGCCGGCCGTCACCTCTGCCGCGATGCACTGCGCGGCGAGCGCCTCGTCGCCCTCGAGCCGTACCGCCACACCGAAGTCGAGCGGCTGCCCGAGGCGGGTGGCGTTGCTGACCGGACCAAAGCCCAAGGCCATCGCGTGCGATGCAAAGCACAGCAGCAAACCGGCGGCGACAGCGGCAAAGGCTTTGCGCATGGACAAGGGAGGCGAAAGAGCCGTGGGACTCTAGCATGTCGTTACATGTCAACCACGCCTCGCGCGACATGGCCCGTGCGAGGTATCACGGGGCGTGCGTGACACAATTCTCAGCACCCCTTTCTGCGAGTCGATCCAATGTCTTCCGAACTCAAGACAGAGCGAAAGGGCAGCACGCTGGTGCTGACCCTCAGCGACCCCGCGACACGCAACACGCTGTCCGAGCAACTCGTGGCTGCGGGCATCGAGGCGCTCAACGTCGCCGAGTCCAGCGACGAAGTGCGCGCCGTCGTCCTCCAAGGCGACAACGGAAACTTCTGCGCCGGTGGAAACCTGCGCGGGCTGCAAGCCAGGCGGCAGACCGGCGCCGTGGCGCAGGTCCAGGTTCTCGACCAGCTGCATCAATTCATCGAGGCGCTGCGCGTGTTTCCCAAGCCGGTCATTGCGGCCGTCGAAGGCGCTGCGGCAGGAGCCGGCTTCTCGCTGGCGCTGGCCTGCGACCTCGTCGTGGCGGCCGAGGACGCCCGCTTCATTCTTTCGTACGCACGCATCGGCGTCACGCCGGACGGAGGCGCCACCTGGCATCTGTCGCACGCCCTGCCGCGGCAGCTCGTCCAGCAGTGGGTGTGGCTGGCCGAGCCGGTCAGCTCGCGACAACTGCACGCGCACGGCATTGTCAATTGGGTGACAGACAGTGGACACGCGCTCGCCGAAGCTTTGGGCGTAGCCGAGCGCTTGGCGGCGATGGCGCCAAACGCCATCGCGAGCGCAAAGGAGCTGGTGCAGCACGCGGCCACCGCAGGCCTCACGCAGCAGCTCGAAGCAGAGCGGAACCACTTCGTTGAAAACCTCCTCCACCCCAACGCCGGCGAAGGGATTCAGGCCTTCCTCGACAAGCGTCCGCCGCAGTTCAAATAGCGGGCAAGCGGAGCACACACGATGACGGCACCGCAACGCCGGCGCATCTACCTGATGCGCCACGGCTCGGTGGATTACTTCCGTGCCGACGGCACGCCGGTGCCGCCGCTCACCGTGCCGCTCAACGACGCCGGCCGCGCGCAGGCCGATGCCGCCGGCAAGCTGTTCGCCGAATGCGGCGTGCGCTTCGATCGCGTGATAGTCAGCGGCCTGCAGCGCACGATGGAGACGGCACAGCGGGTGCTGTCGGCGGCCGGACAACCCATGCCCCTGGAGACGGAGGCGGCGCTCGAGGAGATCCGCGGCGGGCGGCTGTCGGACATCCGCCCCGAGGAAGTCGAGGCCGCCTTCGTGGGTGCGTTCCAGAACGGCGCCGATCTGGAACAGCGGCGCTTCCTTGGCGGCGAGTCGGTGGGCGAATTCCTCGACCGCACGCTGCCGGCCTTCGCGCACATTGTCGAGCGCGAGGACTGGAGCTGCCTGCTGATGGTGCTGCACGGGGGTGTCAACCGCGCCCTGCTGGCGCGCGCCATCACCGGCCAGCGCGCGTTCTTCGGCAGCCTGGAGCAGCTGCCGGCCTGCATCAACATCATCGACGTCGGCAGCGACCACATGATCGTGCGCGCGGTGAATCTGGCGCCCACGCAGTGGCTGCACCAGCACGAAAGCCAGACGACGATGGAGAAGCTGCTCGCGCAGTACCGGCGGCGGGAATCTCAGCTCCGGTAGCCGGGATCGACACGGTCGAGCCGGCGCAGCAGGCCGGGCCACGCGAGCGCACCGCCGCCCATCCCCTTGGTCACGGCCTTCGCCTGTTCCTGCGCGGTCGCGATGATGCGGGGATCCACATGCACGAGGTCCGAGCCGCCGGCCTGCGCGCGCACCTGGATGCTGCACACCGCTTCGAACAGATACATGTTGAGAAAGGCGTCTGCGACCGTCGGCCCGAGCGTCAGCAGGCCGTGGTTGCGCAGCATGAGGAAGTTGTTCGTGCCGAGGTCTTTCACCAGCCGCGGCTTCTCCTCCTCGCGCAGCGCGACACCTTCGTAGTCGTGGTAGCCGAGGCTGGACAGGACGAAGATCGATTGCTGCGAAAGCGGCAGCACGCCGTCCTTCTGCGCCGACACCGCGACGCCATTCAGCGTGTGGGTATGCAGCACGCATTGGGCATCGTGGCGCGCACCGTGGATCGCGCTGTGGATGGTGAAGCCCGCCGGGTTCACCGGGAACGGCGTGTCATCCAGCTTGTTGCCCGCCGTGTCCACCTTCACCAGGCTCGAGGCGGTGATCTCCTCGAACATCAGGCCGTACGGATTGATCAGGAACTCGTTGTCGGCGCCCGGCACGCGCGCGGTGATGTGGGTGAAGACGAGGTCGTCCCACTTGAACAGCGCGACGAGCCGATATGCGGCGGCGAGATCGACTCGCGTCTGCCACTCCTCATCGCTCACGTCGCCGCGGCGACTGCGGATCTGCAGGCCATCGGTGCTCATCATTTGTCTCCTCGGTGCTCGTGGACAATAGGTCTGGGCAGCGCGATCATGCTGTCACGTCAGAGACAAGACATGAATACCCCCGTTCTTACAATGCCCGAGCGCAACAACATCGACTCGGGTTCGTGGTTCTCGAAGCTCTCACTGCCTTTGCGCAACGCGATCATGTCGCGCGCCATCGTGCGAAGGTTGCCCGACGGTGCCCTGCTCTCTTCTCGCGGACAGCCCGCGGAAGACTGGTGCGGCGTTGCCAAGGGCGCGGTACGGGTGAGCTCGGTGTCTCTGTCGGGCAAGCAGGTCACGCTGACATATGTGGAGCCGGGTGTCTGGTTCGGCGACATCGCGCTGTTCGATGGGCTGCCGCGCACGCACGATGCGAACGCGCACGGTCCCACCACGCTGCTGGTGGTGCGCAAGCCCGATTTCAAGGAGCTGCTCGCGCAGCACGTGGAGCTGTACGACGCTCTGCTGCGCCTCAATTGCCGGCGACTGCGGCTGATGTTCGATGCGGTCGAGGATCTCAACACCCGCCCGCTGGCGTCGCGCCTGGCCAAGCAGATCCTGCTGCTGGCGCGCAGCTACGGCATCCACGACGGCGAGGAGATCCGCATCGGCCTGCAGCTCGCGCAGGAAGACCTCGCCCAGCTGCTCGGCGCTTCGCGCCAGCGCGTCAACCAGGAGCTGAAGGGCTTCGAGCGCGACGGCGCCGTGCGCATCGAGCCGACGCGGCTGGTCGTGCTGTCGAAGGAAAAGCTGCTGGCCATCGCCTCTAAACAGTAGTGCCGCGGCCGCGAGGTCGGGTCACCACACATCGATCTCCGCGAGACAAGCCGCAATGGAAGCATTCACCGGAACCAAACCCGTCTCCGAACAGCACGCCTTCGACACCGGCGCACTGCAGGCCTACCTGCAGGCGAACCTCGAAGGCTTCGCCGGCCCGTTGGAGGTCGAGCAGTTCAAGGGCGGCCAGTCCAACCCGACCTACAAGCTGCTCACGCCGGGTGCGTCCTACGTGATGCGCGCCAAGCCCGGGCCCGCGGCCAAGCTGCTGCCGTCTGCCCACGCGATCGACCGCGAGTTCACCGTCATGCGCGCGCTGTACATCACCGGCGTGCCCGTGCCGCGAATGCACTTGCTGTGCGAGGACGAGGCCGTGATCGGGCGCGCCTTTTATGTCATGGAGTTCATGCAGGGCCGTGTGCTGTGGGACCAGACGCTGCCGGGCATGAGCAACGTGCAGCGCGCCGACCTGTACGACGAGATGAACCGCGTGATCGCGGCCCTGCACCAGGTCGACGTCAAGGCCGCCGGCCTCGAGCACTACGGCAAGCCCGGCAACTACTTCGATCGGCAGATCGCGCGCTGGAGCAAGCAGTACGTCGCATCGATCACCGACCCCATTCCCGAGATGGACCGCCTGATGGAATGGCTGCCGGCCCACATGCCGGCCAGCGCCCGCGACGAGAGCCAGGTGGCGGTGGTGCACGGCGACTTCCGTCTCGACAACCTGGTCTTCCATCCGACCGAGCCGCGCGTGCTCGCCGTGCTCGACTGGGAGCTCTCGACGATCGGCCATCCGCTCGCCGACTTCAGCTACCACTGCATGTCGTGGCACATCCCACATGCCACGGGACGCGGCATTGGCGGGGTCGACATCCAACCGCTGGGCATTCCGAGCGAGCGGGAGTACGTGCGTCGCTACTGCGCGCGCACCGGCCGCCCTGATCCCGATGCCGTCATGGCCGACTGGAACTTCTACATGGCCTACAACCTCTTCCGCATGGCCGGCATCCTGCAAGGCATCGCAAAGCGCGTGGTGGATGGCACCGCCTCGAGCGCCCAGGCGCGTCAAGCCGCCGCAGGGGCGCGACCGCTGGCCGAGATGGGCTGGCGCATCGCCTCGCAACGCGATTCCTGATCGACGAGTCGCATACGCGACCGACGGCAAGCCCACCCGGGCGCACCATGGCTGCCGTTCAGGCGTTTCCCGGAGCCCATGATGGATTTCAGCTTCTCTTCGCGCACCCAGGAACTGCAGGCCCAGGTGCAGCGGTTCATGCAGGAGCATGTCTATCCGAACGAGCAGCGCTACTGGGACGAGCTGGCTGCCAACACGGCCGCCGGCAAGCGCTGGACGCCGCTGGCACTGATCGAGGCCCTCAAGACGAAGGCCCGCGCACAAGGCCTCTGGAATCTCTTCCTGCCGGAGAGCGAGTACGGCGCCGGTCTCACCAATCAGGAGTACGCGCCGCTGGCGGAAATCATGGGTCGCACCCCATGGGCCAGCGAGGTCTTCAACTGCTCCGCTCCGGACACCGGCAACATGGAGACCATCGTCCGCTACGGCACCGTCGAGCAGAAGAAGCAGTGGCTGGAGCCCTTGCTCGACGGGAAGATCCGCAGCGCCTTCGCGATGACCGAACCGGACGTCGCCTCGTCCGACGCCACCAACATCACTGCGCGCATCGAACGCGACGGCGGCGACTACGTCATCAACGGCCGCAAGTGGTGGACTTCGGGGGCCGGCGATCCGCGATGCAAGGTCTACATCTTCATGGGCAAGACCGATCCCGAGGCGCCGCGGCATTCGCAGCAGTCGATGATCCTCGTGCCCGCCGACGCCCCGGGGATCACGGTCGTGCGGCCGCTGTCGGTGTTCGGCTACGACGACGCGCCGCACGGGCACATGGAAGTGCTGTTCCAGGATGTGCGTGTTCCTGCCGGCAACATGCTGCTTGGCGAAGGCCGCGGCTTCGAGATCGCCCAGGGCCGCCTGGGTCCCGGGCGCATCCACCACTGCATGCGCCTCATCGGCCTGGCCGAGCGCGCGCTCGAGCTGATGTGCCAGCGCGCCAGCGACCGGGTGGCCTTCGGCAAGCCGGTGGCGGCGCAGACCGTCACGCAGGAGCGAATCGCCGAAGCGCGCTGCCTCATCGAGCAGGCGCGGCTGCTGACACTGAAGGCCGCATGGATGATGGACGTCGCCGGCAACAAGACGGCGAAGGCCGAGATCGCGATGATCAAGGTCGTCGCGCCCAACATGGCATGCAAGGTCATCGATTGGGCGATGCAGGTGCACGGCGGCGGCGCCATGTGCGAGGACTTCCCTCTGGCCAACTTCTACGCCATCGCGCGTACGCTGCGGTTCGCGGATGGGCCGGACGAGGTGCACCGCAACGCGCTCGCCAAGATGGAGCTCGGCCGCTACGCCTGACCCGCTCGCGACACGGCAGTCGCAACCCCGGCGCGCCTAGCGCTTGGGATCTTCCGGATGAAGGTTGGTGTGCCAGGCAGTCGAGGCAGTCGTCGGCCAGTCGGCCGCTTCCTTGACCGTCGGCCCGCTGATCCGCAGCGCGGCCTGCGCGGCCGCCTCGAACACCGCGACCGCCTGCGAAATGATCGCCGGCTCGGGCAGCGCGCATTCGAGCCGGAGGTACAGCCGACCTCGCAACGTCATCAGCACGAACGGAGGATCGTGGCGCAGCAGCCGCGACGATGCTTCCGCCAGGCGCTGGACGAAGAGCGGCTCCAGCCACTGCATGGCCGACTGCGGATCGCTGGCCACTGCGGTGAAGCGGTTGCGCAACTCCTTGGGATGCTCCGCCAGGTCGACCTTGGGGAACATCGCCAGCCAACGCATCTCCTCGGGTGTCGACACGTCGATCAGCGTCTGGTTGCTCTGGGTGTAGCGCTCGAAGGTCTCGCGCTCGAGCATCTCCGTCAGCAGCCGCGACAGCAGCAGCATCTGCAGGTTGGACGACAGCTTCAGCTCCATGCGCAGGCGCAGCTCGTGCGCGCGGATGTACGAGCGCTGCGGCGGCCCCCATTCGAGGCGCCATGGCTTGTCGCCGAACGACCCGTCGATGACGAAGCCCTCGTCGTCGCGGGCCCGCTTGAAGCCATGCCCCTGCTTCTGCGCCCAGCCGGACACATCGCTCCAGTCGGGACCTGGCGTCCCGCCCGAGATCCATCGCTTGATCGCGTCGAGCATGGGATTAGGCAGTTCGTCTAGAGTCGTAGCGCAAGAAGAACATCAAGGAGTCCTTCGATGATCGAAGTGTATTCGTGGGCCACGCCCAATGGCCACAAGGTTCACATCATGCTGGAGGAATGCGGCCTGCCGTACCGCGTGACACCGGTGGACATCGGCGCCGGCGACCAGTTCAAACCCGAGTTCCTCGCGATCAGCCCGAACAACAAGATCCCGGCGATCGTCGACCCCGAGGGGCCCGAAGGCGCGCCAATCTCGTTGTTCGAGTCAGGCGCCATCCTTGTGTACCTGGCCGGCAAGACCGGTCGCTTCATGCCCGAGGGCATCGCCGCACGCTACGAGGTGCTGCAGTGGCTGATGTTCCAGATGGGCGGCGTGGGTCCCATGCTCGGACAGGCGCACCACTTCCGCATCTACGCCCCCGAGAAGCTCGAGTACGCCATCAGCCGCTACACCAACGAGGCAAGGCGCCTCTATGCAGTGATGGACAAGCGACTGGCGCGCAGCAAGTACATCGGCGGGCCCGCCTACTCCATCGCCGACATCGCCATCTTCCCTTGGCTGCGCTCGTGGAAAAACCAGGGCATCGAGTGGGCCGACTTTCCGCACCTGAAGGGCTGGTTCGACGAGATCGGCGCCCGCCCGGCGGTGCAGCGCGCCGTGCAGGTCCTGGCCGAGCGGCGCAAGCCGCTGGACAGCGACTCCGCCCGCGAGGTGCTGTTCGGCGCCCAGCAATACCAACGCCATTAGCAACCGGCCTGGCACCGGTTCGTCACTCACGCCGCACCCCTTCTCCGCAGGCCTGGAGAGCAGCCGGGCCGACGCGGCAGGGCACACCGTTTGCTGTTCAAGCTTGGGGTTGGAACGGCCGGTCACGTACCGGCGCGCGTGTCGCGCACCCCGCCCATTTCTCGATGGAGAGCCCGTGGAATCGTTGGACAAACCGGTTGTCGACAGGGTCTTGCAAGCCATGACCCAGGCGTTTCCGGATCCGGTCGACCTGCACCTGTTGTCAATGGTGATGGGCTGCGACGTGGCATTGCTCCAGTCGACGACCGCCGAGCTCGTGCAGGCCGGCCTGGCCCAGGCCCGCATGGTCGCGGACGGCGACGGGTCGCGCCCCGAGGCGCCAAGCGTCACCGACCGTGGCATGGCGGTCGGCTACGGCATGGCCAACGATGGCGATGATGCGGCGACGCTCCTCGAGCGCCTGGAGGCACAGACCCTGCGCGCGCTGCTTGCGGAGCGGGTCAAGGGCAGCCGGCTGCCGCCGATGCAGCTGCAGGACTTGCGCGTCGCGATCGATGCGGTGGGCGACCGGGCCCTTGTCGATGCAGCGCGCGTCTGGGCCCACCAGCCCGTGAGCGACTGGCCCGCTCTCCTGCGCGTCCTTGAGCCGCACGCACCGGGTGTCGCAGCGCGGGTGGCGGCGACCTGATTCCCGGACAGTAAGAACGCGGTCCGCCGGCAATATTTACAGCGGCGCCGAAGGCTCACACCGGACTGACCAGCAGGCCCCCGAGCAGCCGGTGCAGCGCCTGCGGGTCCACCGGCTTGATCATGTGGAAATTGAAGCCGGCGTCCTTGGAGTGGCGCTTGTCCTCGTCCTGCCCCCAGCCGGTGAGGGCGATCAGGACGACGTGCTCGCCGCCGGCTATCGCACGCATGCGCCGGCAGGCGTCGTAGCCGTTGAGCTTGGGCAGCCCGATGTCGAGCAGCACCACGTGCGGCCTGAAGCTCGACGCCGCCTCGACCGCCGCCTCGCCGTCGTGCACCGTGAGGGTCTCATGGCCCATCAGCTTCAGCATCATCGACAGGCTCACCGCCGCATCCACGTTGTCGTCGACGATGAGAATCCGGTAGGCCGTCTCGCCGCTATCCACCGGCGCCAATCCGGTCGGGTCGCCCTCCTCCGGCGCGATCACGTCCGACAACCGCACGACGAACTCGCTGCCCGTCCCGGGCCCGTCGCTGCGCGCCTCGACAGACCCGCCATGCATCTGCACCAGCCCCTTGACCAGACTCAGACCGATGCCGAGCCCGCCTTGCGATCGCTCGAGCGAGCGGTCGGCCTGCATGAACGCATCGAAGATGGACGGCAGCAGCTCGCGCTGGATGCCGGTGCCGTTGTCCTTCACCGACACCATCACATCCGTGCCTTGGCGTCGCACGCTCATTTCGATGCGCCCGCCCGCCGGCGTGTACTTCGCGCTGTTGTTCAGCAGATTGGCGAACACTTGCGCCAGGCGCGTGCGGTCGGCGTGGACGTGCACCGGCTTGTCGGGCAGGGACACGCGCAGGCTGTGTCCGGAGGCCTCGATGAGTTGCCGGCTCGTCTCGACCGCATCCTGCACCACGGTCGCGATGTCGACGCGCTCCTTCTGCAGATTGACCTTGCCCTTGGTGATGCGCGACACGTCGAGCAGGTCGTCGATGAGCCTGACCATGTGGCCGAGCTGGCGTTCCATCATTGCGCAGGCGTCGGCGGCGACAGTGCCGTGGACACCGGCCATCCGCATGATCTGCAGGCCATTGCGGATCGGCGCGAGCGGATTGCGAAGCTCGTGCGCCAGCATGGCCAGGAAGTCGTTCTTGTTGCGATCGGCCAGGTGAAGTGCCTCTTCGACCCGCTTTCGGTCGGTGATGTCGACCAGCACGTTCACCGCGCCGAACACGCGGCCGTCACCGTCGTGGAAAGGATTGGCATGGGCAAGGGCCGTCAGGCGGCTGCCGTCGGGACGCTCGACCACGATTTCGCGGCCGTTGTATTCCTTGCCGTCACGCAGTGCCAAGGCCATCCAGCAGCAGTCGTGCGCGATCGGGGTGCCGTCGCTGGCGAACAGCTTGAACGAGCCGCAGTAGCGGTCGACCGCGCTGTTCAGCGCGGGCGCCCGTCCCCACAGATCGACCGCGCGGCGGTTGTAGTAGGTGATCAGGCCTTGCGCATCGCAGGTGTAGGCGGCTGCGGGAAGCTTCTCGAGGAGCCGGCGAAACTGCACGTCACCTTCGTGCAGCGGGTGAAGAGCGGTAGCGGCGGTCATGGGATGAACGGTTCCTGACGCTGTTGCCGGGCCCCGGACGATCGAGACCATCGAGAGCACCGGCAATCGGCATGCCCGTCTGCTGCGCTCAGGCGAGACGCCGATCGCGACGATGCAAAAAAGGCGCCCTCGAGCGTTGAAGGGCCCGAGGGCAAGCCGCCAGTACGGGCGGCGTCGTTGGGACCACCGAGGCGCATCTCACACCTGAGCACGCCTGTCAGTGTTCTGAGCAGGCGCGTGGTTGAGGGTTCCGTGGAACGCACCAGGCGCGTGTCGTGAGGATGGCCTGCCCGGAGGGACTCGAGCCGTCGACTCGGACAAATCACAGCACAACGGAGCACCGATCTTGCCTCGTGGCGCTTGTGCTCTGTCATGCTGGAAATGTCCGATTCTTCCCCCGATTCTTCCCCAGCAAATTGTCATCGGGAGGCCGCGTGGACTGGCGAACCGGCCAGCCGATGGTTCAGCATGACGACGCGTTCTGATGCGACCAGCGCCGACTGGCGCAGGGTCTGAGCGTGCCGCAGTAGTGCACGGCCAACGCGCTGGCACTGTCGACCTTTCGGCATCGGGTGAACGGCAAGAAGCGCTCGGGCGCGAAGCGTGCGGCCCCAACGTCGATGCCTTCACCACCGGCGGCGTTCGTAACCGTGTCGACGCCGCCGCCCGCGGCTGCCGCGCTCGAGGAGATCGCCCTGGAGGGCATGACGCTGCGCCTGAGCGGCGAGGCTGAAGAACGCGTGCTCGCGGGGCGTGATGGCACGACTCGCATGATCCTGTCGTCGGCGGTGCGGGCCTACGTGTATGGCGAGGCCGTGGACATGAGGAAGTCCATCGATGGCCGGTCGCAGATCGTGGCCGCTGCGATGGGGATGAACCCGTTGTCGTCCACCGGGCGCGGTAGAGCGCATAGAACAGCGGGATGACGAGCCAGAAGGTGAGGCCGCACAGGACGAACACGACCGAGTTCGTCACCTGGCCTTCGGAGGCAGACCACATCACGCCGATCTCGTCGCGGTACTGCCGACTGGCGCCGTCGACGCCGTCTTGTTCGGCCTCGCCGTTCGGGCTTGGACCTTTCGCTTGGCATCGCCGCCGAAGGTTTCCCGCAGTTCAAATTCGGGGGGCAGCTCAACCTGGGTGCGATACCGCTGCAGCCGCGTCCCGGCCGCATGGGCGAGTCGAGTTGGTACAGGTGCGCCAACGCCCTCGCGCCGTTGAACTGCGCACGGCTTGGTCCACCCATTGATGCGGGCCGATTGCCACATCACAATCCGTTAGTCGGCCGGGGGCCGCATCACCTGCAAACCTGTGCCATGTTCAGGCCCGACTGCACGCATGCGTAGCAAGCTCTTCGTCCCGGCCTCGCGGCCGGAGTTGTTCGCCAAAGCATTGACTGGCGAGGCCGAAGCGCTGTCGTTCGATCTCGAGGATTCGGTGGCTGACGCAAACAAGGTCGTGGCACGGCAGGCGCTGCATGCGCTGCTGTTGTCGGACGCCGCTCGCGATAGCGGCAAGGTACTGATCGTGCGCGCCAATGCCACCGGCAGCCCACATTTCGGGCACGACGTCGAAGCCGTCGTGCAGCCCGGCTTGGCGCTGCTCAACGTGCCGAAAGTCGAGCGGCCCGGAGATGTGTTAGCCGCCGCAGAGGCCGTCGAGCGGGCCGAACGCGCTAACGGCTTTCGCGCCGGTGTCGATGCGCCAGTGGGACTGCTGCTGACCATCGAGACCCCCAAGGCCCTGCGCGATGCCGTGCAACTCGCCGCCGCGCACCCGCGTGTCGCCGGCTTGCAGCTCGGCCTCAGCGATCTGTTCGAGCCGCTGTCGATAGCGCGGCATGAGCCGCTGGCCGTTGCGCAGGCGATGTTCGCGCTGCGCATCGCCGCAGGGGCCGCCGGCGTCTTCGCCTACGACGGCGCATTCGCCGACATTTTCGACGCCGAGGGGTACCGGGCCGAGGCCATGTTGGCCCGGCGACACGGATTCCTTGGAAAGAGCTGCATACATCCAAGCCAGGTGGCGCTAGCAAACGATGTGTTCTGCCCCGACTCGGCGGAGATTGCGAACGCATTCAAGGTGGTTGCCGCAGCGCGTGACGCCGCTGCGCATGGCCGCGGCGCGTTCATGGTCGACGGCAAGATGATCGACCGACCGCTCCTCGCGAGCGCCGAGCGGATCGTCGCGCTCGCACGGCGCCTCAAGCTCTCCCTACACTGAGCACAAGAAGACCCCGATGGCCCCGAACCGCATCCGATTGCATGCCGCACTGTGGGCCGCCGTGGCGCTCGCATCGCCGCCCGTGCAGGCACAGGACGAGTACCCGAACAAACCAATCACCATCGTCGTGCCATATCCGCCAGGTGGATCCAACGATGTGTTCGCGCGCTTGGTCGGCAAGACGATGGGCGATGTGATGAAGGCTACCGTGGTTATCGAGAACCGCCCGGGAGCGAGCGGAAATACCGGCACCGGGCAGGTGGCCCGTGCCACTGCCGATGGTTACACGCTGGTCGCGGTGTCATCGAGCATGACCACCAACGCAGCGATCCAGACCAAGTTGCCGTTCGACGCGGTGAAAAGCTTTGCGCCTGTGGCCATGTTCGCCAAGGGCCCGTGCATCGTCGCGGTGAACAACGAGCTGCCGGTCAAGACCCCGGCCGAGCTACTGGCCGCGCTGAAGAAGCAGCCCGGCAGGTTGAACTACGCGTCGTCGGGCATCGGCAGCAGCAACCAGTTCGCCACCGAGATGCTGAAGGGCGCCACCGGCACGTTTGTCGTGCATGTGCCTTTTCGCGGAATGGCGCCGGCAGTCATGGGACTCATCGCCGGCGAGACCCAGTTGCTGATTGCCAGTGGCCCGTCGCTACTGCCACAGGTACGCGCTGGCCGCGTGCGCGCGGTCGGCATCACGAGTTTGCAACGCAGCCCGATTGCGCCCGAGCTGACGCCAATGGCGAGCGTGGTGCCCGGCTACGAGTTCGAGTTGTGGTGGGGCTTGCTCGCGCCGGTTGGCACACCGCCGGCTATCGTGGACCGACTCAATGCCGCAGTGAGCAAGGCGCTCGCGTCGCCCGAGGTGAAAGAGACATTCCTGCGGGAGGGCGCGATCGCGGCGCCCGCCACGCCGGCGCAGTTCGCAGCCACCATCGCCGCGGACGTCGAACGTTGGCAGAAGGTGGCCAAGCAGCAGAACATCGTCGCCGAGTGATAACGGCGGAACAAAGGGGCGACCATGCCGCACACCATCGATGGCGCCAGCCAGCCGTCCGACAGCGGACCGCGAGGTCCGCTGTCGGACATACGCGTGCTGGATCTGAGCGCCTACATCGCGGGCCCCTATGGCTGCTCGTTGCTCGCCGACCAGGGGGCCCAGGTGATCAAGGTTGAGCCGCCGGCGGGCGACAACCTGCGCAAATACCCATCGACGCTCGAAGCTGAGAGCCGTGCCTTCATCGGCGTCAATCGCAGCAAGCTCGGCATCGTGCTCGACCTCAAGACCGACCCAGGGCGAGCAGCGCTGCTTGCGCTAGTGCGCACCGTCGACGTGCTGGTACACAACTTCCGGCCGGGCGTGCCGCCGCGCCTGGGCATCGGGTACGAGCAACTCGAGGCCCTCAATCCCCGCCTGATCTATTGCGCCGTCAGCGGCTACGGCGAAACCGGCCCGCTGAAAGACAGGGCCGGGTACGACCAGGTGCTGCAAACGATGACTGGCATGTGCACCGAGCAAGGAACGCGCGGCGGCCCGCCCGAGATCCTCTGTGGTTCGGTGGTCGACTACTACGCAGCGGCGCTGGTCGCCGCTGGCGTTTCCTCTGCTCTGTATGAGCGCGAAAAGAGCGGCAAGGGACAGTTCGTCGGCGTTTCGCTGCTGCGCTCGGCTCTGGCCATGCAATCGGCCCGCATGGTCCTGGCCGCGGGCGAGCCCAAAGACGTCGAGCGCGACATGCGCTCGGGCGGCATCACCGGCCTGTACCCGACGAAGCACGGCTTTCTCTACCTTTCGGCCAACACGCCGCACTTCTGGCGGGCGCTCTGCGAGAAGACCGGTCTGGCAGACCTCGCGGCCGAGGAGTGCTACGACAGCGTGCAAAAGCGTGCGCTGCGCAAGTCCGAGATCGTGCCCAGGCTGTGCCAAGCCCTGCAGGCGCGCAGCGCGTTCGAGTGGGAGGTGCTGTTCGGCGACGAGGTGCCCTGCGCCGCCGCGCGCGGCGTCGAGCACATGTTCGACGACCCGCAGGCGCTAGCCGAGGGCCTTGTCACGACGTTCGAGCATCCAACGCTCGGCTCGTACCGCGGCTTCACGCGCGCGGTCAAGTTCGGACGCACGCCGGGGCCGCATCCCTTCGCTGCGCCGACGCTCGGCCAGCACACCGACGACGTGATGCGGTCGCTCGACATCACGCCGAGCACTGATGCTCCAACTCAACCAGCAGCGACCGCGCTTCAACCAGGTCGACTGTTGTGAGACCTTCGGTGAACCTACCGTAGACGGGAGCAAGCAGGTCCAGGGCTCGCCTGCGTTCGGATTGGGTGCCCATGAGGCGCGCCTGGCTCACGGCAGCGCGCAGTTCCCACAGTCGAGCGCCTCGGCTGTGGGCAATCGTCATCGCCCGCTCGAAGCAACGCTCGATCTGCGCGTCGTCGCGCCGTGGACCTTTGCTCAACACATCGCCACGCACGCGCCACAGCTCGGCATCGCACCAGCCCTGAGCCGAATCGGCGCACATCGCGATCGCCAACTCGACGGCAGATACCGCCTGTTCGTGGCGGCCGTCGGCAGCGAGCGCAGACCCCATCCCCGCCATGAAGAACGGGACGAACGCCGGGGAACCCACGGCCTTGATCTCGCGAATACCCCGCTCGTAGGCATCGACCGCTTGTGCGGCGGGTCTGCACGACGCCATGATCCAACAGCCGCGCAGACAGTGGGCAAGGCCTTTGTAAAAAGGAAGGCGGTGCCGATTCGCAAGCCCCTCCATGGCTTCGAGCTCGACGGCTGTGGCGGCAATGTCGCGTGTGCAAATGGCCAGCAAAGCGCCATAGAAATGGGTGTAGGCCTGTGTCAGACCTGAACCGACGCCGCGGGCTTGTTGGATCAGTGTGGCGGCTTGTTCGGCGTGCCCCTGGATAACCTTGACCAGGCCCAGACCCGACAGGCACGCTGGCCCGGGGTCGACCGCCAACTGCGCGGTAAACCCTGCCTGCTTCGGCAACCGGGCGAGTCCCAAAGCCTGCTCAAAGTGGTGCGCAGCACGCTCGAAATCCCCGAGAAACGTGTGAGACACGGCGACCGACCGATGCGCGCACATCAGCATCTCGTGGCTGCCCGCGGACACCGCGTTGGTCACCGCCTCGGTGGCCAGCATCAACGCCTTCTTGAACTCGGCACCGGTATTGTTGGCGGCCCACAGTCCATCGAGCGTCGCGAAACGATGCGACAGATCGTCAGGAGCCGCGTCGAGCAATGCATACGCGCGCTCGTACGCTGCCCTCGTTTCCTTGGCTCCAGGCCCGCCGCTCGCGCGGTGGGCCTTCGCCAGCGTCAGTTGCAGCTGCAGCTCCTGCCGGCGTCGATCCACGCAATCGGCTTCGCGGCCGATGAGGTCGATGGCACGGCTGCAGTAACCCGCGGCCTCCACATAGGCCGACTTGGCCAGCGCGGAATCGCCCGCCTGACTCCAGTAACTGATGGCTTTCCCGGACTGCCGCGCGCGTTCGGCATGATGGGCCAGGATCTCGCTGGGCCCGTCGGCGTGGAGCGCCTCCAGCACCTCGATGATGCGCGCATGGATGGCCTGACGTCGTCCACGCAGGAGGCTCTCGTACACCGCCTCCTGCACGAGCGCGTGCTTGAAGGTGTAGTGCCCATGGGTGCGCGTGCCGCGACGGAAGATCAGCTCTGCGTCGATCAGCTTGTCCAAGGCCAACTGCACATTGTCCGGCTGCTCGACCACCTCCTGCAGCAGCGCGGCATCGAACTCGCGCCCGATGCATGCGGCGACCTGCGCCACCGCCTTGACCTCGGGGATGCGGTCCAGCCGCGCCATCAACGAGCCGTGCAGCGACGCCGGGATTGACGCCTCGCCAGTCTCCAGCACTGCCTTGGTCAGCTCCTCTGCGAACAGCGGCACTCCGTCGGTCTGGGCAACAATCGTCGCGCGCGTGTGCGCTTGCAGGGCCTCGCCGCCCATCTTGGCCACAATCGCCTCCACGTCCATGCGGCTGAGCCGGTTCAGCGTCAGACGCGTAACGGCAGGATGGGCAGCCAGCTGGGGTTCGTTGTCGGGGCGACTGGTTACGAGTATGAACATGCGGACGCTGTCGATGCACTCCAGGCAGCGTTCGATCAGCTCCAGCGTCGTTGGGTCGATCCAGTGCGCGTCCTCCAGCACGAGGAGCAACCCTTGCGGCTGCGCAATCTCCTGCAACTGCTCGACCATCAGCTCCAGCGTGCGCTCGCGCAGCATCTGCGGCGTTAACTCCAGCGGCCCGTAGCGCTGCGTGCCGTTGAGCCCCAGCAGCGTCGCGTACAGCGCCGCCGCCTGCGCGCCGCCGGCCGTCGTCTCCAGCTTGTCCAGCGCCTGCTCGGTGCTGTCTTGTTCGCGCAGCCGGGCCGTGCGGCTCAGCCGCTGGATCACCGGCCACAGCGGGCTGCCCGTGTGGTAAGGCGAGCATTGCCAGCACACTGCCTCATGCGGCTGCGTCGCAACAGCGTCCAGCAACGCCCGCGTCAGCCGCGACTTGCCGATCCCCGCCTCGCCCACCAGCAGCACCACCTGGCCTTCCCCGCCTCTTGTCTGCTTCCAGCACTCCAGCAACAGCGCCAGCTCCTGCTCGCGACCCACCATCGGCGCCAGCTGTGGTCCGCGGCGCGCCTCGAAACGGCTCTCGCTCGGCCGCTCCTCACCCACCGAATACGCCTGAACCGGCTGCTCTATGCCCCTCAGCGCATGCCGGCCCAGCCCGTGCACCGCGAAGCTGGCACTTAGGAGTTGCTTCGTGATCTCGTCGATCACGACCCGGCCGGGCGCGGCCAACGCTTGCAGTTGCGCGGCCAGATCCGGCGCTACTCCCACGGCTGAGTGCTCTCGCGCCGGGCCCTGCCGCACCAGGTCACCCACCACCACGGCGCTGGTGGCGATGCCCACCCGCGCCGCCAGGGCCTCCCCGCCCGGCGTGCGCAGCGCCGCGACCGCTCGCGCCATCGCCCATGCGCAACGCACCGCGCGCTCCGCGTCATCCTCGTGCGCGCGCGGCCAGCCGAAGTACGCCAGCACGCTGTCGCCAATGAAGTTGGCCACGTAGCCGTCGTACTGAGGGACCATCCGCGTGCACGCCGCGTGGAATGCCCGCACCACTTCGCGCATGTCTTCGGCATCGAGCCGATCCGACAGCGCCGTCGAGCCCACCATGTCGCAATACAGCACCGACAGCTGTCGTCGTTCGGCGCTGGCTTGAACCGGCTGCGCAACGCCGCCGTGCGGCAACACCCGCGCTTTCAGCTCCGCGATCGCCACCATGAGCTTGCGCCGGTGTCCCACCGAGGTGACCCCAAGCCCGACGAGATCGGCCGCCGTAAGACTGTGCAACGTCTCCTGGTCAATATCGTTGGCCTCGAACTCGCGCGCGTAGCGCGCGAGCCCAAGCTCGTGAAGCCAAGCCTCGATGTTCATGGTAAGCACGCGCGCTTTCGCATCCAACCAATCCTAGTGTCACGCTATCCACGCGTATAGATGTCTCCTGCGGCCGCGCGCTGCACGCCCCCTCGCACGCGGCATAGTGCCGCGAAATTGACCTGCCCTCGGACATCCGTAGTAGTGGACTCCAGCAGAGTCGTTATAGATCGTTTGCGGACACGACTACAACCACCAACGACCGCACAGCGCCCTCGGGTACGTGCCGACGGCCATGTCCGCCGCGCGAACCGTAACCGCGAAACTCGCTCCGGTGTGGTGTGGTGTGTGCGTGTTCGCCTGGACGTGCGGAAGGAACCCGACAGCCGCCAAGGGACTGCGGCCATGCAGCAGCCCGTGGATATTGAAGCCCGCGGCGCACCGCGTGCCGCGCGTCGCCCTCCCTGCCTTTGAGCCAGCAGCCAGCCATGCCGTTGTCGTGCGTGCGACTGGTGCAGCGCAACAGCCGCGCTGAATGAGGTGGCCTGCCCGGAGGGACTCGAACCCCCGACCTGCTGCTTAGAAGGCAGCTGCTCTATCCAGTTGAGCTACGGGCAGCGGGGCCGTGGAGGCCATCAAGGCCTATGGAGGCCTGAGAAGATGGTCGGGGTGAGATGATTCGAACATCCGACCCACTGCTCCCAAAGCAGTTGCGCTACCAGGCTGCGCTACACCCCGAACGCCGCAATTGTAGCGGTCGTCTTCTGGTTCGAGCAGTCGCTGGCAACAACGCGAGCCGTGCGCTCCTCAGGTGTCGCTGGTGCTGCGGCCCCGGAGCTTGCCGACGATGAACAGCAGAAGGATGGCGCCGACGATCGAGCCGATGAAGCCGGCGCCCTGCCCGGCTTCGTACCAGCCGAAGGCCTGCCCGATGAAGCCCGCCACGTAAGAGCCCGCGATGCCGAGCAGTGTGGTCATGATGAGGCCCAGCGACTGCGTGCCGGGAAGGATCGCGCGGGCCAGCAGCCCGACGATGAAGCCGACGATGGCCATGTAGACGTATTGCATGCGGATCTCCGTGTAGCGCTTCGAGCGTCAGGCGGACTGCTGCATGACGGAGCCGCAATGGTGCCCCAGCACCGGCGCGCCGCCAAGGGCTCAAGCGGCCAATTGCGCCCACGCCTTTTCCAGACGCTTGACGCTCACCGGCTGTGGTGTTCGCAGCTCTTGCGCGAACAGACTGATGCGCAGCTCTTCGAGCAGCCAGCGGAATTCGTCGAGCCGCACGTCGGTCACGCCCTTGCGCTCGGCCAGCGTGCGCAGGAAGCGCTGCTCGATCGGCCGAAGCTCCGCGAGCCGCGCCGCGTCGCGGGCGGGATCGGCGCGCCACTTGTCGAGGCGCATCGTCACGCCTTTCAGGTAGCGCGGCAGGTGTGCGAGTTGCGCCCACGGCGTGTCCGTGACAAAGCGCTTGGGCACCAGGCGAGCGAGCTGCGCCTGCACGTCGTCGGCTGTTTCCTTGGCGGCGCGCGTGTCCTTGAGCTTGCGCGCGGCGGACGCGTAGTCGATGAGCACCTGCAGCGCGCTGCGTGCGACCTCGTTGGCGATGAGCGTCAGCCGGCCACGGCCTTCATCGATGCGGCGGCGGAAGCCGGCGGCATCGGTGGGCAGAGGTTCGGCGAGGAAGGCACGGTCGATCGCCAGGTCGATGATCTGCCCGCGCAGCTCGTCGCCCGTGCCCAGCGGCATGTACAGCACTGACATCTTCTGCAGGTCGGGGATGTTCTTCTCCAGGTATTTCAACGCGTCGCGGATCTGCAGCGCGACCAGGCGGCGCAGGCCGGCGCGATGCTTCGCCGCCGCGACCTCGGGCTCATCGAACACCTCGATGAGGACGTGATCGCCGCGATCGATCAGCGCCGGAAAGCCCACCAAGGCCTGGTTCCCCTTGCGCACCTCCATCAGCTCAGGCAGCTCGCCGAAGGTCCAGTCGGTGTAGCGTTGGGCCGCGGGCGCCGGTGTCGCAGGAGAGGGCGACTGGGCGGGGGCCGCGCGCGCGGCAGGCGGCGTCGCCGGGGGCGCTGCGGCACTCGTCTTCAGCTTGGCGAGCGCCTGGAACGCGGAACGTGCTTCGCCGCCGAGATCCGCCTTCAGGCTGGCGAGATGACGGCCCATGCCGAGCTGCCGTCCGTGCTCGTCGACGACGCGGAAATTCATGAACAGGTGCGCCGGCACCTGCTCGAGCTTGAAGTCGCCCCGCTTGACGTCGAGCTGAGTCTTGTCGCGCACGGCCTTCAACAGCCGCTCGAGCAGGCTGCCGCCGCCGAACGAGCTGTCATCGTCGACGGCCGCCACGAAGGAATCGGCGAATTCCGCGATCGGCATCAGCCGCGAGCGTGGCCGCTGATGCAGGCTCTTCACGAGCGCCGTCACCTTGTCCTTCAGCATGCCCGGCACCAGCCACTCGCAACGCTCCTCGCTCACCTGGTTCAGCGCGTAGATCGGCACGGTGACGGTGACGCCGTCCTTGACATCGCCGGGCTCGTGCAGGTACGAGGCGGTGCAGTCGACGCCGCCCAGACGCAGCGTCTTCGGGAAAGCGGCGGTGGTGATGCCGGCCGCCTCGTGGCGCATCAGCTCTTCGCGCGTGAGCCACAGCAGCTTCGGCTGGCGGTGCGATTCTTCACGGTACCAGCGCTCGAAGCTCGCGCCGCTGGTCACCTCGGCCGGGATCTGCGCGTCGTAGAAGGCGTAGATGAGCTCGTCGTCGACAAGCACGTCCTGGCGACGCGACTTGTGCTCCAGCTCCTGCACCTGCGCAATCAGCTTGCGGTTGGCGCCCAGGAACGGCAGTCGGGTGTCCCACTCCTCGCCGACCAGGGCTTCGCGGATGAAGATCTCGCGCGCTGCCGCGGTGTCCACCTTCGCGTAGTTCACCCGCCGGTTGCTGTAGATGACGATGCCATACAGCGTTGCGCGCTCGAGCGCGATGACCTCGGCCGCCTTCTTTTCCCAGTGCGGGTCCAGCAGCTGCGTCTTCAGCAGATGGCCGGCAATGCCCGGGATCCACTGCGGCTCGATCGCCGCAATGCCGCGTCCGAACAGCCGTGTCGTCTCGACCAGCTCGGCCACCATGATCCAGCGTCCGGGCTTCTTCGACAGGTTGGCGCCCGGGTGGCGATAGAACTTGATGCCGCGCGCCCCAAGGTACCACTCGTCCTCGTCGCTCCTCAGGCCGATGTTGCCCAGCAGCCCGGCGAGCAGCGACAGATGGATCTGGTCGTAGGTGGCCGCGGTGGTGTTGAGCCGCCAACCATGCTCGGCGACCACGGTGTGCAGCTGCGAATGGATGTCGCGCCATTCGCGCACTCGGCGCGGCGAGATGAAGTTGTCGCGCAACAGCTGTTCCTGCTTGCGGTGCGACAGCTTGTGCTCGCCGGTGCCGCCGCGCGCTTCCTCCAGCCACTTCCACAACTTCAGGTCGCCGCTGAACTCGGACTTCTCGTCGTCGAACTTCCTGTGCGCCTGGTCGGCTGCTTGCTGCTGCTCCAGTGGGCGGTCGCGCACGTCTTGAACGCTGATCGCGGCGGCGATCACCAGCACCTCGCTCAGCGCATGACGGTCGCGTGCCTCGATGATCATGCGGCCCACACGCGGGTCCAGCGGCAGCTTCGCCAGCTCGCGGCCCACAGCCGTGAGTTCGTTCTGCTCGTCCACGGCGCCCAGTTCGGCGAGGAGCTGGTAGCCGTCGGCGATGGCGCGCCGCGGCGGCGGCTCGAGAAAGGGAAAGTCCTCGACCAGGCCCAGGCCGAGCGCCTTCATCCGAAGGATCACGCCGGCCAGCGAAGAGCGCAGGATTTCCGGGTCGGTGAATCGCGGACGCCCGGCAAAGTCCTTCTCGTCGTAAAGCCGGATGCAGATCCCGTTGCTGACTCGCCCACAGCGGCCGGCGCGCTGGTTGGCCGCGGCCTGGCTCACGGCCTCGACCTGCAGCTGCTCGACCTTGTTGCGGTAGCTGTAGCGCTTGACGCGTGCGGTGCCCGCATCGACGACGTAGCGGATGCCCGGCACGGTGAGCGAGGTTTCGGCAACGTTCGTGGCGAGCACGATGCGCCGCGCGCCGTGCGGCTCGAACACGCGGTCCTGCTCCTGCTGCGACAGTCGCGCGAACAGCGGCAGGATTTCGACGCCGGGCGGATGGTGCCGGCGCAGGTGCTCGGCGGCTTCCCGGATCTCCCGCTCGCCGGGCAGGAAGACCAGCGCATCGCCGCTGCCTTCACGCCACAACTCGTCGATCGCATCGCCGATCGCGTCGTTGAGGCCGAATTCGCGGCTCTCCTCGAACGGCCGCCACCGCTGCTCGACCGGATACAGCCGGCCCGAGACGTGAATGACGGGCGCGGGACCGTGGCGCGACGCGAAGTGCTGGGCGAAGCGGTCGGCGTCGATCGTGGCCGATGTGACGATGACTTTCAGGTCGGGCCGGCGCGGCAGGATCTGGCGAAGGTAGCCGAGCAGGAAATCGATGTTGAGGCTGCGCTCGTGGGCCTCGTCGATGATCAGCGTGTCGTACGCCTTCAGCAGCGGGTCGGTCTGCGTCTCGGCGAGCAGGATGCCGTCGGTCATCAGCTTCACGCTGGCACCGGCGGCCAGCCGGTCCTGGAAGCGCACCTTGAAGCCGACGACCTCGCCGAGCGGCGAGTCCAGCTCCTGCGCGATGCGCTTGGCCACGCTCGACGCGGCGATGCGCCGCGGCTGCGTGTGCCCGACGAGTCCGGCGCCGCCGGCGCCCCGGCCGCGTCCCATGGCCAGCACGAGCTTGGGCAACTGCGTCGTCTTGCCCGACCCGGTCTCTCCCGACACGATGACCACCTGGTGGTCCGCGATGGCACGCGCGATCTCGTCGCGTCGGGCGCAGACCGGAAGCGACTCGGGGAACGTGATCGGCGGGACGGGGTTCGCGACCGGCGCGGTGCGGCCGCGTGGTGAAGAGGACATCGGGCCTTCGTGCAAAAATCGTTGATTATTTCAAAGCGATCAAGCGCTGCGATGAGCCTTGTCTTTCCTCACACCTTCGTGCCGTGGTTCCGGTCGGTGGCGCCGTACATCCACGCGCACCGCGGCAAGACCTTCGTCGTCGCCATCGCGGGCGAGCTCATCGCCGCCGGCAAGCTGAACACCTTCGCGCAAGACCTCGCGCTGATCCATGCCATGGGCATCAAGGTCGTGCTGGTGCACGGCTTTCGCCCGCAGGTGGAGGAGCAGCTCCATGCCAAGGGCCACACATCGCGCTTCAGCCACGGCATGCGCATCACCGATGCGGTGGCGCTCGATTGCGCGCAAGAGGCCGCCGGCCAGCTTCGATATGAGATCGAAGCAGCGTTCTCGCAAGGCCTGCCCAACACGCCCATGGCCGGCAGCCAGATCCGCGTCGTCTCGGGCAACTTCATCACCGCGCGGCCGGTGGGCATCGTCGACGGCGTCGATTTCCAGCACACCGGCCTGGTGCGCAAGATCGACGCCAGCGGCATCCGCCGCGCGGTGGAGTTCGGCGCCCTGGTCATGCTCTCGCCGTTCGGCTTCTCACCCACGGGCGAGGCCTTCAACCTCAGCATGGAAGACGTGGCGGCGAGCGCCGCCATCGCGCTGCAGGCGGACAAGCTGATCTACGTCACCGAGGTCAAGGGCATTCCGCTGGACGTCAACGATCCGGCGAGCGAGATCGACACCGAGCTCGCGCTGGCCGATGCGGAAAAGCTGCTCTCCGCCTTGCCCAACCCCACCCAGCCGACCGACACCGCCTTCTACCTGCAGCACGCGGTGAAGGCTTGCAAAAGCGGCGTCGACCGCGTGCACATCGTGCCGTTCTCGGTCGACGGCTCCGTCCTCATGGAGTCGTTCACCCACGATGGCGTCGGCACGATGATCGTCGACGAGAAACTCGAGAGCCTGCGCGAAGCCACGTCCGACGACGTGGGCGGCGTGCTTCAGCTCATCGAGCCCTTCGAGAAGGACGGCACGCTGGTCAAGCGCGACCGCACGGAGATCGAGCGCGACATCGGGCACTACTCGGTCATCGAGCACGACGGCGTGATCTTCGGCTGTGCGGCGCTCTATCCCTACCCGGAAGCGCGCACCGCGGAGATGGCCGCGCTCACCGTGTCGCCGCACGTGCAAGGTCAGGGCGACGGCGAGCGCATCCTCAAGCGGATCGAGCAGCGGGCGAAATCGCAGGGGCTGGACAGCATCTTCGTGCTGACCACGCGCACCATGCACTGGTTCATCAAACGCGGCTTTGCGCAGGTCGATGCCGAATGGCTGCCCGAGGCCCGCAAGCGCAAGTACAACTGGGACCGGCGCTCGCAGGTCCTCGTGAAGAAACTGGCCTGACACCATCGAAAAGGAGTACCCATGGCCCGCACCGTTCAATGCGTGTATCTCAAGAAGGAAGGCGAAGGCCTGGATTTCGCGCCGTATCCCGGCGAACTCGGAAAACGGATCTACAACGAGGTGAGCAAGGAAGCCTGGCAGCTCTGGATGAAGCACCAGACCATGCTGGTGAATGAGAACCGGCTGAACCTTGCCGACCAACGTGCCCGCCAATACCTGGCGCGCCAGATGGAGCGGTTCTTCTTCGGCGAAGGCGCGGAGCAGCCAGCCGGATACGTGCCGCCGAGCGGTTCCTGACATATATCGGCGATCCGACCGGACGAGTATCTCTGGCCGCCTTCTCATGGTTTTTGCGGAGATTCCGGCCAGAGGATTCATTCCCGATCCCTTTTAGAATGCCGCCCATCGCCAGGGGTCCGGGCGCTCAGGAAAGGGGAAATCGACATGGCCTCGCTTCAGGATTTACTCGATCGCAAAGCCGCACTCGAAAAGGAAATCGAGGCCACACGCAAACAGGAAAGGGCCGATGCGATCGCGCAGGTCAGGTCCTTGATGTCCCAGTATGGTTTGAGCTTGTCGGATCTGAACAGCAAGGGCGCTGCCAAACCGCCTGCCGGGCAAGGTGGAAAAGTGGCGGTCAAGTACCGCAACGCCGCCACCGGCGATACCTGGAGCGGTCGAGGCCTGCAGCCCAAGTGGCTCAAGGCCGCCCTGGCCGCCGGACGCAAGATCGAAGAATTCGCCGTCAAGTGATGGTGTCCATGACGTGAGCCCCGAATGAAAAGCCGCCTGCTGGCGGCTTTGTCATTTGGAAGTCCCGAATCCGTCGGAGGTGGCGACGCACACCCCCGAAGCACGGGGGTCGGGGCCGAGGTGTCTCGGCAAAACCAGGACCGCGCGTTACATTTCGAAGCCAAATTGAATACCCACCCGTGCCTGCTCTGCGCCTAGCCCAATCCTGGCTGCCGGTCGCACTGCCTGCCGCCACCTTGACGTGGTGTGCTCGCGTGCTGGCCGTCGCTTTGGCGTATTACGTTTTCGGGCGTCTGAGCCTCGCCATTCCGCCGTTGGCTCTGCATGTCAGCCTGGTATGGCTGCCAGCCGGTGTCGCGGTCGCCGGTCTCCTGCGCTGGGGGCTCGGCATGTGGCCGGGGGTCGCCGTCGCCGGGTACCTGTTGGCGGCCTCGGCCGGCGTTCCGGCGGGGGTGGCAGCCGCGTTGGCCGCCGGCAAGACCGCGGGCCCGCTGGTTGCGGCCTGGAGCCTCAACCGCCTCGGCTTGCATCACGCCCTCGACCGGCGGCAGGATCTCTGGCGCTACGTCGTCCTCGGGGCAGCGGCAGGTCCGCTCCTCAGTGCCAGCAACGGCGTGTTCTGGCTGAACCTCGCCGGGCTCGTTTCGGCTGTCGACGTGCCGACGGCCTGGCTGCACTGGTGGCTCGGCGATGCCGTCGGCGCGATGCTGCTCGGCATCCCCCTGCTGACGGCCTCGCGGGCAACGCTGCACAGGGCGTTCGGTGAGTGGCGGTGGATCCCGACCACCCTGCTCTCCACGAGCACGGTCGCTGCCGGCCTGCTGGCCTTTTCGCCGAACGCGTCGGCCGACGGCTTGTCGCCCCTGATGTTCGTGCCGCACCTGCTGATGTGCTGGCTCGCTGTGCGCAGCGGGATCTTCGCTGCCTCCCTGCCCATCCTGGTGCTGACCGGCGCCGCGGCCTATGCCACGGCCAGCGGGCTCGGTCCGTTCTATCAAGGCCAGGTCGCGCACAGCCTCGCGCTGCTGTGGGGATACGCCGGCACGCTGTTGGCCACGCCGTTGCTGCTCACGGCGCTCGTCGGCGAGCTGCGGGCCAACGACGAGCGATGGCAGCTCGCGCTGGCCAGCTCGAACATCGGCGTGGCGGAGTGGAACCTGGCCACCGACGAGTTCACGCTTTCGCAGCGCTGGCTCAAGATGCTGGGGCACACCACCCAGTCGTTCGGCGCCACCTTCGACGCCGCCTGGGCGCACACCCACGAGGAAGACCAGGCGTCCTTGCGCGACGCGCTGGCCAGCTTGCGCGAGACGGACTGCGAAAGCGCCCGCGCGGAGTTCCGCATGCAGCGCAAGGACGGCGCGTGGAAGTGGCTGGAGGGGCATGCGGTCGTTGCCGAGCGCGCGAGCAACGGCGAGCCGCGCCGCATCATCCTCACGGCGCGCGACATCGCCGAGCAGCGGGTCGCGGAGGAGCGTTATCAGCTTTCGGCAAAGCTCTTCCAGCATCTGCATGAAGGGCTGCTGATCACCGACGCGAACCATCGCGTGCTCGACGCCAATCCCACGTACTCGGCGATCACCGGGTACGCGCGCGAAGAGATGCTCGGCACACTCCCGTCGATGATGCGCCCGGCCCCGACCGGCTCCGCCGCCGAGCGACAGCAGAACGCCGTGCGCGAGAGCCTGCGGCTCAGCGGCAGCTGGCGCGGCGAGATCGTTGATCGGCGCCGCAACGGCGATGCCTGCAGCCTGCAGGTGACCATCTCGGCGGTGCAGTCCGGCAGTGGCCAGATCCGCTTCTATGCGTGGGCCCTGTCGGACATCACCCAGGCGCAGGCCCAGCGTGCCCAGCTCGAGCGCCAGGCGCACACCGACGAGTTGACCGGCCTGCCCAACCGGGCGCGTCTGGCGCAGCTGCTGCGCGACGCGATGCGTGCCAGCGAGCGCGAAGGCTTCCTGCTGACCATCTGCTACCTCGACCTCGATCACTTCAAGCCGGTCAACGATCGCTTCGGTCATGAAGCGGGCGATCGTCTGCTGGTCGACCTGGCCGAGCGCCTGCGCCGCTCGCTGCGCCACTGGGCCAGCGGCGATGACGCCGTGGCGAGACTCGGCGGCGACGAATTCGTGCTGCTGCTGCGCACGGCCACGCTCGAGGAAGGCCGGCATGCGGTAGAGCGTCTCATGCGCAATGTCTCCATGCCCTATGGCCTGGGGGTCGGCGCGGGTCCCGTGTCCGTCACAGCCAGCATCGGCGCCACCGTGTATCCGATCGACAAGGCCGACGCCGACACGCTGCTTCGCCATGCCGATCACGCGATGTACGGCGCCAAGCAGGCCGGCCGCAACGGCTATCTGTTCTTCGACGCCGAGCACGACCGGCGCACCGAGCAGCACTTCGAGGCGGTCGGTCGCGTGCAGGACGCGCTGGACGCGGGCCAGTTCGCTCTCTACTACCAGCCCAAGGTCGACATGCGCCAGGGCAAGGTCCTCGGCGTGGAGGCGTTGCTGCGCTGGAAGCACCCGCAGCACGGCGTCATCGCGCCGGCGCAGTTCCTGCCGCTCATCGAGCACACGGCCCTGAGCGCGCGCCTGGGCGATTGGGTGCTGCAGCAAGGAATCGAGCAGCTGGCCGCCTGGCAGCGCCAGGGACTCGACATGACGGTCAGCGTCAACATCTCGGCGCGCCATCTGCAGGAGCCGCTGTTCGCCAAGCGGCTGGCCGGCCTGCTGGCGCGCCACTCCACGCCGGTCGGCCATCGCCTGGTGATCGAGGTGCTGGAGACGGCCGCCCTGGCCGACGTCGAATACACCTGCGCGCTGATGCAGGAATGTCGCGCGCTTGGCGTTCGCTTCGCTCTCGATGACTTCGGCACTGGCTACTCCACCTTCACTTATCTCAAGCGCCTGCCGCTGGACCTGTTGAAGATCGATCGCTCGTTCGTGCACAACATGCTGACCGATCGCCAGGATCTGGCGATCGTCGAAGGCGTCATCGGGTTGTCCGAGACCTTTTCATGCACGGTGGTCGCCGAGGGCGTGGAGTCGGCCGAGCAAGCCTTGCGGCTCATCGAGCTGGGATGCGATGTCGGACAGGGCAACGGCATCGCCGAGGCCATGCCGGTGGCGGATGTCTACGCATGGGTGCGCAACTATCGCAACCCGTTCATCGAGCCCCGTCCCGCCGAGACCGTCTGAGAGGTCCGCGTTCAATCGAGGTTGAAGCCGAGATCGACCACCGCCTGCTGCGCGTGTCGCAAAGGCTGGAAGCGCCATTGCGCAACCGTGGCCACCGCGGTCTGACCCAGGCGGGGATGCGTGGCCGACACCACGCGCGGCTGCGACACGCTGCCGTCTGGCTGCACGGTCAAGCTCACCTGCACCGTTCCCTTGCGCAGGCTGCGCATCAGGCTGCCGGGGAACTCCGGATCCGTCCGGTAAACGGCAGTCAGCACCTCGTCTTCCTCGATGGCGGGGGCCGGAGCCGGCACGGAGGCCACGGGCTGGGCGACTGCTGCGAGCGTCGATGCTTGGGGCGGCGGGGGCGGTATTGCGACCGGGGGGGCCGCGGGAGCCGCGGCTCGCGTCGCGGAGGCAGCAGGCGGCGGGGGCAGCACCGACTCCGCGACCGCGCTGTCCGGGGCCTTCAGCGCCCGCTTCACGGGCGGGGCGGGGGCGGGTCGCTCGGGCACAGCGACGACGGCCTTGCGCGGCTTGTCGGAGTGGATGCGAATCCACTGGAAGACCTTCTCGGCATCACGCTTGGCGCGCTCGCTCGGAGCGGCATCGGAGGCGCCGGACGATGCGGGCGCAGCAGTCTGGGCATGGGCGGCGCCGAAGACGGCAGCGAGTGCGACCACCACCGCAGGGCGCAGGAACTGCGGCACCCGACCGGCTCGGTGACCCCGCGGCTGGCGGTGCGACATCAGATTCCCTCCGTGCTCTTCGTGGTCATGACGGGCGCCTTGGGGATGCCCGGCCAACGGTCTTCGTCGCGCGGCTCGTGGCCGATCGCGCGGCGAGTGTATCGACATGCAAGTGGCGTACCGCAGTTGGTATTGCCGCGCAGGCGAGAAAGATTCGATTCCGTTGCATATGCCCGCTGGCGTCGTCTGCCGCAGGCCACGCACCGGCCTGCCGACGCGCTCGCTCTAGACTGCGCAGGTGATCCCTCCCGCCTTCATCCACGACCTGCTCTCCCGAGTCGACATCGTCGAGGTGGTCGGCCGCCACGTGTCGCTGAAGAAGGCCGGCATCAACCACAAGGGGCTGTGCCCCTTCCACGGCGAAAAATCACCGAGCTTCATCGTGAGCCCCACGCGGCAGACCTACCACTGCTTCGGCTGCGGGGTGCACGGAAACGCCGTCGGCTTCTTGATGGAGCACAGCGGCATGGGGTTCGTCGATGCGGTGCGCGAGCTGGCCCAGCAGGTCGGCATGGCCGTGCCCGAGGACGATCGCTCGCCGCAGGAGCGCGAGCGGGCGGCAACGCTGAAGGAGCGCCAGTCGACACTGAGCGAGGTGCTGGCCAAGGCCGGGATGCACTACCGGCAGCAGCTCAAGCGCAGCCCGCGCGCCATCGACTACCTCAAGGGACGCGGTCTCACCGGCGAGATCGCGGCGCGATTCGGCCTCGGCTACGCACCCGAAGGCTGGCGCGGCCTCGCGAGCGTCTTCGCGCGTTATGACGATCCCTTGCTCGAGGAGAGCGGGCTCGTCATCGCGCAAGAAGGCGACAGCGGGGACGAGTCCGACCGGAAGCGCTACGACCGCTTTCGTGACCGCATCATGTTTCCGATCCGCTCGGTGCAGGGCGACGTCATCGGTTTCGGCGGACGGGTGCTGGACAAGGGGGAGCCCAAATACCTCAATTCGCCCGAGACGCCGGTGTTCGTGAAAGGCCGCGAGCTCTACGGACTGTTCGAGGCGCGCACCGCGCTGCGGCAAAAGGGCTATGTGCTGGTCGTCGAAGGCTACATGGACGTGGTCGCGCTGGCCCAACTGGGCTTCCCGAACGCCGTGGCGACGCTGGGCACGGCATGCACCGCAGACCATGTGCAGAAGCTGTTCCGCTTCACAGATTCGGTGGTGTTCAGCTTCGACGGCGACGCCGCCGGCCGCCGCGCCGCCGGTCGTGCGCTGGAGGCCGCCCTGCCCCATGCCGGTGACACCCGGACGATCCGCTTCCTGTTCCTGCCTCCGGAGCACGACCCCGACTCCTACGTGCGGCAGAACGGACCGGCGGCCTTCGAGGAGGAAGTGGCGCGCGCCGTCCCGCTGTCGCGCCAGCTGCTCGACGCGGCCAGCGAAGGCTGCGAGCTCGACACGGCGGAAGGTCGTGCGCACATGCTGGCCGCCGCCAAGCCCCTGTGGAGCGCGCTGC
This sequence comes from Piscinibacter sp. XHJ-5, assembly GCF_029855045.1. Classification (GTDB taxonomy): domain Bacteria; phylum Pseudomonadota; class Gammaproteobacteria; order Burkholderiales; family Burkholderiaceae_C; genus Albitalea. Next base: position 3,429,747 of record NZ_CP123228.1, read on the forward strand.
CCGACGGCGCGCTGAAACGCCAGCTGCTGGCAGAGCTCGCGGCCCTGGGCCATCTCGATGCGGCGGATCTGGCCTCGCTGTGGGGGGAGACCCGTCCGGCGCGTGCAGCACGGCCGCCGGCCCCCGCGCCCCGCCCGCCGCGCAGCTCCGGGCGGGTCAGCCGCGGCACCGCCAATCTGCTCGATCGCGCGCTGTGGCTCGTCGTGCAGCGCAGCGACCTCTGGGCCCACCTCGACGGCGAATCGCATGACCTGCTGGCCGCGCTCCCCTCGCCGTACGACCTGTTCTTCGGCTGCCTCGAACGCAGCTTCCACGACCATGGCGCCCTGGCCGCAGATGGCCTGCTCGACGAGCTGCGCGCCCAGGCCCGAGAAGTCGACGCCGCCGCCGTCATCGCCCGCATCGCGGAGTTCCATCCCCCCGACCCTCAGTCCGAGCCGGCACGCGAGCTGGCGATCGTGCTCGATCGTCTGAGGCTGCAGGCCATTGAAGACGAACTCAAGCTCCTGTTCGAATCCGGCGCACTGTCGGCCGACGCGCAGCGGCGCGGCAAGGAACTCGATGACCGCAGGCGGCATCTCAAGGCCTTGTTGGCCAAGTCCCCCGAGGCGTCGACCCGCTGACCCTGCCTTCCTCCGAGCGTTGTCCGTGTCGAAATCCGGCGGCCGTGTGCCCCGTAAATTTGACGGAAAGGCGTTCTCCGCCGATAATGTAGGGTTTGTTACGCGCGGCAAGAGTGAGCAGCAGCACCTCCGGGCCCCGGCCACCCTCTGACCCAGGGTCCCCACTTGAAGGCCACCCATCACCCGCAAGGGCTGCAACTGCGAAACGCTACACGTGAGCTTGCCCGCCTCATGCCGGCCGACAGCCCGCCCCACCGTCATTGGTGCGCGAGTTCGAGCCGGCGCAAGCCTTGCCTCTTGCAGCTTCGTGCGGCGTTCCCACCTGCCCTTGTGCGGGCACGCCGCGCAACGACAGCGAGGCCCGAGGCCGTGAAGCCCATCCATATCCGAGGAATTGCATGACCGCGAAGAAGAGCGCTCCCGCCAAGGCCGCACCCAAGCCGGCGCCCAAGGCCGCACCCGCGAAGGGCGCGAAGGCCGAGCCTGAAGACAAGAAGAAGACCGCCGCCGCGGCATCCAAGCCGGCCGCCAAGGCCGCCGTCAAGCCCGTCCCCGCAGACGCGGCCAAGCGCGGCCGCAAGGGCAAGGTCGACGAGAAGGCGGTGAAGAAGCCCGAAGCGGACGAGGAAGACTTCACCGACGCCGACCTCGAGGCCGATCTCGAGGGTGAACCCGACGTCGAGGCGGCCGACGAAGCCGAAGCCAAGGCTGCCAAGGCCAAGCCCTTGCGCATGAAGGTCTCGCGCGCCAAGGAGCGCGCCCTGATGCGCGAGTTCGGCCTGGACGAGACGGCGCTCACCGAAGAGGAAGTCGCCAAGCGCCGGCAGGAGCTCAAGACCCTCATCAAGATGGGCAAGACGCGTGGTTTCCTGACGCATCAGGAGATCAACGACCACCTGCCCGAAAAGCTGGTCGACAACGAGATCCTGGAAGCCATCGTGTCGATGCTCAATGACATGGGCATCGCGGTCTACGAGCAGGCGCCCGACGCGGCCACGCTGCTGATTGCCGGCGGCGGCACGACCACGGCCACCGAGGAGGAGGCGGAAGAAGCCGCCGAGGCGGCGCTCTCCACCGTCGACTCCGAGTTCGGCCGCACGACCGACCCGGTGCGCATGTACATGCGCGAGATGGGCACCGTGGAGCTGCTCACGCGTGAAGGCGAGATCGAAATCGCCAAGCGCATCGAAGGCGGCCTGCAGGCCATGATGCTGGCGATCAGCGCATCGCCGACGACCATCGCCGAGATCCTCAACTACGCCGACAAGATTGCTGCTGGCGAGATGCAGATCTCGGAGGTCGTCGACGGCTTCGTCTCGGAAGATGAGGCCGATGACTACGTCGCCGAGGAAGACGTCGACTTCTTCGACGAAGAGGACGACGACGACGGCCAGGGCGGCAGCAAGGCGCTGACCAAGAAACTCGAGGAACTGAAGGCGGCCGCGCTCGCCAAGTTCGACAGCCTGCGCGTCAACTTCGACAAGATGCGCAAGGCCTTCGAGAAGGAAGGCTACCAATCGCCCGCCTACAACAAAGCCCAGCAGGCCATCAGCGCGGAGCTGATGACGATCCGCTTCACGGTCAAGACCATCGAGAAACTGTGCTCGATCCTGCGCTCGCAGGTCGACGACGTGCGCCGCTACGAACGCGAGCTGCGCAAGATCCTGGTCGACAAGTGCGGCATGCCGCAGGACTACTTCATCAAGCACTTCCCGCCCAACATCCTGAACCTGAAGTGGGCCGAGAAGGAGGCCGCTGCGGGCAAGCCGTACAGCGTCGTGCTGGCGCGCAACCTGCCACCGGTGCAGGAACTGCAGAAGAAGCTGATCGACCAGCAGGCGCGCGCCGTCGTGCCGCTCGAGGACCTGAAGCAGATCAACAAGCGCATGAACGAAGGCGAGAAGGCCTCGCGCGATGCGAAGAAGGAGATGATCGAGGCCAACTTGCGCCTGGTGATCTCGATCGCGAAGAAGTACACCAACCGCGGCCTTCAGTTCCTCGACCTCATCCAGGAGGGCAACATCGGCCTGATGAAGGCAGTCGACAAGTTCGAATACCGCCGCGGGTACAAGTTCTCGACGTATGCGACCTGGTGGATCCGCCAGGCCATTACCCGCTCGATCGCCGACCAGGCGCGGACCATCCGCATCCCGGTGCACATGATCGAGACCATCAACAAGATGAACCGCATCTCGCGCCAGCATCTTCAGGAGTTCGGCTTCGAGCCCGATGCGCCGACGCTGGCCGAGAAGATGGAGATCCCCGAGGACAAGATCCGCAAGATCATGAAGATCGCGAAGGAGCCGATCTCCATGGAAACGCCCATCGGGGACGACGACGACTCGCATCTGGGCGACTTCATCGAGGACACCAACAACACTGCGCCGATCGAAGCGGCCATGCAGGCCGGCCTTCGCGACGTGGTCAAGGACATCCTCGACAGCCTCACGCCGCGCGAAGCCAAGGTGCTGCGCATGCGCTTCGGCATCGAGATGAGCACGGACCACACGCTCGAGGAAGTGGGCAAGCAGTTCGACGTGACACGCGAGCGCATCCGCCAGATCGAAGCCAAGGCGATCCGCAAGCTCAAGCACCCGAGCCGGTCCGACAAGCTGCGCACCTATCTCGACAACCTGTAGGCCAGGCGCAGCCAGATGAACGAAAAGCCCGGTCATGCCGGGCTTTCTCGTTTTTTGTGACCTATTTCACGCGGCGATAAACTCACGCCCCATGACGCAGACCATCCAGCGCACCGTCCTGTTCGCCGATCTGCGCGGCAGCACCGCGCTGTACGAGACCCTCGGAAACACCGAAGCCACTTCGGTGGTGACGCAAAGCGTGGCACTGATCGCCCGGGTCGTGCAGAACTGCGGCGGCACGGTCGTCAAGACGCTGGGCGACGGACTGATGGCGATGTTCCCGACAGCGTCGTCCGCGGTTCAGGCCGCCGACGAGATGCACGACTCGCTGGAGCGCATCGGGACGCGGCCGGCGGACAGTCCACCGCGGCCGGCGCTGAAGCTGCAGGTCGGACTGGCCGGCGGCGAGGTCGTCGAGATGGCCGGCGACTACTTCGGCGATGCGGTCAATGTGGCGGCGCGGCTGCTCGACCACGCAGGCGACAACGAAACCCTGGTCACCTCCACCGTGCTCGAAGCGCTGGACGCAGTGGACCGCGGCCGCTTCCGCAGCCTTGACCGGCTGCAGTTGCGAGGCCGGGTGGAGCCTGTCTATGTCCATCTGCTCGAGGCGCACCGCTGGGGCGACACCGCCGCCACCGCCTACGGCGACATCCTGAGAGCGCCCGAGCCGGAAGGCATCCGTCTGGTCTGGCTCGATCTCAACCGGGTGTATTCGCCGCACAGCCTGCCCGTGGTGCTGGGCCGCAGTCCGCAGGCCACGTACTGCATCGACGACTCCCGCGTGTCGCGTTCGCACGCCCGCATCGACTGGCACGGTGGCGCCTTCCAGCTGACCGACCTCAGCTACAACGGCACCTACGTCCGCTTCTCTGGCGACTCGGAGATCGTGAGCCTGCGCCGCGGAACCTGCACGCTGCACGGCAGCGGCGTCATTGGCCTCGGGTCGCCCCCCGCCGACGTCACTGCGCCGCATGTGCGCTTCGAGGTGATGAAGTTCGCCGATACGCAGCCACAGCGGCCGCACGGCCTTTGAGCGCGATCTAGCAGCCCAGTCGATCGGCGAGTGTTCGCAGGCACGCGACCGTCGCCACGCCATCCGGGACGGGCGCGGCAGCGTCCGGCAAAGGCTCCCGGCGCAGCCAGAAGCTGTGCAGCCCGGCCGAATGCGCACCCAGCGCGTCCAGCGCCAGATCGTCACCCACGTGCAGTACCTCGTGCGGCCCGCACCCCAGACGACGGCACGCTTCATGGAAGATGCGCGGATCCGGCTTGCCGAAGCCGAGTTCGCGCGCGCTCAAACCGCCTCGAAACCACGGCGCGAGCGTCGTCCGCGCGATGTCGGCGTTGCCGTTGCTGAGCGCCAGCAGCGCGAACCGAGCCGAGAGCCGGCGCAGCGCTTCTTCCACTTCCGGATAGAAGTCCAGCTCGTGCCGGGCTGCGAAAAAGACATCGAAGGCATCCTCAGCCAGCTTCGGGTCGTCACCCGCGGCGATCAGCGCCAGACGCACGCTCTCGCGCCGAACCGCGCTGAAGTCGTGGGCGATGTCCGGCCGGGCGCGGGCCACCTCGTCCCGCCGGGCCCGCAACGCAACGATGTCGAAGCGCGCCGCGGTTGCAGGCGCGTTTGCGGTCAGCCAGCGGTGCAGCACGACTTCGGCCCGCGCGATGGCCGGGGCGATTGGCCACAGGGTGTCGTCGAGGTCCAGGGTGACGGCACGAACGGAGTGAAAGCTCATTCGAAGGGCGGGAAGCGAGCGCGGGAACCCGAACATTGTCCGCTACAGTTTCGTGATTGCGCGCCCGCCCGAATGAATGCCTTTCCCCTGCCCGACGACGAAGCGGACCGCATGCGGGCGCTACAGGCGCTGCGCATCCTGGACACGTCGGCCGAAGCGGGATTCGATGCCATCGCCCGCCTTGCCAGTGCGCACACGGCGAGCCCGATCGGCGCGCTGAGCCTGGTCGACTCGACGCGCCAATGGTTCAAGGCGGCCGTCGGCTTGAGCCTGCTCGAGACGCCGCGCGGCGATTCGTTCTGCACCCACACCATCCTGTCGAACGACGTGCTGATCGTGCGCGACGCCGCGCTGGACGGCCGCTTTGTCCGCAGTCCGCTGGTCACCGGCGCGCCGCATCTGCGAGCCTACGCCGGCGCGCCCGTCGTCATAGACGGTCGGCGCGTCGGCGCGGTCTGCTGCATGGACCATGCACCGCGCGACTTCGACGCAGGCTGCCAGGCGCTACTGCGCGAGCTGGCGTTGATTGCTGCAGCGCTGCTGCAAGCGCGCGCCGAAGGCAGCCGCGAGAAGGCCACCGAGCTCGCCAACCTCGCGAAGAGCGAATTCCTCTCCCGCATGAGCCATGAGATGCGCACGCCGCTCAACGCGGTGATCGGCTTCTCGCAACTGCTGCTCAACCGCGCCGACATGCCGGCCGCGGAAGAGGTGCGCGACTACGCCGAGCATGTCCTGTCCGCCGGCGAGCAGCTCCTGGCCCTCACCAACGATGTGCTCGACCTGCAGCGCGTCGAGGAGGGCCGCATCGAGCTCGACACGACCGACGTGCCGCTCGATTCCATGGTCGCGCGCGTCATCGAGTTGCTGAGGCCGGCGGCGGACGAGCGCGGCGTGTGCTTCGACAACCACGTGCCTGCCGGCGTGGCGGTACGCGCCGATGAGCAGCGCCTGCGCCAGGTGCTGGTCAACATCGGCTCGAATGCCGTCAAGTTCAATCGGCCGGCCGGGGTCGTGCGGTGGTCAGTCGAAAGCGCCGAATCGGAGTCGCGCGTGCGCCTGAGCATCGAGGACACCGGCGCGGGCCTGAAGCCGGCGCAGCTCGATCGGCTGTTCCAGCCCTTCGACCGCCTCGGCCGCGAGACGTCCACCATCGAAGGCACGGGTCTGGGCCTCATCATCGCGCGCAGCCTCGCGGTGGCGATGGGGGGATCGCTTCAGGTGGCGAGCATCGCCGGCGTCGGCACGCGGGTCATCGTGGAGCTGCCGCTCGCGCGCCAGACGGAGCTGCCATTCAGCGGCGAGCCCGCGGCTGCGAGCACAGTCGCTTGCGCGACCGCCGCGCCGCCATGCCTCAAGCTGCTCTACGTCGAGGACAACCGCATCAATGCCATCCTGTTCGAGGAGGCCATCCGCCTGCGCGAAGGTGTCGAGCTGCGCGTCGCCGAGAACGGCACCGATGCGCTCGAGCAGGTGCGCGACTGGCAGCCCGACGTGCTGGTGCTCGATGCACACCTGCCGGGAATGGACGGTTTCGAGCTGCTGCGCGTGCTGCGCACGCTGCCCGGCCTCGACGGGGTGCCGGCGTTCATGTGCTCGGCCGACGCGATGCCCGACGACGTGGAGCGCGCCGCGCAGGCTGGCTTCGCGGGCTACTGGTCCAAGCCGATCAACATCACCAAGATCATGAGCGACCTCGATCGCATCCGCCTGGGCCTCGCGCCCGAAGCCTGATAATCGCGCGCCCTGCCGGCCTGCCGTCCCGCCCACTCGAATGCGTTTCGCACCCGAACCCGAACACGTCCACGGTGCCCCCGCTTCGGCGCCGCACACCGCCGTTCTGCTGTGCAACCTGGGCACGCCCGACGCGCCGACCCCTTCGGCGCTGCGCCGGTATCTGGCGGAGTTCCTCGCCGACCCGCGGGTGGTCGAGATCCCGAAGCTGCTGTGGTGGCCAGTGCTGCATGGCGTCATCCTGCGCCTGCGCCCCGCGAAGTCGGCCGCCAAGTACGCCAGCATCTGGACAGCCGACGGCTCCCCGTTGAAGCTGTGGACCGAGAAGCAGGCCAAGCTTCTGCTTGGCTACATGGGCCAGCGTGGCCATCGTGTCAGCGTGCGCTACGCCATGCGCTATGGCATGCCTTCCGTGGGCAGCGTTCTCGACGATTTGAAAGCCGCCGGCGTCACGCGTGTGCTGGTCATCCCGCTCTATCCGCAGTACTCGGGGACCACCACGGCCAGCGTCGTCGACGCCGTCAACCTTTGGACCAGCCGGCAGCGCGTGGTGCCGGAGCTTCGCTTCGTCAGCCGCTACCACGACGACCCGGGCTACATCGATGCCCTGGCGCAGAGCGTGCTGGACCATGCCCAGAAGAACGGCCGGCCCGACACGCTGGTGCTCAGCTTCCACGGCGTGCCGCGGCGTACGCTGCGACTCGGCGATCCGTACCACTGCGAGTGCCAGAAGACCGCGCGCCTGCTCGCCGAGCGTCTGGACTTCAAGCCGGAGCAGGTTCGTGTGACCTTCCAGAGCCGGTTCGGCAAGGCCGAATGGCTGCAGCCGTACACCGAGCCCACGCTGGTCGCGCTGGCCCGCCAGGGCGTGCGGCGCGTCGACGTGATGTGCCCGGGTTTCAGCGCCGATTGCCTGGAGACGCTGGAGGAAATCGACCAGGAGGCGCGGCAGGCCTTCATCGGGGCCGGCGGGCGCGAATTCCACTACATCCCCTGCCTCAACGACCAGCACCGCTGGATCGCCTCGCTCAGCGAGATCGCCATGCGCCACCTGCAGGGCTGGCCGCCGGAGCATGACGACGCCGCCGAGCGCGCCCGTCAGCGAGACCGCGCCGCCAGCATGGGCGCGAGCCGTTGATGGCGAGCGGCCCGAGACCAGGACTACGATCGAAGACCGATGGACGAAGTGCGACTTGACAAGTGGTTGTGGGCTGCGCGTTTCTACAAGACCCGCAGCCTCGCGGTGGACGAGATTGCCAAGGGCCGGGTGCAGGTCAACGGGCAGCCGGCCAAGCCGGCACGGTCGCTGCATGTCGCCGACCGCGTCGAGCTTCGTCGCGAAGGTGTCACGCGCACCGTGGTCGTGCGCGGCCTCAGTGAAGTGCGCGGGCCGGCGCCGGTGGCGCAGCAGCTGTACGAAGAGACACCCGAAAGCGTCGCGGAGCGCGAAAAGCTGGCCCAGGAGCGGCGCTTCGGTGCCGAGCCATCGCACAGCATCGGGCAGGGTCGCCCCACCAAGCGGGACCGGCGCAAGCTGGCCGAGTGGAACCGCTGGAGCGCGACGGCCAAGCCGCAATAGCGACTTTTTTCGCAACGTGCCCAGCTTCCACGCCGCATGCGCACTCCGCTTGCCGGTGAAAGTTTGAAACCGTCTTCTTGAACGCGGTCCGCCCGACCTCACATCGGCGGCTGTGGAAACGAGTACCGACATGACGACAGCCCACAACACCCAAGAAAACGCCATTACCCCCGATGCAGGCCAGCCGCAGGGCGACACCCAGGCCGCTGCCGCTGCGGCCCCGGCGGCGCAGCCGGACACCCAGCAAAAGCTGAACGAGCTCGAGGCCAAGCACGCCGAGGTGGCTGACGCCTACCTGCGCGCCAAGGCGGAGTCGGAGAACACCCGCCGGCGCGCCGAAGAAGAGATTGCGAAGGCGCGCAAGTTCGCAGTCGAATCGTTTGCCGAAAGCCTGCTGCCGGTGAAGGACAGCCTGGAAGCCGCCATCTCAATCCCGGCGGCGACGCCCGAACAGATGCTCCAGGGTGTGCATGCCACGCTGCGCCAGCTGAGCCAGGCGCTGGAGCGCAACAAGGTGGTCGAGATCAGCCCCGCCGCCGGCACCCGCTTCGATCCTCACCAGCACCAGGCCATCAGCATGGTCCCTGCGGAGCAGGAGGCGAACACCGTCGTGGCGGTGCTCCAGAAGGGCTACCTCATCGCTGACCGTGTGCTGCGCCCGGCACTGGTCACAGTGGCCGCGCCGAAATGAACGATCCACAGACGGATCACCCTTGAAAAGCTGTTAGTTATCCACAACTCGAAGACAACCAAATTCCAGCGTCAGGAGAACCCCATGGCAAAGATCATCGGCATTGACCTCGGCACCACGAACTCGTGTGTCGCCATCATGGAAGGCAATACGACCAAGGTGATCGAGAACAGCGAAGGTGCGCGCACCACGCCGTCGATCGTCGCCTACCTCGAGGACGGCGAAATCCTCGTCGGCGCACCCGCCAAGCGTCAGGCCGTCACCAACCCCAAGAACACGCTCTACGCCGTCAAGCGCCTCATCGGCCGCAAGTTCACCGAGAAGGAAGTGCAGAAGGACATCGACCTGATGCCCTACAGGATCGTCGCCGCCGACAATGGCGACGCCTGGGTGGAAGTGCGCGGCCAGAAGCTCGCGCCGCCGCAGGTCAGCGCCGAGGTGCTGCGCAAGATGAAGCGCACCGCCGAAGACTATCTCGGCGAGCCGGTCACCGAGGCCGTGATCACAGTGCCTGCGTACTTCAACGACTCGCAGCGCCAGGCCACCAAGGACGCCGGCCGCATCGCGGGCCTCGAAGTCAAGCGCATCATCAACGAGCCGACGGCAGCGGCGTTGGCCTTCGGCCTGGACAAGAACACCAAGGGCGATCGCAAGATTGCGGTGTACGACTTGGGCGGCGGAACCTTCGACATCTCGATCATCGAGATCGCCGACGTCGATGGCGAGAAGCAATTCGAGGTGCTGTCCACCAATGGCGACACGTTCCTGGGTGGTGAAGACTTCGACCAGCGCATCATCGACTACATCATCGGCGAGTTCAAGAAGGACCAGGGCGTCGACCTGTCGAAGGACGTGCTCGCACTGCAACGTCTGAAGGAAGCCGCCGAGAAGGCCAAGATCGAGCTGTCGAACAGCACGCAGACCGACATCAACCTGCCGTACATCACAGCCGATGCGTCGGGTCCCAAGCACCTCAACCTCAAGCTCACGCGCGCCAAGCTAGAAGCGCTGGTCGAGGATCTCATCGAGCGCACGATCGCGCCGTGCCGCACCGCCATCAAGGACGCCGGCGTCAGCGTCAACCAGATCGACGACGTGATCCTCGTCGGCGGCCAGACGCGCATGCCGAAGGTGCAGGACAAGGTCAAGGAGTTCTTCGGCAAGGAGCCGCGCAAGGACGTCAACCCGGACGAAGCGGTGGCCGTGGGCGCTGCCATCCAGGGCCAGGTGCTGTCGGGCGACCGAAAGGACGTGCTGCTGCTGGACGTGACGCCGCTGTCGCTGGGCATCGAGACTCTCGGCGGCGTGATGACCAAGATGATCCAGAAGAACACGACCATCCCGACCAAGTTCTCGCAGACCTTCTCCACCGCCGACGACAACCAGCCGGCGGTGACAATCAAGGTCTACCAGGGCGAGCGCGAGATGGCCTCCGGCAACAAGAGCCTGGGCGAGTTCAACCTGGAAGGCATCCCGCCGGCGCCGCGCGGCATGCCGCAGATCGAGGTCACCTTCGACATCGACGCCAACGGCATCCTGCACGTGCACGCCAAGGACAAGGGCACCGGCAAGGAGAACAAGATCACCATCAAGGCGAACTCGGGCCTGTCGGAAGCCGAGATCCAGAAGATGGTCAAGGACGCCGAACTCAACGCGGCTGAGGACAAGAAGAAGCTCGAGCTGGTCCAGGCCCGCAATGCCGGCGAAGCCATGGTGCACAGCGTGAAAAAGAGCCTTGCCGAACACGGCAGCAAGCTCGATGCTGGCGAGAAGGAAAAGATCGAGTCCGCACTGAAGGAAGCCGAGGAAGCGCTCAAGGGCGACGACAAGGCAGCCATCGAGTCCAAGACCGAGGCCCTTGTGGCCGCGAGTCAGACGCTGGGCGAGAAGGTGTATGCCGAAGCGCAGGCAGCCCAGGCGGCCGCCGGTGCCGCGGGCGGTGGCCAGCCGGGCGGGGGGGAGTCCCCCAAGGCAGCGGCCGCACCGGCAGACGAGAACGTGGTGGACGCGGAGTTCAAGGAAGTCAAGGATCGCAAGTAATGGGAGCCGGGAGGCGCATGCTTCCCGGCCCTCCTCGCCGCGTTCGGAGCAAGGACAGCCGTCCAAGCCTCGACGCGGCGTTCTCGTTTGAACGACATCGGAAGCACTGATGGCAAAGCGCGATTACTACGAAGTCCTGGGGGTGGCCAAGAACGCCAGCGAGGACGACATCAAGAAGGCCTACCGCAAGCTGGCCATGAAGCACCACCCCGACCGCAATCAAGGTGACGGGGCGAAGAAGGCCGAGGAGCATTTCAAGGAGGCCAAGGAGGCCTACGAGATGCTCTCCGACCCTCAGAAGCGCGCTGCCTACGACCAATACGGCCACGCCGGCGTCGACCCCAACATGGGCGGCCCCGGTTTCCGTCCGGGTGGACCCGGCGCGGAGGGCTTCGGCGGATTCGCCGAGGCCTTCGGCGACATCTTCGGCGACATCTTCGGCGGAGGCGGCGGCGCACGCCGAGGCGGCGGCCAGCAGGTGTACCGCGGCAGCGACCTCAGCTACGCCATGGAGATCACGCTCGAGGAAGCCGCCAAGGGCAAGGAGACGCAGATCCGCATCCCGAGCTGGGAGACCTGCGAAACCTGCCACGGCAGCGGCGCCAAGCCCGGCACGCAGCCCAAGGTCTGCAGCACCTGCAACGGCTCGGGCACCGTGCACCTGCGCCAGGGTTTCTTCAGCATCCAGCAGACCTGCCCGCATTGCCATGGCAGCGGCAAGATCATCCCGGAGCCCTGCACCACCTGCCACGGCCAAGGCAAGATCAAGCGCAACAAGACGCTGGAGGTGAAGATTCCCGCCGGCATCAACGAAGGCATGCGCATCCGCTCGGCCGGCAACGGAGAGCCAGGGACCAACGGCGGCCCGCCGGGCGACCTGTACATCGAGATCCGCCTCAAGCAGCACGAGATATTCGAGCGCGATGGGGATGACCTGCACTGCACCGTGCCGATCTCGCTGACCAGCGCGGCACTCGGCGGCAGCATCGAGGTGCCGACACTGGGCGGTACGGCGGAGATCGACCTGCCCGAAGGAACCCAGCACGGCAAGACCTTCCGCCTGCGCGGCAAGGGCATCAAGGGCGTGCGCTCCAGCTACCCCGGCGACCTGTATTGCCACGTCGCGGTGGAGACGCCCGTCAAGCTCACCGAGCATCAGCGCAAGCTGCTGCGCGAGCTGGACGAGTCGTTCAAGAAGAGCGGCGACCGTCACTCGCCGAATTCCAAGAGCTGGTCGGACCGGGTCAAAGATCTCTTCAAGTGACGCGACGGCACCTGCGGGTGCCGTTTTTCATTTCAGCTGTGGCGGATTCGGCCGATATCGAGGCCGTCATGTCCCGACTCGACCACGACATCCACCATTGCCGCGCGCTCGTCATCGACGGCAATCCGACCTCGCGCAGCGTGCTCACCGCCCAGCTGCGGGACTTCGGCGTGGGCACGGTCATCCAGACGGGACGTGTGAAGGACGCGCGCAACGTGCTGGAAAACCGCCAGTTCGACGTGGTGCTGTGCGACTACCACTTCGACGGCACCGACATGTCCGGTCAGGACCTGCTCGACGAGCTGCGTCGCGAGCAGCTGCTGCCCTTCTCGACCGTCTTCATCATGGTCACCGGCGAAGCCACCTACGCCAAGGTGACGGAGGCCGCCGAATCGGCGCTCGACGGCTACCTGCTCAAGCCGCACACCGCCACCAGCCTGGGCGAGCGAATTCGCGAGGCGCGCCAGCGCAAGCGGGTTCTGCGGCATGTCTTCGAGGCCATCGAGCGCGGCGACTTCGGCGCGGCGGCGCAGCTGTGCCAGGTGCGCTTCGAAAAGCGCGCGATCTACTGGCTGTACGCCGCACGGATCGGCGCCGAGCTGTACCTGCGCCTCGACAAGCATGCCGAAGCGCAGGCGCTCTACGCCGCCGTGGTGGAGGCACGCGCCCTGCCCTGGGCCAAGCTCGGCATCGCCCGCACGCAGCTCGCCTCCGGGCAGATCGTCCCGGCGCGGCGCACGCTTGACGCGCTGATCGGCGAGATGCCCAGCCATGCCGATTCGTACGACGTGCTCGGACGCGTGCTGGTCGAGCAGGGCGAGATGCAGCAGGCGTTCGAGGTCTACCAGAAGGCGGCCGAGCTCACCCCCGGCAGCGTCACCCGGCTGCTGCACGCCGGCACGCTGGCGTTCTATGCGGGGCAGGCCGAACAAGCGATGAAGGCACTCGACCGCGCCTGCGTGATCGGCGTTGCGTCGAAGATGTTCGACGACCATGCGTTGGTGCTGCTGGCGCTGCTGCAATTCGACGCGCGGGACGGCAAGGGGCTGCAGCGCACGCACGACCACCTGGGACGGCGCCGCGACCGCACGCCCGAGTGCCCGCGCCTGGCTCGTTTCGATGCTGTCATCGAGACGATCCGCCACATGCACGACAAGCGGGTGGCAGAAGCGATGCGCTGCGTGCGCGAACTGACCGAGGACGTCGACAGCGCCGCGATGGACATGGAGGCGGCGTGCAACGTGATCGCGCTGTGGGCGCGGCTGAATTCACAGGAGATCCAGCTCGACGAGATGCCGGCGCAGGTGACGCGCATCGCGCAGCGCTTCTGCGTCTCGCGCGCATCCGCCGAAATGCTGATTGCTGCCGCGCAAGGGACCGAGCCTTCGGCCGGCATCATCCGCGACAGCCACGCGGCGATCTCCGCGATGGCCGAGAAGGCCATGGGGCACGCGCTGAATGGCGCGCCCGGGGACGCCGTCAAGCTGTTGCTGGCCCAGGGCGGGCAGACGCGCAACGCCAAGCTCATCGAGCTGGCCGGCCTGGTGGCGCAGCGTCATCAGGAAAAGATCGCCGACGTGGCGCAGCTTTCGGCGCAGGCGGCCGAGCTGACCCGGCGCTACTGCAGCAGCGGCGCGCACCTGATCGGCAGCAAGCACGGCGGCCGCTCCGCGGGAGGCTTGCGCCTGCGCAGCTGAGTGGCGGGCGCGATCGCGCCTCGCTTACGATCGCCGCATGTCTGCCCAAGCCGATTCCGTCAGGTCCATCCTCTTCGCGCTCGGCGCCAACTTCGCGATTGCGGTCGCAAAGACGCTGGGGGCGATCTTCACCGGGTCGTCGTCCATGCTGGCCGAGGCGATTCACTCGTACGCCGACTGCGGCAACCAAGCCCTGCTGCTGTGGGGCCTGAAGGAAGCCAAGGGGGCGCCGACGCCGGACCACCCGCTGGGCTTCGGCAAGGCGATCTATTTCTGGAGCTTCATCGTGGCGCTCATGCTCTTCAGCATGGGCGGCTTGTTCTCGATCTATGAGGGCGTGCACAAGCTTCACGACAGCGAGCCCGTGAAATACGCCTGGGTGGCGGTGGGCATCCTGGCGTTCGGCGTCGCGGCCGAAGGCCTGTCGCTGTGGGGTTGCCTGCGCGAGGTGAACAAGGATCGCGGCGCGCAGAGCCTGTGGCAGTGGTTCCGCCATTCGCGCCAGAGCGAGCTGCTGGTCGTCCTGGGCGAAGACCTCGCCGCGCTCGGTGGCCTGGTGCTGGCGCTGGGCTTCATCCTGCTGTCGATGGTGACCGGCAATCCGATGTGGGACGCAGTGGGCTCCATCGCGATCGGCGTGCTGCTGGTGATCGTGGCCATCCTCGTCGGCGTGGAAGTGAAGGCACTGCTCGTGGGCCAGAGCGCCGAGCCGCGCATGCTGAGCGAGATGCGCACGCATCTGGAGTCGCAGCCCGAGGTGGCCAAGCTCTACAACCTCCTGACCCAGCAGCTGGGCAGCGAAGTGATGGTCGCCGTCAAGGCTTGCATGAAGCGCCAGCCGTCGGACGCGGCGCTGATCGAAGCCGTCAATCGCGTCGAGCGGGGATTGAAGGAGAGGTTTCCGCAGGTGCGGTGGATCTTCTTCGAGCCGGACTTGCACGATTGACGCGTGTTGCGGCTGCCATTGCACCAGCGGGTGGGCGGCGCGTCAGAACAACTCGCCTTGCGGTGATGCACCCGCCCGTCCCGGCGGTCGAAACTGCGTCAGATCGAGCTCCACCCGAGTGCGATTGAACCCGAGCCGCGCCGCCGCCTTGGTGAAGCGCTGGTGCAGCAGCTGCGCCCAGACGCCCTCGCCTTTCATGCGAGCGCCGAAGCGCGAGTCGTAGTCCTTGCCGCCGCGCATCTCGCGGATGCGCGCCATCACGCGCCCGGCACGCTCGGGAAAGTGCGCCTGCAACCACTGCTGGAAGATCGGGTTCACTTCCCACGGCAGCCGCAGCACGATGGAAAAGGCCGACGTGGCGCCCGCTGCCCTCGCCGCTTCGAGGATGCGTTCGAGCTCGGGCTCGTTGATGAACGGGATCACCGGCGAGACGCTGACACCCACCGGCACGCCCGCCCTGGCGAGCGCTTCGACGGTGCGCAAGCGACGGTGCGGCGCCGCCGCGCGAGGCTCCAGGATGCGGGCCAGGCCCGGGTCGAGCGAGGTGATGGACAGGTACACCGCCACCAGGCCGTCGGCGGCCATCGGGGCGACGAGGTCCAGGTCGCGTTCGATGCCGGACGACTTGGTCACCAGCGAGAACGGATGGCGGCACTCGGCCAGCACCTCGATCACCGAACGCGTGATGCCCAGCTTGCGCTCGATGGGCTGGTAGGCATCGGTGGCCGAACCGAGATTCAGCATCAGCGGCTGGTAGCTGCGGCTCGCGAAGGCCTCGCGCAGCCTCTCGGCGGCATTGACCTTGGCGATGATCCGGGTCTCGAAGTCAAGGCCGGGCGACATGTTGAGGTAGCTGTGCGTCGGGCGCGCGAAGCAGTAGACGCAGCCGTGCTCGCAGCCGCGGTACGGGTTCACCGAGAGGTCGAAGTGCACGTCCGGCGAGTCGTTGCTCGACAGGATGGACTTGACCTTCTCCTCGATGATCTGCGTGGCCGGTGGGAGGTGCTCCTCTTCCACCGACTGGTCCAGCGTGCCCCAACCGTCGTCGAAAGATTCGCTGGTCTGCTGCGAAAAGCGATGCTCGATCGCCCACGAGGTGCCGCGGCCCTTCACCGGGGCGGGCAAAGGGCCGGGGCCTTCGGGAACGAGCTTGATGGTTCGTGCGTGCCGCATACTGTGAATATATACAGTATGCGGCACGCACGCAATGCTTCAAGCGCGCTTCAGCGGTCCTTGCGAAGCAGAGGCACGGGCGTCGTCGCGTCCCCCAGCATGAACAAGGTGTACACCTTCTGCGCGGTCAGGCTGACGCTGGTCGCCTGGTACAGCGGCGTCACGCGCACCGGCGAAGTCACCTCCAGGCGCATTGCCGTGCCGGCCGTCACGCTGCTCGGGTCGGAGGCACTGCCATAGGCAACGCTTTCGGCGACCGTCACGTAGTCCACGTTGAAGCCCAGCGTGCTGTCCAGGCCCTGCACAGCGTGCACCAGGCGCAGCTTCGTGTTGGTGCTCGTCGACGCAGGTCGGTTGTCGTCGCTCAGCAGCTTCCATTGCGGCGCTGTCGCATCGCCGTAGACCAGCAGCGTCGCGTCGGCGCCTGCCGCCACGCCCAGCGCGGACGTGTCGATCGCGGTGCCGTTGACCTTGACCGTCAGCCCCGGCAGCGCTGCCGGGGTGGTGGCGTAGGAACCTACCGACGGCGACTGCAGCGACACCGACAACGTCGCATCGCTCGTCGTCGCCGAGACGATGCCGTTGCTGCTGACGGAGGCGACGACACGCAGGCGCGCGGTGGTGTTCGGATAGGCGCTCAGTGTCCCCTTCTGGTTGAGCAGCCAGCCGTGCACCAGCACGCCACCGGCTGCGGGACGAAGAACGAGCGTGGCGATCTGCTGATCGGCCAGAGCGATGGCGGGAATGTCCAGGCGCAGGTCGGTCTTGTCGCCGGCACCGGTGACGCGAACCCGATAGGTGCCATTCGCGATCTCGCCATAGCCGCCGAGGTTGGCACCGGCCAGACCGCTGACGGTCGGCGACACGTCGGACAGCCGGGTGTCGGACGCGGTCACATAGACGTCGACGCTGCCGGTGTCGCTCGATGTGTTGAACACGCGCAGCGCCGCGTAGCCAGACGTCGGGGCCGACTGGCTGTCGGTGAGCCAGGCCGCGGCCAGAGATGTGCCGGTGTTGTAGGCCACCACGGTGTACGACGTGTCCTTGCTGAGCGAGCTGGTCTGCGACCATGTGTTGGTCGAGCCGCCCGCCGGGCGCAGCCGGAAGCTGTAGCTGCCTTCCGCGAGCGCCGCGTAGTCGCTGGCCGTGCCGGCCGCGAGGGCGGCCGCCTGACGGGTGTCGTCGGCGTAGAAGTCGAGCGCGCCGTAGTCCTGAGTGATGTTGACCAGCCTGACCGCGGCATTGCCGCTGTCGTCACCGCCGCCGCCGCAGGCGTGCAGCAGCAGCGGCATCAAGAGCATGGCCGCGATCCGGGCCAGTGGGAGTCCGAGCTTCACAATCGTTTCCTCGCGTTGCTGTGGGCGCCGGCCGATCCGGCACGCTTGTGCGCGAAGAATGAGGAAGCGCGTTGTCGCGGGTGTTGCTTCTTTGTGCCCATGCGGACACAAGGTGAAGCGTGCGCTTGGCGCCGCGGGTCACTCCGGCTTGATCTTCGCCCGGGCGATGACGGCCTTCCAGCGCTGCTGCTCCTGAGCGATGAAGGCAGCAAAGTCCCGGGGCGTGCCTCCGACCGGGATGGCCGCGTCGTTGGCAAGCCGATCGAGCGCCTCCTTCTCCTTCATGGCCCGTTGCGCGGCGGCCGCGAGCTTTTCGGCCGCCGGCTGTGCGAGCGAGGCCGGGGCCAGCAGGCCGTACCACTGCGTCATCTCGAAGTCGGGATAGCCCTGCTCGGCCACGGTCGGCACGTCGGGAAGCTGCGCGATGCGCTCACGCGTGCCGGTGGCGATGCAGCGCAGCTTGCCGGCCTTGATGAACTGCAGGATCGCCGGCGCACCCACCGAGGCCGCATCGAGGCGTCCCGCGAGCAGGTCGGTCAGCTGTGGGCCGGTGCCCCGATACGGCACGTGCACGACGAAGGTGTTGGTCGCCATCTTCAGGTATTCGAACGCCAGATGGCCGGCGCTTCCGTTGCCGGCCGACCCATAGTTGAGGCGGCCCGGCTTGGCCTTGGCGAGCGCGACGAACTCCTTGAGGTTCTTCGCCGCCACGTCGGGATGCACCACGTAGAGGCTGGGCACCTTGGCCAGCAGCGAGATCGGCTTGAAATCCTTGTTCGGGTCGTACGGCAGCTTCTCGTAGATGTACGGATTCACCGCCAGCGTGCCGATGTGGCCGAGGATCAGCGTGTGCTGGTCGTCGGCGCGGGCGACCTCGCTCATCGCGATGTTGCCCGAGCCGCCCGGCTTGTTGTCGACGAACACGCTCTGGCCGAGCGACTTCGTCAGCTCCGCTGCGGTCGCGCGCGCGACGATTTCGGAGCTGCCGCCGGGCGCAAAGGGCACGACGAAGCGGATGGGCTTGCTGGGCCAGGAGGCCTGCGAATGCGCAAGCGGAGGCATGAGCAGGGCTGGAGTGGCTGCGAGCAAGGTGCGGCGGCGAATCGTGGAAGGCATGCTGTCTCCTGTTCGTAGAAGCTGAGGCGCCCCTGCATCATCCGCGCAGCGCCTTTCGAAGTGCTGTCAATGTGCCCGGATCGCCCCATCCCCCGTGCCGCCTTTCGCATCGCCCCGATACTTGGCCGCCATGAGCGGACTGCCTCTCGGGCCCTGGGGACACATCGCCTGGGTGACCCTGGTGATCGTCATCGTGGCGCAGGTGGCCCAGCGAATGCTTCGACCCATCGTGTTGCGCGTGGCGGGCTTCTCGCCGGTGCTGAGCGGCATCGTGCGCCGCTGCGACCGCCCGGTCCAGCTGCTGCTGCCACTGGCCGCCCTGCAGCTGGCGCTGCAGGGTATGCCCGGCGACCTGGAAGGGCTTGGCACGGCGCAGCACCTGATCGGCGTGCTGACGATCGCTGCAGCCACCTGGATGGCCATTGCGGCGCTGCGCGGCGTCGCTGACGGCGTCATTGCATTGCATCCGGCGAACGTGGCCGACAACCTCTCCGCGCGTCGCGTGCAGACGCAGACCCGCGTGCTGGCGCGCATCGGCAGCGGCCTCGTGCTCCTTGCCGGGCTCTCGTTCATCCTGATGACCTTTCCACGGGCACGCCAGCTCGGCGCCAGCCTGCTCGCCTCGGCGGGGGTCGCCGGCTTGATCGTCGGCATCGCCGCGCGATCCGTCTTCAGCAACCTGCTGGCCGGCCTGCAGATCGCGCTGGCGCAGCCGATCCGCATCGACGACGTGCTGATTGTCGAGGGCGAATGGGGCCGCGTGGAGGAGATCAGGGCCACCTACGTCGTGCTCAAGATCTGGGACGAGCGCCGCCTGATCGTGCCGCTCGGCTGGTTCATCGAGCACCCGTTCCAGAACTGGACGCGCCGCAGCGCCGACATCCTGGGCACGGTGTTCCTGTGGACCGACTACACGCTGCCGGTGGAGCCGATCCGGCGCGAGGCGAAGCGCTTGTGCGAGGCTTCGCCCAACTGGGACGGCCGCGTCTGCGTGGTGCAGGTCACCGATGCCAGCGAGCGAGCGATGCAGTTGCGCATCCTCGTCAGCTCGGCCGCTTCGGGTCCGAATTTCGACCTGCGCTGCGAGCTCCGCGAAGGCCTGATCGATTTCGTGCAGCGTGAATATCCGCTGGCACTGCCGGCGCTGCGGGCCCGACTGGATCGGCAGGCGCCGGCGGCAGCCGAGTCGATCGCTCAGTAGTCGTCGCCGCCGCTGTGGCCGGGCGCGAGATTGTCGAACTTGGTCAGCGGCTTCAGGAAGGTGAGCTTGCAGGTCCCGGTCGGCCCGTTGCGCTGCTTGCCGATGATGATCTCGGCCACGCCCGGCTCCTTGCACGCTTCCTTGGTGTAGTACTCGTCGCGGTAGATGAACATGATCACGTCGGCGTCCTGCTCGATCGCGCCCGACTCGCGCAGGTCGCTCATCATGGGCCGCTTGTCGGTGCGCGTCTCCACGCTGCGGTTGAGCTGCGACAGCGCGATCACCGGGCACTTCAGCTCCTTGGCCAGCGACTTCAGGCCGCGCGAGATCTCGCCGATCTCGGTGGCGCGGTTCTCGTCCCCACCGCCGCCGCTGCCGCTCATCAGCTGCAGGTAGTCGACGATGATGAGGCCCAGCTGCCCGCATTGCCGCGCCTGCCGGCGGGCCCGCGCGCGGACTTCGCTCGGCGTGAGGCCGGGGCTCTCGTCGATGAACATGCTGACCTTGCCGAGCTTTTCGACTGCCTCGGACAAGCGGCCCCACTCGTCGTCGCGCAAGCGGCCGGTGCGCAGGTTGGACTGGTCGATGCGACCCAGCGAGCCCACCATCCGCAATGCGAGCTGAGCCGCGCCCATTTCCATGGAGAACACGACCACCGGCAGGCCCTCGGTCACCGCCACGTGCTCGCCGATGTTCAGTGCGAACGCGGTCTTGCCCATCGACGGGCGCGCCGCCAGCACGATCAGGTCGCCGGGCTGCAAGCCGGCCGTCA
This sequence comes from Piscinibacter sp. XHJ-5, assembly GCF_029855045.1. GTDB lineage: Bacteria > Pseudomonadota > Gammaproteobacteria > Burkholderiales > Burkholderiaceae_C > Albitalea. The sequence goes on from NZ_CP123228.1 coordinate 3,450,295, forward strand.
TGCGGTCGAGGTCGTAGAAGCCGGTGCGCACCCCGGTCACGTCTTCCGCGCCGTTCTCATGCAACTCGTTGACGCGGTCGATCAGCTGCACCACCAGCGAGTCCATGCTCTGGAAGCCCTGCTTCGACTTGGAGCCCTCCTCGCCGATGCGAAAGATCTTGCCTTCGGCCTCGTCGAGGATCTCGTTGACCTGGCGCCCCTGGGTGTTGAAGGCGCTGGTCGCGATCTCGTCGCTGGCCGTGACCAGCTTGCGCAGGATGGCGCGCTCCCGAACGATCTCGGCGTAGCGGCGGATGTTGGCCGCGCTGGGCACGCTCTGCGCCAGCGCGTTGAGGTAGGTCAACCCGCCACATTCATCGCCCTTGCCCAGGCTCTGCAGCCGCTCGAACACGGTGATCACGTCGGCCGGCTTGGTCGCGTTGATCAGGTGGCCGATGGCGCCGAAGATGAGGCGGTGCTGGAAGCTGTAGAAGTCGCTGTCCACCAGCAGGTCGCCGGCGCGGTCCCATGCGCTGTTGTCGAGCAGCAAGCCACCCAGCACGCTCTGCTCGGCCTCCATGGAGTGCGGCGGGACGCGCAGCCTGGCAACCTCGTCGTCACGCTCGCCAGGCAGGGGAAATTCGAAGACCGTGGACATCGATCGATGATACGAGCGGCTCTCGCCGCCGCCTGTGGACAGCGCTGTGGAAATGCAGGGGACGGCCGGGGGAAATCACAAAAGAAAAGGCCGGCACAGTGCCGGCCTTCCGATGGAGCGGCGCAGGTCAGTCGGTCTCGCCGACCACGACCACCTTCACCTCGACCGCCACGTCCGTGTGCGGCGACACCGTCACGGTGTGCTCGCCGACGGTCTTCAGCGGACCGTTGGGCAGGCGCACTTGCGCCTTCTGCACCTTGAAGTCGATGCGGGTCAGCGCTTCGGCGATGTCGAAGTTGGTCACCGAGCCGAACAGGCGTCCGTCCACACCCGCCTTCTGCGTGATGTGCACGGTGCGGCCGTTCATCTTCTCGCCCAGCGCCTGCGCGGCGGCGAGCTTGTCGGCGGCGGCCTTCTCGAGGTCGGCGCGCTTCTGTTCGAACTCCTTGATCGCGGCCTCGGTCGCGCGGCGCGCGGCCCGGGTCGGAATGAGGAAGTTGCGGGCGTAGCCGTCCTTCACCTTGACCACATCGCCGAGGTTGCCCAGGTTGGCCACCTTTTCGAGCAGGATCACTTGCATGTCGTGGCTCCTCAGACCTTGTGCTGGTCGGTGTACGGCAGCATGGCCAGGAAGCGCGCGCGCTTGATGGCAGTCGTGAGCTGACGCTGGAAGAACGCGCGCGTGCCGGTCAGGCGGGCCGGCGTGATCTTGCCGTTCTCGCTGATGAAGTCGCGCAGGGTGTCGACGTCCTTGTAGTCGATCTCGGTCACGCCGGTGACCGTGAAGCGGCAGAAGCGCTTGCGGCGGAACAGCAGCGACTGCTGGTTGCGCTTGGGCTTGCGGTCCTTGGAAAACTTACCTTTACCACGTGGCGGGGGCATATCTCACCTCTTTCAAATCTGTCCGGATCAATGTCTTGCTGTCGAGTCAGTCGAGCTCGGTCACGTGAAACACGACGCCGCGTCCGTTTCGCTGGGAACCGAGGAAGCCGGCAAAGCCGTGGCTGCTGCCGATCTCGAGTCCCGCAAGGCGCTGTGTGATCGCCCCGATGGCCCGCGCCTTGATCTCCACCGAGACCCTGCGAGGCTGGCCGTCCTGGGTGACCTCCGATTCGTGCTTCAGGCTCAAATCGAGGGCCGGCAGTCCGGCGGGGGTGTATCTCACGGCGCCCCGCTCCGCCAGCTGCGCCGTCAGAACCAGGCGGTTCATGCGACGCTCAGCGCGGCGGGCGCGGCAACCGTCTTCAGGCCGCGGCCTCCTGCTGCTGCGGAGCCTTGCGAGCCTCTTCCTTCTCGACCATCTTCATCATGACCGAAGGTGTCGTCTCGGCCTTGCTCTTGACCACCGTCAGGTGGCGCAGCACGGCGTCGTTGAAGCGGAAGCCGGTCTCGAGCTCCTCGAGGACTTCCTTGCCGCATTCGATGTTGATGCACAGGTAGTGCGCCTTGGCGAGCTTCTGGATCAGGTAGGCCATCTGGCGCCGACCCCAGTCCTCCACCCGGTGCACCTTGCCGCCGCCGGCGGTGACGATGCCCTTGTAGCGCTCCAGCATGGCCGGAACCTGTTCGCTTTGATCCGGATGGATCAGCAGCACGATTTCATAGTGACGCATGAAGACTCCTTCTGGATTCATGCCAGGCCTGAAAGCGGCCGGGCGGTGAAGCCACCCCGAAGCGTCTGAAACGGGTGTGGCAAGGGGGAAAAGCCTGCGATTATAGCCTGCAAGCGCTCGGTGGAAGTGCATCTGTGCACGCCAACGGCTGGCGCAAGGTCCGCATGCCTACCGGCGCGGGTAGCGCAGCTCCCGCGCCATTTCCACCGACTCCGCTGCCGGCGCCGGTGTGGCAAGGCTGACCAGCACCATCACCGCCAGCCCCAGCGGCACGCCGAAAACGCCCGCCGAAATGGGCTGGATGCCGAACCACAGGTCCACCGGTGCATGGATCCGGAACACGCTGCGCAGCCAGGCGTCGTTGCGCACCAGGTAGTAGACCGTGACGGCCAGGCCCGCCACCATGCCGGCCACCGCGCCCTGCCGGTTGGCGCGTGACCAGAACACACCCAGCACCAGGGCCGGAAAGAAGGCGGATCCGGCGACCGAGAACGCCGCCGACACGATGAACAGGATGTCGACCGGCTTCGAGGCCGCCACCGCGGCCGCGGCCAGCGCAACGACCAGCAGCATCACCTTGGAGATGGTCACGCGCTGCGCCGCCGACGCCTCGGCGTTGATGAGCTTGTAGTAGAGGTCGTGCGACAGCGCGTTGGCGATCGTGAGCAGCAGTCCGTCCGCGGTCGACAGCGCGGCCGCCACGCCGCCGGCGGCCACCATGCCGGAGATGACATACGGCATGCCGCCGATCTCGGGCATGGCCAGCACGACGATGTCTCCGCCGATCTTCATCTCGCCGAGCTGCAGCACGCCGTCGCGGTTGATGTCGATGACGGACAGCAGCGAGGGATCGACCTTGGACCAGTTCGAGATCCACGCGGGCAGCCGATCGAACGGCGTGCCGACCAGCACGTTGAACACCTCGAACTTCACCAGCACGGCCAGCGCGGGTGCGGTGAAGTACAGCAGAAAGATGAAGAACAGCGACCAGGCCACCGACTCGCGCGCCTCCTTGACGGTGGGCGTGGTGTAGCTGCGCACGAGGATGTGCGGCAGTGCCGCCGTGCCGATCATCAGGCAGAAGACCAGCGCGAAGAAGTTGCGCCGCGACTCGTCGAAGGCCCTCTGCTCGGCCGCGCTGCCGCCGGGGTCGCCATCGAACGGCCTGCCGTGCGGCGCCATGCCGGCCAGCGGCCTGGCGCGCGCCTCGTTCGCGGCGAGCGCACGGCTCCATTGCTGGCGCGCCTCGTCCTCGTTCTTCGGCATCGTCGCGAGCGCCTTCTCGGCCTGCTGGATCTCCGCGAGCGGCGCGTCTGCAGCCTTCAGGTCGGCGGCGCGCTCCTGAGCGATGCGCCGCTCCTGGCTCAGCGCCCGCGGCACGTTCTCCAGCCGGGCGCGATACGCCTCGGCGCGTGCGCGAAATGCTTCGATGACCTCGATCTCCTTCGGGTCGTCGATGAGCCGGCGTTCGCGCTCCGTGACCTGCTGAAGCTGCGCGCCGTAGACGAGCTGCGGCACCGGCACGCCGGTCTGCTTGACCGACAGCCAGATCACGGGGATCAGGTAGGCGATGACGATGATGATGTACTGCGCCACCTGCGTCCACGTGACTGCGCGCATGCCGCCCAGGAAGGAGCACACGAGGATGCCGCCCAGCCCGAGGAAGATGCCGACGACGAAATCGACGCCGGTGAGCCGCGTCGTGATTAGGCCCACGCCGTAGATCTGCGCGACGACGTAAAGGAACGAGCACAGGATCGCCGCCGCCAGCGCGATGAAGCGCGCCAGGCGGCTCGCATAGCGCTCGCCGAGGAAGTCGGGAATGGTGTACTGCCCGAAGCGACGTAGATACGGCGCGATCAGCAAAGCGACCAGGCAGTAGCCGCCGGTCCAGCCCATGATGAAGGCCAATCCGCTGTAGCCCTGCAGGTAGAGCGAGCCGGCCAGGCCGATGAACGAAGCGGCCGACATCCAGTCGGCGGCAGTGGCCATGCCGTTGTAGATGGCCGGCACGCGGCGGCCGGCGACGTAGTACTCGGCCGCCTCGGTGGTGCGGCTGATGATGCCGATGCAGGCATACAGCGCGACCGTGGCGAGCAGGAAGGTGATGCCGATCCAGCGCTTGGGCATGCCCATCTGCTCGAACAGAGCCAGGCCCAGCGTGAAGGCAACGAAGCCGATCGTGTACCAGAGGTAGATGCGGTCCAGGCGGCGCCGGAAGGCAGTGCGCAGCGCGCGGGGGGTCGGGTCGTCGGCTCTCGGCATCGGGCTCGATTGTCCGGTAGCCGGCGCGTGCGGCTGGCGACGTTTCGCTCAGGGCTTTCGATAGGTACAGTTGGCCGCCATGGCGCGATCCGCCCCAACGCAGAAAGACGCGGCTTGATCTCGTTCACGCCCAGCTTCACCCAGGCCTGGTGGCTGCTGTCCATCGCGATCTTCTTCGAGATCTGCGGCACGGTGTGCATGCGCCTGTCCGACGGTTTCAGCCGGTTCACGCCGTCGGTCCTGATCTTCGTCTTCTACGCGTTCTCGTTCGCACTCAACACCTTCGTCGTGCGTGTGCTGGGACTGAGCATCGTCTACGCGGTGTGGTCAGGCGTCGGCACGGTGATCACGGCGGCCATCGGCATCTGGTACTTCAAGGAGCCGGTGACGGCGCTCAAGCTCGCCAGCATCGGGCTGGTCGTCATCGGCGTGCTGGGGTTGCACGCCAGCTCGAACGCAGCCTCGTAGCGGCGCTCCTACACCGCGTGCGATTCCACCGGCGTGGTGTTCGCGCCCGGCGCGGATGCCCGAGCGAACAGCGTGTACATCGTCGGCACGACGAAGATGGTGAGCAGCGTGCCCAGCGACATGCCGCCCACGATCACCCAGCCGATCTGCTGCCGGCTCTCGGCGCCCGCGCCTCCGGCAAAGGCCAGCGGCACCGCCCCGAGCACCATCGCGCCGGTGGTCATGAGAATGGGGCGCAGGCGCATCGTCGCCGCTTCGGTCACCGCCTCGAACGTGCTGCGGCCGGCTCGCCGCAGCTGATTGGAGAACTCGACGATCAGGATCCCGTGCTTGGTGATGAGGCCCACCAGCGTGATCAGGCCGATCTGCGAATACACGTTGGAGGTGCCGCCGCTCCACTGCAGCGCGGCCAGCGCGCCCACCATGGACAGCGGCACCGACAGCAGGATGACCATCGGATCGACGAAGCTTTCGAACTGTGCCGACAGCACCAGGAAGATGAACAGCAGCGCGAGCACGAACACCACGCCCAGTGAGCCGCTGGACGACTTGAACTCGCGCGACACGCCGTTGAGCTCGGTGGCATAGCCGGGCTTGAGCACCTTGCTCGCCGTCTGGTCCATGAAGTCGATCGCCTCGCCGAGCGAATACGTCGCCGCGAGGTTCGCAGTGATGCTGACCGAGCGGCGCTGGTTGAAGTGGTTCAGCTCGCGCGGCGATACCGACTCGCTGACCTTGACCAGTGCCGACAGCGGGATCATCGCGTCGTTGCGGCCGCGCACGAAGATGCGTTCGATGTCGGTGGGCACGTGCCGGTCGGTGGCGTCGGTTTGCACGATCACGTCGAACTGATCGGCGTCGCGCTTGTAGCGCGTGACCTGGCGCCCGCCGAGCATGGTCTCGACGCTGCGCACCACCGTGTCCACGGCGACACCCAGGTCGGCCGCCCGCTCCCGGTCGACCTCGAGGTAGATCTCGGGCTTGTTCAGCCGCAGGTCGGTGTCGGGCAGGACGAGGCCCGGGTTCTTCGCCATCTCGGCGAGGAACGCCTGCGTCACCTGGGCCAGGTTGGCGTAGCTGTCGGACGTGAGCAGCACGAAGTTGACCGGCCGTTCGCGAAAGCCCTGGCCCAGCGACGGCGGGGTGATCGGAAACGCGGTGACGCCCGGCAGGCCGCCGAAGCGCGGCTGCAGCTCGCGAGCGAGCTCGGGCGTGCGGCGCTTGCGCTCGCTCCAGTCGACCGCACGCAGAAAGGACACGCCCTGCGCGACGGTGGGATTTCCGGCCACCACGAACACGCGGTCGAACTCGGTGAACGACATGCCGATCTTCTCGATCTCCTGCATGTACTTCTCGGTATAGCCGATGGTCGAGCCGTCGGGCGCGTTGACCAGCGTCAGGATCACGCCGCGGTCCTCGATGGGCGACAGCTCCCGCTTCATGGTGCCGAACAGCCACCAGCTGGCGGCGCCGCTGGCAACCATGACCAGCACGACCAGCCAGCGGCGCGCCAGCGTCCATACCAGCACGCGCCGGTAGAACCCGGTCACGCCCACCAGCGCAGCCTCCATGCCGCGGTCGAACCGGTTCGGCTTCGGGTTGTGACGCAGCAGCTTGGAGCACATCATCGGCGTGAGCGTGAGCGCGACGAAGCCCGACACGATCACCGCGCCGGCCAGCGTCAGCGCGAACTCGATGAACAGCCGGCCCGTGCGCCCGGGGGTGAACGCCAGCGGCGCGAACACCGCCGCGAGCGTCAGCGTCATCGCCACCACGGCGAAGCCCACTTCCTTGGCGCCGCGGATGGCGGCCGCGAACGGCGTCATGCCCTCCTCGATATGGCGGAAGACGTTCTCCAGCACCACGATGGAATCGTCGACCACCAGCCCTATAGCCAGCACGAGCGACAGCAGCGTCAGCGTGTTGATCGTGAAGCCGGCCACCGCCATCAGCGCGAACGCGCCGATCAGCGCAACGGGAATGGTGACCAGCGGAATGATCGAGGCGCGCAAGGTGCGAAGGAACACGAACACCACCAGCGCCACCAGCACGACCGCCTCGCCGATGGTCGCGTACACCGACTTCACCGAGCGGTCGATGAACACCGAGTTGTCGTTGGCCACCTTCACCTGCACGCCGGGGGGCAGCTGGTCCTGGATGCGCGGCATGACTTCGCGCACCGCCTTCGACACCTCGAGCGGATTGGCGGTCGCCTGCCGGATGACGCCCAGCGACACCGACGGCACGCCGTTGAGCCGCACGCTGGTGCGCTCGTTCTGCGGCGCCTGCTCCACGCGCGCGATGTCACGCATGCGCACCGTGAAGCCGTTGACCTGCTTGACGGCGATCTGCGCGAACTGCGCCGCCGTCGTCAGATCCGTTTGTGCGGTGACGTTGAACTCCCGCTGCTGGCCTTCGATGCGCCCGGCCGGAACCTCGAGGTTCTGCTTGCGCAGCGCCTCCTCGGCGTCCTGCACCGTCAGCCGGTAGGCGGCCAGCTTGTCCGGATCGAGCCAGATGCGCATGGAGTACTTGCGCTCGCCGAAGATCTGCACGTCGGCGACGCCGGGCACCGTCTGAAGGCTCGGCTTGACGATGCGGTTGACCAGGTCGCTGACGGCCAGCGGCGGCATGGTCTCGCTCGAGAACGCGAGCCAGATCGTCGGCGTCGCGTCTGCCTCGACCTTCGCGATGACCGGCTCCTCGATCGTTTGCGGCAGCTTCGAGCGCACGCGCGAGCTGCGATCGCGCACGTCGGCCGCCGCGTCGTCGGGGTTCTTCTCGAGCTTGAAGCGCACGCTGATCTGGCTCTGCTCGGTGCGCGAGATCGACGTGATGATGTCGACGCCGTCGATGCCGGCGATCGAATCCTCGAGCGGCTTGGTCACCTGCGACTCGATGACCTCGGACGACGCGCCGGGCAGGCGCGTCGTGATGGTGACCACCGGCTCGTCGATCTTCGGGTATTCGCGCACCGTGAGGCGCGTGAACGACACCAGGCCGACCAGGACGAGCAGCAACGACAGCACCGTCGCGAAGACGGGCCGCCGGATGGAGATCTCGGGCAGCTGCATCGCCGTTTCCGCTCAGGCCGGGGCCGGCGCGGAGGGCGCGCCGGCCGGCCCCCGGGTGCCGCCGGGCTTGCCCAGCTCGATGAGGCGCAGGGGCTGCTGGTCGCCGCGCATCAGCTGCGCCTGCCCCGCCGTGACCACCGTGTCGCCGGCTGCGATGCCGGTGCCCTGCACTTCCACCTTGCCTTCCTGCCGCGCGCCGGCCGCCACCTCGATTCGCTGCGACACCGGCCCCTTGGGGCTTGGCAGCACCTTGACGACGAACTGTTTGTTGCCTTGCGGCACGAGCGCCTCCTCGGGCACGACGATGGCGTTGTCGCGCCTGGCGAACACGACACGCACGCGGGCGAACATGCCGGGACGCAGCAAACCAGCCTGGTTGTCGAGACGGGCCCTCACCAGCAGCGAGCGGCCGTTCGCGTCGAGCTGCGGGTCCACCGCCTCGATCGTCGCCTGCATCGACTTGCCGGGCAGCGCGTCCAGCGTCACGTCGGCGCGCTGCTGCGGTCGCACGCGCGTCAGGAAGCGCTCGGGCATGCGGAAGTCGACGAAGACCGACGAGATGTCCTCCAGCCCCACCAGGTCGGCCCCGTCCTTCACGTAGTCGCCCAGGCTCACGTTGCGGATGCCCACGATGCCGTCGAAGGGGGCGGTGATCTTCATGCGCGAGACCCGCGTGCGAGCCAGCGCAGCCTGCGCCTGCGCGACCTCGAGGCCGGCGGAGCTTTCGTCGAGCACGCGCTGCGAGACGAAGTTCTGCGCCACCAGGTCCTTGTTGCGCTGGTAGTTGGCCTGCGCGATACCGACCTGTGCCTCGGCCTGACGCAGTTCCGCCGCCTGCAACTGGTCGTCGAGCTGCACCAGCAGCTGGCCCCTCCTCACCGGCTGGCCATCGACGAAGCCGAGCTTGACGATGCGCCCGGCCACCTCGGGCCGCAGCATGATGCCTTGGCGCGATCGCAGCGAGCCGACGGCGGTTGCGTCATCGAGCAGCGAGCGTGACTCGGCCCGCGCCACCTCGACGGCGACCACGCCGGCCGGTGTTGCGCCCGGGGCTGCCGCAGCCGGCGCACGCGCGGCCTGTCCCTCGGTGGTCGCGTATGCAGGGCTCTTGTTCTGGATCCAGTACGCGATGCCGCCGGCCACGGCAATGCCGGCCACGGCGACCACGGTATGCAGCTTGTTCATCGGATGAAGTGCGGATTCCCAGCCCGACTGTAACGTCTGCTTGCACGCCCTGCAGCCGGCGCAACCCGCGTCAGGTCGCTTGTTCGCATCCCCGATTGGCCAGCGCATCGGCGCGCTCGTTGCCCGGGTCGCCGGCATGCCCGCGCACCCAGCGCCAATCGACATGGTGCAGGTTGCGCAACGCGTCGAGCCGCTGCCACAGATCGGCGTTCTTCACCGGCTTCTTCTCGGCGGTCTTCCAGCCGCGCTGCTTCCAGCCGTGGATCCACTCGGTGATGCCCTTGCGCACGTATTCGCTGTCGGTGTAGAGCGTGACGTCGCAGGTGCGCTTGAGCGAGGCCAGCGCTTCGATGACCGCGGTGAGCTCCATGCGGTTGTTGGTGGTCAGCGCCTCGCCTCCGAACAGCTCCTTCTCGTGGCCGTTGGAGGACAGCCAGGCGCCCCAGCCGCCGCGGCCCGGATTGCCCTTGCACGCGCCGTCGGTGTAGATGGTGACGCTCGGACGCTGGATGCCGCGCGCAGAGGTGGCCGCTTCGGTGGTGGTGATGGTGCTCATCGATCGTGGTTGGATTTGTCGCCGCGGCGGATGCCGCGATGGTGATGGGCGACGACGGCCGGCGCCGCCTTGGGCTTCACGCGCTCGTTGCGCACCAGGCCGACGAGCCGCATGCCGCGCACCCGCTTGACCGCGGTGAGCGAGTAGAGGGCGCCGAACACCGGCCACCAGCGGTCGCCGGCGCCTTCGGTCCATTCGAAACGCGACAGCCAGCGATCCGAAGCGACCGGCGGTCGGTAGCAGCCGAAACGTCCCGCTTCGATGTCGAAGCTCAGCAGGCGCAGCCAGTCGCGCAGGCGTCGGTAGCCGATGAAGTCGCCTGCGCTCGGCAGGAACAGCGCGCGGCGGCGCGAGAAGCCCAGCCCGCGGCGCATGCGGCCCAGCCGCTGACGCAGTCCCCACAGGCTGGTGGGATTGAAGCCCACGATGACGACCCGGCCCTCGGGCCGCAGCACGCGCTCGACCTCGCGCAGCGCAAGGTGCGGATCGCGGGCGAGCTCCAGCGCATGCGGCAGCACGACCAGATCGAGGCTTTGGCTGTCGAACGGCAGCGCGTCGAAGTCGCAATGCAGCGCGATGGCGGCAGGCGCGGCGATGCGCTCGTCGAACGCTGGCGGCAGCGGCGGAGAACCATCGCCGCACACCCATCGATGCGGCATGCGATTGGCACGCAGCGCGTCGAGCTCGGCCAGGCCGAGCTGCACCGCATGAAAGCCGAAGATGTCGGCGACGGCGCGGTCCAGATGCTGCTGCTCCCACGCGAGCAGGTAGCGGCCTGCAGGGGTCCGCAGCCACTCGGCCAAACTTATAATCGCGGGGCTTTTCGTCATGAAATCGATCGTGCTGCCTGCCTTCTCCGACCACTGCATCTGGACGAAGGCATTCTAGTGACCCCCACCCCGAGGGTCGTCGAAGCGACCCGATCCCGGCAAGCGCGACCGAGCCTTCGGAGGCAACAGGCGCCGATGCATGCGTTGCCGTTACGTCTTGCTTCATTGCCGGTCCCAGCATTCGTCTGTTGCGCGAACGAGTGCACGCCCGCGACGCCGCGTGCTGCCCACGCGGGCGAGCGGTCCAACGACAATCTGGAGGCGCCCATGCGCCTATGGAAGAACCCCTTTCGATGAGTCACCTTGCTGGTCTGCGCAGCCTGTCGTGTGCGTCGGTCTGCGCGCTGTTGATTGCCGGCTGCGCCACGCCCGCGCCCCCTGTGGCCGAAGCGCCACCGCCCGCGCCCGTGGCCGAGGCGGCCTCGGCCCCCGCGTCCGCCCCCGCGGTGGCGCAAGCCGCCAGCCCTGCGGCCGAGTCGGCGGCTGCCGCGCCGGTCGAGGCGGAAGCACCGCAGCCGGTCGACCCGCTGCGCCCCGAGGTGCTGGTCGATCTCAACGACACCGCCGCGCGCGCCGACCTGTGGACCCGCGTGCGGCGGGGCTTCTCGATGCCCGACATCGACACCGACCTCGTGCGCGACGCCGAGCAGTGGTACGCGACCCGCCCGGACTACGTGCAGCGCATGACCGAACGCGGCAGCCGCTATCTGTTTCACATCGTCGAGGAGGTGGAGCGCCGCGGCATGCCCACCGAACTCGCGCTGCTGCCGTTCATCGAGAGCGCCTTCAACCCGGCGGCGATGTCCTCGGCCAAGGCCTCCGGCATGTGGCAGTTCATGCCGGCCACCGGCCGCGACTTCTCCCTCAAGCAGAACGTCTTTCGCGACGACCGCCGCGACGTGCTCGCCTCGACCCGCGCCGCGCTCGACTACCTGGCGCGGCTGCATGCGCAGTTCGGCGATTGGCACCTCGCGCTGGCCGCCTACAACTGGGGCGAAGGCAATGTGCAGCGCGCCATCAGCCGCAACCAGCGCAGCGGGCTGCCCACCGGCTACCTGAGCCTGCGCATGCCGTACGAGACGCAGTTCTACGTGCCCAAGCTGCAGGCGGTGAAGAACATCGTGGCCAAGCCCGAGACCTTCGGACTGGCGCTGCCTGAAGTCGCGAACCACCCCTACTTCCTGAGCGTGCCGATCACGCGCGACATCGACGTGGACGTCGCCGCCCGCCTTGCCGGACTGCCGCTCGACGACTTCAAGGCGCTGAACCCGCAGATGAACAAGCCGGTCATCCTCGCCGCCGGTACACCCTATGTGCTGCTGCCCTACGACAACGCCAACCGCTTCGTGCGCGCGGTCGGCGATCACCGCGGAGCGATGGCGAGCTGGACCGCGTGGATCGCCCCCAAGACGCTGCGGCCGGCCGACGCCGCCAAGCAAGTCGGCATGAGCGAGGCGCAGCTGCGGGAAATCAACCGCATCCCGCCGCGCATGCTGGTCAAGGGCGGGTCCACACTGCTGGTGCCGCGCAGCGCGCACCGCAGCACCGACGTCTCTGACCACATCGCCGACAACGCCATGCTGGCGCTCGCGCCCGACCTGCCGCCGGCGCGCAAGGTATCGCTGAAAGCGGGCAGGAAGGACACGGTGGCCAGCATCGCGCGCCGCTATCGGCTGTCGGCCAGGCAAGTCGCGCAGTGGAACGATGTCAGCCCCGGCGCCAGCTTCAAGCCGGGCGAGACCATCGTGGTCTTTCTCGCGGGCAAGGCCGCTGGCCCGCACACCGTGCAGCCGACGCGCCGCACGGCCAACGTGAAGACCACGCGGCCGCAGAATCCGCGCGCGCAGCTGCGCCCGGCGAAGGTCTCGAAAAGCCGCTAGGTGTCCCGCTCTCCTCTGGCGGGACACCGCCCGGCAGAGGGAAGTCCCGCACCGGATCAGCGCCGGTCCACCAGCGCGTGGGCGATCGTGCCGAGGTCCACGTACTCGAGCTCGCTGCCGATCGGCACGCCGCGGGCCAGGCGTGTGACCCGCAGGCCCCTTGACTTGAGCGCCTCGCCGATGACGTGCGCCGTCGCCTCGCCTTCGGCCGTGAAGTTGGTCGCGACGATGACCTCCTCCACCACGCCGCCGCCGGCGCGCTCGATGAGTTGTGCGAGGCCGATGTCGCGCGCGCCGACGCCGTCGAGCGGGCTCAGCCGTCCCATCAGCACGAAGTACATGCCGCGGTAGCTCCCCGTGCGCTCCAGCGCCGCCTGGTCTGCCGGGTTCTCGACCACGCACAGCAACCGCGCGTCACGCGAGGCGTCGAGGCAGGTGCTGCAGACGGCGCTCTCCGTGAAGGTATGGCAGCGCTCGCAATGACGCAGGTGGGCAACCGCCGACTGCAGCGACACAGCCAGCCGCTGCGCGCCCTCGCGGTCGTGCTGCAGCAGGTGGAACGCCATGCGCTGCGCCGACTTCACGCCGACACCGGGCAAGCGGCGCAGCGAATCGATCAGTGCGTCGAGGGCGGGTTCGGCCACGGAGTCAGAACGGGAACTTCATGCCCGGCGGCAGCGGCATGCCAGCGGTCAGCTTGGACATCTTCTCCTGCGACACCTCCTCGGCGCGGCGCAGGCCATCGTTGAAGGCAGCGGCCACCAGGTCTTCGAGCATGTCCTTGTCGTCGGCCAGCAGGCTGGGATCGATGGCGACCCGCTTGACATCGTGCTTGCAGGTCATCGTGACCTTCACCAGGCCGGCGCCGGACTGGCCTTCGACCTCGATGGTGGCCAGCTCCTCCTGCGCCTTCTTCAGGTTGTCCTGCATCGCCTGCGCCTGCTTCATCAAGCCGGCGAGTTGGTTCTTCATCATGGCGTTTCTCCAGAAATCTCAATGCGGTTTGATCGAACCCGGCACGATGCGCGCCGTCTTGTATTGCGACATCAGCGCCTGCACCAGCGGGTCGTTGTGGATGATCTGCTCCGCCTCTCGCTGCCGGCGCTCGCGCTCGGCGGCCGCGCGCAGGGCGGGCGAGTCCTCGGCCGGGCCCGCCTCGACCTCGAGGCGAACCGCACGGCCCGAGATCTGCGCCAGCGCGGCTTGCAGCTTGTCGCGCTGGGCCGCGGCGCGCAGCGTTTCGCGTTCGACGCGCAGCCGCCAGACCGCCGTGGCGCCTTCATCGGACGCTGCGACGCATTGGGCTTGCATCGCCAACTCGCGCACCAGCGCACCGATGAGACCCTGCTTCACCATCCGCTCCACGACATCGTTCCAGCGGTCGCCAAGGTCGGTGCGCGACAGGACCGGTCGTGCGGGCTCGGTGGGCGCGGCCGCGACACCGGCAGGCGGCTGCGGGTCCTCGCTCTCGAACGGCACCTCCTCCCACGGCGGCGGCTCCTGGACCGAAGGCTTGACGCGGGCCGCGGGCGCGGCCGCCGCGACAGCCGGCATCGCGGGCTGCTGCCTGGCCGGGGCAGGCCTGGGGGCGGCGACAGCGACCGGCGCGGCCAATGCAGCCTGCGAGCTGCCGCGCGCCGGCGCGACGACCTCATCGCCGCCGCGCGGCGGGCGGAACGCGAGCATGCGCAGCAGCACCATCACCAGGCCGCTGTACTCGTCGGGTGCCAGCGCCAGCTCGGCGCGGCCGTGCAGCGCCATGCTGTAGACCAGCTGCGTCTCGTCGGCGGGCAGCAGGCCCGCCAGACGCGACGCGGCGGCGACGTCCGGATCGCTGCTGTCGAGCGCACCCGGGACTGCCTGCAGGACCGCCATCTGCTGCAGCAGGTCGGCCAGTTCTTCCAGCGTGCCCGCAGCGGACAAGCCGAGGCCGCGCAGCGCATCGGCGGTCTCGACCAGTGCCGCGCCATCGCTGGCGGCCAGCGCTTCGACGATGCGCACGACGTGCCCGCGGTCAACCGCGCCCAGCATCTGACGCACGCCGGCTTCGCTGAGCGAGCCGGCCCCGAAGGCGACGGCCTGGTCCGTGAGCGACAACGCATCGCGCATCGACCCGCGAGCGGCTCGCGACAGCAGGCGCAACGCGCCCGGCTCGGCGGCGATGCCTTCGTCCGACAGCACGTGGGCCAGATGCTCCTGCACCGTCTGCGGCGCCATCGGTCGCAGGTTGAATTGCAGGCAGCGCGACAGCACCGTGGGCGGAACCTTCTGCGGATCGGTGGTGGCGAGAACGAACTTCAGGTACTCCGGCGGCTCTTCCAGCGTCTTCAGCATCGCGTTGAACGCGGTGTTCGACAGCATGTGCACTTCGTCGATCATGTAGACCTTGAAGCGGCCCACCACCGGCTTGTAGACCGCCTGGTCCAGCAGCAACGTGATCTCCTCGACGCCGCGATTCGAAGCCGCGTCGAGCTCGACGTAGTCGACGAAGCGGCCGACGTCGATGTCGCGGCACGCATCGCACGCGCCGCACGGACGCGCCGTGATCCCGCCCGCGCCGTCCGGCCCCGTGCAATTGAGCGACTTCGCGAGGATGCGCGACACCGTCGTCTTGCCGACGCCGCGGGTGCCGGTGAAAAGGTAGGCGTGATGCAGTCGGCCCTGGGTCAGCGCATTCGCCAGCGCCTGCACCACATGCTCCTGCCCCACGAGCTGCTCGAAGCTGCGTGGGCGGTATTTGCGGGCGAGGACCTGGTAGCTCATGCGGGCCATTCTACGGGGGCGCCTGCGACGAACCGGCACTGTGCCTGACCGATAATCGGCCCCCATGACACGTGCCGTTTCTCCTTCCGACGCCGCGACGCTCAGCTACGAACACGCCGGCGTTGACTACGATCTGATCGACCCGCTGAAGGTGGCGGCCCAGCGTGCCGCAGCGGCCACAGGTACACATCTGGCCGCACACGGCTTTCGCGAAGTGACGGCGTCGCGCGGCGAGTCGGCGTATGTCGTCGACGTGGGTCCGTTCTATCTCGCAAGCATCGTCGAATGCCTGGGCTCGAAGGCCCTGGTGGCCGACGAGATGCACAGGCTTACCGGCAAGAGCTGGTACGACAGCATCGCGCAGGACACGATCGCGATGGCCATCAACGACCTCATCACCGTCGGCGCGACACCGCTGGTGGTGCAGGCGTACTGGGCCGCGGGCGGCTCCGACTGGTTCGGCGATGCCGAGCGCGCGCAGGCTCTGGTGGCCGGCTGGAAGCGTGCGTGCGACACCTGCCGCGTCGCCTGGGGCGGCGGCGAGACGCCTGCGCTCGCCGGCATCGTCGCCGATGGCCGCATCGATCTCGCGGCGTCGTGCACCGGCCTCATCAGCCCGAAGGAGCGCCTTTCGGTCGGGGATGAACTCGGCCCCGGCGACGCGATCGTGCTGCTCGCCTCTAGCGGCATCCATGCCAACGGCCTCAGCCTCGCGCGCAAGCTGGTCGAGCGCCTGCCGCAGGGCTACCTGACCGAAGTCGCCCCGGGGTTCACCTACGGCGAAGCGCTGCTGGCGCCGACCGTGCTGTACTCGCCGGTGACCGAAGCGCTGCACCATGCCGGCATCAGGCCGCACTACTGCGCCAACATCACCGGCCACGGATGGCGCAAGCTGCTGCGACATCCGGCCGCGCACACCTACCGCATCAAGCACGTGCCCGAGGTGCCGCCAGTCCTCCGATTCATCCAGCAGCACGCGCGCCAGGACGACCGCGAGGCCTACAGCACGTTCAACATGGGCGCCGGCTTCGCGCTCTTCGTGAAGGCAGCAGAGGCGCAGAAAGCGGTCGAGGTCGCGCAGGCCCAGGGCGTTGCCGCGCTCGTGGCGGGACACGTCGAAGCAGGTGCCAAGAAGCTCGTCATAGAGCCCTTGGGCATCGAATTCGGCGACGATGCGCTGAAGTTGCGCTGACGCCAAAGCCCCAGGTCCGGGGGGCGCGGATCGCGCCCTCTACAATCCGCCTCGACGGGCCTCCCCGCATGGAAGCGCGGCCAACCGGGTCAGGTCGGGAACGAAGCAGCCCCAACCGTTGTGACCAGTGCCGGGGGTAAGGCTCGTCAACCTATCCCTCTTTCCTGCACATCCACACACGAACCGGCAATCCGGTCCGTGCGATGTGCAGCAATTGCAAACCGGCTTGCCGCCCGGGACTTCAGTCAGTTCCGATCGCCGCGCTTGCCGGCCATGCTGGTGCCGGACCCCGACACCGAACCGCCGCCCAATTGAGCCAGCACCCGGTCGTGCTCGGCCTGCGCCTGGCGCACGCAGTCGCGCGGCGACCGATCGCTGCGGCAGCCCTCGCTCTTGGCCCATGCCAGCGCATTGCGCGCTTCTTCGCGAGCGGCGCGCATGTCGGCAGGAGGCCCCGGCTCGGTGGTCAGGTCGACCTTGGTCTCGACGACCGTCGGAGCCGGCGTCGGTGCCGTGGCGGTCGCGGCAGGCGGCGACGCAGGCGCGGCCGGCATCGTGCTGGTCGTGGCAGGCGGCATCGTGCTCGTGGTCGCAGGCGGCGTGGTGCTGCTCGAGCTCGGCGCCTCCGGTGTCACCTGGGTCTGGCTCGGAGCCTGGTACTGCGTCTGTGCCATTGAGGCGGCACCCGACACCGCCAACGCGGCGATGGCCAGCAGAGAGATCGGCTGCTTCATGGTCAATTCCTTTCCTTCTTGCCCCGTCGGAGCACAAGAAAAGGCAGCAAGCGACATGCCCAGGGCGAGGGTTAACCCGCCTGTTTGAATGCCATCACGGCCTGGTTGCGCAAGGTTCGAAGCAGCGAAAGCTCCTTCTCGCCGAGGTCGATTCCGCCCGGCTGCGCCTTGTCGGCATAGATGAGCGCGAAGGGCGCGCCCTTCAGCATCAGCGGCAGCAGCAGGAAGGCCGGCGCACCGACCGCCTCGCGGTACCACGTCGGCAGCCGGCTGGCGATGCCGGCCGCAGTCGCGTCGCTGATCAAGGTATCGGCTCCCTTGATGCACACCGCGGCAAACAGATCGCTGGGCGACTTCAATGGCACCTTGAAGGCAGCCGCCACCCGCTCGGCGCCTTCACCGAGCCCGAAGCGGCCCGTCAGCGTGTCGGTCTTCGCGTCGCGCAGGCAGAACACGATGCGACGAAAGCCGAGCGCCCGGAACATCGTCTCCAGGATCATGCGCAGCACTTCGTTGAGCCTGAAGCTCTCGACCATTGAATTGGTGATGTCCTGGATGCCGGCCGCCATCACCTGGGCCGCGTTGTCGACCGGCCGCGGCTCCAATGGCTGCGGCAGCGTGGCATGCAGTTCGTGCGGCGTCAGAGTGTCGCGCTCCGGCGGGGGCGATTCGGCCGGCGCCGGCTCACGCAGCAGGCGGCTCGCCGGCGTGCCGGGGGCGACGTGCAGATTCATCGCCTTGGTCATCTCGCTCAGCTTGCTGCGCGCCACGCCGGCCGCGCGCTCGAGTTCACGCGCATCCACGCCGAGCAGGCGGCCGTAGCGCTCGCCAATGGCGGCCAGCCCTGCAGCCGATTCGCCCAGTTCGCTTCGCAGCAGGACGTCGGTGATCTCGTTGGCGGCCAGCGCGAGCCAGCGCAATCGCTCGCCCGGCTTGTCGCCGACGCGAGAAGGCAGATCCCCCGTGGGCCGGCGCATGCATCGCTGCAGTGTCTCGGGCAGGCCCCACGTCCTGGCGACGCCTGAGCCCAGGTCCTCGAAGCCTACGCCCAGCACGCCGATCGACGCGGCTTCCTCGACGGCGACGGTCACCGGCCGCCCGCTCTTCGCGTGATCGGTGAGAACGCCGCGGATCTGCCGTGCTTCCTCGGGGAAGTAGAACTCGGTGAGCAGGCGGCCGAGGTTCTGGAACATCGCACCGATGAAGGCCTCCTCGCTTTCGCGGGGGACCGGGCACAGCTCGCCGGCCAGCGTGCCGGCCATCAGCGAGCGCAGGAACTCTTCCTTGAGCTGGGTAGCGTGCCCCTTGTCGTGCATGTGCTCGAGCAGCACGAGGCTGAGCGCCATGTTGCGGATGCCCGCGAAGCCCACCAGGGCCACCGCCCGCGACACCGTGCTGATGGTGCCGCCGCCAGCGTGGCGGTACGACGCCGAGTTCACCATGCGCAGCAGCTTGTTGGTCAGCGCGACGTCCTTCAGGATCTCGTTGGACAGGCTGCCAAGGCTCTCGTTCTCCGAGTTGGCCACGCGCTGGATGCGCCCCACCGAGTCGGACATGGATGGGAAGTCGCTGCGATGCTTCATGCGCCGCAGCAGGAATTCGAGCGTGCCGCTGTTGCCGACGCTGGCGGCCGTCGCCGCGGCGGCCGTCACCGGCGAGAGCCAGTCCTGCAGCGCGTGCTGAAACTTTGCCGCGCTGACGTGGCGCGCCGCCGGATCGCGGGCCAGGGCGCGCAGCACGATGGCGCGCAGCGCATCGTCCACCTCCGCTGGCAGGGCTGCCGGCAAGGCGAGGTCCTCGTGCGCGGTGCGGTAGATCGCACGGTACGGGTCCTTCTCGGCGATCAGCGGCTTGCCGTGCAACGCTTCGGCCAGCACGAGGCCGGTGGAGAACACGTCCATCGCAGGCGCGGGCGGAGCCCCGTTGGCGGCCTCGGGCGACATGTACCCCGGCGTGCCGACGACCTGCTGGTGCTGTGCCGCGTCCTTCACCTGGGCGGCGATGCCGAAGTCCATGACGCGCGCCCGCCCCGACCCGTCGACCAGGATGTTCGACGGCTTGAGGTCGCGATGCACGACCCCGGCCGCATGCGCCTCCTGCAGCGCCTCGAGCACGCCCAGGAGCAGCTGCACCGCCTCGCGCGCCGGCAGCGCACCGCGTGCGCGCAGGTGCTCGCTCAACGTGCGTCCGGGCACGTATTCGAAGACGAGGTACGGTTGCCCCTCGTGGGTGTCGGCCTCGAACACCGGCACGATGTGGGGATGCGTCAGCCGGCTGACGCTGCGCGCTTCCTGCAGCCAGTGGTTGACGGTGGCCGCATCGGCGCCTCCGGCCGGGCGCATCAGCTTGACGGCGACCTCGCGCTCCAGTCGCGTATCGAAGCCCAGCCACACGGTCGCCTGGGCGCCCTTGCCCAGCACTCGCCGCAATTCGAAGCGGCCGATGCGAGCGGGTACCGGCGCGGCGGAGGGAACGGCGGCCATGGGGGCTCAGCGCCTCTCGTCGGCACCGGCGGCCGCCGGCGCGCCCTCGGCGTCGTCCTTCGTGGCAACCACCGCCACCCGTTTGCCGGTGCGCAGTGCCACCCGTGCCGCCTGCAGCGCCTCCTGCAGGTCGCGGGCGCTGATGTCGAGCGCCCGAGCGTACCGCTGGGCGACCACGCCCAGGCCGTGGGCCATGCGCGCCGGCGGGAGCAAGGTGACGGCATCGACAGCGTCGTTGGCGGCGCTGGCGGCCGTGCGCAGCACGTCGGCATCGCCGTCGGGCGTGCGCGGCGAACGGTCGCGGGGCAATCGGTGGATCATGTGCTGCACGTCTTCGCCGAGGCCCCAGTGCCGCGCCACGGCCGCACCGAGGGCCTCGATGTCGACCCCCAGCACCGCGTACGAGGCGCCGGCTTCGGTCATGCCCGGCTGTTCGGGCGTGCCGGGCTCGGCATCCGGCGGAGCCGGCACGGGACGCATGAGTTGCCAGATCTGCTCGGCTTCGTCGCTGAAGTGGTACTGCACGAGCAGGCGGCCGAGGTTCTGCAGCACGGCGACGAGGAACACGACCTCCGGGTCGTAGCCCGCCGGGCACAGCACCTGCGCCGTGTGGCCGGCCAGCCGTGCACGGTCGATGGTGCGCTGCATTGCGTCGGCGCCGGCCGGCGTCAGCGGACCGGGCCACAGGCGCAGCACCGAGGCGGCCTGGCGGATGCCGTTGAGGCCGACCAGCGCGATCGCGCGCCGTACCGTCAGCACCGGGCCGTTGCCCGCCACCTGCGTGCCCTGCACCTGCGCCGAGTTCACCTGGCGCAGCAGCTCGAAGGTGAGCGCCATGTCCTGCAGGATCTGCTCGGCCATCTCGTCGGTGCGCTGCCCTTCCTTGGCGGTGAGACGCGCGACGCGGCCGCCGACGCCGGGCATTGCCGGAAGGTGGCCTATCGTGCGCATGCGGTCGAGCAGCAGCGCGAGCGGACCGCCGGTGTCCTGCGCTTCCGCGGTGCGCCAGCCATCCAGCGCCTGCAGCAGCGTGCGCGCGCTGAGGTAGCGCTGCCGCTCCTGGTTCGCCGTGCTGCGGTTGGCGATGGCGCGCAGCGCTTCGGGAATCGGATGCGGTGTCGTCCATGGCAGCCGCACGATCTCGCGGCCGGCAGGCGGCAGGCGACCGATCACCTGCGCGGTGTCGGGTTCCTCGAGCGCGGGTTGGCCGGTCAGCAGATGCTGCAGCAGGATCCCGCTGGCCAGCACATCCCGCTCGGCGGCTTCGCGTTGGGCGCGCAGCCTGTTCGTGTCCAGGGCCATGCCGCGCTCGTTGGCACGTGCGCCCTCCTCGACCGGCGCGACGGGCGAGCCTGCCGCGCCGAGCGCCATCACACGCACGTTGCCGTTGTCGCCGAGCACGAGCTGATGCAGCTGCAGATCGCCGTGGCCTGTGCCGGCCTCGTGCGCGAATGCCAGGCCCTGCAAGGCCTGGCACAGCCAGCCGACGGCTTCGAGTGGCGTCGGATGAGGATGGGCCGCCATCCATTCGGGCAGCGTCACGCCGAGCGCCCGGTCCACCGCCACATACGGCCAGTGCTCCTGCACGCCGACATCGACCACGTGGGCAAGGTTGGGATGGTTCAGGCGCGCCGCCGAGCGCACCTCGTCGAGCCAGCGTTCCAGCGCCGCCGCCGTCGCTGGCTGGGCCCGCGGCAGCGTGAGCATCAGCTCCTGGTCCAGGCGCGGATCGAAGGCGAGCCACACCATGGTCGCGTTGCTCTTGCCCAGCAGCTGACGCAGCTCGAAGCGGCCGAGGCGGCGGACTGCAGCAGCGGTTCGGGGAGCGGGAGACGCGGAAGCGACCATCGTGGGAGAGAGACGAAGTTGCGCTATTGGATGACGCGCCGTCAGCGCGCAAAGGCCGGATCAGCCCGGGCATTCCGTCGCTATTTGAGCGCGAGGCGGCGCTCGGCCGGCGTGACAAATGCCCGGATCAGTCGACCTCGACGACCTCGCCCTGCCCCGTGATGAAGGCGCAGCGCACCGTCTCGCCCGGCTGCAGTCGCTGCACGGCGCCGCGATAGCGGCGCAGCTGGTCGCGGTACTCGGCCAGCGCCTGCGGTGCGTGCTGCAGCTTGTAGTCGAGGACCCACCAGGCGCGCCGCCCCGCTTCTTCGAGCTGCACGAGCCGGTCGATGCGCAACGCCTCGCCGCCGTCGGCCACCGGCACCTCGTTGCCGGCCCAACGCAGCGCGTCGCCGCGAAAGAAGCGTGCCGAGGCCGGGCTGCGCCAGATCAGCCTGGCCAGGCGAGCCACCTCGCGTTCATCGACCGCGAACTCGCGTGCCGCGGCCCCGGCCAGCGGTGCGAGGTCGCGTGCCTTGTCGCCGGCAATCCACTCCAGCACCCGGTGCACGGCCTGCCCGAGCCGGCTGGCGGCATCGCTGTCCGCCGGCGGCCTGGGCGCCACCGGCGGACGAGGAGACACGCGCGGCAGCGCAAGCAGCGCCGACGCCGGACCGGCCGGTGACGCATCGCCTGTCATGCGCATCGGCGCCCACTCGCGTGTCCACGGCTGGACGCGCGACCACCATGACACACGGTCGCCGGGACGCGGCTCGGTGGCGCTGAACACGAGGCGGGTGCGCGCGCGTGTCATGGCAACGTACAGGCCGTTCATCTCCTCCCGCTCGCGCGCGATGCGCTCGCGCTCGAGCACCTCGGTCAGCGCGGGCGGACAGCGCTTCTCGGAATAGACAAAGGCGCAGCGGCGTGGATGCTCGGACTCGACCGGCCAATCGACGAGCAGGGTGGCCGTGTCGGCAGGCCGCTCCTCGGGATCGGCATCCATCACGAACACGACCTCGGCTTCGAGCCCCTTCGCGCCGTGCACGGTGAGCAGCTGCACGGCGCCCGGCTGCAGCGCTGCCGGCACGCTGATGGTGCGCCGCTTCAACGCACGAACGAAGTTGTACGGCGTGGCGTAGCGGGCGCCGTCCAGCGTCAGCGCGCGATGCAGCAGGGCGTCGACGGCGGCGAGCGCACCGGCACGCCGCTCGGGCGGCACGGTCGCGACCAGCCTCTCGCGCACCTCGCCTTCGGCCACGACGATGTCGAGCAGGTCGTGCGGCGGAAGTTGGCGCGCCGCCGTCCGCCAGCGCGCCAGCAGGTCACGGGCACGTCGCAAAGCGTGGCTTGGCTGCGGCAGATCGCGCAGTGCCCGCCACCAGTCGCCGTGCGGCGTGCTCGCGCGCGCCAGGGCGATGAGGTCGTCGTCACTGGCACCGAAGACAGGGCTGCGCAATGCGTGCGCGAGCGAGAGCCGGTGCTGTGGCGAGACCAGCACGTCGAGCACCGCGATCAGGTCGCGCGCCTGCGGCGCGTCGAGGAGTTCGAAGTCCTCGGCAGCCGCGTAGGGAACGTGCACCGCGGCCAGCGCATCGGCCACGAGACGCAGCGACTCGCGCTTGCGACACAGCACATGAATGCCACCGGCGGGAGCGGCGCCTTGCTCGATCAGCTCGCGCACCGCGGCCGCGACGGCGCGCGCCTCCTGCTCGCGCAGCACTTCCTCCGGTTCATGGCGCGGCTGGGTCAGGCTGTCGCGCCACGGCGCAAGCACCTCGTCGGCGTCCGACTTTGGGGGCGCGGGCGGCCGCGCAATGCGCCGCAGCGCGTAGACGCCGGCCTCCGCGCGTCCGGCGGGAACCTCGGTGGTGTGCGGCCTGAAGCCGCCGAACTCGCCGTCGTTCTGAGCCGCGTCGAACACGCCGTTGAGAACCTCGAGCACCTCGGGGGCGTTGCGGCGCGTATGGTCGCAGGCGAGCACGCTGCCGCCGAGCGCCTGCACGACGAAATGGCGCGCCGCCTCGAACACCCGGGGCTCCGCGCCACGGAAGCGGTAGATGCTCTGCTTGGGATCGCCGACGATGAAGACGCCGGGCGGTCGCTGGCCGCTCGCGCCCCCGCCCGCGCCGGCGTAGCCCGACAGCCAGGCATGCAGCGCATGCCACTGCAACGGGCTGGTGTCCTGGAACTCGTCGATCAGCAGATGGCGCACGCGTGCGTCGAGGCGCTCCTGCACCCAGCCGGCCTGCGTGCTGTCGCGCAGCAGGGCCAGCGCGCCGCGCTCGAGATCGGACATGTCGGCCAGTCCGCGCGCCCGCTTGAAGGCCGCGTACTCGGCCAGCAGGACACGCGACAGGCGGACCATGCGGCGGTGCTCGACATGCGCTTCGTGCTGGCGCACTTGGGCGCACAGCCGCTCGAGGGCTGCCTGCGCTTCGACCAATCCGCTCGGCTTGCCGATCTGCGTGCGCGGGGTTCCCTTGTCGGCGGTGAACAGCGCGAGCCATGCCGCCTCGAAGCTTGCCGCGGGGTCGGCTTCGTCCAGGGCCACGGCCAGGCGCTGCGCGGCTTCTTGCGCGCGCACGCCGCCGCGCGCAAGGGTCGCCGCCAGCGCGCTCAGCTGCTCTCGCCAGGGCATGGTTCGCAAGCGGCGCGCCGGATGGCCCCCGGCATCGGGCGCCGGCACGGAATCCTCCAGCGTGCCTGCCGCGTCGGCCAGCTCGACGTCGACGCGCCTGCCCCATGCCGCGTCGAGCCAGCGGCGCAGCTGCGTGCGCCCGCGCTCGCGCACCAGGGTGTTGAAATCCTCGCGCAGCTGCACATCGGCGGCGACTGCCGCGTGGAACCGGCGGTACACGTCTGCCTGGTGCTCGGTCGGGTCTTCGACGAGCTCCATCTCCGGCTGCAAACCGAGCTCGGCGAGCAGCTCCAGCGGCGCAACCCGCAGCAGTTGCCAGAACCAGGCGTGGAAGGTGCGAACCTCGACCATGCGTCCACCGCGCAACACACGTTCATGCAGCGCGGCGAGCTGCGGGGCCAGCTGCGCCGCCTGGGCGGGCGTCAAGCCGCGCGCCTGCAGCTCGCGCAGGCGCTGCGCCTCGCCGCCCGCCGCGAAGCCCGCGAGCCACTCGTCGAGCCGCTCGCGCATTTCGCCGGCGGCCTTCTTGGTGAACGTGATCGCGAGGATCTCCTGCGGCTGCGCGCCTTCCAGGAGTGCGCGCAGGATGCGAGATACCAGCATCCAGGTCTTCCCGGCTCCCGCACATGCCTCGACGATGACGCTGCGGGCAGGATCGCAGGCGGCGGCGTAGAACGCCTCGCGCGACACCGCGGCGTGGTCGATGGCGTAGGCGGCGGCGTTCACGACGAGGGCTCCTCGGCCGGCCAGTGGTCCCGCTGGCACATGCCACGCGCCTCGCAATACCGGCAGCTGTCCCCCTCGCCGAGCGCCGGCAGTGCGGCGCCTTCGCGCAGTCGCTGCAGCTCGCGCCCCATGCCTTCCACCAGTTGAACCGCGCTTGCCTGCACGCCGCGATGCTTGACCTCGCGCAGGCTGTCGTTGTCGTCCAGCGAGAGGTAGGTTGCCTCGATGGCATCCGGGGCATCTGCCTGCGCCACCAGAGCCGCATAGAACGCGAGCTGCGTGTCCTCCTGGGCTTCGGCCACGCGCTGGCGCAGCCGCTGGCCGCTGCTGGTCTTGTAGTCGATGAGCTGCGTCGCCGGCGCCGCGTCAGCGCGCGGAAGGCTGTCGATGCGGTCGATGCGCCCTTCCATCTCGATGCCACCCCATTGCGGGGGCGCCACCACGATCTCGCGTTCGCCGTCCAGCCATTGCACGCCCTGGCGGTCGCGCAGCCGCAGCCAGTCGAGATAGCGCGGGGCGATGCGCGCGAAGCTGGCCGCATACGGCAGGAACGATGGGTCGTCCAGGTGCATCTCCCGGCGCACCTCCTCGGCGATCGCTTGCAGCGCCTCGATCTCCTCATCAGTTGGCCGGGGTGCCTGGCGCCGCTGGTGGAAGCGATAGAGCACCTCGTGCAGCCAGGAGCCGTAGTCGCGCTTCTCGATGTCCTCCGCCAGCTCGTCGGCCTCGCGAAGCCCGAGCATGCGCAGCGCGAAGAAGCGGTAGGGGCAGACGCGCAGCGCCTCGCAGGCGCTCGCACTGAGCCGCTGCGGCAACAGATCGGGCGCCACGGGCTGCGGCCGCGTGAGTGGCTGCGGGTCGATGGACACGCTCACCCGCGGGTCGGGGGCATCGCCCAGCGCACGGCCGGCGCGTTGCGCGGCCAGCGCGAGTCGTTCGAGCAGCGGGCTCGGGGACAGCGGCTCGCCGCCATCGTCGCGGCGCCGCAGCAGGGTCACGCGAGGAAGCCGCAACAGCTGGGCGAACGCCAGTGTCTCGGCCTCGCGCCGCCGTGCCGCATCGGGCAGGCCGAGCGCTCGTGCGGCGGCTTCGCCCAGCAGCGGATGCACAGGCGCGGCGGCGCCCAGGCGCTTTTCGTCGGCCCCTGGCATGACGATGCTGGCAAAGGGCCTCATCATCGCCCGCTCGAGCGGCGTGACGACGACCTGAGCATCGCCGGGAGCCGGCGGGACGAACGACGCATCCTCCAGCGCAGCGCGCGCCCAGGCGGCGAACTCGTCCAGTGTCATCGCGTCCGCATCGGGCAGCCCCGCGCCGGTGTCGAGGTGCAGCGCGACGATGACCTGGCGGCCGGCGTCGTCGGCCAGGAATGCCTGCCATGCGCCGCAAGCCTGCAGCGCGCCTTGCAAGGCCGTCAGCCACCCGGGCAGCGACCGGGTGCGCGGCTGCGCCAGGGCTTCGACGATCACGTGCGCCGCGTCCCACAGGACGCCTGCGCGCTCCGGCAGCGCGGAGGCATCGACGCTCGCCGGCACAGCCCATCCGCCACGGCGCAGCTTCGATTCGAGCGCCTGCAGGGCGCCGTCGCCCTGCTCGAGGTGTGGCCATGCCGGCGCGCATGACTTCAGCCAATCGAGCCAATCGTCGGTGGTCGCGGCGTGCGCAGCGGCGCGCAGCATTGCGACGACCGTGGCGGCGGCCCGGGTGGTCGAGAGCTTCCAGCCGGTCTCGTCCTGCAGCGACACCTGCTGGCGCGACAGCAGCGCGCGCACGCGGCGGATCAGCAGGCGATCCTGCGCGATCAGGCCGACTGGCGCGCGGCCCGCCTCGAGGTGGGCAAGCACGTGAGCGGCGCTGCGCTGCGCCTCGTCCTCGAAGTCGGCGCAGACCGCAACGTCAACCTCGGCTGCTATGGCGCCGAAAGGATCGTCGGCGGGCGGGTCGGCGTCGATCAGCAGGCAGGGCGTGAACAGGTCGGCGCACGACATCAGGCCATGGGCCACTGCGTCGGATCCGCCGGCCTGCAACACGATCCAGGCGGCCGGGCGCAGCGAGAACAGCACGTCGGTCGGAGGCGGTGCACCGGCGGCGGCCCACTCGAGCGCAACGCGCGCGAGCAGCCGCTCGGCCGCGCCGGGCCCGCTGCCGATGCCGAGCAGTTCGCGTCCCTGTCGCCAATGCGCGTCCCGCTCTGCGGGAGGCACCGCCGCGGCGGCACGAGCCAGCGCGTGGGCCGTCTGCACCAGCGAGCGCACGGCGTGATCGAAGCCTTGGGCATCGCGCCGCGCCCAGCCGGCTGCCCAGGACTGGGCGCGCAGCAGACGTCGTGCGCTGAGGCGGTCGATCGCGGCGTCGAAGGTGATCTGCCCGGGCTCGGCGGCGCTTGCCGGCGCGATGCTGCGGGCGAGCGTCAGCGTGGTCTCGATGCGCGGCATCCAGCCGCCGCCGCGCGCCCAGGCGCGCCGCGCCAGCGGCAGGTGCTGCGCGAACGGCAGCAGCACGACCGCGTCGCGCAATGCAACGGTGTGTTCGTCGGCCCAGGCACGGGCTTGCGCGACGACCCGCGACCACGGATCGCCATCGATGAATTCAAGGGGCTGGTGGGCTATCGAAGCCATAGGGAGAAGCAGGCGTGTGGTGCGCCCCGCCGCGAGTGGGGACTGGCCACAATGTGTCATCATTCTGCCCTGCCGCCCGTGCGGCTCACGTGCAAGGACAAGACCATGAGCAGTGACCTCATCAAGCACACCTCCGACGCTTCGTTCGAGAGCGACGTTCTGCGTTCCGACAAGCCGGTGCTGGTGGACTACTGGGCCGAATGGTGCGGGCCGTGCAAGATGATCGCGCCCATCCTGGACGAGGTCTCCAAGGACTACGACGGCCGCCTGCAGATCGCCAAGATGAACGTCGACGAGAACCGCGACGTGCCGGCCAAGTTCGGCATCCGCGGCATCCCGACCCTCATGTTGTTCAAGGACGGCCAGCTCGCGGCCACCAAGGTCGGCGCACTCTCGAAAGCGCAGTTGACGGCCTTCCTCGACGGTCATCTATAATCCGCCTCAATCGCTTCGGGAGAAGCTGCCAGCCCAAAAGGCGCAACCTCCCGAAGCCTGAAGTTTTCAGCCACCACGCCCGGAAGCCAGAGTTGGCTTCGCAGCATCCAAGGCGCGTGGATCCGGCCTCCCACTCCGACCCTCTCGTTCAGTCCCAGCGACCTGCTCTCGCCATTGATTTCCGGCGAAACGACGCGCGGCAAGACGGGAATCCCACGAGGCCGAGCTTTCGGTAGGCGTGCCATTGGCAGGCGCGCCTGCCCTCCATCCCAGGGTATTCGCCCATGCATCTGTCAGAACTGAAAGCCCTCCACGTCTCCGAGCTCATCAAGATGGGCGAAGCGCTGGAGATCGAGAACGTCGCTCGCATGCGCAAGCAGGAGCTGATGTTCGCGATCATGAAAAAGCGCGCCAAGGCCGGCGAGCAGGTGTTCGGCGACGGCGTGCTCGAGGTCCTGCCCGACGGCTTCGGCTTCCTGCGCTCCCCCGACACCAGCTACATGGCGTCCACCGACGACATCTACCTGAGCCCGAGCCAGATCCGCCGGTTCAACCTGCACACCGGCGACGCCATCGAGGGCGAGGTGCGCGTGCCCAAGGACGGTGAACGCTACTTCGCGCTGGTCAAGGTCGACAAGGTCAACGGCCTCACACCCGAGGAGAGCAAGCACAAGATCATGTTCGAGAACTTGACGCCGCTCTTTCCGAAGGAGCAGTTCAAGCTCGAGCGCGACATCAAGTCCGACGAGAACATCACCAGCCGGATCGTCGACCTCATCGCCCCGATCGGCAAAGGCCAGCGCGCCCTGCTCGTCTCCGCGCCCAAGAGCGGCAAGACGGTGATGATGCAGAACCTCGCGCATGCGATCACCGGCAACTACCCCGACGTCTACCTGATCGTGCTGCTCGTCGACGAGCGGCCCGAGGAAGTGACCGAAATGCAGCGCACCGTGCGCGGCGAGGTCATCAGCTCCACCTTCGACGAGCCGGCGCAGCGCCACGTCCAGGTGGCCGAAATGGTGATCGAACGCGCCAAGCGGCTAGTCGAGCTGAAGAAGGATGTGGTCATCCTGCTCGACTCCATCACCCGCCTGGCACGGGCCTACAACAACGTGCTGCCCTCGTCGGGCAAGGTGCTGACCGGCGGCGTCGACGCCAACGCGCTGCAGCGTCCCAAGCGCTTCTTCGGCGCGGCGCGCAACATCGAGGAAGGCGGCTCGCTCACCATCATCGGCACCGCACTGGTCGATACCGGCAGCCGCATGGACGAGGTGATCTACGAGGAATTCAAGGGCACCGGCAACTGCGAGATCCACCTGGATCGCCGCATGTCGGAAAAGCGCGTCTACCCATCGATCCTTCTCAACAAGTCGGGAACGCGCCGCGAGGAGCTCCTGCTCAAGCCCGAGATCCTTCAGAAAACCTGGATCCTGCGCAAGCTGCTGTACCCGATGGACGAGATCGAGGCGATGGAGTTCATCCTGGACAAGATGAAGTCGACGAAGAACAACCTTGACTTCTTCGACATGATGCGGCGCGGCGGCTGACGCCCGCTATAATCCGCGGTTTTCCCCGCTTGCAGGAAAGTGCGCCGAACGGTTCGGCGTGGCTTCCGACAACACCAGCGCAGAGGCTTCCATGAAAGAAGGCATTCACCCCGCTTACCGACCCGTCTGCTTCGTTGACCTGTCCAACGGCTTCCAGGTCGTCACTCGTTCATGCGCACAGACGCGCGAAACCATCAAGATGGAGGACGGTCGCGAGCTCCCGCTGATCAAGGTCGAAACCACCAGCGAGTCGCACCCCTTCTACACCGGCACGCAAAAGAGCGTCGACTCCCTCGGCGGCCACGTCGAGAAGTTCCGCAAGAAGTATGAGCGGGTCGGCATCAAGAGGTGAAGGCACGGCAGCCGCGGCTGCCTTCTTCGACGAAAAGGCAGCCCTGGGCTGCCTTTTTTAATGGCCGCGCGAATTGCTGCATGATGCGGCGCTCATACCAAGAACCGCTGCGTTGAACTCGCCGAACCCCGCTCTCGTGACTCAGCGCGCCGCACAGCGGCTGCCGCGTTTGGCGCTGATCCTGTTTTGTGCCGCCTACGTCATTCCGGGCCTTTTCGGCCGCGATCCATGGCGGAACGCCGACATCACGGCCTTCGGCTACATGGTCAACCTGGCCGAGGGACGCAGCGCATGGTTCTTCCCCACGGTGGCCGGGCTGCCCTCCGACACGGCATTGCTGCCGTACTGGCTGGGCGCCGTCTTCGTGAAGCTCCTGGGGCCATGGCTCGGGGCTCCCCTTGCAGCGCGCATCCCTTTCGCGTTGCTGCTCGTGGCGTCGCTCGCACTGGTCTGGTACAGCAGCTACCACCTGGCGCGCACGGAAGCGGCGCAGCCGCTGCCCTTTGCCTTCGGCGGTGAAGCCGACCCCGTCGACTATGCGAGGGCCATCGCCGACGGTGCCCTGCTGGCGGTGATCGCCACGCTCGGCCTGCTGCTGCTGGGGCACGAGACGACACCGGAGCTGGCGCAGCTCGCCAGCGTGTCGCTCTACCTCTACGCGCTCTCCGCGACGCCGTTCCGCGGCTGGGCGCCGCGCGCCGCGGTCCTGGTCGCACTGCCTGCGCTGGCCGCCAGCGGCGCGCCAACGGTCGCGCTTGCGCTGGGCCTGGTCGGCATGGGGGTGTGCCGCTACTCGGGCCACGTGCCGGCGCACCGATTCGTGCCGTGGATCGCACTCGGCACGGTGCTGGGCGCCATTGCCGCCTGGGCGCTTGGCGCCTGGGGCTGGCGGCTCAGCGGCTACGCCTCGGCAAAGGACTGGCTCAGTCTGGGGCGATTGTTCCTGTGGTTCCTGTGGCCGGCGTGGCTTCTCGCGGTGTGGACGCTGTGGCGGTGGCGACGTCACCTGCTGCAGCACCACATCGCCGTGCCGCTGGGTTGCGTCGCGGTCAGTGCCGTCGCCTGCATCGCAATGGGCGGTTGGGACCGCGCCTTGATGCTGGCGCTGCCGCCGCTGGCCGTGCTCGCATCGTTCGCACTGCCGACCCTGCAGCGGAGCACGGCAGCTGCGATCGACTGGTTCTCCGTCTTCTTCTTCAGCATCTGCGCGCTGATCATCTGGGTGGTGTACGCGGCGATGCAGACGGGCGTGCCACGTCAGCCGGCGGCCAACGTGGCACGGCTGGTTCCCGGCTTCATGCCCAGCTTCTCCCTGCCCGCGTTCGCATTCGCGAGCGCCGCAACGGTTGCATGGTTGTGGCTGGTGAAGTGGCGCACCGGACGGCATCGCCATGCCCTGTGGAAGAGCCTCGTGCTGCCGGCCAGCGGCGTGGCGCTTTGCTGGCTGCTGCTGATGACGCTGTGGCTGCCCCTTCTCGACTACGCGCGCAGCTATCGCACGCTGGTCGAACGCATCGCCCGCCATGTGCCTCGCGACGCCTGCATGGCCGCGGTGGATCTGCCGCGCGGCCAGCTGGTCGCGCTGGAATACCTGGGCGGCTGGCGTGTGGACGCGCTGACGGTGCCGCAGGCGAGCCGTTGCGAATACCTGCTGCGGCTCGAGCCCCGCAGCAAGCCCAAGCCGCCGCTGGCCGACTGGACATTGGTCGCGAGGGAAAGGCGTCCGAACGACCGCGACGAGCAGACGGCGATCTACAGACGCCCTGCCCCCTGAGCCTCAGCCCGCACCGATTCGATCGCAGCCCGCCTTGCATCGAGGGCTTGCTCCATCTGGCGGACACGTGCAGCAGGAAAGACGAGCCTGAAACGGGAACCACGGCCGGGTTCGCTGTCGATTTCCAGCTCGCCGCCGTGGCGCTGCACCACGTGCTTGACGATCGACAGCCCAAGCCCCGTGCCTCCTGTATCGCGTGAGCGACTGCCGTCGACGCGATAGAAGCGCTCGGTGAGGCGCGGAAGGTGCTCGCGTGCGATGCCGATGCCCGAATCGTGCACCTCCAGCTCGCCCGCGCCATCAGCGCGCACCGACCAGGACACCCCGACGCGGCCGCCCGACGGTGTGTAGCGAACCGCATTGGTAACCAGATTCGCCACCGCACTCTGCAGCTCGGTCTCGGCGCCGGCGATCTGCGCCGCTTCACCACCGCTGAAGTCGAAGACATGGCGACCTGCGGACAGTGCTTCCGCATCCGCATGGACTTGCGCCAGCAGGTTCTGCACCGGCACCCAGCGATCGGACGCCGGGCGCGGACTGCCCTCGAGCTGGGCGAGCGTCAGCAAGTCGCCGACCAGCGTCTGCATGCGCTGCGTCTGCTGCGACATCAGCTCCAGCACGCGGCGACGCTCGACCTCGGTGAGCGGAAGATTGCCCAGCGTCTCGATGAAACCCGTGAGCACCGTGAGAGGCGTGCGAATCTCGTGCGACACGTTGGCGACGAAGTCGCGCCGCATGGCGTCGTTGCGCTCGCGCTCGGTGATGTCCTGCGACAGCACCAGCTTCTTGCCTTCCCCGTACGGCCGCACCGCCACGGAGATGGTGCCGCGCGCCCCCGGTCCGGCGAAGGTCACCGTCTCGCCGAAGCTGTCGCCCTGCAGATAGGCGACGAACGCGGGCGCACGGACCAGATTGGTGATGCGCTGGCGGCGATCACGCTGCGGATCCAGCCCGAAATGATCGGCGGCCACGGAGTTGCACCACTCGATCTGGTCGCTCGCGTCCAGGAGCAACACTCCGTTCGGCGACGCTTCGATGGCGGATAAAAACTGGTCCAGTCGCGCGCTTTCCGTGGCGACGTTGCGCTCGAGCGCGCGCACCGAACGCTCGACGCGGTAGCCCACCTCGCCCCAGAACCCGGTGTCGCGCGGCGCTGATCCTTCCATCTGCCCGCGCAGCCAGTTCATGAAGCGGTGGCCGCGCCACGCATCGACGAACGCATGCGCGAGCGCAGCCGCTGCCGCCCCGAGCAAGGCGCCGATGGCCGGCCAGCTCCACGCATTTCCCACGGCCATGCCGACCAGCCCGCCGAGGATCACGGCAAGGGTCGCAGCGAGCAGGCGTGGAATCAGCCAGCCCATCGCACGAAGTCAGCTGGAGAGGGCCTGGACCTGCTGCGTCAATCGGTAGCCGGCGCCGCGCACCGTCTCGATCATGCGCGAGCAGTTCACCGGCTCGAGCGCCTCGCGCAGGCGCTTGACATGGACGTCGACCGTGCGTTCCTCGATGAACACGTGATCGCCCCACACCCGGTCGAGCAGTTGGGCGCGGCTGTGCACCCGCTCCGGATGCGTCATGAAGAAGTGAAGCAGGCGGAACTCGGTGGGGCCGATCCGCACCTCGCGCTCCTCGCGCGTGACCCGGCGCGTCGCCGGGTCCAGCCGAAGTGCGCCGACTTCGACGACCGTGTCCAGCGCTTCGGGCGCCTTGCGGCGCAGCACCGCTCGGATGCGGGCGAGCAGTTCGTTGGTGGAGAAAGGCTTGACGAGGTAGTCGTCGGCGCCGGCATCGAGACCCGCGATCTTGTCGGCCTCTTCAGCGCGCGCAGTCAACATGATGATCGGCAGCTCGCGCGTGCGGGTCTGACCCCTCCAGCGCTTGGCCAGCGCCAAGCCGGACTGCCCGGGCAGCATCCAGTCGAGCACGACCAGGTCCGGCAGCACCCGATCCACCTCGAACTGCGCCTGGTCGGCGGTTGCAGCGATGGTGACCTCGTAACCCGCATGTCGCAGATTGATCGAGATCAGCTCCGCAATCGCCGACTCATCTTCAACCACCAGAATACGGCTCATCAATCAGCTCCTTCAGCGCACCATCGTCTCGATCGTCGAGACCGGGTTGTGGCGGACATCAGTTCCCTTGACGACATAGATGATGACCTCCGCCAGATTCTTCGCATGGTCGCCGACGCGCTCGATGGCCTTGGCGACGAACACGAGGTCGATGCTGGACGAGATGGTGCGCGGGTCTTCCATCATGAAGGTGATCAGCTTGCGCATCAGGCCTTCGAACTCCTGGTCGATCTGATCGTCCTGCTTCAGCACCTCGACCGCCTTGTCGGTGTCGAGGCGGGCGAAGGCATCCAGCGCCTTGCGCAACTGCTTGATCGCGAGCTCGGACTCGAATGCCAGGTCGCTCACCGGCAGGCGCATGCGGCTGGACACGCCGCTGTTGAGCAGGCGCTGCACGGTGCGTGCGATGCGCGCGGCCTCGTCGCCGACACGCTCCAGGTTGGCGATCGTCTTGCTGATGGCGATGAGCAGCCGAAGATCGCGCGCGGTTGGCTGGCGCCGCGCGATGATGGTGGACAAATCCCGATCGATCTCGACCTCCATCTGGTTGACCGTCTCTTCCTGCGACAGCACCTGCGAGGCGGTGTCACCGCTGAAATTGGTCAGCGCGTAGATCGCCTGCGCCACCTGCGATTCGACCAGGCCGCCCATTTCGAGCACGCGGGTGGAAATGCCGCTCAGCTCGGCATCGAACTGCGTCGATAGATGCTTGTCGCTCACGTCAACTCTCCCTTTCAGTGCCAACTCAGCCGAAACGACCGGTGATGTAGTCCTCGGTGTCCTTCTTCTTCGGCTTCATGAAGACCTCCGATGTGGGACCGAACTCGATCAGGTCGCCGAGGTACATGTACGCCGTGTAGTCGGAGGCGCGAGCCGCCTGCTGCATGTTGTGCGTCACGATGACCACGGTGTAGTCACTTTTGAGCTCGTGGATCAGCTCCTCGATCTTGCCGGTGGAGATGGGGTCCAGCGCCGAGCAGGGCTCGTCGAGCAGCAGGACTTCGGGCTTGATGGCGATGCCGCGCGCGATGCAAAGGCGCTGCTGCTGGCCACCGGAAAGCCCGGCGCCGCTCTGGTTCAGCTTGTCCTTGACCTCGTTCCACAGCGCCGCCTTCTTCAGCGCCCATTCGACCCGCTCATCCATCTCGATGCGAGGCAGGGTCTCGAACAGGCGAACGCCGAATGCGATGTTGTCGTAGATCGACATCGGGAACGGCGTGGGCTTCTGGAAGACCATGCCGACCTTGGCGCGAATCAGGGACACGTCCTGCTTGGACCGCAGGATGTTCTCGCCGTCCAGCAGGATCTCACCTTCGGCGCGCTGCTCGGGATACAGCTCGAACATCCGGTTGAAGGTGCGCAGCAAGGTCGACTTGCCGCAGCCCGATGGGCCGATGAAGGCGGTGACCTTCTTCTCCGGGATGTCGAGATTGATGCGCTTGAGGGCCTGGAATCCCCCGTAGTAGAAGTTGAGATTGCGCACCGAGATCTTGGACTTCTCGGTGATCGGGAGTTCGACTTTGGTGTCCATGGGTTCGACCCTTCTAGTGCCTCTGGCGGAACAGCACGCGCGCGAGGATGTTGAGCGCGAGCACGCCCAGCGTGATCAGGAACACGCCTGCCCAGGCGAGCTTTTGCCAGTTCTCGTACGGACTCATCGCAAACTTGAAGATGGTCACCGGCAGGCTGGCCATCGGCTCCGACAGACTCGAGGTCCAGAACTGGTTGGATAGCGCGGTGAAAAGCAGAGGTGCCGTTTCGCCGGCGATGCGCGCGAAGGCCAGCAGCACACCCGTCAGCACACCCGCGCGCGCCGCCTTCAGCGTGATGCTCGAGATCACTTTCCACTTCGGCGTGCCGAGCGCATAGGCGGCTTCGCGCAGCGAGTTGGGGATCAGCGACAGCATGTTCTCGGTCGTGCGGATCACCACCGGGATGACGATCAGTGCAAGGGCCAGCACGCCGGCGAATCCGGAGAATGTCTTCCACCGTGCAACGACGGCCGCGTAGATGAAGAGCCCGATCACAATCGATGGCGCCGACAGCAGGATGTCGTTGATGAAGCGTGTCAGGTGTCCCAGCCAGCCCTTCTGCCCGTACTCGGCCAGATAGACACCGGCGAGCACTCCGACAGGCGTGCCGATCATCGTGGCTAGCGTCACCATCAGCAGCGATCCGAAGATGGCGTTCGCGAGGCCGCCGACATCGGCTTGTGGCGGCGGCGTCATCTCGGTGAAAACGGAGAACGTCAGCCCTCCGACGCCGAGGCGCACGGTCTCGATCAGGATCCATATCAGCCAGAACAGACCGAACGCCATCGCGATCATCGACAGCGTGAGGGCAACCGCGTTGACCAGCTTGCGGCGGCGGTGCCGGGCCAGGCGAGAGGCGTCGCTGGCGCCGAGCGATGCGTTCATGCCCGCACTCCTTCACTCTTGCGAAGCTGCGACAGCAGCACTTTCGACAGCGACAGGACCACGAAGGTGATGAAGAAGAGCACCAGGCCCAGGTAGATCAGCGAGGCCTGGTGCAAGCCTTCGTTGGCCTCGGCGAACTCGTTCGCCAGTGCCGACGTGATGCTGTTGGCAGCCTCGAACAGCGACAGGCTGCTCATCTGATTGAAGTTGCCGATGACGAAGGTGACCGCCATCGTTTCTCCGAGCGCGCGTCCGAGCCCGAGCATGATGCCGCCGATCACGCCGGTCTTGGTGTAGGGAAGCACGACCTTGAAGACAACCTCCCACGTCGTCGATCCCAGCCCGTACGCCGACTCCTTCAGGAGCGCAGGCGTGACCTCGAACACGTCTCGCATCACGGCGGCGATGAACGGGATGATCATGATCGCCAGGATGATGCCCGCGGACAGGATGCCGATGCCCACCGGCGCCCCGGAAACCAGTTCCTTCAGCACCGGCGTGTTGCCAATGAGCTTCTGCAGCGGCTGCTGCACGAACTGCGACAGCACCGGGCTGAACACCAGCAGCCCCCACATGCCATAGACGATGGACGGGACGGCGGCGAGCAGCTCGATCGCCACACCGAGCGGACGGCGCAACCATTTTGGAGACAGCTCGGTCAGGAATAGCGCAATGCCGAAGCTCACCGGCACGGCGATGACCAGCGCGATGAGCGATGTGGCCACCGTACCGAAGATCATCACCAGGCCGCCGTACCGGTCCTTGACAGGGTCCCATTCGCTGCGCCACAGGAAGCTCAGGCCATATTCCTTGATGGCGGGAGCCGCCCCGACGACCAGCGAGCCGATGATGCCCGCCAGCAGCAGAAGCGTAAGGATGGCTGCTGAATGCGCAAGGGTCGAGAACAGCGTATCTGCCCAGCGCGACGCCTTTCGCGCCGTCGGCGGCTGCCCCAGCGGATCGACGCGTTGCGCTTTGTTTGAGTCGTAGTGGGATGCGGGTAGGGTTGCGGCCACGATGGCTCCAGACGGACTGAGCGGCGGGATCCTGAAGGCCTCCCGCCGCGACTTTCACCGACTGCCGATCACTTGAACGCGACGACCTTGCCTGACGCGTCCTTGATTTCGGCCCACTGCTTGCGAACGAGGTTCTTCACCGGATCCGGCAAAGACACGTACTCCAGATCGGCGGCCATGTTGTCGCCGCTGACATAGGCCCAGTCGAAGAACTTGAGCGTGCTGACAGCCTGCGCCGGCTTCTCCTGTGCCTTGTGCATCATGATGAAGGTGGCACCCGTCAACGGCCACGCATCCTTGCCCGGCTGCTCGGTGAGGACCTGGTAGAAGCTCTTCGCCCAGTCGGCGCCGGCGGCGGCGGCCTTGAAGTTTGCATCATCCGGCGACACGAAGTTGCCGTCCTTGTTCTTCAGCTGCGTGTACGTCATCTTGTTCTGCTTGACGTAGGCGTACTCCACGTAGCCGATGGAGTTCGGCAGGCGGGTGACGAAGGCGGCAACGCCTTCGTTGCCCTTGCCGCCCGCGCCAGTCGGCCAGTTGACCGCCGTGCCTTCGCCGACCTTGGCCTTCCAGTCGGCATTCACCTTTGACAAGTAGTTGGTGAAGATGAAGCTGGTGCCCGAGCCGTCGGCGCGGCGCACCACCGAGATGGCCGCGTCGGGCAGCGGCACGCCCGGATTCAACGCGGTGAGCGCCGGGTCATTCCATTTGGCGATCTTGCCCAGATAGATGTCACCCAGCACCTGACCGGTGAGCTTGATCTGGCCGGGCTGGATGCCCTGGATGTTGACGACCGGTACCACGCCGCCGATCACCGTCGGGAACTGCACTAGGCCGTCCTTCACCAGCTCGTCATCCTTCAGCGGCATGTCGGAGGCGCCGAAGTCGACGGTCTTCGAGCGGATCTGCTTGAGACCGGCACCCGAGCCGACGGACTGGTAGTTGACCCGCACGCCGGTGGCCTTGTGATAGGCATCCGCCCACTTCGCATACAGCGGCGCGGGAAAGGTGGCCCCGGCACCGGTGACGTCCTCCGCCAGGACAGCACCGGCGACGACGCACAGTGCGACGGCCGCGACAGGACGGATGAGAGCGAGGCGCATGCGTGGACCTTTCAACGAGGATGTTAGATGCCCGCGACTGTAAGAGGCAGACATGACAGCTCGGTGACACCGTCGTCGGGCAGTGTGACGCCCAGGAAGGCAACATGAACGGTCACATCGATGTCACGGGATGGTCATGGTCGGTCCCTAACCTGCCGCCGCCACGGCCGCCGGGAAAGGCGGCCCGCTTCGGTGCTCTACAACAGCAAAAGGACGACCTCATGAAGATCTCTCAGCGGCTCATCGTGACAGCCGCAACCCTGGCGGCACTGGCCGGTTGTGCCACCACGCCCTCTCCGGCTACCGTCAACGAGACGACCGCCGCCAAGCCGGAGCTGTCCACCCTGAACAAGCTCGTCAAGGACGCCGGCCTGGCGGAAACGCTCGGCGCCGCCGGTCCGTACACCGTGTTTGCCCCGAGCGACGCCGCATTCATGGCGGTTCCTGCCAAGACGATGCAGGAGATGGCTTCCGACAAGGAGCTTCTGAGATCGGTGCTGAGCTACCACGTCGTGGCCAGCAAGGTCCTTTCCGCCGACGTGAAGAACGGGCCCGCGAAGACCCTGCAAGGCGGCAACATTTCGCTGTCGAAGGCCGGTAGCTTCGTGACGGTCGAAGACGCCGTCGTGACACAGGCCGACCTCCCTGCGTCGAACGGAGTGGTTCACGTCATCGACCGGGTGCTCATCCCGGCGAAGAGGTAAGGCTGCGGGGCGTTCTGCCCGGCGGTCGGATCAGGCCGCCTTGAGCGCTTCGGCCAGACGCTGTGCCGATCGCTCCGCAAGGTCGGGGTCGCGGGCTTCGACCATGACCCGTACCAGCGGCTCCGTGCCGGACGGTCGGATCAGCACACGGCCGGCGTCCCCGAGCTCGCGCTCCACCGCAGCCCGGACGTCCGGCAGGCGTGGGCTGGACTTCCAGTCCTGACCGGCCTGGAGACGCACGTTGATCAGCGTTTGCGGAAACAGCGACACGCCATGGAGCAGCTCCGGAAGGGACCGGCCGGCTCGCGCGACGGCCTGGAGCACCTGCAGGGCACTCACGATGCCGTCGCCGGTGGTGTGCTTGTCGAGCGCCAGCAGGTGGCCCGATCCCTCGCCGCCGAGCAGCCAGCCTCGCGCCGACAGCTCCTCCAGCACATAGCGGTCGCCGACCTTCGCCCGCACGCATTCGACGCCGCGCGCCTTGAGCGCGAGCTCGACAGCCATGTTGGTCATCAGCGTGCCCACGGCGCCGGGAACGGCTTGGCCAAGCGCCAGGCGGTCGGCCACCATCACGTAGAGCAGCTCGTCGCCGTTGTACAGACGACCATCGCGGTCCACCAGCTGCAAGCGGTCGGCGTCGCCGTCCAGCGCAATACCGTAGTCGGCGCCGTGCTCCCGAACCGCCTGCACGAGGCTTGCCGGGGCCGTGGCGCCCACGCCCGCGTTGATGTTGAAGCCATCAGGCTTGCAGCCAATGCAGACCGTTTCGGCCCCGAGCTCATGGAAGACATCGGGGGCAACGTGATAGGCCGCACCGTGCGCCGCGTCGACGACGACCTTGAGACCTTTGAGGGACAGCTCGCTCGAGAAGGTGTTCTTGCAGAACTCGATGTAGCGGCCGCTGGCGTCATCGAGCCGGCGCGCGCGACCCAGGCGGGCGGAGTCGGCCCATTGCGGCGCCTCGGCCAGCGCTGCCTCCACTTCCAGCTCCCAGGCGTCGGGCAGCTTCTCGCCCTTGGCCGAGAAGAACTTGATGCCGTTGTCGCCGAACGGGTTGTGCGACGCGCTGATCACCACGCCCAGGCTCTGACGAAGCGCGCGGGTGAGGTACGCGACGCCGGGCGTCGGCAGCGGCCCCGTCAGGAGGACGTCGACCCCGGCCGAGGCGAAGCCGGCCTCGAGCGACGACTCGATCATGTAGCCCGAGATGCGGGTGTCCTTGCCGATGAGCACGCTCGGGCGAGATTCGCTGCGCCTCAGCACCCGGCCGACGGCATGCCCCAAACGCAGCATGAAGTCCGGCGTGATCGGTTCCTGGCCGACAGTGCCCCGAATACCGTCGGTCCCGAAGTAGGTCCTGCTCATGTTGTCCACGGAAGTGAGGCAGCGATTGTCGGGTATCAGGCGAGCCCTGCCGCCCCCCACACCTGCAGGGCTTGGACCGTGGCCGCGACGTCGTGCACGCGAACGACCCGAGCGCCCTTTTGGACAGCGGCCAGCGCTGCTGCCACGCTGGCGACCATGCGTTCCCCGGCGGGCCGGCCGGTCAGGATGCCGAGGGTCGACTTGCGCGACCACCCTACCAGCAGCGGATACTCGCCCAGCAATTCCTGCTGGCGCCGCAGCAGCGCCAGGTTGTGATCCACCGTCTTGCCGAAGCCGATGCCCGGGTCGAGCACGATGCGCGACGCCGCGACACCGCGGTCGCGCAGCAATTGCGCGCGCTCGGCCAGAAAGACACGGACTTCCGCGACGACGTCCCCGTAATGCGGCTGCGCCTGCATCGACTGCGGCTCGCCCTGCATGTGCATCAGGCACACACCTCCGTTCGGGTGGCCGGCAACCGTGTCCAGCGCCCCGGGCGAGCGCAGCGCGTTGATGTCGTTGACGATGTCCACGCCGAGATCGAACGCCTTGCGCATCAGCTCGGGCTTGATGGTATCGAGCGACAGCGGGTAGCCCATCGACAGCGCGCCCACCAGGACCGGCTCCACGCGTGCCCATTCCTCATCCACGGGCACCGGACGTGCGCCCGGGCGGCTGGATTCGCCGCCGATGTCGAGGAGGTCGGCGCCATCCTTCAGCAGCTGCTCGCAGTGCGCCAGCGCCGCTGCCGCCGTGGCGTGGGCGCCCCCATCCGAAAATGAATCCGGCGTCACGTTGACGATGCCCATGACGCGGGGCCGGCTCAGGTCGATCTGGAAACGCGTGGTCTGCCAGTACATGGATGGTCGGGGCGTCGTCCAATGAGAAACGGGGCCGCAGCCCCGTTCGAATGCGTGCGGCCCGGATCAGGCAGCGGCCGGTTGTCCGTCGGCATTGACCGGCGGCGTGGGGCCGCCCGGCTTGTTGGCCGACGGCGTCCAGTCCTTCGGCGGACGCGGCGGGCGGCCGTTCATGATGTCGTCGACCTGCTCACCGTCGATGGTTTCCCACTCGAGCAACGCCTTGGCCATCGTGTGCATCTTGTCCTTGTTGTCCTCGATGAGCTTGCGGGCGATCGCGTATTGCTCGTCGATGATGCGGCGCACCTCCGCGTCGACGCGCTGCATGGTCTCTTCGGACATGTTGGTCGTCTTGGTCACGGAACGCCCGAGGAAAACCTCACCCTCGTTCTCGGCGTAGACCATCGGACCCAGGGCGTCGCTCATGCCATAGCGCATCACCATGTCGCGAGCCAGCTGCGTGGCGCGCTCGAAGTCGTTGCTGGCCCCGGTGGTCATCTGGTTCATGAACACCTCTTCAGCAATGCGACCGCCGAACAGCATGGAGATGCGGCTCAGGATGCGGACCTTGTCGGTGCTGTAGCGGTCGCCCTCCGGCAAGTACATGGTGAGGCCCAGCGCGCCGCCGCGCGGGATGATGGTGACCTTGTGCACTGGGTCGGTCTTGGGCAGCAGGCGAGCGACCAGCGCGTGACCCGCCTCGTGATAGGCGGTGTTGCGGCGCTCTTCCTCGTCCATGACCATGGACTTGCGCTCGGTGCCCATCATGATCTTGTCCTTGGCCTTCTCGAAGTCGACCATCTCGACGACGCGCCCGTTGCGGCGCGCGGCGAAGAGTGCCGCTTCGTTGACCAGGTTGGCCAGGTCGGCGCCGGAGAAACCCGGAGTGCCGCGTGCCAGGATGTCGGCACGGATATCCTGTCCCAGCGGCACCTTGCGCATGTGCACGTTGAGGATCTGCTCGCGGCCGCGAACATCCGGCAGCGTGACGTAGACCTGGCGGTCGAAGCGGCCCGGGCGCAGCAGTGCGGGGTCGAGAATGTCGGGCCGGTTCGTGGCGGCCATCACGATCACGCCCAGGTTGGTCTCGAACCCGTCCATCTCGACCAGCATCTGGTTCAGCGTCTGCTCGCGCTCGTCGTTGCCGCCGCCAAGGCCCGCGCCACGATGGCGGCCGACAGCGTCGATCTCGTCGACGAAGATGATGCAAGGCGCGCTCTTCTTGGCCTGCTCGAACATGTCGCGCACGCGGGCCGCGCCCACGCCGACGAACATCTCGACGAAGTCGGAGCCCGAGATGCTGAAGAACGGCACCTTCGCCTCACCGGCGATGGCCTTGGCCAGCAGCGTCTTGCCTGTCCCCGGAGGGCCGACCAGCAGCACGCCGCGCGGAATGCGGCCGCCAAGCTTCTGGAACTTCTGGGGGTCCTTGAGGAAGTCGACCAGTTCCTTGACCTCTTCCTTCGCCTCGTCGCAGCCGGCGACATCGGAGAAGGTCGTGGTGTTGTTGGCCTCGTCGAGCATGCGGGCCTTGGACTTGCCGAAGCTGAACGCCCCGCCCTTGCCCCCGCCCTGCATCTGTCTCATGAAGTAGATCCAGACGCCGATCAACAGCAGCATCGGGCCCCACGACACGAGGATGCTCATCAGGATCGATGGCTCTTCGCGGGGCTTGACGTCGAACTTGACGCCATTGTTGATGAGGTCGCCAACCAGCCCGCGGTCGAGATAGGTGGCTGTGGTGCGCAGCTCCTTGTCGTCGGTGGTACGGGCCTTGATCTCGGTGCCTGTCGGGCCCTCCTGGAGTTGCACGCTCTTGATGCGCTTGCTGCGGACCTCTTCGAGGAAGTCGGAGTAGCCGATCTCATTGGCACGAGTGGCGCCGCGGTCGAACTGCTTGAACACGGTGAACAGCACGAGGGCGATCACCAGCCAAACAGCGATTTTCGAGAACCATTGATTGTTCACCGCGGCTCCTTTTCCGGGTCAAAACGCTGCGCCCGACAAAAACCGCCTCGGGCTCCACGGCAGATGGGAACGATTTTATGCCAGTCAAGCCCGGGGTTTCGGGCCGCAAACACCGTGATAGGCAAGGTGTATCGGCATGTTCGCGCCCTACGACACGGTATCGGCGGGCGCCTTAGGCGACTTGAGACCGATACCGACCAAGAAGGTTTCGGCTGATTTGTCCCGGGAGGCCTTCGGCTTGATCGGCTTGACGACGCGAAACCGCTCCTTGAACAGTTTCACGAGCTGGCTGTAGCCGCTGCCGTGAAAAACCTTGCACACCAGCGCGCCCTTTGGGGCGAGGTGGTTCTGCGCGAACTCGACGGCCAGTTCCACCAGGTGAGCGATACGCGCCGAGTCGGAGCTTTCCACCCCCGACAGGTTGGGCGCCATGTCGGAGATGACGACATCGACCGGACGCCCGGCTACCACGTGCTCGAGCCGACCGAGCACCTCGTCTTCGCGGAAGTCGCCCTGGATGAAGGTGACCCCTTCGATCGGCTCAAAGTCGAGGATGTCGAGCGCGATGATCGTTCCGTTGAGCTCGCCGGCGGCCGCACCGCCGGCGCCCGCATCCTTGGGGGCGAACCTGCGCCGCACGTACTGGCTCCATGCGCCCGGTGTCGCCCCCAGGTCGACCACGAGCTGCCCCGGCCGCAGAATCTTCAGCTCCTCGTCGATCTCCTTGAGCTTGTAGGCCGCGCGGGCGCGATAGCCCTCCTTCTGTGCCAGCTTCACGTATGGATCGGCGAGATGGTCGTGCAGCCAAGCCTTGTTGACCTTCTTGCTCTTCGTCTTGACTTTCATCCTGCGGGGATAATACGGGGATGCCTGCGATCCAACTCACCACCGCCCAGCGCAAGGACAAGCGCGCTGAAGCTCATCATCTGCACCCCGTGGTGATCATCGGCGGCGAAGGACTCACGCCGGCCGTCGTGAAGGAGACCGACGGGGCGCTGAACGCCCACGGCCTGATCAAGGTACGTGTGTTCTCCGACGATCGCGACACGCGCGACAGCATCCTCACCGCGCTGGCCGACCAGCTCAATGCCGCCCCCATCCAGCACATTGGCAAGCTGCTCGTGCTGTGGCGCCCCGTGCCGGAGAAGTCCAAAGCGGA
The DNA here is from genome assembly GCF_029855045.1 of Piscinibacter sp. XHJ-5. GTDB lineage: Bacteria > Pseudomonadota > Gammaproteobacteria > Burkholderiales > Burkholderiaceae_C > Albitalea. The sequence goes on from NZ_CP123228.1 coordinate 3,494,559, forward strand.
ACGCGAGGACCGCATGCCGGCGCCGAAGGTCGTCAAGATTCTCAAGTTCTCCAAGAGTGGAAACCACCGTCCCCAAATCAAGAAGGTCAAGGTGCTGGGCAATCAACGCATTGCCGCCGGCGGCAGCCTAAAACGCGCGAAACGGCGCACCACTAGCATCAAGAAGACAGCCGCCGACTGAAGCCGCTCACTGGGGCGCCAGCCGCCAGGCGAGCACGCTCACCAGCAGGGCCTTGAGCCCGTACAGCGACATCGACACACCGTGCAGGGTGGCGAATGACCAACTGCCCTGCCCCGCCCGCGCCGCAGCGAACATGGGCTGCAGCGCGAAGTAGCCGGCGACAGTGCACAACAGCGCACCCAGGGCCAGCAGCATGTCTGCGCTCAGCACCGATCCCGTGCCGGCCGCCGCCGCCGCCCTGGCCCTGCTGCGCAGCAGCAGAGCCAGCACCATCGACAGCGCGAGCGCCAGATAGGCTTCCTGCGCGAACATGCGCCCGGCGATGCGTCCCGCCATTTCGGAAGTCGCTACCGCGAAAGCCGCGGGAGCACCGACGAGGGCAATGGCCCACAGCAAGCCGGCCCAAAGCCCGGCCAGCCACGCCGCGCAACGCGCCCGCGTCATCAGACGTAGCGAACTTCGACGATCTCGTAGCTCTTGATGCCGCCGGGCGCCTGCACGTCCGCCACGTCGCCGGCTTCCTTGCCGATCAGCGCCCGAGCGATCGGCGAGCTGATCGAGATCAACCCCTGCTTCAGATCGGCTTCGTCATCGCCAACGATCTGGTAGGTGACCTGCGCGCCGGTCGACTCGTCCTCGAGGTCGACGGTAGAGCCGAACACGACCCTGCCGCCGGCGTCTAGCCCCGACGGATCGATGATCTGCGCGGCGGCAAGCTTGCCCTCGATCTCGTTGATCCGGCCCTCTATGAAGCCCTGCTTGTCCTTGGCGGCCTCGTACTCGGCGTTCTCCGACAGGTCGCCTTGCGCGCGCGCTTCGGCGATGGCCTGGATGACGGCGTGGCGCTCCACCGACTTCAGTCGTTGCAGCTCATCCTTGAGCTTTTCGGCGCCTCTTCTGGTGAGCGGAATGGTGGCCATGTGAAACCCTGAAGCAAAAATGAAGCCGCCGCCAGAAGCACCGGCGGCGGCCCTGTGAGCGATGTGTGGGCTGAGTTTAGTGCAACTCTGCAGCCAGTTGGGCGTGCAGTTCCTGCAGTGACATGACGACGAGGTCGGCCTGGTGCTTCATGCCTTCGACAGCCGCCTCGCACCCGGCCATGCTCGTGTAGTACGTCACGCGATGGGCCAGCGCCGCCTGGCGGATGTGCCGTGAATCCGCGATCGCGGTGCGGGTTTCGTCGACGGTGGTGAACACGAGCTGGATCTCGCCCGCCTTGACCATGTCGACGATGTGCGGGCGGCCATCCTTCACCTTGTTGACCGCCTTGACCGGCACGCCCCCTTCGGCGATGGCCGCGGCCGTTCCCTTGGTGGCCACCAGGCCGAAGCCCAATGCATGCAGGTCCCGCGCCACTTCAACGGCCCTCGCCTTGTCGCTGTTCTTCACGGTGATGCAGACCGTGCCCCGCGTGGGCAGGCGCGAGCCGGCGCCAAGCTGGCTCTTGAGCATTGCCTCGCCGAAGCTGCGGCCCGCTCCCATGACCTCGCCGGTGGAGCGCATCTCCGGCCCCAGGATGGGATCAACGCCGGGAAACTTGTTGAACGGGAAGACCGCTTCCTTGACGCTGAAGTACGGTGGAATGACTTCGCGCGGCGCAAGGCCATCGGCGCCCCTCTGCTGGGAAAGCTTCTGGCCGACCATGCAGCGCGCCGCGATCTTGGCCAGCGGCTGGCCGGTGGCCTTGGAAACGAACGGCACGGTGCGTGAAGCGCGAGGATTCACCTCCAGCACGTACACGACAGCCTTGTCGCCTTCGCCCTGTATGGCGAACTGCACGTTCATCAGGCCCTTGACCTTCAGCGCGCGCGCCATCAGCGTGGTCTGCCGGCGCAGCTCATCCTGCAGCGCCCGGCTCAGCGAATACGGTGGCAGCGAGCACGCCGAGTCGCCCGAGTGGATGCCGGCCTGCTCGACGTGCTCCATGATGCCGCCGATCATCACACCGTCGGCATGGTCGCTGCCGTCGGCGATGCAGTCGACGTCGACCTCGATGGCGTCGTCGAGGAAGCGGTCCAGCAGGACCGGCGACTTTTCGCTCACCTTGACCGCCTCGCGCATGTAGCGCTCGAGGTCCTTGTCCCCGTGCACGATCTCCATCGCACGCCCGCCCAGCACGTAGCTTGGCCGCACGACCAGTGGGTAGCCGATCTCCTGCGCGAGCTGTAGCGCTTGCTCTTCCGTGCGCGCGGTGCGATTGGGGGGCTGCTTCAGCCCCAGTTCGTGCAGCAGCTTCTGGAAGCGCTCGCGGTCCTCGGCGATGTCGATGCTGTCCGGCGAGGTGCCGACGATGGGAACGCCGGCACGCTCCAGGTCGAGCGCCAGCTTCAGCGGCGTCTGGCCGCCGTACTGCACGATCACGCCGGCCGGCCTCTCCTTGTCGACGATCTCGAGAACATCCTCGAGCGTCACCGGCTCGAAGTACAAGCGGTCGGAGGTGTCGTAGTCGGTGGACACCGTCTCGGGATTGCAGTTGACCATGATGGTCTCGTAACCGTCCTCGCGCATCGCGAGCGCGGCATGCACGCAGCAGTAGTCGAACTCGATGCCCTGACCGATGCGGTTCGGGCCGCCGCCGAGCACCATGATCTTCTTGCGGTCCGAGGGTTCGGCCTCGCACTCCTCATCGTAGGTGGAGTACATGTAGGCAGTCTGCGTCGCGAACTCCGCGGCGCAAGTGTCGACGCGCTTGTAGACGGGGCGAATGTTCAGCGCGTGGCGCCGAGCGCGCACCTCGTGCTGGTGGGTGCCCAGCAGCTTCGCGAGGCGCTTGTCGGAGAAGCCTTTCTGCTTCAGATAGCGCAGTTCGTCGGCCGACAGCGATGCCAGGCTGCGACCCGCGAGCTGCCGCTCGGTCTTCACGATGTCCTCGATCTGCGCAAGAAACCAGCGATCGATCGCCGTCTCCTCGAAGACATCGGCGAGCGTCATGCCGATGCGGAATGCGTCGGCGACGTACAGGATGCGCTCGGGACCGGGCTCGCCGATCTCCTGGACGATCTCTTCGCGATCGGTGCTGCGCTCGGTGAGGCCATCGATGCCTGTCTCCAGTCCGCGCAGCGCCTTCTGGAAGCTTTCCTGGAAGGTGCGGCCCATCGCCATCACCTCGCCCACCGACTTCATCTGCGTGGTCAGACGCGAATCGGCGGCCGGAAACTTCTCGAATGCGAAGCGCGGGATCTTGGTGACGACATAGTCGATGCTGGGCTCGAAGCTCGCCGGCGTCGCGCCGCCCGTGATGTCATTGCGCAGCTCGTCGAGGGTGTAGCCGACCGCGAGCTTGGCGGCCACTTTGGCGATCGGAAAGCCCGTGGCCTTCGATGCCAGCGCCGACGAGCGCGACACACGCGGGTTCATCTCGATGACGATCATCCGGCCGTTGCTCGGGTTGATCGAGAACTGCACGTTGGAACCGCCCGTGTCGACGCCGATTTCGCGCAGGATGGCGATGGAGGCGTCGCGCAGCAGCTGGTATTCCTTGTCCGAAAGCGTCTGGGCAGGCGCCACCGTGATGGAATCACCGGTGTGGACGCCCATCGGGTCGAGGTTCTCGATGGAGCACACGATGATGCAGTTGTCGGCCTTGTCGCGGACGACCTCCATCTCGTATTCCTTCCAGCCGATCAGCGACTCCTCGATCAGCAGTTCGTTGGTAGGCGACAGGTCCAGGCCGCGCTTGCAGATCTCTTCGAACTCTTCGGGGTTGTAGGCGATGCCGCCGCCGGTGCCGCCGAGCGTGAAGCTGGGGCGGATGACCATCGGGAAGCCAGTGCCGCCGATCTCGTGCGTGATGCGCTTTTGCACCGCCCACGCTTCTTCCATGGTGTGCGCAATGCCGCTCTTGGCCGAATGCAGGCCGATCCCCGTCATCGCGTCCTTGAACTTGAGACGGTCTTCCGCCTTCTCGATCGCGCGCTCGTTGGCACCGATCATCTCGACGCCGTACTTCGCCAGTACGCCGTGCTTGTGCAGGTCGAGCGCGCAGTTGAGCGCCGTCTGGCCGCCCATGGTCGGCAGCACGGCATCGGGACGCTCTTTCGCGATGATCTTCTCGACGACCTGCCAAGTGATCGGCTCGATGTAGGTGACATCGGCCATCTCGGGGTCGGTCATGATCGTCGCCGGATTGCTGTTGACGAGGATGACGCGGTAGCCCTCTTCGCGCAGCGCCTTGCACGCTTGTGCGCCGGAGTAGTCGAACTCGCACGCCTGGCCGATGATGATCGGGCCGGCGCCGATGATGAGGATGCTGTGCAGATCGGTGCGCTTGGGCATGTTTACTTCTTCTCCATCAGCGCGACGAAACGGTCGAACAGGTACGAGATGTCATGCGGTCCGGGTGAGGCCTCGGGATGTCCCTGGAAGCAGAAGGCGGGCTTGTCGGTGCGTGCCAATCCTTGCAGCGTGCCGTCGAACAGCGAGACGTGCGTGGCGCGCAGGTTGGACGGCAAGGTCTTCTCGTCGACCGCGAAGCCGTGGTTCTGGCTGGTGATGCTGACCCGCCCGGTGTCCAGGTCCTTCACCGGATGATTCGCGCCATGGTGGCCGAACTTCATCTTGAAAGTCTTCGCGCCCGAGGCAAGCGCCATGATCTGATGCCCCAGACAGATGCCGAACGTGGGGATGCCGGTATCGATCAGCTCACGCGTCGCCTTGATCGCGTAGTGGCAAGGCTCTGGGTCACCGGGTCCGTTGGACAGAAAGACGCCGTCGGGCTTGTGCTTGAGCACCTCGGCGGCCGGCGTCTGGGCCGGGACCACCGTGATCCTGCAGCCGCGGCTGGCCAGCATGCGCAGGATGTTGCGCTTGACGCCGTAGTCATAAGCGACCACGTGGTGACGCGGTGCGGCCTGGTGGCCGTAGCCGGGGCCGAGGGTCCACTCCGTCTCGGTCCACTCGTACGGCGCCTTCTCGCTGACCACCTTGGCGAGATCGAGGCCGGCCATGCTGGGCGCGGCCTTCGCCTTGGCGATCGCTTCGGCGACGAGCTGCCGCGTGATCTCGGCGCCCACCGGCAGCGTCAGTATGCAGCCGTTCTGCGCGCCGGAAGTGCGCAGAACGCGGGTGAGGCGTCGCGTATCGACATTGGAGATGGCGACCGTGCCTTCGCGCTTCAGATACTGCGCCAGCGTCATCGCCATGCGGAAGTTCGACTCGAGCACCGGCAAGTCCTTGACGATCAGGCCGGCGGCAAAGACCTTCTTCGCTTCGACGTCCTCATAGGCGACGCCGTAGTTGCCGATGTGCGGATACGTCAGCGTGACGATCTGCTGCGCGTAGCTGGGATCGGTGAGGATTTCCTGGTAGCCGGTCAGCGCGGTGTTGAACACCACTTCGCCGACGGTCTCGCCCGGAGCACCGATCGAGCAGCCCTTGAATACAGTTCCGTCTGCGAGTGCGAGCAGAGCGGGAGGCAGAACGGGCAGCAAGTGAAAACTCCATCGTTGCGCCCAGCGCTGCCTCGCGCTTGCCATCGACCCATTCATGGGTTGGGGATGGCAAATGCGGCTGAATCCGGTGGGGAAACTGCAGGAGGTCGCTTGGGGCGCGGTGTTTGCAGGTAAACCGTCGAAGTATATCCGATCCCGGTGTTTTCCCGCCCCTGCGCGCAGCCCGAGAACGCCCGGGCGTGGAGACTACAGGCCGAGCGCCGCTATGCCCGCCTTGGCGATCTGCGCATCCTCCGACGACTTCACGCCGCTCACGCCGACGGCACCGATGCATTGCCCCTCGACCATCACGGGCACGCCTCCCTCGAGCAGTCCTTCCGCGAGCGGAACGCTCAGGAACGAGGTCCGTCCCTGATTGATCATCTCCTCATACACGCGGCTCTCGCGCCGTCCCAGCGCTGCGGTCCGTGCCTTCGCCGGCGCGATGTGTGACGAAAGCGGCGAAGCATCATCCAGCCGCTGCAACCACAGCAGGTGTCCGCCATCATCGACGATCGCGATGCTCACAGCCCAGCCGTGGGCCGTGGCCTCCGCCTCGCTCGCCGACGCGATGCGCTTCAGGTCGTTCAGGGTGAGCATGGGCTTGTGGTTCATGATGGATCTCGGTGGGAAAGACGCGACTCTAGGCGGCGATCAGCGCCCCGGCCGTGAGTAAAGACGCGTAGCGGTCACGCACATCGACGCGACAGTTTCCCCGGCGGGACCCCCTGGAACTAGAATGAAAGCCGTGGGTCTGAGCCCACGTTCATATCAACCTGGAGGTCTCATGAACGAAAGCCTGCAAACCGTCTATGCCGGTGGTACGGGCGTCGCGTTGGAACAGCGCAACCGCGTGTTGCGAAACACCTACTGGCTGCTCGCGCTGTCGCTCGTGCCGACCGTTCTGGGCGCCTGGGTCGGCGTCAGCACCGGCGTGATGAACCTCATGGGCGCCGGGATGAGCGCCATCATCTTCCTGGCGGGTGCCTTCGGTTTCATCTTCGCGATCGAGAAGACGAAGAATTCCGCCGCCGGCGTGCCGGTGCTGCTGGCCTTCACATTCTTCATGGGCTTGATGCTGGCTCGGCTGCTGTCGGTCATCCTGGGCTTCCGCAATGGCCCGACGCTCATCATGACCGCCTTCGGCGGCACGGCTGGCGTGTTCTTCGCGATGGCTTCGCTGGCGACCATCATCAAGCGCGACCTGTCCGGGATGGGCAAGTTCCTGTTCATCGGCGCAGTGATGCTGCTGGTGGCCGGCATCATCAACATCTTCGTGCAGTCGAGCGCACTGATGTTGACCCTCTCGGTGATCGCGATCGGCCTGTTCTCCGCCTTCATGCTGTACGACATCAAGCGGGTCATCGACGGCGGCGAAACCAACTACATCAGCGCCACGCTGGCGATCTACCTCGACCTGTACAACGTGTTCCAGAGCCTGCTGGCCCTGCTGGGCTTCGCCGGCGGCGAGCGCGACTGAACCGGCTTTGCCGACATCCCGAAGGCCCCGCATCGCGGGGCTTTTTTTTCGCGGCTACGCGTGCTCGAAGACCGCAATGCTCTCGACGTGGGCTGTGTGCGGGAACATGTTGACAGCGCCGGCGGCGATGCAGCGGTAGCCCGCCTGATGGACCAGGAGTCCGGCATCGCGCGCCAGGGTCGCCGGATTGCAGCTCACGTAGACGATGCGCTTCGGCGGCACGTACCCCGACGGCGATGACGCATCGGCATGCAGATCGGCCAGCGCCTTTGCCAGGGCGAAGGCGCCTTCGCGGGGCGGATCGACCAACCATTTGTCGGCATACCCGTAGCCCGCGATTTCTGCGGGCGTGATCTCGAACAGGTTGCGCGCCAGAAAACTCGTCTTGCCGGCCAGGCCATTCAGCGCGGCGTTCTCGCGCGAGCGCGCGACCAACGCATCGCTGCCTTCCAATCCCAGGGCCTCGCGCGCACGGGTGGCGATCGGCAGAGTGAAGTTGCCCAAGCCGCAGAACCAGTCGATCACCCGCTCGTCGGGTTGGATCTCCAGCAATCGCATGGCACGGCCCACCAGCACCTGGTTGATCTGGTGATTGACCTGCGTGAAGTCGGTTGGCTTGAACGGCATGGTGATGCCGAACTCAGGGAGTGTGTAGTTCAAGGTCGGTCCGCCGTGCTCCATCGGATGCGCCGAGTCGGGTCCCTTGGGCTGCAGCCACCACTGGATGCCGTGGTCGGCGGCGAATGCGCGCAAGCGCTGCAGATCCGCTGTGCTCAACGGTTCGAGATGCCGCAACACCAGCGCCGTGATCTGCGAGCCGACCGCGACCTCGATCTGCGGCAGGCGCTCGCGCTGGTCCATGCCTTCGATCAGCGTCGCCAGCGGCACGAGCATCTGGCTCAGATGCGGCGGCAACACCTCGCAACTGTCCATGTCGGCCACGTAGCTCGACTTGCGCTCGTGGAATCCGACCAGCACCTTGTCCTTCTTCCGCACGTAGCGCACCGACAGGCGCGCGCGATAGCGGTAGCCCCAGGAGGGCCCCGCGATCGCCTGCAGGAGGCGCTCGGGCCTGACCTTGCCGAGGTGCCACAAGCCGTCTTCGAGGGCCCGCTGCTTGGTCGCAACCTGGGCACCGATCTCGAAGTGCTGCAGCTTGCATCCGCCGCAGATGCCGAAGTGCCGGCAGCGCGGTGTCACGCGCTGCGAGCTCTCGCGCCGCAACGCGGTCATCGATGCTTGCTCCCAGTTGTTCTTGCGCCGATGAACCTGCACCTGGACCTGCTCGCCCGGCAGTGCGCCCTCAATGAATACCACCTTTCCTTCGGCATCGTGAGCCACGCCCTGCCCTTCGAGATCGAGCGACTCGATCTGCAACCACTCGTTGTTCGCAGTCATGGGCCGAATTATCCGGCCGTGTTTCACGCCCTCGCTGCGCAGCCGGGCGTCATACTGGCGGCAATGTCTCCAGCCGACCCGTCGCCGCTGCCTTTTCAGCCGCGCAAGCTGCTGCTGTTCTCCGGTCACATGACCGATGCGCCCGCCCGAGCGCGTCAGCGATTCCCGGTCGATGTGGTGTCGGCCGCCGCCGATCGCATCGCTTCGACGTTGGATGCATTGCACGTCGGCGGGTCGGACATCGCGTTGACCCAGGGCGCGGCCGGCGGCGACCAGTTGTTCGTCGAGGCCTGCCAGGCGCGACAGGTTCCGGTGCTGCTCCTGCAGCCGCTGCCAGAGGAAGATTTCATCGCCGCGTCGATCGCACCTTCAGCCGATAGCGACCAGTGGCGGCGCCGCTATCTGGCGGCGCGGTCGTCCCTGGCGTGGCCGCCGCGCACCATGCCTGCCAGCGCAGACGACCCGTTCGAGGCCTGCACGCAGTGGCTGCTTCGGACCGCGCTGGCAAGCGGAGCCGATGAACTGCATCTGATCGCCCTGTGGAACGGTGAACCGGGCGATGGTCCCGGAGGCACCGCCCACATGGTCGAAGAGCTGCGCCGTCGCGGCGGGCGGGTGAGCTGGATCGATACGCGCACGCTGTAGCGAATCAGGCCGGCTCCGAACGCCAGGCCGCGAGGTATTCGCTCCAATGAGGTTCGGTGATGCCGGCGAGCGTCTCGCGCACAAGCCCCACTTCGCGCTCGTACTCCTGCTCGGTGAAGCCGCCGCGCATCTTCTGGAACCGGCAGTACAGCAGGTAGGTGTTCATCACGTCGGTCTCGCAGTAGCGACGGATGTCTTCGAGCTTGCCGTCGAGGAAGGCCTGGTACACGGCGGAGCCGTCCATTCCCAGCTTGCCTGGAAAGCCGCACAGCTTGGCCATGGCGTCGAGCGGCGCGCTCGCACGCGGCTGGTACATGGACAGCAGGTCCATCAGGTCGAGGTGGCGCAGGTGATAGCGGCCGATGTAGTTGTTGAACTTGAACTCGCGGTCGTCCTCGCCGAGGTCCCAGTACTTGTTGGCCAAGACACCATGGCGCAAACCGCGGTAGTGCAGCACCGGCAGATCGAAACCGCCGCCGTTCCAGCTCACGAGCTGCGGCACATGCCGCTCCACCGTACCGAAGAAGGTCTGAATGAGCTTGCCTTCCTGGCTCTTGCCGTCCGAGGCGCGGTCGACGAACGAGTGAACCCGCAAACCTTCGGCGTTGCGAAAGACACATGAGATGACGAGCACGCGCTGCAGGTACAGCGGCATGAAATCACTGCGCCCGGCCTCGCGCCGCTCGGCCATCTCGAGCGCATAGACCTCGGCATCGGGGACGGACGCATCGATGCCGCGCAGCGTGCGCAGGCCGTCGATGTCAGGGATGGATTCGATGTCGAAGACGAGAACGGGCCAGGCGGACATTCGGCCTCAGAAGATGGAGTCGCGGTCGACACCGTTGCGAATCATTCGGCGCTTGAGCTTGAGCAGCGCTTCCTGCTGGATCTGCCGGATGCGCTCGCGCGTCAGGCCGAGCCGCTCGGCCAGCACCTCCAGCGTCTCGGGCTCGCGGTCGCGCAGGCCGTAGCGGCCAGCCAGCACTTCGCGCTCGCGCTCATTCAGCTCGTCGAGGCCGTTGTTGAGCAGCTGCTCCACTTCGTTGGACAAGGTGAGACTCATCGGGTCGGTGGCGCCGTCGTCGGCGACGCTGTCGAGCATCGACTCGGCGTTGTTGTCGGCTGGATAGCGTTCCAGCGGCGCGTCGAGCGACGTGGGCAGCTCGGAAAAGCGCAGCAGGTCGCTCACTTCCTGCACCGGGCGGCCGACTGCCGCGGCGACGTCCTCCACGCGCACGGGTTTGTCGGGGGCGCCGTTGCGGCCGGACTCGGCTTCCAGCGCGCGGCGCGCCTTCAGCACCTGATTGAGCTCGCGCACCACGTGGACCGGAAGTCGCACCAGGCGCGCCTGGTGCATGATCGCGCGCTCGATGTTCTGGCGAATCCACCAGGACGCATAGGTCGAGAACCGGAAGCCGCGCTCCGGCTCGAACTTGCTGATCGAGTGCATCAGGCCGAGATTGCCTTCTTCGATCAGGTCGGTCATCGGAAGGCCGCGTCCGAGGTAGTTCTTTGCGATGCTCACCACCAGCCGCAGGTTGTGCTCGATCATCGCCTGGCGGGCCTGGAAGTCGCCCATGCGCGCGCGCGTGGCGGTGTCGTATTCCTCCTGCGGCGTCAGCAGCGGCGCACGGCGGATCTCGCGCAGATAGGTCTGCAGGGTGTTGCCGATCTCGCCCTCACCCGCGGCCAGCTCGGGCGTGATGGCGCCGTCGCTACCCGAGGCGGCCATCGCTTCCGCGGCCTCGGCGTCCATGCCGTTGGGCAGAACGATATCGATCATCGGAGCACCGTCACCGCGGTCCGGGTGAGGCTGCACCGCGCCGCCGAGCTGCTCATGACCGTGCCCGTTAGGGGGTGTGCGCCGCTTGGTCATGCTGGCTCCGATAGCGACAGGCATCAGCTGCGCATCAACGTGGCGGCAGCAGTTTGGCCGGGTCGATGGGCTTGCCCAGCTTGCGGATTTCGAAATGGAGCTGCACCCGCTCGGCGTCGGTGGAACCCATCTCGGCGATTTTCTGTCCGCGGCGCACGGCCTGATCCTCCTTCACGAGCAGCGTCTGATTGTGCGCGTAAGCGGTGAGGTAGGTGTTGTTGTGCTTGAGGATGACAAGGTTGCCGTAGCCACGCAGGCCCGAACCGGCATAGACGACCCGCCCGTCAGCGGCGGCGTAAACCGGGTCACCGGATTTGCCGGTGATCGCCAGCCCCTTGCTGCGCGCATCGTCGAACACGCTGGCGACCGGCCCGTTGGCGGGCCACATCCAGTTGATGTCGTCGTCGCCCTCTCGGCTGGTGGCGGTGGAAGCCGCCGGCGCTGGCGCCGGGGCTGGCGCTGGCGCCGGCGTGGCCGCAGGCACGCCGGACGCCGGGCCACTGGCAGCCGACGCCGCACCGAGTGGCCGCGTCTCGACCTTGGCGGTGCTTACCGGCTTCGTTCCAGCCGCATTAGGGTCGACCCCGGGGGGGACAACGCGTATCACCTGGCCGACCTCGATGACGTTGGGGTTCTCGAGGTTGTTCCACTTGACCAGGTCCTTCCAGTTCTGACCGTTCTCCAGACCGATGCGAATCAGCGTGTCGCCCGGCTTGATCGTGTAGAACCCGACCTTGCCCGCGTTCTCGGCGCCGGGCTTGGGCGGTTCAACCTTGTTGGGATCCACCGGCGCCGGAACGACGTCGGCGACCGGGGGGGCCTGGCTTGCAGCGGGCGCGCGGGCGCCGGCGGACCGGTCTACCACCGGTGCGTGGTTCTTCGACGTCGCGCAGCCCGCGAGCAGCAACACCGTGGCCGCGACGGCGGCACACAGTCGTGTGTCTATCGAGCTTGTCATCGTCGTCGTCATCGAATGCGTCATCCCCTTGTGCGAGCCTACCGAACGAGGCCCGATCTTAACGGCACGAATTGCACCACCTCGTGCACGCTTCGCTCGCATCCGCGCTCGGTGCGATCGACCACCACCAGCACCTGTCGTCCGGCTTCGTCGCGCAGCGGCGCGACCAGCCGACCGCCCACCGCGAGCTGATCGATCCACGCGGGCGGCATGGCATCGCCACCGGCCGCGGCGATGATGCCGTCGTAGGGCGCGTTCGGGGGATGACCCAGCATGCCGTCGCCATAGATGAGCCTCGCGTTGGTGATGCGCAGCGGGGCCATCAGCTCGCGGGCCTTGTCGTGCAGGGGCTTGATGCGCTCCACCGAGAACACCTGCCTTGCCAGGCGTGCCAGCACCGCCGCCTGGTAGCCACACCCGGTGCCGATCTCGAGCACACGAACAACCTGGCCCGCTCGCGCGTTGGCGCCGCCCATCAGCAACTCGATCATGCGCGCCACCACCGACGGCTTGGAGATGGTTTGCCCGTGCCCGATGGGCAGGCTGGTGTCCTCGTACGCCTGGGTCACCAGTGCTCCATCGACGAATCGATGGCGCGGCACTTCGGCGATCGCCGCCAGCACGGCTTCGTGGCGCAGGCCTTCGGCGCGCAGGCGCTGGACCATGCGGAAACGCACGCCGGCAGAGTCGAGGCCGAGCCCCGTGGGCGCCGCGTGCCGCGCGGCCACCGACGCGGCATGCTGCAAAGGCTGCTGCGGACGCAGCACGGCGCGCGGCCCCGCTGCGGGCAGCGGCTGAACCAGCGGCGCTGCGCTTTCCGGTGCCCTGACCAAGGTCTTCTTGGGCGTCGCCATCTGGTCCAGTCGCAGTGGAAACTTGGGCGCGCCGCGCCCCGCCTGCGTCATTCGCGGCCCCGCTGCGAGAGCCAGCCCTGCCAGTCGGGCACGGCGGCGTGGTCGGTGAGATCGACCTGCAGCGGCGTGACCGACACCTTGCCGTTGGCGGTGGCATGGAAGTCCGTCCCCTCGCCCGCCTCGCGCGCATCGCCCGCGGCACCGATCCAATACATCGTCTCGCCGCGCGGGCTGATCTGGCGGATCACCGGCTCGCTGGCATGACGGCGCCCGAGGCGCGTGATCGCGTGCGGCAGGCGGTCGGCGTCCGCTCGATTGGGAATGTTCACGTTCAACAAGAAGGGCGAGCGCGCCGGCGTCTGCCTCAGCACCCGCTCGATCACGTCGCGCGCGACACGCGAGGCGACGTCGAGATGCGACCAGCCCTTCTGGATCTGCGAGAAGGCGATCGCCGGAATGCCGAACAGGAAGCCTTCCATCGCGGCGGCCACCGTGCCCGAATAGAGCGTGTCATCGCCCATGTTTGCGCCCTGGTTGATGCCCGAGACGACGAGGTCAGGTCGCTGTTCCAGCAGTCCGGTGAGGGCGACGTGGACGCAGTCAGACGGCGTCCCGTTGATGTAGCGCACGCCGTTGGCAGCGGTGTAGACCGACAGCGGCCGGTTGAGCGTCAGCGAGTTGGACGTGCCGCTCGCGTTCTGTTCGGGAGCAACGATGTCCAGCTCGCCGAGACCCTCGCAGGCCCGCACCAGGGCGGCCAGACCGGGCGCAAGATAGCCGTCGTCATTGGCGATGAGGATACGCATCCGGCGATTGTAGGGAGTCGTCACCTGCGTGACTGGATGCAGCAACGGCGCTGCGTATCATCCGCCGCCCAACCGAGGAGAGACGCCATGCACGCCTGGATCTGCGACGACCCGATCGGCCCGCAAGCACTGTCGTGGAAGGAGCTGCCAACCCCTGAGCCGAAGCCTGGCGAGGTGCGGGTGGCGATCCGCGCGGCCAGCCTCAACTTTCCTGATCTGCTCATCGTGCAGAACAAGTACCAGATGAAGCCGCCGCTGCCGTTCGTGCCCGGCTCGGAGTACGCCGGAACGGTCGACGCCGTGGGGCAAGGCGTCGCGCACCTGAAGCAGGGCGACGCGGTCGCCGCGTTCGGCGGCATGGGCGGTTTCGCCACGCACGCGTGTGTTGATGCAAAGCTGGTGATGCAGCTGCCTTCGGGCTTCGCCTTCGACGATGCGGCAGCCTTCATCTGCACTTACGGCACCACGCATCACGCCCTGCTCGACCGCGCCGAGCTCAAGGCCGGCGAGACCGTGCTGGTGCTCGGCGCGGCCGGCGGCGTCGGGACTGCCGCAATCCAGATCGCGAAGGCAGCCGGCGCTCGTGTCATCGCCGCGGCGTCCAGCGACGACAAGTGCAAGCTCTGCCGCGAACTCGGCGCCGATGATGCCGTCAACTACGCGAGCTCGAACATCCGCGACGAGCTCAAGGCTCTCACCGGCGGCAAGGGACCCGACATCGTCTACGACCCGGTCGGCGGCGACCTCACCGAGCCGGTTTTCCGCTCCATCGCATGGCGCGGCCGCTACCTCGTCATCGGCTTCGCGCAAGGCACCATTCCCTCGCTGCCTCTGAACCTCGCCTTGCTGAAGGGTGCGTCGGTGGTCGGTGTGTTCTGGGGCGAGTTCGCGCGCCGCGAACCGCAACGCAATGCGAGGGCGCTGGGGGAGCTTGCCACCTGGTACGCCCAGGGACGCATCAAGCCGGTCATCGATCAGAAGCTACCGATGCCGCAGTTGCAGGCGGCTTTCGAGCGCATGGGAAGCCGCCAGGTCCGAGGCAAGCTGGTGATGGTCAACCACTGACTCCCGCTGACCCGGTCGCCTGCCGCAGGCGGCGCATCGATAATCCGTGCCTCGCCGCAAGCCGTGGCGTGGGGAGACAGCTGCGTGCGCCGTCTGTTGCTGAAGTTGCCTCTCTTTGCCGTAGTTCCATGGCGGGCCGCCGATGCGCAGGCGGCACCCCTGCTGTTCGCAGTCATCACCACCACGACGGTCGACGAGACACGTGTCGCCTGGGAACCGTTCTTCGCGGAACTGCGCAGCGCCACGGGGCTGGAGGTGCAGGGCTTCTACGCCCCGTCGTACGCGGCCGCGGTCGAGGCGCTGGTCACCAACCGCGCGCAGCTCGCCTGGCTGTCGAGCAAGGCGGCGCTCGATTGCATCGAGCGCGCCAATGTCGAGGTGTTCGCCCAGCTCGTCGATTCGACAGGCTTGCCGGGTTACCGCGCCATCGTCATCGCGCGACGCGACGCGCCGGTGTCGTCCCTCGACCAGCTCCTGTCGAAACCGAAGGTCTACGGCTTCGCGATGGGAGAGCTGTCGTCAACGTCGGGACACGCTATGCCGTCGTACGCGCTTTTCGTTCCGCGCGGCATTCGGCCCGAGGAGCACTTCGTTCCCTTCATCCGTGGCAATCACGCGCAGACGCTCGATGCCGTCCTGCGCGGACAAGTGCACGCCGGCACCTACAACACCGAGGAGCTGTCGCGGCTGAAGGCCAACCACCCTGCCAAGGCCGCGGCGCTGCGCGTGCTGTGGGAGTCGGCGCTGATCCCCAAAGACCCGCTGCTCTGGCGCAAGGACCTGCCCCTGTCGATTCGCACCAAGCTGTCGGCATTTCTGTTCGGCTACGGCAAGACCGCCGGCGAGAAGGCACGACTCAAGCAGATGTTCGACCTGGCCGGCTTCCGACCGTCGACCAATCAGCAGCTGAAGTTCGTGCTCGAGATCGAGGACTTCAAACAGCGGTCTGAAGTGCTGCTCGACCCGCGTCTGTCCGAGGCCCAGAAGAGCGAGAAACTAGGGGACCTCCGCGACCGCTACAACCGCCTCGCCAGGGCGCTGCAAAGCACGTCCACACTACCCCCCTAGAACGCAGGCTGCTACGATCACTGTCTTCTCACGACACTGTGCCAACCATGGCAGTCAAGGTCCTGATCGTCGAAGACAACCCGGTCGCGCGAAGCTTTCTTTGCCGGGTCGTCCGCGAGAGTTTTTCCGACACCATCGTCATCACCGAGGCCGGTGATCTCGAGTCGGCGCGCCGTCATATCGCCACCCAGAGCGGCCAGAGCGCACTCACCCCGAACGACCCGTTCAAGCTGATCCTCGTCGACCTCGAGCTGCCCGATGGCAACGGCATGGAGCTGCTGGCGGAGCTGGCCCGCTATCCCGCCACGAAGATCGTCACCACGCTCTATTCCGACGACGACCATCTCTTCCCCGCGCTGCAATGCGGCGCCGACGGCTACCTGCTGAAGGAAGACCGTTTCGAGGTGCTCGTCGAGGAACTTCAGAAGATCGTTCGCGGGCAGCCGCCGTTGTCTCCGGCCATCGCGCGCCGCCTGCTCACGCATTTCCGCCACGGCGCCGCCGGCGAGACCAGCGCGGCGCCGCTGCCCTCCGCGTTCCAGAGCAGCCGCCCCATGCCGCTGGGCAAGGGCGCGCCGCTCGACCACGAGCGCCTCACGCCGCGCGAGAGCGAGGTGCTCACCTACCTCAGCAAGGGCTTCACGATCAAGGAGATCGCCAGCCTAATGGGGATCAAGTGGTTCACCGTGAACGACCACATCAAGTCGATCTACAAGAAGCTGAACGTCTCGAGCCGCGCCGAGGCGGCGGTGCTGGCGAGCAAGCAGGGCCTGGTCTGATTCAGGCCGCCTGAGGCGCCAGGAGGAGCGACATGGCCGTCACAGGGTCGAGCCTCCCATCCGGTGACTCGCCTTTGCGCGACAAGGACGCGCACACCAGCCAGGTCCCCTACACCGGCGGTGAATCGTCCTTCGATTCCGCGCTCCTCGACCGCAACTTCATGCACGAGAGCTCGCTCTCGCGCTGGATGGGGTGGCGCCTGCGCCTGCTGGTGGGCACGGCGCTGCTCGGTTGCATGGGCTTGTTCTTCCTGGCGCGCTGGCTCGGCGACCCACCGCACATCGAGGCGACCTGGCGTTCCAATCCGCAGGGTCTGTTGGAGCTTGCAGCCACCACCGACCCGCAGCTCAAGCCGCACGTCGGCCGCGCGTTGATCGGCATCTTCGGCGGCGACGTTTCGGTGGCGGTGGCCAACGTGCTCACGCTGCAGCGCTCATCGCGCTGGCTCATCGACGACGACCATCGCGACCATCACCGGGCCACGCACGAGCAGATCTCCTCGGCGCTGTCGCAGCAGAGCGTCAAGCTTGTCTTCTCCGACGGCAACATCGTCGAGATGCAGCTCCAGCGCCGCGGCTTCGCAGGCCTGGGCGGCATGTTCTGGCTGCTCAGCGCGTTCGCTCTCGTGCTCTATCTCGTCGCGATGGTGGTGCTGCTTGCCAGGCCCAATGGGCTGAACCTGCTGTACGCGGTGATGGCCTTGTGCCAGACGGGCAACCTCGTCTTCATCGCTGTCGAATCGACGCTGGAGCTTGCCCTGCCTGCGCCCTTCCCGCGCCTGGACATGCCGCTTCGCATGGCCTTCGACCTGGTGACCGCGGCAGCCGTCATCAACGCGATCTGCCTGCACCCCCGACGGCTGCCCGGCGCGGGCTGGATCGCCGTGGCCGCGTGGGCCTTCGTCGGCTCTCTTGTCCTGCTGATGTGGCAACGTCTGCTGCCCGAGGCCTGGTGGTGGACGCAGCTCGGCGTGTCGGGCATGGGACTGCTGATGATCGGCCTGCTCACCTGGTCGTATCGCATCGAGCCGCATCCCTTCGCCGTGGTCCTGCGGCGTTTCTGCGTCGTCGCGATGAGCACCTGGATCCTGCTCACCATCGCGCTGGCCGCGGCCACCAAGGCGCCCGGCGTGCAGCACAACATCGCGTCGATCGGCTCGATGATCTGGTACGTGTTCCTGGCCTCGCTGCTGCTGCTGGTGCCTTTCCTGTCGAAGTCGCAGCAGATCATGCGGGAGTTCTCTCTTCTCGCGGCCATCAGCACGGTGGCCACCTCGCTCGACCTGCTGTTCGTCGCGGTCTTCTCGTTCGGACAGTTCGCTTCGCTGACCTTGTCGCTGTTCCTGTCCCTCGGCGTGTATGCGGGCGCCCGTCAATGGATCCTCAACCAGCTGCTCGGCAGCAGCATGCTGACCACGGAGCGCATGTTCGAGCAGCTGTACCGGATCGCGCGCGAGGTGGAGGCGCACCCGGAGCGCACGCCGGCCCTGCTGTCGCGGCTGCTGCGCGAGCTGTTCGAGCCGATGGAAGTCCTGGTCATCGACAAGCGCAGCAGCTCCACGCGCATCGTGGCCGACGGCTCGGCCATCATCCTTCCCGTGCCTGAACTGAGCAGCGACGCGGCGACCGAGGATGGGCTTGCAGACCGCTCCATCGTCCTTCGCTTCGCGCATCGCGGCCGTCGGCTCTTCACCTCGGAGGACGCGCGCCTCGCCGATCGCATCGTCGAGCAGCTCGGCCGCGCCGTCGCCTTCGACAAGGCGGTGGAGCAAGGTCGCAGCGAAGAGCGGGCGCGGATCGCGCAGGACCTTCACGACGACATCGGCGCGCGGCTGCTGACACTGATGTACAAGGCACATTCTCCCGAGATGGAAGAGTATGTGCGGCATACGCTGCAGGACCTGAAGACCTTGACGCGCGGTCTGGCCGCTTCCAATCACCGGCTGTCGCATGCCGCAGCCGAATGGAAAGCCGATCTGACGCAGCGGCTCACCGCCGCGCATGTGGAGCTGGGTTGGACCTTCACCTTCGACGAGGACATCCTCCTCAGCGTGGTGCAGTGGTCCGCCCTCACGCGCGTGCTGCGCGAGCTGGTCAGCAACATCATCTCGCACGCCCAGGCGCGACGCGTCGACATCGACTTCAGCCTCGAGAACGATCGGCTCGACCTGTCGGTGTTCGATGACGGTCTCGGCCGCAACCCTCGCGCCTGGTCGCACGGACTCGGCCTGGGCGGCGTGCGCAAACGGGTCAAGCAGCTCGGCGGCGAAGTGGAGTGGCGCGAGCTGTCCCCGCATGGCATCGGCTGCCGCGTGATCATCCGCGAGTTCTCCGCCCGCCATTGACCCACCGGGCACGACGGTTGCCTCGTCCGGCCTGTTCCTGCACGGCTGTCGGCTTCGGGCACCCCGATCGCCAGCTGCGGGCAGGCGTGCGTGGAGAAATGACATGCGGGATGTCTATCGCAAGTCGTGCCTGGTCACCGGTGGAGCCGGATTCCTGGGGTCGCATCTGTGCGAGCAACTACTGGAGTGCGGCCACGAGGTGCTTTGCGTCGACAACTTCTTCACCGGCAGCAAGCGCAACATCGAGCACATGCTGCACCACCCGCGCTTCGAGCTGATGCGGCACGACGTCACCTTCCCGCTGTACGTCGAGGTCGACGAGATCTACAACCTCGCCTGCCCGGCATCGCCGATCCACTACCAGCACGATCCCGTGCAGACCACCAAGACCAGCGTGCATGGTGCGATCAACATGCTGGGGCTGGCGAAGCGGCTCCATGCCAAGATCCTGCAGGCATCCACCAGCGAGGTGTACGGCGATCCGACGGTGCATCCGCAGACCGAGGACTACTGGGGACACGTGAACCCGGCGGGCCTGCGGGCGTGCTACGACGAAGGCAAGCGTTGCGCCGAGACGCTGTTCTTCGACTATCACCGCCAGCACCGGCTGCGCGTCAAGGTGATGCGCATCTTCAACACCTACGGCCCGCGCATGCATCCCAACGACGGCCGCGTCGTCTCCAACTTCATCGTGCAGGCGCTGCGCGGCGACGAGATCACGCTCTACGGGGACGGCCTGCAGACCCGCTCGTTCTGCTACGTGGACGACCTCATCGACGGCATGCTCAAGCTGATGGACACGTCCGACGAGGTCATCGGTCCGGTCAACGTCGGCAATCCCGTCGAATGCACGATCCGCGACCTGGCGGAACGAATCGTCCAGCTGACCGGGTCGCGCTCGCCCATCGTGTACCGGCCATTGCCCAGCGACGACCCGATGCAGCGGTGCCCCGACATCACGCGCGCCCGCGAGTGGCTCAAGTGGGAGCCCAAGGTGCCGCTGGAGCAGGGCCTGCTGAGCACCATCCGCTATTTCGACCGGCTGCTGAGCCAGCGCAGCTGAGACACCAAGAAAAACGGCCCGCGTGGATGCGCGGGCCGTTGATTCGAAAGGTGATCTTGGGGTGGCTGATGGGACTCGAACCCACGACGACAGGAATCACAATCCTGGACTCTACCAACTGAGCTACAGCCACCGCAGAGCCCCGCATTATAGGGTCAGAGGCGACACCTCTAGCGCGCGGGGGCGCTGGCGGCGTCGGGCGCGAACG
Source organism: Piscinibacter sp. XHJ-5 (assembly GCF_029855045.1). Classification (GTDB taxonomy): domain Bacteria; phylum Pseudomonadota; class Gammaproteobacteria; order Burkholderiales; family Burkholderiaceae_C; genus Albitalea. The sequence continues at coordinate 3,514,714 of NZ_CP123228.1, forward strand.
CCCTGTCCTTCACGTTGGCCTTCAGGCGGGATTTGAGGGCGGCGTAATAGGCCTGCGTCTCCGCGTCGCCCCAGGCTTGTGCGTACTGCGATTGCGCCTGCTTGGTGTCGGCCGCAATCGGGTCGCGGCCGAGGACCTTGGTGATGCGCGCAACGGCATAGCCGGCGTCGCCGAGGTCCACGCCGAATACCGCCGGCAGCTTGCCGGTGTCGGCACGCAGGACCGCATCGACGACCGGGCGCGGCACATCCTTGGCCGTCGCCCGCGACACCGGCTGCGCCGCCCCTGGCAGGGCCGCCTGCGGATCCTTCTTCAGCTCGGCCAAACGCGCTTCGCCTTCCTTGCGCGCGAGCGCAGCGGCCTGCTGCGCCGCGACGCGTTCGCGGACCTTGTCCTTGACCTCGGACAGCGGCAGGGTGTGCGCCGGCGAATACTGGACGACGCGCCCGGACACCAGCTGGTTCGGCGCGGTTTCCACGGCATCGGTGTTCCGCTTGTTGCGGATGGTGTCGGCCGCGAACAGCGCTTCGAGAAACTTCGGGTTCGCCAGCGGGCCGGTCGCACCGGGCGCCGGCGTGCGCTTCACGTCCTGCGCCGTCTTGATCTCGAGCTTGAACCTGTCGGCTGCCGGCTTGAGGCTCTCGGCCTGTTCGTAGACCATGTTGGTGAAATCGACCGCGTCCTTCGAGAACTTTTCCTGCGCCAGCTGCTTGCGACGCTCGGCCTCGATCTCGGGGCGCACCTGCTCGTAGCTTTTCTTGTCGCCGCCGCGCGCGCCGGTGACCTGGATGATGTGGTAGCCGAAATCGCTCTCGACCACGTCGCTCATCTGGCCGGGCTTCAGCGCGAACGCCGCATCCTCGAAAGGCTTCACCATTGCGCCGCGACCGAAGAAGTCGAGGTCGCCGCCGCGTTCGGCGGAGCCGGGGTCTTCGGAGTTCTTCTTCGCGGCTTCAGCGAAGCCGGCGGGGTTCTTCTTCAACTCGGCGAGCAGCGCCTCCGCCTTCGCCTTGGCCTTGGCACGGGCATCGGCCGGCGCACCCTTCTCCGCCTTGACGAGAATGTGGCTGGCACGCCTTTCTTCCGGCGTGCTGTAGCGCGCCTCGTTTTGCGCGTAGTACTTCTTCAGGTCGTCTTCGACCACCGTGACGCTGCTCTTCAGCGACTCGACGTCCAGCACCACGTATTCCACCTTTGCCTGCTCGGGGGCCTGGAATTGCGCGGCGTTGGCGGGATCCTTGTAGTACTTCTCGATGTCGGCGTCGCTGGGCGCTGCTTTCGCAAGGTAGTCCTTGGCGTCGAAGCGCTGCACCTGCACTTCGCGCTGCTGGAAGAAGGCGTCCAGCGCGGCGCCGGTGGCGCTCTCGGGCGCGAACTGGGTGCCGCTGACACCCTGCATGACCTGCCGCAGCGTGAGGTCGCGCCGCAGCCGCTGCTCGAACATCGGCACCGAAAGGCCCTGCGCCGCCAGGAAGTCCTTGTTCACGCTGCCGTCCGGGTTGCGCAGCGGCGCGAACTGCGGGTCGCTCTTGAACAGGCGGTCGAGGCGGTCGTCGGTGGTCGTGAGGTTCAGCTTCTCGGCGGCCGCGAGCATCACGCGCTCGCGCAGCAGCATGTCGAGCGACTGCTGCCGCATCATCGGAGAGTCGAGCAGCTTCGCGTCCACGCCCGGCATCTGCCGGCGCACGCGCTCCACCTGATCGCGATGAGCCGCATCCCACTCGGCGCGGGTGATGTCGCGACCAGCGACCTCCGCGACGGCAGCATTGCCGCCTTCGGTGAAGCGGCTGTAACCCTGAATGCCGAAGAAGACGAACGACGGAAAGATCAGCAGCACCAGGATGAACTGGAACAGGCGGGTGTGGGTGCGGACGAAGTCAAACATCGAAAGCCTCGACGAAGAGCGGGAAGATCAACAGCCACGATGGTGGCGGAGCAAAGCGACCGCTGCAAACGCAACAAAGGCGAACCGAGGTTCGCCTTTGTTGTCGCCATTGTTGGGTAACGGGCTTGCCGGGATTCTAGCCGACCGGGGCCGTCCGCACGGGGTGGCAAGCGCGCTGTGCCTGGTGGGTGCTGAGGGGATCGAACCCCCGACCTACGCCTTGTAAGGGCGCCGCTCTGCCAGCTGAGCTAAGCACCCGAAATCCTGTTCAGTTGACTGCGTCCTTGAGAGCCTTGCCGGGGCGGAACTTCGGCACCTTTGCCGCCTTGATCTTGATCGTCGCGCCGGTCCGCGGATTGCGACCGCTGCGCGCAGCACGCTTGCTGACGCTGAAGGTGCCGAAGCCCACCAGCGATACGCTGTTGTTCTTCTTCAGCGTCGTCTTCACGCCGCCGATGACCGCCTCCAGCGCGCGAGTCGCCGCCGCTTTGGAGATATCGGCCTGCTTGGCGATGTGCTCGATCAATTCCGATTTGTTCACGAAGGTACCCCCTCTCAAGGTGTCTCACAAGGAATTCGGGATGGTGATTTGGGCCGCGTGATGATGGCGCCACGGCTCGATTCATTACAGCCGTGCGATACCCCAGTGTCAAGCGCGGAAGCGGATTCTATGCGTAATGACCAGCGTCAATGGAGGTGCGCGCGAGCGTGCTTGCACGCTTGACAACACAAGGGCCGGTGCTAGTTGACGCGCTGTGACGCGATGCTGCAATCGCACCGGTCGTGGCGATCAGCGCCCTCTTTCGTCAGCCGGATGTCAGCCGCCCGGATCACGCACGACGAGCGCAACGCCGATCGCGGTGAGTGCCATGCCGAGCATCATCAAGCCGCTCAACGATTCGCCGAAGATCGCCCACGCCATCACCGCCGTGCAAGGTGGAACCAGGTAGAGCAGGCTGGTGACCTGCGTCGCCGCACCACGCTGGATCAGCAGGTAGAGCAGCGAGCTGCCGCCCAAGGTGAGCGCGAACACCGACCAGGCCATGGCGCCGATGAACGCCGGATGCCAGTCGATCGCCTCCTGCTCCAGCAACGCCAGCGGCAGACTGACCACGAGTGCCGCGGCAAGCTGCACCGTGCTGGCGGCACGAACGTCGCAAGGAGCCACGTGCCGCTTCTGATACAGCGTGCCGGTGGTGATCGAGAGCAACGCAAGCAGCGCCAGCCCCAGATTGAGCGGCGTGATTTCGCCTGCGCCGAGCTTGCGCCAGACCACCAGCACCAGGCCGCCGAATCCGAGCAGCAAGCCGATCCATTGCACGGGCGTCACGGCGTGGTGCTTGCTGTCACGCGACGTCGTCGTGAGCCAGATGGCGGTCAGCACCGGCTGCAACCCGACCAGCAGCGCCACCGTGCCCGCGCCGATGCCTGCCTTGACGGCAGCCCACACGCCGCCCAGATACCCCGCGTGCATCAGAACGCCGGCCACGGCGAGATGCATCCACTGCGACCGATCACGCGGCCAGGCCACGCGCGCCAGCGCCACCCAGGCGCCGAAGCACAGCACCGACAGCGCATAGCGAATCGTCAAGAACTTGAACGGCGGAGAGTGCGGCATGCCGAACCGCGCGACGATGAAGCCGGTGCTCCAGATGAGCACGAACACCCACGGCATGGCGCGCAGCAGCGCGCCGCGGACAGCAGTCGCCACTAGCGGGCCTTCGCGCGGATCTCTGGCAGCGCCTTCTGCAGGTAGTAGATCATCGACCAGATGGTCAGCACGGCCGCGATCCAGATCAGCATCGTGCCCCAGAGCCGGGTGTCGATCAGCCCGAACAGGCGGCCATCGAACAGCAGGAACGGGATCGCGATCATCTGCACCGTCGTCTTGATCTTGCCGAGCATGTGCACGGCGACGCTGCGCGATGCGCCGATCTGCGCCATCCATTCGCGCAGCGCCGAGATCGCGATCTCGCGCCCGATGATCACCAGCGCGGCGAAGGCATGCAGCCGCTGCAGGTGGACCAGCACCAGCAGCGCAGCACAGACGAGGAACTTGTCGGCGACCGGATCCAGGAAGGCGCCGAAGGACGAGGTCATGTTCAGCCGTCGGGCCAGGTAGCCGTCGGCCCAGTCGGTGATCGCGACAACGATGAAGAGCACCGTGGCTGTGATGTTGCGTGTGCTCTCGTGGACGCCGTCGAGGTAGAACACGCCGACGATCAGCGGAATCGAGACGATCCGCGCCCAGGTCAGCAGGGTCGGCAGATTGAAAAACATGCCGGCATTGTGCCCAAGCTGGAGCACGGCCCGAAATCGCGGTTCAGTTGTCGAGCGTGCGCGGCTTGAACTTGCGCTCGTCGTTGAAGAGAAAGGTCTCGCTGAACTTCCACGGCTTGGGCAGCCGCGACACATCGCCGAAGGGCGCCGCGCGGCGCACCGCGTCCATCGCGAGCTGCAGCGTGTCGGGCGCCTGCCCCGGCTTGCGCAGCACATCGATGCGGCGAATGCTGCCGTCGGCGTTGAGCTCGATCTCCAGTACCGGGATGGCGAGCAGCACGTCGGGCACGGTGCCGACATAGGTGCCCGTTGGGTTTGCGGCAACCAGGCGTCGCGCGGCCTGGAGGCGCACTTCGTTCATGCTGCGCACCGGGTTCGGCGTCGGCAGCCCGCCGCCTGGCGAATGGGTGGACGCCCGCGGCGCCCCCGGCCCGGGCGCCGGACCCGGAGCCGGCGAAGGGGTGGAACAGGCGCCCAGCAACGCCAGAACGGCGAGGCCATAGCGCTTGGAAATGATGTCAATGCAGGGCACGGTAGATCTCCTCGGCCAGTTCACGCGACACGCCCTCGACGGTCGCCAGATCCTCAACGCTCGCGCTGGCCACGCCGCGGACACCGCCGAAGCGCTGCAGCAGCTTGGCGCGCTTCTTCGGGCCCACCCCGGCGATGTCTTCGAGCCGGCTGCCGCCCGTGCGCACACTGGCCCGGCGTGCGCGCATGCCGGTGATTGCGAAGCGGTGGGCTTCGTCGCGGATCTGTGCCACCAGCATCAGCGCCGCCGACTCCTTGCCGAGATAGACCTTTTCGCGGCCGTCGGCGAAGACCAGTTCCTCGAGGCCGACCTTGCGGCCCTCGCCCTTTTCGACGCCGACGATCAGGCCGATGTCGATCCCGAGCTCCTCGAAGACCTCGCGCGCCATGCTGACCTGGCCGCGGCCGCCGTCGACGAGCACCAGGTCCGGCAGCCTCGCGCCGCCGCCGGGGCCCTGCTCCGCGAGCGCCGTGGCGATCTTCGCGTAGCGCCGGGTGAGGACCTGGCGCATCGCCGCATAGTCGTCGCCGCCGGTGATGCCTTCGATGTTGTAGCGGCGGTACTGGGAGTTCTGCATCCTGTGGTTCTCGAACACGACGCACGATGCCTGCGTCGATTCGCCTGCCGTGTGGCTGATGTCGAAACACTCGATGCGAAAGGTGTCGAGGTTCTCCACCGCAAGGTCCAGCGCCTCGACCAGCGCACGGGTGCGCGCCTGCTGAGAGCCTTCCTCCGCCAGCAGCTGCGCCAGCTTGATCTCCGCGCCCTTGATGCACATGTCGAGCCATGCGCGGCGGGGTTCTCGCGGCTGGTGCTGCGCGGTGACCTTCATCCCGCACTGCTGCGACAGCGCGTCGATGAGCGCGCGGTCCACCGGGTGGCTGAGCACGAGCAGGGGCGGCACGCCCGCATCGAGATAGTGCTGCGCGATGAAGGCCTCCAGCACCTGCACTTCCGGATCGCCGGCATCGTCGGCCTGCTCGCCGAGCGACGTGGCGTCGTCGACATGCACCGGAAAGTACGGCCGATCGCCCAGATGGCGGCCGCCGCGCACCATGGCGAGGTTGACGCAGGCGCGGCCGCCCTGGACCTTCACCGCCAGGATGTCCGCGTCCTTCGACGTCACGCCCGTGTTGTTCTCGACCGCCTGCTGGTGCAGCACGCGCGACAAGGCACCGAGCTGGTTGCGGATCTCAGCCGCCTGCTCGAACTTCAAGGCTTCGGCGTAAGCCATCATCTGCGCCTGCAGCGCGTCCATCACCTCCTGCTGCTCACCGAGCAGAAAGCGCTCGGCATGGCTCACGTCGCGCGCATAGTCTTCCGGCTCGATGAGATTCACGCACGGGCCCGAGCAGCGCTTGATCTGGTACAGCAGGCAGGGACGCGTGCGGTTGTTGAAGACGGTGTCCTCGCAGGTGCGCAGCCTGAATACCTTCTGAATCAGCTGGATCGAGTCCTTGACGGCCCACGCGCTGGGATACGGACCGAAATAGCGGTGCTTCTTGTCCACCGAGCCCCGGTAATAGGCGACGCGCGGAAACTCGTGTGAGACGATCTTCAGGTACGGATAGCTCTTGTCGTCGAGCAGCAGGATGTTGTAGCGCGGCTTGAGCGTCTTGATGAGGTTGTTCTCGAGCAGCAGCGCCTCGGCCTCGGAGCGCACCACCGTCGTCTCCAGGCGCACGATCTTGCCGATCATGTAGCCGATGCGCGTCCCCGCGTGGTTCTTGTGGAAGTAGCTGGAAACGCGCTTCTTCAGGTCGCGCGCCTTGCCCACGTACAGCACGTTGCCCTGAGCGTCGAAATAGCGGTAGACGCCAGGCAGGCCGGGCAGCGCCGCGACGTCGGACAGCAGGCGCTCGCGCGCCGGGTCATCGGGCGGCATCGCGTGGGCGACGGAATCTGGAGCTTCGGTCATCGGATCGATTGTGCCGCCGCACGGCGATCCGCCTCGGCCGGGATAATTCAACGATGCAGTGGGATGTGTTTTGCCGGGTGGTCGACAACTTCGGCGATGTGGGCGTGTGCTGGCGCGCCGCGGCCGACCTGGCGGCACGCGGGGAGCGCGTGCGCCTGTGGATCGACGACGCGAGCGCCCTGGCCTGGATGGCGCCGGGCGGGCATCCGCGGGTGGAGGTCCACGCCTGGCCGGACGAGGACGGCAGCACGCCCACGCCCGGCGACGTCGTGGTCGAAGCCTTCGGCTGCGACCCGCCCGCACCCTTTGTCGCCCGAATGGCCGCGATGCCGCGGCCGCCGGCATGGATCAACCTGGAATACCTGAGCGCCGAGGACTACGTCGAGCGCAGCCACGGATTGCCGTCGCCTCAGCCCAACGGGATGACGAAGTGGTTCTTCTATCCCGGCTTCACGCCGCGCACGGGTGGATTGCTGCGCGAGCCCGGGCTGGTTCGCCGGCAAGCCGGCTTCGACCGGCTTGCCTGGCTGGCGGCGCGAGGATCGGGGCCGCTGGCAGGGGAACGTGTGGTCAGTCTGTTTTGCTATGACAACCCTCGACTGCCCGCGCTGCTGGATCGACTGGCCCAGGCGCCGACGCTGCTGCTGGTCGCGGCCGGCACGTCGTCGGCGCAGGTGGCCGCTGCCCTGGGGCCGTCACTGACCCGGGGAGCGCTGAGGGCGGTGCTGGTGCCCTGCCTGTCGCAGATCGAGTACGACCACCTGCTGTGGGCCTGCGATCTCAACTTCGTGCGCGGCGAGGACTCCTTCGTTCGTGCGCAGTGGGCCGCTCGCTCCTTCGTTTGGCAGATCTATCCGCAACGCGACGGCGCGCATGCGCCGAAGCTGCAGGCCTTCGAGCGTCGCTTCCTGGCCGGGGCGTCGCCCGAACTGGCGGCGGGCGTAGGCCAACTATGGTTGTGGTGGAACGGACTGGGCGACAGCGCCGCCACATTGCCGCCGTTGCAGCCGTGGGCACGGCACTGTGCCGCCTGGCGTGAAGCGCTGCTCGGACTGACGGATCTCAATACCCGGCTGCTGGGCTTCGTCGCCGAAAGACGTTAAAATTGTGGGCTTTGCGCGTTGCGGGTGCTCTGCAAGGGTGCCCAAGCTCGTCAACCCGGCTGGTCCGGGCTTGAATCCTCGGCTTGAATCTCGGCTGGAGCGGCTCGCGCGCCCCCAACGCTCCACGCAGCGTTTCACACGGAAAAGTCGCTATGAAGATCGCTCAGGAAATTCGCGCCGGCAACGTCATCATGCAAGGCAAGGACCCGATGGTCGTGCTGAAGACGGAATACAGCCGCGGCGGCCGCAACGCCGCCACGGTGCGCATGAAGCTCAAGAATCTGCTCAACAGCTCGGGCACCGAAGTCGTCTTCAAGGCCGACGACAAGATGGACCAGATCATCCTCGACAAGAAGGAGTGCACCTACTCCTACTTCGCGGATCCGATGTACGCCTTCATGGACGCGGAGTACAACCAGTTCGAGGTCGAGGCCGAGAACATGGGCGACGCCATCCAGTACCTCGAGGACGGCATGCCGGTGGAAGTGGTGTTCTACGAAGGCAAGGCAATCTCGGTCGAGCTGCCCACCAGCCTGGTGCGCGAAGTGGCCTACACCGAGCCCGCCGTCAAGGGCGACACCTCCGGCAAGGTGATGAAGCCCGCCAAGCTGAAGACCGGCTTCGAGATCGCGGTGCCGCTGTTCGTCGAAACGGGCGACAAGATCGAGATCGACACCCGTACCCACGAGTACCGCAAGCGCGTCTGAGCGCTTGCGGCGTGCAACCAGCAAGGGGCACCTCGGTGCCCCTTTCGCTTTGGCGAGAGGCTTTGCTAACGTGAGCCGATGAAGACCCGACCGATCGTGCCGGCGCGTCTCGCAGCCACCGCCGACGGCGTGCCTTCCTGCGAGGACTACGCCGACGTGTATCACCCGCGGGCGGGCGCGCTCCAGCAGGCTTTGCATGTCTTTCTCCGCGGCAACGGCCTTCCGGAGCGCTGGCGGGGACGCGAGCGGTTCGTCGTGCTGGAGACCGGCTTCGGCCTGGGCAACAACTTCCTTGTCACCTGGGACGCCTGGCGATGCGACCCGCTGGCCTGCCGTCGGCTGCACTTCATCTCCGTCGAGCGCCACCCGCTGACCCGCGACGACCTGCGCTCGGTGGCCCGCGATGCCGTCGTGCGGCCGCTGGCCGACCAGCTCGTCGCCGCGTGGCCGCCGCTGACGCCCAATCTGCATCGACTCGTGTTCGAGGGCGGCCGCGTCGAGCTGCTGCTGGCGCTGGGCGATGTGGCCGACTGGCTGCCCGAGCTGGTGGCGCAGGTCGATGCGTTCTACCTGGACGGCTTCGCGCCCGCGAAGAACCCTGACATGTGGCAGCCGCGCCTGTTCAAGGCCATGGGCCGGCTGGCGGCGCCGCAAGCGACAGCGGCCACCTGGACCGCCGCGCGCGGCGTGCGTGACGGCTTGCGCGCGGCCGGCTTCGACGTGCACACCGCGCCGGGGCAAGGCGGCAAGCGCGACATCACACTCGCGCGCTATGCGCCATCGTTCACGCCGCGCCATTCGCCGGGGCGTTCCACTCGTCCGCCCGGCATCGGCCATGCGGCGATCGTCGGCGCCGGACTTGCCGGATGCGCCGTCGCATCGGCGCTGGCGCAACAGGGCTGGCGCTGCACACTGATCGACCGCCAGTCGGGTCCGGCACAGGAGACCTCCGGCAACCCGGTCGGACTCTTCCACGGCATCGTCAATGCGCAGGACGGTGTCCACGCGCGTTTCAACCGGGGCGCCGCCTTGCTGGCGCAGCGCTGCGTCGAACAGGCGATCGAGCGCCACGGCGTCCGCGGCAGCGTCGGCGGCGTGCTGCGGCTGGAAACGATGGACACCGATGTGCAGGCCATGACGCGCGTGCTCGAGCGCCTCGGCCTGCCCGGGGACTATGTCCGGGCGCTGGACGCCGCCTCCGCGAGCGAGTCGGCCGGGATGCGCCTGCAGCATCCGGCGTGGTTCTATCCGGGCGGCGGATGGGTGCGCCCGGCCGAGCTGTCGCAAGCGCTGCTGCGCGATGCAGGTGGCTCGGTCGAGTTCAGGCCCGGCATCGCGGTGCAGGCACTGCGCCACGCCGGCGACGCCTGGCAGCTCATGGACGCGGCGGGCACGGTCGTCGTGCGGGCCGAGGTGGTCGTGCTGGCCAACGGCGGCGACGCCCTGCGCCTCATCGGCGAGCCGGCGTGGGACGTGATGCGGGTGCGCGGCCAGCTGAGCTCGGTGGCATCGGCGGCGATGCCGGTTCACGCCCGCATCCCGATTGCCGGTGCCGGATACCTGCTGCCCAGCGTCGACGGCACCACGGTGTTCGGCGCCACATCGCAGCCTGGGGACGACGATCCGTCGGTTCGTGACGACGATCATCTGGCGAATCTGTTCCAGCTGGGTCGACTGACGGGCCTTGCGCTCGATGTGCCGCTTCGACTCCTGGGAGGCCGCACCGCGTGGCGCTGGGTCAGCGGCGACCGCCTGCCGATCGTGGGGGCCGTTCCCGACATCGATGCGGCACGGGGAGCGTTGCGGCTCGAACAGCCGCGTTTCGTGCCGCGCCAGCCGGGACTCCATGTCTTCACCGCGCTCGCTTCGCGCGGGATCACCTGGTGTGCGCTCGGTGCGCAGGCGCTGGCGTCGGCCATCGCCGGTGCCCCCTCACCGCTGGAAGCCAGCCTGCTCGATGCGGTGGATCCAGCTCGGTTCGTGTCGCGCAAGGCCCGTCGGCCTGCGCCGTGATGTCAGCCTGCGCTCTTGCCGCCTTCGGCCGCGTCGTCCACCGGTGCGGCGGCTTCGGTGGGTTCGGCCGCCTGGTCCAGCGGCGGGAGTCCGGCGCTCTTGCGCGCTGCCTTTTCCTGCAGCTTTTCTTCCTTCTTCTTCTTCTTGGCCAGCTCGCGCTGGCGCTTCTCGAACGAATAGTTGGGTTTGGCCATGGGCCGTGTCCTTCATCAAGTGGAACAGGCAGAGATTACGCCCATTTCCACAGGCGGCTTGTGAGGATTGGCGAGCAGCGAAGCGCTAGAAGCTCAGCGTCCTCACACCTTGAGGCGTGCCGAGCAGGCAGACGCTCGCGCGATGGCGGGCGAAGATGCCCACGGTGATCACGCCGGGCCACTGGTTGATCTCGAACTCCATCGCGGCAGGATCGGTGATGCGAAGCCCGCGTACATCGATGATGTGGCCGCCGTTGTCGGTGACCACGCCCGCGCGCAGCGCCGGCTCGCCTCCCAGCGCACGCAGCCGCCGCGAGACCTGGGCGGCCGCCATCGGGATCACTTCCACCGGCAGCGGAAAGCGTCCCAGGGTCTGAACCAGCTTCGATTCATCGGCGATGCAGATGAAGCGTTCCGCGATGTCGGCGACGATCTTCTCGCGCGTGAGCGCGGCGCCGCCGCCCTTGATCATGTGTCCGGCCTGGTCGATCTCGTCGGCGCCGTCGATGTAGACCGGAATCTGCTCGACGCCATTGCTGTCGAGCACCTGGATGCCGTGGGCGCGCAGCCGCTCGGTGCTCTTCTCGCTGCTGGACACCGCACCGGCGATGCGGCCCTTGATGGTCGCCAGCGCATCGATGAAGCAGTTCACCGTAGAGCCGGTACCGACGCCGACCACCTGGCCCGGCACCACGTAGGCGAGCGCCGCCTGGCCGACCAGCGCCTTGAGTTCGTCCTGGGTCATGGAGTGTGTGACGTTTGAGACAATCGTCCGATTATCCAAGACAGACTCCATGGCTCTCGTTCCGTATGCGCTCGCCCGCCCCTTCCTGTTCGGCCTGGACCCCGAAGCCGCCCACGACCTGACACTGTCCGCGCTGGCGCGCATCCAGCACACCCCGCTGGTCTGCACCGTTGCGCAGCCGCGCGTGGCCGATCCGGTCACGGTCGCGGGGATCCGGTTTCCCAATCGCATCGGCCTCGCCGCCGGACTCGACAAGAACGGCCGTTGCATCGACGGCCTGGGAGCCATGGGCTTCGGCTTCATCGAAGTCGGCACGGTGACGCCGAAGCCGCAACCCGGCAATCCGCGCCCGCGCATGTTCCGGCTGCCCGATGCCAACGCGCTGATCAACCGCCTCGGCTTCAACAACGAGGGACTGGCGGCATTCATCGCCAACGTGCGTCGCGCGAAATTCCGCGAGCAAGGCGGCATCCTCGGACTCAACATCGGCAAGAACGCGGCCACGCCGATCGAACGCGCGACCGACGACTACCTTGCCTGCCTGGATGCCGTGTACCCGCACGCCGACTACGTGACGGTCAACATCTCGTCGCCCAACACGAAGAACTTGCGCGCCCTGCAGTCCGACCAGGCACTGGATGAGCTGTTGTCGGCCATCGCCAAGCGCGACCGCTCATTGGCCCGGCAGCACGGGCGGCGTGTGCCGATCTTCGTCAAGATCGCGCCCGACCTCGACGATGCGCAGATCGACCTCATCGCCGCGACGGTCGTGCGCAGCGGCATGGCAGGCGTCGTCGCAACCAACACCACGGTCGCGCGCGACGCGGTGCGCCATCTTCCGCACGGCGAGGAAGCGGGCGGCCTGAGCGGCGCGCCGGTATTCGAGGCATCCAATCGTGTGATCGCACGGCTGCGCGCGGCGCTGGGCACCGACGTGCCGATCATCGGCGTCGGCGGCGTGATGAGCGGTGCGGACGCCGCGGCGAAGATCGCGGCCGGCGCCGACCTGGTGCAGCTCTACACCGGCTTCATCTACCGCGGCCCGCCCCTGATCACCGAAGCCGCGAAGGCCATGGCCGCGCGCCGCTGAGAGCGCCGGGCACGGCGCTTGCCCCGATGGGGGCAGTGCCATGATGAACATTCGTCTGCCGCACTGCCCGGTCTGGCTGCGCCGGGCAGTCTTGCTGTGCCTGATCGCGGTCGGCGCCTGCCGTTCGCTTCCGACGGTGACGCCCGACATGGCGGCCTCGCAAGGACCGCCGCACGTGGCCGGCACACGCGGTCCGCTGTCGGCGGCGCGCAGCAAGGCGGTGCTCGATGCGCTGAAGAGCCGCGCGCCCGACACCAATCTCTTCGACCGTCACCTGGCCCTCGAGGAAGCGCTGGCCGGCCGGCCTCTGGTCGCCGGCAACAAGGTGACGCTGCTGCACGATTTCAACGCGACGCACCAGGCGATGTTTGCCGCCATTCGCGACGCGCGCGATCACATCAACATGGAGACCTACATCTTCGAGGACGACGAGGTCGGCGTGCGCTTTCGCGACGCATTGATCGCCAAGCAGCGCGAGGGCGTCGCGGTCAGCCTCATCTACGACGCGGTCGGCGCAGTCAGCACGCCGCGCGAGTTCTTCGCGCCCTTGCGCGATGCCGGGGTGAGGCTGCTCGAGTTCAACCCGATCAACCCGCTGATCGCCAAGGCCGCGTGGAGCCTCAACGAGCGCGACCACCGCAAGCTCTTGATCGTCGACGGGCGCACGGTCTTCCTCGGCGGCATCAACATCAGCGGCATCTATTCGGGCAGCTCCACGAGCTCGGCTGGCGAGCGCCCGAAGCCGTGGCGCGACACTCACCTGCAGGTCGAAGGCCCGGTGGTCGCCGACTTCCAGAAGCTCTATCTCGAGACGTGGGCCAAGCAGAAGGCCGACCCGCTGCCGCAACGCAACTACTTCCCGCCGCCGACCGCGCGCGGCAAGGAGGTGGTGCGCGCCATCGCCGGCGCGCCGGACGAGCCGGTCAGCGCGATCTACGCGACCCTCATCTCGGCGGTCGATCATGCCGAGACCGAGATCCTGATGACCAACGCCTACTTCGCGCCCGATCCGCAGCTGCGGGCATCGTTGAAGGCCGCGGTGCAGCGGGGCGTCAGTGTCAAGCTCATCCTGCCCAGCGCGACCGACTCGGGACTCATCTTTCACGCCGGTCGTTCGTACTACGACGAGCTGCTGCGCGCCGGCATCCGGATCTTCGAGCGACGCAACGTGCTGTTGCATGCGAAGACGGTGGTCATCGACGGCGTATGGTCGACGATTGGCTCGGCCAACCTGGACTGGCGAAGTTTCCTGCACAACCAGGAAGCGAACGCCGTCGTGCTCGGCACCGAGTTCGCGCAGCAGATGCGCGCCATGTTCGACAACGACCTGGCGTCGTCGAACGCCATCACGCTGGAGCAGTGGGATCGCCGGGGCCTGGGGGCGCGGCTGAAGCAAGGCCTGGCGCGTATGTGGGAGTACTGGCTGTAGCGGCCGGTAACGCCGATGCGGAAATTTGCCGGAACCGACACGCGACAGCCAGGTCGCATCCTTTCGATGAAGACGACTGCCTTGTCGCTGGCCCGCTGGTTCTGCGCCGCGCTGCTCGGCGCGTCGCTGGCCACCGCGGGTGTCGCATCTCCGCCAGCGGACGCGATGCGCGCGCGCCATGCGAGCCTGGCCGCGCAGCTCGCGAGCAACCCTTTCCAGCGGCCTGTCCACCTGCAATCCGTCGAGCGCTCCGACGACGTCACCGGCGAGGTCTTCGCCGTCGTCGACCATCCCTTCGCGACCCTTGATGCCTCGCTCAAGGGCGCCGAGCGCTGGTGCGAGGTGCTGATCCTGCCGTTCAACGTCAAGCGATGCCGTGCCAGCACCGCTGCGAGCACCCAGCAGCTCGTCCTGTATGTCGGCCGCAAGTACGACCAGCCGGTCGAGAAGGCCTTCCAGGTGAACTTCGAGTACCGCCTGTCCGCGTCGGAGCCTGACTACCTCAAGGTGCAGCTCAACGCCGATGAAGGACCGCTGGGCACGCACGACTACCGCATCGTGTTCGAGGCAGCGCCGCTGGACGACAAGCGCTCGCTGCTGCACATGTCGTATTCGTACGGGTTCGGGCTGACGGCGCGCCTGGCGATGCAGGGCTACCTGTCCACCGTCGGCCGCGACAAGGTCGGCTTCACGGTCGTCGGCATGCAGGCCGACGGCCAGCCGGCATACGTGGGCCGCATGCGCGGCGTGATCGAGCGCAACACGATGCGCTACTACCTGGCCATCGACGCCTACCTCGATTCGCTTTCCGCGCCACCGTCGCAGCGGGTGGAGCAGCGCCTGCGCAACTGGTTCACCGCGACCGAGCGCTACCCGCGTCAGCTGCACGAGATCGAGGAAGCCGAATACCTTGCGATGAAGCGCAAGGAAATCGGGGCGCAGCTGGCGAAGGCCTCCTAGGGTCGCCCTGCCCTCTCCCGCGAGCGGGAAAGGGCAGCAAAGCTATTGCAGGGCAACGCCAGTCTTGCTCTGCAGCTCCTCGCGCGTCACGCCGGGCGCCATTTCGACCACCTTCAGGCCGCTCGAGGTGACGTCCATCACCGCCAGGTCGGTGATGATGCGATTGACCACGCCGACCCCCGTCAGCGGCAGCGTGCACTTGGGCAGGATCTTGAGGTCGGTGCTGCCGTCCTTCTTCTTCGCGACATGCTCCATCACGACGATGCAGCGCTCCACGCCGGCGACCAGGTCCATCGCGCCGCCCATGCCCTTCACCATCTTGCCGGGGATCATCCAGTTGGCGAGGTCGCCCTTCTCGCTGACCTGCATGGCGCCCAGGATGCTGAGGTTGATCTTGCCGCCGCGGATCATTGCGAAGCTGTCGTGCGAGCCGAAGATCGACGAGCCGGGGATGGTGGTCACGGTCTGCTTGCCCGCATTGATGAGGTCGGCGTCCACCTCGTCATCCGTCGGGAACGGGCCGATGCCCAGCATGCCGTTCTCGCTCTGCAGCCACACCTCGATGTCTTGCGGCACGAAATTGGCGACCAGCGTCGGGATGCCGATCCCGAGGTTCACGTAGTAGCCGTCCTTCAGCTCGGCCGCGGCCTTGGCGGCCATTTGGTCTTGGGTCCAGGGCATGGAGGTCTCCTTCAGGCGGCAGGCCGGGTGGTGCGCTTCTCAATGCGCTTTTCAGGATGGGCGTTGACGACGATGCGGTGCACGTAGATGCCGGGCAGATGGACGTCGTCGGGATCGATGTCGCCGACTTCGACCAGCTCTTCCACTTCGACCACCGTCGTCTTGCCGGCCATCGCGGCGGCCGGGTTGAAGTTGCGCGCGGTGCGGCGGAACACCAGATTGCCGCTCTTGTCGGCCTTGTGCGCCTTCACCAGCGACACCTCGGGCGTCAGCGCCCGTTCCATCACATAGACGTGACCGTCGAACTCGCGTGTTTCCTTGCCCTCGGCGACGATGGTGCCGACCCCGGTGCGGGTGAAGAAGGCCGGGATGCCGGCGCCGCCGGCACGCAGCTTCTCGGCCAGCGTGCCCTGCGGCGTGAACTCGAGCTCCAGCTCGCCGGCCAGGTATTGGCGCTCGAACTCCTTGTTCTCGCCGACGTAGCTCGAGATCATTCTCTTGATCTGCCGCGTCTCCAGCAGCTGGCCGAGCCCGAAGCCGTCGACACCCGCGTTGTTGGAAATGACCGTCAGGTTCTTCACGCCCGAATCGCGCAGCGCGGCAATCAGGGCTTCCGGAATGCCGCACAGGCCGAAGCCACCGACGGCCAGCAGCTGGCCGTCCTTGACAATGCCTTTGAGCGCCTCGGCGGCACTCGGGTACACCTTGTTCATTCGCCGTCTCCGATGTGGATTGGAATCGAAACACCGAGCGTACTACTTAAGGCATTACGTAGTCGTTACGTAGAATTGACTAAGCCCCCTCGGGGGAAGTCCCCATGCCGACCGAAGACTCGACCATCCTCGATTACCGCATCGCCTTCGACCTGGCCCCGATCGGGCTGGTGATCTCGCGCAACCGGCTGATGGTCGATTGCAACCAGCAGCTGCTCGACATGTTCGGCGCGACCCGCGAGCAGCTCGTCGGCCGGTCGTTCGAGGTGCTCTATCCGACGCACGACGAATTCGAGCGCACCGGCGCGCGCATCGTGGCCAGCCTCAACGCGCGCGGCTGGTATGCCGACGAGCGCGTGATGAAGCGCACGGGCGGTCCGCGCCTCGGTGAGCTCTTCTGGTGCCACGTGTCGGGTCGCGCGCTCAACCCGAAGCAACCGCACGCGGCGGGGATCTGGAGCTTCGAGGACCTTTCGGCAAGGCGTCAGCTCAAGGCGGACCTCACGCCGCGCGAGCGCGAGATCGCGGCGCTTCTGATCGAGGGCCTGACGAGCAAGCAAATCGGTAAGCGGCTGACCATCAGCCCGCGCACGGTGGATGTGTATCGGGCGCGGCTGATGAAGAAATACGGCGCGGCGACGACGCCGGTGCTGGTGCAGAAGCTGCTGCGGGCCTAGTCGAACTGGGCACGCAGCCAGCCCGGCAGCGGCACCGACTTCTGCTGGGGGAAATCGATCCACACCGTGGTGGCGCCTCCGGTCGCGTAGAGCACGCCCGGCTGGCCGGTGCGCTCCAGCGTGATGAAGGCGTCGAAGCTCGAGCGCCCGGGGTTGGCGATGTAGTGCCTGGCGAGGATGTCGCCGGGATACTCGAGCTGGCGGATGAAGTTGCAGAAGGCGTTGACGATCACCGGACCCTGCCCCCTGGGGTCGGGTGCCCCGCCCAGCCCGTGCAGCCACTCGATGCGGATGATCTCGAGGTAGCGGAAGTACAGCGTGTTGTTGACGTGACCCATCGCATCCATGTCGCCCCAGCGGATCGGGATGACCATCTCGTGGACCAGCTTCTTCGCTTCGGGGATGTCGATGCGCATGCGGTCAGTCCGGTCTTGCGATGCCGAGCTCGCTGTAGAGCCGATCGACCAGCGCGCGCAGCGCGGCCAGCTCGGCCTGCGTCGCGGCCTGTTGCGCCTTCAGCGATGCCAGTTCGCTCGCCGCCACGAAGTCTTCCTGCGGCACCGACGCGCTCAGCGCCGACGTGTCGACCGGTCCCGACAGCAGATGCGCCCAGCGGGCCTCGCGTGCGCCGGCGGCACGGGGCAGGCGGACGACCAGCGCGCCGCCCTTTTCCGCTGGCCGTTCGGCCAGCTCGGTCAGAAAGGCCTCGACCGACGACACGTCTGCGAAGCGGTGCAGCCGTTCGCAGTTCGCGCGCAGCTCGGCGCTGGTCTGCGGCCCGCGCAGCGTCAGCACGGCGAGGATGGCGACGGACTGCGACGGCAAGGCCAGCGCGCGGCCCATGTTGTGCTCGTAGCGCGCGACCCGCGAGCCGCTGCTTTCGAAGGCGAGGCTCAGCGACTTGAGCGCGTCGACCGCGACCTGCACCTCGGCCTCGGTGGCGTTGATGACCGGATCGCGGGCGGTCTTCTGGTTGCAGCCGGCGACCAGCGAGTTCAGCGACAGCGGATAGCTGTCCGGGACGGTGTGGGCCTTTTCCACCAGCACGCCCAGCACGCGTGCTTCGAGCAGGGAGAGATCTCGCACCTCAGACCGCGAACCCGTCGTCCGCCTGGATCACCGCGCCGTTGATGAAGTGGCTCTCGTTGGCCACCAGCATCATGAGCACCGAATCGAGATCGCGCGGCTGGCCGATGCGCTTGCGCGGCAGCATGTCGATGAGCCGCTTGCCCTGGTCGGTCTGCCAGTGGTGATGATTGATCTCCGTGTCGATGTAGCCGGGGCACAGTGCGTTCACGTTGATCCCGTAGCGGCCCCACTCCAGGGCCATCGCCTTCGTCATGTGGATCACGGCCGCCTTGCTCATCGCGTAGACGCCGATCTGTCCCAGCACCCGCATGCCCGCCATCGAGGCGATGTTCACGATGCGCCCGCCGGTGAAGGTGCCCGGCGCCGATCCCTTGGCGCGCGCGAGCATGCGCTTTCCGACCTCCTGGGCCACGAAGAACGCGCCCTTGGTGTTGGTGTCGAAGACGTAGTCGTAGTCTTCCTCGCTGACGTCGGTCAGCTTCTGCGTGGTGCTGACGCCGGAGTTGTTGATCAGGATGTCGATGGTGCCGAACTCGGTTTCCGCATGCGCGACCGCGGCGCGGATGCCGTGCACGTCGGTCACGTCGACGGTGACCACGTGCGCGTCGCCGCCCGAAGCCTCGATCTCCGCGCGCAGGGTCTTCAGCCGCTCGACGCGCCTGCCGGCGAGCACCACACCGCAACCCGCCGCGGCCAGGGTCTTGGCGAATTGCGTGCCGAGTCCGCTCGATGCGCCGGTGACCAGCGCGACGCGGCCGGACAGGTCGATGCAGTAGCTCATCGAAGCACTCCTGGTCGTTGTCTGTTGCGGCGACGATAGCACGCAGCTTCGGGCCGAATGTGCCGCGACGGTGACAGTGCGCGGCCCTTCGATTGCGGCATTGACAAGAATAGAACGATCGTTCGATTTCACCACTGCCGCTCGTAGAATTGCGGCAATTCCCGTCCTTAGGAAAACCATGACACCGCAAGCGATCCTCGAACAATTCGGCCCGCGCGAGGCGATGGAATACGACGTCCTCGTCGTCGGCGCGGGCCCTGGCGGACTGGCCACCGCGATCCGCGTCAAGCAGCTTGCCGCCGAGCAGGGCAAGGAAGTGTCGGTGGTCGTCCTCGAGAAGGGATCCGAGCCTGGCGTGCACATCCTCTCGGGCGCGGTGATGGACCCGCGCGCGCTGACCGAGCTCATCCCGAACTGGAAAGAGCTCGGCGCGCCCCTCAAGCAGCCGGTCACCGCCGACGACGTGCTGTTCCTCACCGAGAAGGGTTCATGGCGCACGCCCGACTGGCTGGTGCCACTGCCGATGCATAACGAGGGCAACTACGTCATCAGCCTCGGCAATGTGGTGCGCTGGCTGGCGCAGCAGGCGGAAGCGCTCGGCGTCGAGATCTTCCCCGGCTTCGCCGCGGCCGAGGTGCTCTACAACGGAGACGGCTCGGTGAAGGGCGTCGCCACCGGCAACCTGGGCGTCGGGAAGGATGGCGAGCCGACGGAGAGCTTCCAGCTCGGCATGGAGCTGCATGCCAAGTACACGATCTTCGCGGAGGGCGCGCGCGGCCACCTCGGCAAGCAGCTGATCAGGAACTTCAAGCTCGACGAAGGGCGCGATCCGCCCAGCTGGGCCATCGGCGTCAAGGAGCTGTGGGAGATCGATCCCGCCAAGGCCCGGCCGGGCCTGGTGGTTCACACCGCCGGCTGGCCGATGGACACCCAGACATTCGGCGGCGGCTTTCTCTATCACTACGAGGACAACAAGGTCACGCTGGGCCTGGTCGTGGGTCTGGACTACCAGAATCCCTGGCTCAGTCCGTTCGAGGAGATGCAGCGCTGGAAGACCCACCCGCGCATTCGCGAGGTGCTCGAAGGCGGCAAGCGCCTGAGCTACGGCGCGCGTGCCATCAACAACGGCGGGCTGCAGTCGCTTCCCAAGACAGTGTTCCCCGGCGGCGCGCTGATCGGCTGCGACGCAGGCTTCATGAATGCCGCGCGCATCAAGGGCAGCCACGCGGCGATCAAGTCCGGCATGCTGGCCGGCGAAGCCGCGTTCGCGGCGGTGACCGCAGGGCGTCAGCACGATGAGCTGGCGGCGTATCCCGACGCGTTCGAGAAGAGCTGGCTGCGCGACGAGCTCAGCGCCTCGCGCAACTTCAAGCCCTGGTTCAAGAAAGGCTTCTGGATCGGCTCGCTGATGACGGGCATCGAGCAATGGCTGATGCCCAAGCTCGGCATCAAGAGCCCACCGTGGACGCTGCACCGCGACAAGCCAGATCACGCCATGCTCAAGCCTGCCGCCGAGTGCCCGAAGATCGAATACCCGCGTCCGGACGGCAAGCTGACCTTCGACCGCCTGAGCAGCGTCTTCGTCAGCAACACCAACCATGAGGAGAACCAGCCCGCGCACCTGACGCTGAAGGACGCGTCGGTGCCGGTGCAGGTCAACCTCGCGCAGTACGCCGGTCCGGAAAGCCGCTATTGCCCGGCAGGCGTCTACGAGTTCGTCAACGACGGCAGCGGCGAGCGCCTGCAGATCAACGCGCAGAACTGCGTGCACTGCAAGACCTGCGACATCAAGGACCCGAAGCAGAACATCGTGTGGGTCACGCCTGAGGGCGGCGGCGGTCCGAACTACGCCGGCATGTAAGCGGCGGCACGATCCCCGGCCCGCGCGGTTCTGACCGGTGTGGCCTGGGCTACACTCCACCGGCCAGGAGAGAGCTTCACGCGAAGCCGCCGAAGGCGCAGGGCTCCGGCCCGAACGCTCAGGCAAAAGGACTGGCAAGCGCCCTGAAGCAACGCAGGGCGTTCCTCGCTGGAGAGAGACCCGCCCCCGAGCGGGTCCACCGAAGGGGCAAGCGGCCGACCGTCATCCGGCAGCCGCCAATCTCTCAGGTAAAGCGGACAGAGAGGGCATCCCCCAACGCATCATGGATGCGTTGGTCCCAAGAATGCCCTCGGAGAGTGAAGATGTCCGCCACCGAACTGCTCAAGACCCCGCTTTACGCGCTGCACCTCGAACTCGGCGCCAAGATGGTGGAGTTCGCCGGCTACGACATGCCGGTCAACTATCCCGGCGGCATCATCGCCGAGCACAAGCAGTGCCGCGAGTCGGCCGCGCTGTTCGACGTGTCGCACATGGGCCAGCTGCGCCTCATCGGCGACGATGCCGCGCGCGCGCTCGAATCGCTGGTGCCGATGGATGTGGTGGATCTGGGCGTCGGCAAGCAGCGCTATGCGTTCTTCACCAATGCCAGCGGCGGCATCCTCGACGACCTGATGGTCACCCGGCGCGAGCACGACCTGTTCCTGGTGGTCAATGCCGCCTGCAAGGACGCCGACATCCGCCACATGGTCACCCACATCAGCCACCGCTGCACCGTGCAACCCCTGCCCGACCGGGGATTGCTCGCGCTGCAGGGTCCCAAGGCCGTCATCGCCCTGGCCCGATTGAACGCCGATGTCGCCAGGCTCACCTTCATGACCGGCGGCGAATTCGAGCTCTCCGGCATCCGCTGCTTCGTGACCCGCTCCGGCTACACAGGCGAAGACGGCTTCGAGATCTCGGTGCCGGCCGAAGAGGCCGAGGAGCTGGCGCGCGCGCTGCTGTCGCAGCCCGAGGTGAAGCCGGCCGGCCTGGGCGCGCGCGACACGCTGCGGCTGGAGGCGGGCCTGTGCCTCTACGGCCACGACATCAACCAGACGACGACGCCGATCGAGGCCGGACTCACCTGGGCGATCCAGAAAGTGCGCCGCGCCGGCGGCGCGCGTGCCGGCGGGTATCCCGGCGCAAGCGTCGTCGACTCGCAGCTCGCCAACGGCGCGGCCGTCAAGCGTGTCGGCCTGCTCGGCCTCGAGCGCGTGCCGGTGCGCGAAGGTGCGAAGATCACCGATTCGCACGGCCATGTGCTGGGCCACGTCACCAGCGGCACGCTGTCGCCCAGCGTCAACCATCCGATCGCGATGGCCTACCTCGCGGCCAACCACGCGCTGCCGAGCCACGAGGTGTACGCCGACGTGCGCGGCAAGCGTCAGCCGATGCGTGTCTGCGCCATGCCGTTCCACCCGCACCGCTATTTCCGCGGCTGACCCTTTCCCTCTTCCAAGACACTGCCAGGAGCACCGACCCATGACCACCATGTACACGCCCGATCACGAGTGGATCAACATCGAGGACCACGAAGCCGCGACGGTCGGCATCACCCAGCACGCGCAAGATGCGCTGGGCGACGTGGTCTTCGTGGATCTGCCCGAAGTCGGACGCACCTTCAAGAAGGGCGAGGTGGCGGGCGTCGTCGAATCGGTGAAGGCGGCGGCGGACATCTTCATGCCGGTGAGCGGCGAGGTCGTCGAGGTCAACGAGGCACTGCGCGCCGATCCGTCGCTGGCCAACAGCGACCCCCTCGGCAACGGCTGGTTCTTCAAGGTCCACGTGAACGACATGGCGGAGTTCGAGCAGCTCATGGACGGCCCCGCGTACGACGTGCTGGTGAAGAACTCCTGACCGCCCTTTCCTCCACCGCCGGGCTCGACGCCGAAGCCCGCGTCGAGATTTCGTCTTCCTGGAATTGCCATGCTGATGTCCGCCCACTCCTCCAACGCCCGTCCGCTCGGTGAGCTCGAGAACCGCTCCGAGTTCGTCGCCCGCCACATCGGCATCGAAGCCGAAGACGAGCGGCGCATGCTGTCGGTCATCGGCATGGCCTCGCGCCAGGCGCTGATCGACGCGGTGGTGCCGCGCTCCATCGTGCGCGCCAGGCCGATGGACCTGCCCGCGCCGCTGACTGAAGCGCAGGCGCTGGCCGAGCTCAAGGGCATCGCGGGCAAGAACCGCGTGCTGAAAAGCTTCATCGGCCAGGGCTACCACGGCACCCACACCCCCGGGGTCATCCTGCGCAACGTGCTCGAGAACCCGGCCTGGTACACCGCCTACACGCCGTACCAGGCTGAAATCTCGCAGGGCCGCATGGAAGCGCTGGTGAATTTCCAGACCATGGTGACGGACCTCACCGGCCTGGCGATCGCCAACGCCTCCATGCTCGACGAGGCGACCTCGGCCGCGGAGGCGATGACGCTCGCGATGCGCGTCGGCAAGAGCAACGCCCGCGCCTTCTTCGTCGCCGACGACGTGCTGCCGCAGACGCTGGAAGTCGTGCGCACGCGCGCCGAGCCGCTCGGGGTCACCGTCGTCACGGGCCCGGCCGAGGAAGCGGGCTCGGCCGACGCCTTCGCGGTGCTGCTGCAATACCCCGGCGTCACCGGCGTCGTGCGCGACCTCAAGCCGCTGATCGACCAGGTGCACGCGCGCGGCGGCCTCGCCATCGTCGCGGCCGACCTGCTGGCGCTCACCATCCTCACGCCACCCGGCGAGATGGGCGCCGACATCGCCGTCGGCAACACCCAGCGCTTCGGCATGCCGATGGGCAACGGCGGTCCGCACGCCGCCTACATGGCGACCAAGGACGACTTCAAGCGCCAGCTTCCCGGCCGCCTGGTCGGCGTGAGCGTCGACAGTCACGGCGACCCGGCCTACCGCCTGTCGCTGCAGACCCGCGAGCAGCACATCCGGCGCGAGAAGGCCACGTCGAACATCTGCACGGCGCAGGTGCTGCCCGCCGTCGTGGCGAGCATGTTCGCCGTCTATCACGGCCCCGAGGGACTGCGCCGCATCGCGCGCCGCGTGGCGAGCTACACCGCCATCCTCGCCGCGGGTCTCAGGCAGCTCGGGTGCAAGCTCGCACACGAGACCGCCTTCGACACGCTGGAGGTGTTCACCGGAGACCACACCCCCTCGGTCATGCAGGCAGCACGCGACGCCGGCTTCAACCTGCGAAAGGCCTCGGGCGGATCCGTGAGCATCACGCTCGACGAGACCACGCAGCGCGACGACGTCCATGCCCTGTGGACCCTGTTTGCGCAAGGCCAGCTGCTGCCTTCGTTCGCGCAGTTCGAGAACGGCACGCCACCGCTGTTTCCGGCCGACCTGTCGCGCCGCAGCGCCTTCCTCACGCACCCGGTGTTCAACGCCCATCACAGCGAGACCGAGATGCTGCGCTACATCCGCAGCCTGTCCGACAAGGATCTCGCGCTCGACCGCTCGATGATCCCGCTGGGCTCCTGCACGATGAAGCTCAATGCGACCAGCGAGATGATCCCCATCACCTGGCCCGAGTTCGCGCAGGTCCATCCGTTCGCGCCGCGCGACCAGCTCGCCGGCTACCTCGAGCTCGACCAGCAGCTTCGCGACTGGCTGTGCCAGGCCACCGGCTACGCCGGCATCAGCCTGCAGCCCAACGCCGGCTCGCAGGGTGAATACGCCGGCCTGCTGATCATCCGCGCCTACCACCAGGCGCGCGGCGAAGGACATCGCAACGTCTGCCTGATCCCGGAGTCGGCGCATGGCACCAACCCGGCCAGCGCGCAGATGGTCGGCATGCAGGTCGTCGTGACCCGGTGCGACGCCGAGGGCAATGTCGACCTCGCCGACCTGAAAGCCAAGTGCGAGCAGCACGGCCGGCAGCTGGCCTGCATCATGATCACCTACCCGTCGACCTACGGCGTGTTCGACACGCACGTCAAGGAGATGTGCGATCTCGTGCATCGCCACGGCGGCCGCGTCTACGTGGACGGCGCCAACATGAATGCGCTGGTCGGGGTGGCGGCGCCGGGCGAGTTCGGCGGCGACGTCAGCCACCTCAACCTGCACAAGACCTTCTGCATCCCGCACGGCGGCGGCGGGCCGGGCGTCGGACCAGTGTGCGTCGTGGACGACCTGGTGCCCTATCTCCCGGCCCACCGTTCGGGCGGCTTCGGCGACGAGCGCCAGATCGGCGCCGTCTCGGCGGCCCCGCTCGGCAACGCCGCCGTGCTGCCGATCAGCTGGATGTATGTCCGCATGATGGGCGCCGACGGACTCAAGGCCGCTACCGAGACGGCCATCCTCAGCGCCAACTACGTCGCGGCGCGCCTGGCCGACCACTACGACATCCACTTCAGCGGCAACATCGCCGACGTGAAGGGCGGCGGCGTCGCGCACGAGTGCATCCTCGACCTGCGCCCGCTGAAGGACAGCTCCGGCATCAGCGCCGAGGACGTGGCCAAGCGACTCATCGACTACGGCTTCCACGCGCCCACCCTGAGCTTCCCGGTGGCCGGCACGCTGATGGTGGAGCCCACCGAGAGCGAGCCGCTGAACGAGCTGGACCGCTTCTGCGACGCGATGGTCGCCATCCGCGACGAGATCCGCAAGGTCGAGAACGACGCCTGGCCGCGCGAGGACAACCCGCTGAAGGCCGCGCCGCATACCGCCGAAGCGCTGCTCAAGGCCGACTGGCCGCATGCGTACAGCCGCGAGGAAGCCGCCTACCCGCTGAAGAGCCTGAGGCGCCAGAAGTACTGGTCGCCCGTCGGACGCGTCGACAACGTGTACGGGGATCGCAACTTGTTCTGCAGTTGTGTACCCTTGGCAGCCTACGAGGACCGACCACACGAGGGGTGAGCCATGGATGACGTGCCGTTGCCGCCGGCGCCTGGGCATCACGACGTCATCGTCATTGGCGCTGGATTCGGCGGCCTCGGCATGGGCATCCGCCTGAAGCAGTCGGGCCGCGACGACTTCGTCATCGTCGAGCAGAACGCCGGCGTCGGCGGCACCTGGCACGCCAACCGGTATCCCGGCGCGGCCTGCGATATCCCGTCGCTGCTGTATTCGTTCAGCTTCGCGCCCAACCCCGACTGGTCGAGCAACTATCCCGGCCAGCAGGAGATCGAGGCGTACCTCAATCGCTGCGTCGATCGTTTCCGGCTCGGGCCGCATCTGCGCCTGCGCACCCGGATCGCGTCGATCGAGTGGAACGAGGTGTCGCAGCGCTGGAACGTGCTCGCCGAGGAGCGCGGCGGCAAGGCGGTGCAATGGACCGCGCGCGTCGTCGTCAACGCCACCGGCGGGCTGAGCCGTCCCAAGATTCCCGACATCGAAGGCCTGGCCGACTTCACGGGCACCGTCATGCACACGGCGCGCTGGCACGCCGAAGTGCCGCTCGAGCGCAGGCGCATCGGCGTCGTGGGCACCGGCGCCAGCGCCATCCAGATCGTTCCGCAGCTCGTCGACAAGGCTGCGCGGCTCACGCTGTTCCAGCGCACGCCGGCGTGGATCATTCCCAAGCGCCAGCGCCGCCTGAGCGTCGCCGAGCGCTGGCTCTACGACCGTGTTCCGGGCCTGCGAGCGCTGGCGCGGGCGGTCGTGTATGCGATTCACGAGATGCGGGCGCCGGGCTTCATCTGGCAGCCGCGCATCATGGCCTCGATGGAGCCGCTGCTCCTGTCCCGCCTGCGCATGCGCATCAAGGACCCCGCCCTGCGCGCAGCCCTGACGCCGAACTATCGCCTGGGATGCAAGCGCGTCCTGCTGGCCAGCGACTTCTATCCCGCGATGGAGCGGCGCAACGTTCAGCTCGTCACCTCGGCCATCGCCCGCGTCGTGCCCGACGGCGTGGTCACGGCCGACGGAGCGCACCACCCGCTCGACGTACTCGTGCTCGCCACCGGCTTCCAGGCGGCCGAGGCGATGGCGCCCTTCCCCGTGCGCGGGCGCCACGGCCTCGAGCTCAACGACGTGTGGCGCCACGGCGCTCACGCCTATCTGGGCGTGACCGTGCCGGGCTTTCCCAACCTCTTCATGATCGTCGGCCCGAACACCGGGCTGGGCCACAACTCGATGGTGTTCATGATCGAGTCCCAGCTGCGCTACGTGCTTTCGGCGCTCAAGCGCATGGACCACGCCCGCGTCGGGGCGGTCGATGCGCGATGGGATGTCGCCGATGCCTTCAACACCCGCCTGCAGCAGCGCATGAAGCGCACCGTGTGGTCCACCGGCGGCTGCACCAGCTGGTATCAGACGCGCGACGGGCTGATCACGACGCTGTGGCCGGGCACCACGCTCGAATACCGGCTGCGCACCTGGCGTTTCGACCTCGCCGACTACGAGCCGCTACCCACCTGACGCATGGCAGTTTCCGCGTTCGACCTCTTCAAGATCGGCATCGGTCCCAGCAGCTCGCACACCGTCGGCCCCATGCGCGCGGCGCGGGTGTTCGTGCAGCGCCTGCAGCACGACGGCCAGCTCGAGCGCACGGCACGCATCCGCGCCGAGCTGTACGGCTCGCTCGGCGCCACCGGCAAGGGCCACGGCAGCGACAAGGCAGTGCTGCTGGGCCTGGCAGGGCACGAACCCGACACGGTCGATGTCGAGCAGATTCCTGCGCTGCTGCAGGCGATGCGGGCGCAGCACACCTTGCCGCTGGCGGGCACGCACCAAATCGCCTTCGACGAGAAGGCCGACCTCGTGTTCCACCGCCGCGAGAGCCTGCCCTTCCATGCCAACGGCATGCGCTTCCTGGCGTTCGACGCGGGCGGCGCCGAGCTTGCGGCCCGCACCTATTACTCGGTTGGCGGCGGCTTTGTCGTCAGCGACGAGGTGGCCGCGGACGGCAGCCGGCACAAGCAGGTCGCGCCGGACACGACACTGCTGCCGCTGCCCTTCCACTCGGGCGCCGAACTCCTCGAGCTGACGCAGCGCGAGGGCTTGAGCATCGCCGGCGTGATGCGACGCAATGAGCGCCACTGGCGCAGCGACGCCGAGATCGACGCCGGCCTGATGAAGATCTGGCACGTGATGCAGGCCTGTGTCGAACGCGGGCTGCGCACCGACGGCGTGCTGCCGGGAGGCTTCAAGGTGCGGCGGCGCGCCGCCGCCCTGCATCGGCAGCTCTGCGCCAACCCGGAGGCGGCGCTGCGCGATCCGCTGCAGGTGCTCGACTGGGTGAATCTGTATGCGCTGGCCGTCAACGAGGAGAACGCCGCCGGCGGACGCGTGGTGACCGCTCCGACCAACGGCGCGGCCGGCATCGTGCCGGCGGTGCTCCACTACTACACCCGCTTCTATCCGCTTGCCACGGACACCGGCGTGATCGACTTCCTGCTCACCGCCGCGGCCATCGGCATCCTGTACAAGGAGAACGCCTCCATCTCCGGAGCCGAGGTCGGCTGCCAGGGCGAGGTCGGCGTGGCATGTTCCATGGCCGCCGGCGCGCTGTGCGCGGTGATGGGCGGCACGCCGGAGCAGATCGAGAACGCCGCCGAGATCGGCATGGAGCACCACCTGGGGCTCACCTGCGATCCGGTCGGCGGGCTGGTGCAGATCCCGTGCATAGAGCGCAACGCCATCGCGTCAGTGAAGGCAATCAACGCCGCGCGCATGGCGCTGCGCGGCGACGGCACGCACCACGTGAGCCTCGACAAGGTCATCAAGACGATGCGCGAGACGGGCGCGGACATGATGACGAAGTACAAGGAGACCGCGCGGGGCGGGCTGGCCGTGAACATCGTCGAGTGCTGAGCCACGGCCATGCTGAAGCGCTTGCTGCCTGTCTTCACGCCGCTGGTCGCCGCCTGGGCGGCGTGGCAGCGGCGCCGCGTGCTGCGCAACGGGATGCCGCTGACGCCGAGCCAGCAACAGGTGGCCGCCGCGGTCGGCGTGGCCCATCCGGAGCGCATTCGGGTGCGCCTCGTCGAGCGCGTGCCCATTCCTGGAGGCCGCATCGTCGAGCAGGTGGCGCATCGCCTGGACCTGCCGAGTCCCGACGTCGACGGGCTCGCGCTCGGCTACGCGCTCTACCTTCGCGGCGCCGCGCTCAGCATGCCGTTGCTCGCGCACGAATGCCGCCACGTGCGCCAATGCGAGCAGGCCGGCTCGCTGAACTCGTTTCTCTTCGCCTACCTGAAGCAGGTGGCGCGCCACGGCTACGAGGACGCCCCCTTCGAGGCTGACGCACGCGATGCGGCACGCCGCTGGTCGCGTCGTCCCTGAAAAAGCGCCGGCCATCGGGTTGTCACACTCTCGGCCTCAAGTTCTCGCGGCCGGCGCCGAAAACCCCGTGGACTCGGCTCTTCCGGAGACTGCGATGAACACGTCCGGGGCGCAAAGCGCCACTTTCTCGAGCGCCAATCCGCACGCGCTCGCCACCATCCTCGAGGCCAGCGAGACACGATCGATCATCGCTTCGCGGGACATCTTCGACGTCTCCGGCACGAAGCTGTGGGCTCGCGACCAGCCGGTGTCGCAGGCGCTGCAGCGCAAGCTGCTGGACCGCCAGCTGCGTCATCCGCTGGAGAGCTGCCTGTACGCCGAGGACGGCGTCACCTCCCGCTCGCTGGTGCAGTCCGTCGAGGCGCTGCTCGAGCGCGATTCGCCCCTCGCCGTGCTGCTGCGGCCCTGCGCGGATCGCCTGGTGCATGCGGCAACGCACCTGCCGCTGCACTCGGTGGCGCAGCTGCTGCTCACGGCGGGCCAGGCGGCGCGTGCCGAATCGTTCGACCATGCCGTGCAGGCGATGGCGCTGAACGGCGCTCTCGCGCTCGTGCACGGGGCCGACACGCGGCATCTTCGTCTTGCCATGCTCGCCGGCCTGCTGCACGACCTGGGCGAGATGTACATCGCGCCGCAATACGGCGAAGCCGATGCCGACCGCACGCTGGACGCGCAGAGCTACCAGCACCTGGTGGTGCATCCGCACGTCGGGCGGCTGCTGATCGAGCAGCTGACCAACTACCCGCCCGAGGTGGCCCGCGCCGTCGCCGAGCACCACGAACGGCTCGACGGCTCGGGCTATCCGCATTGCCTGCAGCGCGATCAGGTGTCGCCGCTCGGCCGCCTGCTGGCGGTCAGCGAAGCCGCGCTCGGCGTGCTGCGCGGCGAGCGTCCGCACCTGGCCCGCGCCAGCATGGCGCTGCGCGTCGTGCCGGGCGAGTTCGATCTGGGCTGGACCGGCTTGCTGTCGCGCGCCGCGCGCACGCAGCCGGCGCTGCAGGCGACGCTGAGCGCCGACGAGATCAAGGAGCGCCTGGGACGGCTGGATGCCGCCTTGCAGGCCGCGCAGTTCCGCACCAGCACGCTGATGCTGCAGGCGCAGACGCCAGCGCTGAAGGAGGCACTCGGCCTGGCGCAGCACCTGTTGAACCGGCTGCGCACCGGCTGGAACGCCAGCGGCTTGTGGAGCAGCCAAGCGCTTGCCGAGCACGATTGCGCAGAAGTGGAAGCGGTGGAAGACGAGCTGCTGTTCCGGCTGCGCGGAATCGAGCGAGCGACGCGGCTGCGCGCCGGCGAGCTGCCGGCGGCGGATGGAGAGCGACTGGACAGCTTCTGCGAGTGTCTCAGCGCCTGAGTCAGGGCATCGAAACGATCTCGACCCAGTTCGGGTTCTGTCCCAGCGAGTAGCTCTTCAAGGCCTTCAGCGCCCCGCTGTCGCGCTCGATCGCGTAGAGGGTGACGGCATGCGAGAGCTGACCGACCGCCACCAGGTAGCGACCGGACGGATCGATGTTGAAGCCGCGCGGCTGCTTCTCGGTGGGCGTGTGGCCCAGCAGCTTGAGCTGGCCGGTGGATGCGTCGACGGCGAAGGCGGCGAGCGTGCTGGCGGTGCGCTCGGAGGTATAGAGAAAGCGGCCGTCCGGCGTCAGGTGGAGATCCGCGGCCCAAGGCTTGCCGCTGAACCCCGCGGGCAGCGTGCTCAGCGATTGCACGGTCGCCAGGGTGCCGTTCTGCCCATCGAAGCTCAGCACGTCGACGCTGGCGTCGAGCTCGTTGAGCAGGTACACGAAGCGGCCGTTCGGATGGAACACCAGATGCCGCGGCCCTGCCTTGGCGCGCGTGGCCAGCGTGGGCGGTGCGTTGGGCGTGAGCTGGCCGGTGACGGCATCGAAGCGCATCTGCATCACCGCATCGGAACCGAGGTTGCTGACGAGCACGTAGCGGTTCGACGGATCGACCAGGACCGCATGCGCGTTCTGCCCGGTCGGCAGGACCTGGGCCGCCGGGCCCGCGACGCCGTCGCGTCCGATGGGACCCACACTGAGCTTGTGCCCACCGTACGAGGCGGCGAACAGCGAGCGGCCGATGCGGTCGACGGCGATGTAGGCCATGCTGTCCGGCAGCGGCGCGGTGCCGATGGGGCTCAGCCGGCCGTCGCGCGCATCGATGGAAAAGCTGGCGACGGTGTACGGCTGCGAGCGCAGCGCGGCGTAGAGATACTTGCGGTCCGGGCTCACCGCCATCGGCATGACCTGGCCGCCGACCGGCAGGGTCTGCACCAGGGCCAGGTCGCCCTTGTCGGCATCGAGCAACAGGACGGAGATCTCCTTGCTGTCGGCGTTGGAGACGTAGACGAAAGTGGCGGCGTCGGACATCGCGGTACTCAGCAGCAAAGGCAGGGAAAGCAACGCTCGAAGAAGGCGTCGGGGCATGGCGGTCTCCTGGTCACTCGCGCAGCGGCTCAGTAGTTGAGCATTCGCGGCAACCACAGCGATATGGCGGGGATGTAGGTCACCAGCAGGAGCGCAAAGCACATCGCCCCGTAGAACGGCCATAGCTCCTTCGAGACTTCCTCCATCGTCACCTTGCCGATGGCGCACCCGACGAACAGCGTCGGTCCGACCGGCGGCGTGATCAGTCCGATGCCGAGGTTGAGCAGCATGATCATCCCGAAGTGCACCGGGTCCACGCCCATGGCCTTCATCACGGGCAGCATGATCGGCGTGCAGATGAGGATCATCGGCGCCATGTCCATGAAGGTGCCGAGGATGAGCAACATGATGTTCACGAAGAACAGCATCACGTACTTGTTGTCCGTGATGGAAAGGAAGAACTGCGTCGCCATCGACGGCAGCTGCATGATCGCCATCATGTAGCCGAAGCCCGCCGCGAAGCCGATCACCATCATCACCATCGCGACCGTCTTGGTCACCCGGTGCACCAGTTTGGGCAGGTCGCGCCACTTGTAGTCGCGGTAGATCACCATCGTGCAGAAGAACGCGTAGACGCATGCCACGGCCCCTGATTCGATGGCCGTGAAGACGCCGGACAGGATGCCGCCCAGGATGATGACGATGGTCAGCAGTCCCCACACCGCGTCGAGCGCGATCTTGACCGCCTCGCTGAGCGGCACCACGCGGCTGGCCGGAAAGTTGTGCTTGCGCGCCCTGATGAGCACCAGCGCCACGATGGACAGCCCGAACAGCAGGCCGGGGAAGACTCCGGCCATGAACAACGCCGCGATCGACACCGAGCCGCCGGTGGCGATGGAGTAGATGATCGAGTTGTGCGAGGGCGGAACGAGGATCGCCTGCACGGACCCGCAGATGGTGACGTTGGTGGCGAAGACCTTGGAGTAGCCGTTGCGCACCATCTCGGGAATCATCACCGAGCCGATCGCCGCCGTGTCCGCGACCGAGGACCCCGACAGGCAGCCGAACAGCGTCGAGGCCATCACGTTCACCAGCGCCAGTCCGCCGCGGATGAACCCGAGGAAGACCTTCGCCAGGTCGACCAGCCTTCGCGCCACCCCGCCCTCCGACATGATCGCGCCGGCGAGCACGAACAGCGGGATGGTGAGCAGCGCGAAGTCGTCCATGCCGTCGGAGATCTTCAGCATGATCGCCTCGAGCGGAATGTCGATGAAGAGCGCCGTGACCAGCGTGGCCAGGCCCATCGCGTAGGCGACGGGCATGCCGAGGAACATGAAGACGAGGAAGGTGATCAGCAGGATGGCAGCTTGCATGGCGGGCCTTCGTCAGTCCAGTTGCGGCTGATCGCGGAAGGTGAACGAATCCGGCGGTGCATCGCCGAGCCACAGTCGCTCGATCACGAAGAGGATCATCACGACGCCCGACACCGGGATCGGCATGTAGGTGAGACCGGCGGAGAGGCCGGGGAACTCCGCGATGGTGTTGTGCCAGGTGGCCTCGACGAGCAGGATGCCCCACTTGATCATGAAGACGCCGATGACCGCCATGCCGATCTCGGCGACGAACTCGGTGCGTGCGCGGTTCTTGTCGCCCAGCGCATTGAGCAGGGTCGACACGGCGATGTGGGCGCGCGCCCGGTAGGCGGCAGCGCCGCCGATGAAGGAGAAGACCACCATCAGCAGCACGCCGGCCGGCTCGGGCCAGCTCGAGGGCGAGTTCATCGCGTAGCGCATGAAAACGCCATACGGAATGATGATCGTCATCGCGACCATGACGGTCCCGGCGACGCAGATGCAGGCGATGTACAGCCATTCCATCGCCTGCCTGTACAGCTTCTTCATGCTTTCCATGGGCGCTCCAGGCAAAAAAACAGGCACGCGCGCCGGCCGGCCGCGTGCCCGCATCTGCTTCGGCTACTTGGTGTCCTCGATGCGCTTGAGCAGGGCACCGAACTTGGTGCCGTACTTGTCGCGCACCGGCTGAGTGGCCTTGTAGAAGGCGGCCTTGTCCGCGGCCACGAACTGCACGCCCTTCGCCTTGAGCTCCTCGGTGGCCTTGGCTGACTTCTCGTCCCACAGCTGGCGCTGCTCCATCTGGGCCTCGCGGGCCAGCTTCTTCAGCAGCTGCTGGTCAGCCGGGGTCAGCGTGTCCCAGGTGCGCTTGGAGAAGACGAAGATCTCCGGAATGATCAGGTGCCCGGTGAGGCTGTACACCTTGGCGACCTGGTAGTGGTTCTGCGCCAGCACGGTGGGCTCGTTGTTCTCGGCGCCATCGACCACGCCGGTCTGCATGGCCGAGTAGAGCTCGTTGAAGCCCATCGCGACGCCGTTGCCGCCCATCGCGTTCATCGTCTCCACGAAAATGGGATTGCCCATCATGCGGACCTTCATGCCCTTCAGGTCGCCGGGCTTGGTCACCGGCTTGTTCGAATAGACGTTGCGGGTTCCGGCGTCCATCCAGCCCAGCGCGATCAGTCGGGTCTGCGGCGAGGCGGAAATCTTGTCGAGCAATTCGGTGCCGATCGGGCCGTCGATCACCTTGCGCATGTGCGCTTCATCGCGAAAGATGAAAGGCAGGTTGAAGACGTTCAGCTCGTCCACCACCGGACCCATCGCGCCCACCGAGATCCGGGCGATCTGCAGGGCACCCACTTGCGCCTGCTCGATCATCTCCTTCTCGCCGCCGAGCTGCATCGACGGGTACATCTGGATCGAGATGCGGCCGTTGGTCTGCTGCTCCAGCTTCTTGCCCATGCGCTGGATGGCCTCGACGGTCGGGTAGCCGAGCGGGTGCACGTCGGACGCCTTCCACACCACCTTGTCCTGCGCCAAGGCGATGCCCGGCACCGTGCCCGCGGCGAGGGACGAGGCGCACAGCTTGATCAGTTCGCGACGCTTCATGAATGTCTCCTTCTCTGGTTGCACCGGATGCGGGCCGTTGCGCGTGGGCCGCGGCACGTTTGTTCTACGTTTTTTCGACTATGGCATGCGCGTTCTAAACGGGGCAACGGGTTTCATTCGAAAGGCCCGGTGCGCACGAACACGCCCCCCTGAAAGATCGTTGCCGGATCGTCAAGGAGCCGGGTGCGATGGGAGGGGACATCAGGGGATTCCGAGAGTTGGACAGCGGCGCCGCTTTTGCATACATTGAGGAGCAGCCGATGTACGTTATCTGTTGTCATACAACGGCGGTATGGTCGGCAGGCCACCGGCGCCTGTCAATAGCGAACTCCCAGGGGAAACCCGCGACGACATGCACGCTCCCGGCAGTCACTCCCACCCGCAACGGCGTCCCCGCAATCTGGCGCTCGGACTGGTCGACACCATGACCGCGCGCATCCGCGAGGGACAGATGCGCTCCGGCGACAAGCTGCCCACCGAGGCGGCGATCATGAGCGAGTTCGGCGTCAGCCGCACCGTGGTGCGCGAAGCGTTGTCCAAGCTGCAGGCTGGCGGACTGGTCGAGACACGCCACGGCGTGGGGACCTTCGTGGTCGGCACCGGCGAGACCACCAACTTCCGCATCGCGCCGGAGCAGATCGCCACCGCGCGCGAGGTCATCGCGGTGCTCGAGCTGCGCATCGGCCTGGAGACCGAAGCGGCTGGCCTGGCCGCCGTGCGCCGCACCGACGACAACCTGAGCGCGATGCGCCAGGCGCTGGCATCGTTCACCACCGCCATCGAAGAGAACGGCGACGCGCTCGCGCCCGATTTCCAGTTCCACCTCGAGGTCGCCAAGGCGACGCAGAACGTGCACTTCCTGGAGCTGATGACCTATCTCGGCACGATGATCATCCCGCGCGCGCGGCTCAACACCGCCAAGGTTGCGGGCGAAGGCCGCCGCGACTACCTGCACCGCGTGAACACCGAGCACGAGAACATCGTCAACGCGATCGCCAACCACGATCCCGAAGCGGCTCGGGCGGCGATGCGCACGCATCTGGCGAACAGCCGCGAGCGCCTGCGTCGAGCAAACGAGGCGGTGGGCGCGTAAGCCGCTCGCGGCCAGATTTCTGCTTGAACTTGTGCGCACCATGTTGTACGATGACTGACAACTAAGGAGGCACCGCATGCTGTATTCACCCTCCCGCAGACGTCTGCTGCAAGTCACCGGCGTCGCCGCGGCCACGCTCGCCCTGCCCGCACTGGCCCAGCAGAGCTGGGCCACCAAGCCGATCCGGATCGTGGTGCCCTACCCGCCCGGCGGCTCGTCGGACATCATCGCGCGCCTGATCAGCCAGCCCCTGTCCGAGGCGCTGAAACAGCCGGTGGTCATCGAGAACAAGGCCGGCGCCAACGGCAACCTCGGCACCGACGCGGTGGCCAAGGCCGCGCCCGACGGCCACACGCTTCTGTTGTGCGACGTGGGCGCGCTGGCGATCACCGGATCGGTCTACACGAAGCTTCCCTTCGACCCGTCCAAGGACCTGGCCGGGGTGACCATGCTGGCCTACTCGCCGCACATGCTTGTCGTACATCCCTCGGTGCCGGCGAACACGCTGCCCGAGCTGGTGGCGCTGTCGAAGACGACCCAGCTCAACTTCGCGGTCACCGCCATCGGCAGCGCGCCGCACCTGGCCGGCGTGGCCGTGGAGCGGGCGACCGGCGCCAAGTGGCTCTACATCCCGTACAAGGGCGGCGCGCAGGCCATCGGGGACACCGTCGGCGGCCAGGCCCAGGTGCTGATGAACGGCATGCTGGCCACACTGCCCCACGTGCAGTCGGGCAAGCTGAAGGCGATCGCCGTCTCCAAGCGCACGCGCATGGCCCTCACGCCCAACCTGCCGACCATCGCCGAGACCGGCGTGCCGGGCTTCGAGTCGGGCACCTGGCAAGGGGTGCTGGCGCCGGCGGGCACGCCCGCGAACATCGTGCAGGCGCTCAATACCGAGCTGGTGCGCATCATCCGCTCGCCCGACATCCGCGCCCGGCTGGTCGCGCAGGGCGCCGAGGTGGCCACCATGACGCCCCCCGAATTCAAGCAGTTCTTCACCACCGAGCGCACGCGCTGGGCCAAGGTCGTGGCCGAAGCGGGCGTGCGTCTCGACTGACCCGAGTCCCTCATGACACCCCAGGATCTCAAGCACATCATCTCGTCGGGCCTGCTCTCGTTCCCGATCACCGACTTCGACACCGAAGGCAACTTCGACGCGCGCTCGTACGCGGCCCGGCTCGAGTGGCTGGCGCCGTATGGCGCCACCGCGCTGTTCGCGGCTGGAGGCACCGGCGAGTTCTTCTCGCTGGCCGGCAGTGAGTACGCCGACATCATCCGCACCGCGGTGAACACCTGCCGCGGCAAGGTGCCCATCATCGCCGGCGCCGGCGGACCGACGCGCCAGGCGATCGCCTGCGCGCAGGAGGCCGAGCGGCTGGGCGCCCACGGCATCCTCCTGCTGCCCCACTACCTCACCGAGGCCAGCCCCGAAGGCGTCGCGGCGCACGTCGAGGCGGTGTGCCGCTCGGTGAAGTTCGGCGTCATCGTCTACAACCGCGCGGTGTGCCGGCTCACGCCGGCGACGCTGACGATGCTGGCCGAGCGCTGCCCCAACCTGGTAGGGTTCAAGGACGGCATCGGCGACATCGAGCTGATGGTGAGCATTCGCCAGGCGCTGGGCGAGCGCTTCGCCTACCTGGGTGGCCTGCCCACGGCGGAGGTGTATGCCGCGGCCTACAAGGCGCTGGGCGTGCCGGTGTACTCCTCGGCGGTGTTCAACTTCGTGCCCAAGACCGCGCTCGAGTTCTATCGCGCGGTCGCCGACGACGACCGCGCCACGCAAAGCCGCCTGCTCGACGACTTCTTCCTGCCGTACCTGACCATCCGCAACCGCAAGGCGGGCTACGCTGTCAGCATCGTGAAGGCCGGCGCGCGAATCGTCGGGCATCCCGGCGGGCCGGTGCGCACGCCGTTGACCGATCTGACGGCCGAAGAGACGGAGCAGCTGGCAAGGCTGATCCGCAAGCTCGGGCCGCAGTAGCACATCGAGGCCGACCATGACCGAACACCTTCACTACATCGGCGGCGAATGGGTCGCCGGCAACGGCTTCACGCCGAACGTCAATCCGTCGGACCTGGCCGACACCATCGGCCAGTACGCCAAAGGCAGTGCCGCGCAGGTCGACCAGGCGGTGCGTGCAGCGCGTGCCGCGATGCCGGCCTGGCAGGGCTTCAACGTGCAGGCGCGTGCCGATGCGCTGGAGAAGATCGGCACCGAGATTCTCGCCCGCAAGGACGAGCTCGGCGCCCTGCTCGCACGCGAGGAGGGCAAGACGCGCATCGAGGCGGTGGGCGAGGTCTCGCGCGCCGGCAACATCTTCAAGTTCTTCGCCGGCGAATGCCTGCGCACCGGCGGCGAGCTGCTGCCTTCGGTGCGATCGAACGTCGGCGTCGAGATCACGCGCGAGCCGGTCGGCGTGGTCGGCATCATCAGCCCGTGGAACTTCCCGATCGCGATCCCCGCCTGGAAGATCGCGCCGGCGCTGGCCTACGGCAACTGCGTCGTCATCAAGCCGGCCGACATCGTGCCGGGCAGCGCCTGGGCGCTGGCCGAGATCATCTCGCGTGCCGGGTTGCCGGCCGGCGCGTTCAACCTCGTGATGGGCAGCGGGCGCGACGTCGGCCAGGCGCTGATCGACCACCCCGGCATCGATGCGGTCAGCTTCACCGGATCGCAGACCGTCGGCCGGCAGGTCGCGGCGGCCTGCGTGGCGCGTGGCGCGAAGGTGCAGCTCGAGATGGGCGGCAAGAACCCGCAGGTGGTGCTCGACGACGCCGACCTCGGCATGGCGGTCGAGCTGTGCGCCCAAAGCGCGTTCTTCTCGACCGGGCAGCGCTGCACCGCGTCCAGCCGCCTGATCGTCACCCAGGGCATCCACGACCGCTTCGTGGCCGCCCTTGCCGAGCGCATGGGCAAGCTGAAGGTGGGCCACGCAATGGCCGCCGGCACCGACATCGGTCCGGTGGTGTCGCTGGCGCAGCTGGAGCAGGACCTGCGCTATGTCGACATCGGGCGCGGCGAAGGCGCGCGGCTGGTCGCCGGGGGCGAGCGGCTGGTGCGCGAGACCGAGGGCCACTTCCTGGCGCCGGCACTGTTCACCGAGACGCTGCCCGCGATGCAGATCAACCGCGAAGAGATCTTCGGACCCGTGGCCAGCGTGATCCGCGCGCGCGATTACGACGAGGCGCTTGCGCTCGCCAACGACACGCCGTTCGGCCTGTCGGCCGGCATCGCCACCACCTCGCTCAAGCACGCGACGCACTTCAAGCGGCACGCCCAGGCCGGCATGGTCATGGTGAACCTGCCGACCGCCGGCGTGGACTATCACGTGCCCTTCGGCGGCCGCAAGGGCTCGAGCTACGGTCCGCGCGAGCAAGGACGCTACGCGGTCGAGTTCTACACGACGGTGAAGACCGCCTACACCCTGGCCTGATGAGGGCACGCCCCGCCCCGCGGCTCGGGGGTCGCGGCGTGCGGGCATGCCGGCGCCGCGCTACCCTGCGCCGGTGGACAACCCGACACCCCCTGCGGTGGACCTCGCCGCGTACCTGCAGCGCATCGGCTGGGCCGGGCCGTACGCCCCCGATCGCGAGACCCTCAAGCGCCTGGCATCGCTGCACACCGCCGCCATCCCGTTCGAGAATCTCAACCCGCTGCTGCGCATGCCTGTGCCGCTCGACCTGGTCTCGCTGCAAGCGAAGCTGGTGGCGGCACGGCGCGGCGGCTACTGCTTCGAGCACAACACGCTGTTCGCCGGGGTCCTGCGAGACATGGGGTTCGCGGTGACGACGTTGGCGGCGCGCGTGCTGTGGGGACGGCCCGAAGACGCCATCACCCCGCGCAGCCACATGCTGCTCCGGGTCGATCTGCCCGAGGGTCCATTCATCGCCGACGTCGGCTTCGGCGGCCTCACGCTGACCGGCGCGCTCGAGCTGAAAGCCGACGTGCCGCAGCCCACGCCGCACGAGCGCTTTCGCCTCGTCGAGCACGAGGGCGTCTGGCGCATGCAGGCGCTGGTGCGCGGCGAATGGAGCTCGCTGTACCGCTTCGACCTGGAGCTGCAGCACGCGATCGACTACGAGGTGGCGAACTGGTATGTGGCCGCGAATCCGGCGTCGCACTTCGTGCACCACCTGATGGCCGCACGTGCACTGCCGGGCAGACGCCTGGCCCTGATGGACCGTGATTTCGCCGTGCACGCCCTGCACGGCGACACCGAGCGGCGCACGCTTCAGAGCCCCGACGAGATCGCCGAGGTGCTGGAGCGCGAATTCGGGATCGCAATGTCCGACGCCAGCATCTTGCGCGAACGCCTGGAGCTCTTCTTCACGTAGCTGCGATGCAGCACAGCGACATCCGCGACAGTCGCGCCGGCACGCCCATTGCCCGTCTTCAGGCACCTTCACCAGGAGACTCGCATGGCCTTGATGGACATTCTTCAGCCCTACGCCGCCCGCCCCACTTCCACCGAGAACGACTTCGACGAGGTCGTGCCGCAGGTGCCGGCCGACGTGCTCGGCGACGGCCTCGCGCAGGCGTTTCGTTCCGATCGGACACCGCCTTTTTCCAGCATGGTGAGCCAGCTCTTCGGCAACTCCAACCCGCAGCTGCGCGCCGGCCTGCTGAACCAGCTGATCCGCGCCGTGGGACCGGCCGTGCTGGCCAAGATCGCGGGCGGTGCGCTCGGCCGCTTCGGCCAGACGGCCCAGCCGGGGGCCGCGGCACCGGGGACGCCGCCACCGCTGTCGCCGGTCGATGCCGAGCAGGTCACGCCGGAGCAGGTGCGCGAGATCGCCGAGGAAGCGCAGAAGCACGATCCGTCCGTCATGGAGCGCGTCGGCGGCTTCTATGCGCAGCACCCTGACCTGGTGAAGGGACTGGGCGGCGCCGCGCTGGCGATCGCGCTGGGGCAGATCGCCAACCGAATGCGCCGCTAAGTCAGGGCCGGGGCCGCGACACCTTCACCAGCCGCGTCATCGCCTCGTCCGGCGTCATGCGGTCGTTGTTCCAGTAGGCCGCCACGACCTCGCGCATCGCGTGCTCGATGGGCGCCGGCTGCGCCATCAGGTGC
The DNA here is from genome assembly GCF_029855045.1 of Piscinibacter sp. XHJ-5. Taxonomy (GTDB): domain Bacteria; phylum Pseudomonadota; class Gammaproteobacteria; order Burkholderiales; family Burkholderiaceae_C; genus Albitalea. The sequence continues at coordinate 3,555,089 of NZ_CP123228.1, forward strand.
GCGATGCTGGGAACCAGCGTGTTCACCATCGCGGTGGCGGTGAAGTACGCGCTCGACTCCTGCGCGCACAGATCGAAGCGGTCCAGGCGCACGCCGCTGCCGACCGGGATGGAGCCCTTGCTGAGGTTGAAGGACTCCTGGAACTCGGGCTGCATGATGGTCAGCGCGAGCGCCTTCTGCGCACGCGTGGCCGCCGGGTCCTTCAAGCGGAACATCGCGAAGCTGTCGACGTTGAAGATGAAGGCGCGCGAGGTGCCCGGGGAGGACACGCAGATGAAGTCGCGCCCCGGCTGCTGGCCGGCGGCGAGGAACTCGCCCTTGGCCCAGTCGCCCATGAACTGCATGCCGGCCTCGCCCTTGATGACCATCGCGGTCGCGACGTTCCAGTCGCGGCCCGGCGCGCGCGGATCGGTGTAGTCCTTGATGCGCCGGAAGGTCTGCAGCGAGCGGGTCATCGTCTCGCTGCGCAGCGCCGCCGGATCGAGGTCGACGAAGGCGCGGCGGTAGAAGTCGGCGCCGCCGACGCCCAGCACCACCGACTCGAAGGTGGTGAACTCCTGCCACGATTGCCCGCCGTGCGCGACCGGCACGATGCCGGCGTGGCGCATCTTGTCGGCCAGCGCGAAGAACTCTTCCCATGTGGTCGGTGCGCGGGCACCGGTGCGGCGCAGGGCCTCGCGATTGATCCACAGCCAGTTCACGCGGTGCACGTTGACCGGTACCGCGACGTAGCGCCCGTGGACCTTCATCACGCTGGCGACCACGGCGGGCAGCCGCGCATCCCACTTCTGCGCCGCCGCGACATCGTCCAGGTCGGCCAGCACGTTCAGGCGCCCCCACTCCTGGATCGCCGGTCCCTTGATCTGCGCGGCGGAAGGCGGGTTGCCGGCGAGCACGCGCGAGCGCAGCACGGCCATCGCGCTGTCGCCGCCGCCGCCGACGACGGCGAAGTCGCGCCAGGTATGGCCCTGCGTGGCCAGCAGCCGCTTGAGCTCGAGCACCGAGCGGCTTTCGCTGCCGCTGGTCCACCAATGCAGCACCTCGACCTCGCCGGCGTGCGCGGCGAACGAAGCGGCCCAGAGCAGAGCAGCCGCCGTCAGCAACCGCACAGCACGGCGCCGGCGTCTTGTCTCCATGTCGTCCCTTCTGTCGAGGTTGCCGGCGAGATTAAAGACGCATTAAACGCGTGACCATAGTGTTAACGCTATGAGCGTTTCATTAACGCCAGCTTAATAATCCGCGCCGCCAGGAGCGGATGGCTCCAGGCATTCGAACCACCACTGGAGACTCACCATGCGCCGACACACCCGTGCCACTCTCACGCTCGCCACGCTGGCGTCCGCCGCCGCGACGCTCTGCACCCCCGCATCCGCCGTCGACTGGGGCGGCTACCTGCGCGCGGGCCCGGGCGCGACGAAGAAGGATGCCGCGCGCGCCTGCTACGGGCTGAGCGGGCCTGGGCTGAAGTACCGGCTGGGCAACGAGTGCGACATCTACGGCGAGTTCATCCTCAGCCAGGGCTTCCAGAAGGACGGCGTGGACTACAAGGCCTCGCTGATGACGAACCTGCACAACCCGGGCACCGACACGGGCGACTCCAAGGTGGGCATCAACCAGATGTTCGTCGAAGGCAAGGGCTTCGACATCGCCCCGGACAGCACCTTCTGGATCGGCAAGCGCTTCTACGGGCGCGCCGACGTGCACATCGTGGACACCTTCTACGTGAACATGTCCGGCGTGGGCGCGGGCGTGGACGGCATTGCGGTGGGGCCGGGCAAGCTCAACCTGGCGTACTTCCGCACCGACGGGGACGCGACGCATCCGGGCTCGCGGCTGAATGCGGACCTGAAGGACATCGCGGTGAACCCGGGGGGCAAGCTGCGCGTGACGGGCACGCTCACGCACGGGGACTTCACCGGCGGCAAGAGCGGGGCGGGCCTGAGCCTGCAGCACGAGCAGGACAACGTGCTGGGGCTGGGTGGGGCCAACACGCTGTGGCTGCAGGTGGCCAGCGGCTCGGCGGGGCTGGACGCGAACTTCGGCAGCGACCTGGGCGCAGCGTCGGGCACGCGCGCGTTTCGCATCGTCGAGAGCCTGACCTGGCAGGTCGGCGCGCTGGGCGGGCAGGCGCAGGCGCTGTGGCAGACCGACAAGGACGGCGCCACGGGGCTGAAGACCGACTCGTCCACGGTGGGCGGGCGCATGTCGTACGCGATGAGCAAGCACCTGAAGCTGCTGCTCGAGGCGGGCTACTCGCAGAAGAAGCCCGACAACGGCGCGACGCAGAAGCTGGCCAAGCTGACCTTCGGCCCGGCGCTGTCGACCGGGCCGGGATTCTGGAACCGGCCCGAGCTGCGCCTGTACGTGACCACGGCCAAGTGGAACGACGCGGCCAACGCCGCGGCCGGTCCCGGCGGCGTGACCGGCATCGGCGACGGCAAGACCCGCGGCACCAGCTACGGCGCGCAGGTCGAGATGTGGTTCTGAGGCCTGTCGGGGGCACGGCAAAGCGAAACCCCGGCACACCGGGGTTTCATCTACCTTAAAGCCCTCGTTCAGCCATTAAGCTGGGAGCATGAAACTGCTCCTGGCGGAAGACGACGTCATCCTGGCCGACGCGCTCGGCGCCAATCTGCGCAAGGCCGGCTTCGAGGTCGAGGTGGCCGGCAACGGCGCGGTCGCCGAATACCTGCTGCTGAAGCACCCGTTCGACATCGGCGTGCTCGACCTCGGGCTGCCGCTCGTCGACGGCCTCACGGTGCTCAAGCGGGTGCGGGCGGCGCGCCCGACGCTGCCGATGCTGGTGCTGACCGCCCTCGACGGCCTCGACGACCGCGTCGCCGGCCTCAATGCCGGCGCCGACGACTACCTCACCAAGCCGTTCGACTTCCCGGAGCTCGAGGCGCGCATCCGCGCGCTGCTGCGGCGCACCCGCTCGGGTGCCGGTCCGGTGCAGCAGATGGGCCGCCTCACCTTCGACCGCGACGCGCGCCGCGCCTCGGTGAACGGCGAGGCGCTGGAGCTGTCCCCGCGCGAGTGGATGCTGTTCGACCTGCTGCTCACGCAGCGCGACAAGGTGGTCACCAAGGACCAGATCGCCGACACCTGGGCGGTCGAGCGCAGCGAATCGAACCCGGGCTCGATCGAGGTGTACATCCATCGCCTGCGTCGCAAGCTGGAGAGCTCCGGGCTGGCGATCCGCACGGTGCGCGGGCTCGGCTACCTGCTCGAGGCCGAAGGAAGCACGTGAACAGCGCGCCTGCAGCGACGACGAAGCGCACGCTGCTGTCGCCGTTCAAGCACCTGCTGCGCCGGGTCCCCGGCGTGACGCCGGGCACCCGCTCGCTGCAGCGGCACCTGCTGATGTGGCTGCTGCTGCCGCAGCTCGTGCTGTGGCTGGCGGCGGCGTGGGTCACCTACAACCTGGCCGAGCGCTACGCCAACAAGGCCATCGACGCGAGCCTCACCACGGCCACCCGCGCCCTCGCGCGCCAGGTGAAGCCCATCGGCAACGGCCTGTTCATCGACTTCCCGAAGGCTGCGCAGGACATCATCGAAGCCGATCCGGACGACCGCGTGTACTACATGGTGAGCACGCCGCCGGGCCAGTTCATCCTGGGCAACAAGCAGCTGCCGCCGCCCCCGCCCATCGACCAGCCGCGGCTCGAGGAGCCCTACTTCTACGATGGCCGCATCGGCGGCGACGGCCCGGCGGTGGCGGTGCGCGTGGCCGCCCTGTACCTGGCCTACGGCGACGACGCCAAGCAGCGCATGCTGGTGCAGATCGCGCGCAGCCGGGCCAGCCGGGAGCAGCTTGCCGGGCAGATCCTCGTCGACACCGCGCTGCCGCTGTCGGCGCTGATCGCGCTGATGTCGATGATCGTCTGGGCCGGCATCCGCACCGGGCTCGCGCCGCTGTGGCGCATGCGCGCGCTGGTGGAAGACCGCGCGCCGAACGACCTCGCGCCGATCGAGCTCGATGCGGCGCCGCTGGAGGTGCGTGCATTGGCCAAGGCGATCAACACGCTGCTGGCCGAAGTGCGCGAGAGCGTGAACGCGCAGAAGCGCTTCATCAGCGACGCGGCCCACCAGCTGCGCACGCCGCTGGCGGGCCTGAAGAGCCAGACCGAGCTGGCGCTTCACGAGACGCAGGACCCGGCACTCAAGGAGCGCCTGCAGCGGGTCAACGAAAGCGCGGTGCGCAGCGCCCGCCTCGTGAACCAGCTGCTCACGCTGGCGCGCGCCGAGCCGGAGTCCGCCGACCAGCACGCCAAGACGCGCTTCGACATCCGCAAGCTGGCCGCGGACCTGTCGGCCGAGCTGGTGCCGCGGGCGCTGGCCGCGGGCGTCGATCTCGGCTTCGAAGGCGATGGCTGCGACCCAGGCAATGCGCCGGTGTGCGTGGTCGGCCACCCGTTGCTGATGCGCGAGGCGCTGACCAACCTGGTCGACAACGCGATCCGCTACGCGGGCCGCGGCAAGGTCGTCACGGTGAGCGTCGAGACCACCGGGAGCCAGGTCGTCATCGCGGTGGAAGACAACGGCCCCGGTCTTCCCGAAGCGGATCGCGAGCGTGTCTTCCAGCGCTTCGTGCGTGCGACGTACGACGGCACCGGCTGCGGGCTGGGCCTCGCCATTGCGAAAGAAATCGTTACTCGCCACAACGGCACCGTGGTGCTCGAATCGGCGCATCCTCAGGGGCTGCGCGCGGTGATACGGCTCCCACGCGGCTGAGTCTCCGGTGCGCTGTTCAGGGAAAGTCCCGAGGCTGCTCCGCCTTGTCGACGCGTTAACAAGACATTAAAGTTCGGCTCGCTTGATTCAACAAGCTGAACAATTCTTGAACAGGAGACATCTATGGCTACGACCCGTATTTCGATCGCCCTGGCCGCCGCCGGCCTGCTGAGCGCCACGCTGGCCCAGGCCGGCGAAGTCGAGGTGTTGCACTGGTGGACGTCGGGCGGCGAGGCCAAGGCCGTTGCGGAGCTGAAGGCGTCGATGCAGAAGAAGGGCCACACCTGGAAGGACTTTGCGGTCGCGGGCGGGGCCGGCGATGCAGCCATGACCGTGCTGAAGTCGCGCGTGGTCTCGGGCAACGCCCCGGCGGCGGCGCAGATCAAGGGCCCGTCCATCCAGGAGTGGGCGCGCGAAGACGTGCTGGCCAACATGGACGATGTGGCCAAGGCGAACAAGTGGGACGAGCTGCTGCCCAAGGCGATCGCCGACGGCCTGAAGTACAAGGGCCACTACGTCGCCGCGCCGGTGAACGTGCACCGCGTGAATTGGCTGTGGACCAATCCGGAAGCCTTCAAGAAGGCCGGCGCGAAGGTGCCGACCACCTGGGACGAGTTCTTCACCGCGGCCGAGGCGCTGAAGAAGGCCGGCATCACGCCGGTGGCGCACGGCGGCCAGAACTGGCAGGACTTCACCACCTTCGAGACCGTCGCGCTGGGCGTCGGCGGCGTCGACTTCTACAAGAAGGCGATCGTGCAGCTCGATCCGGGCTCGCTGAAGAGCCCGACGATGGAGAAGGTGCTGACCACCTTCAAGCGCATCAAGGGCTACACCGACAAGAACGCGCCGGGCCGCGACTGGAACCTGGCCACCGCGATGGTCATCAAGGGCGAGGCCGGCATGCAGTTCATGGGCGACTGGGCCAAGGGCGAGTTCCTCGCCGCCGGCAAGACGCCGGGCAAGGACTTCGGCTGCGTGGCCGCGCCGGGCACCGCCAAGGCCTACACCTACAACGTCGACAGCTTCGCGCTGTTCAAGCTGAAGGACGCCGGCAACCAGAAGGCGCAGCAGGACCTCGCCGCGGCCATCATGTCGCCCGAGTTCCAGGAGGTGTTCAACCTCAACAAAGGCTCGATCCCGGTGCGCCTGAACATGAACCTCGACAAGTTCGACGAGTGCGCCAAGACCTCGGCCGCCGACTTCGTCGCGACCTCGAAGGCCGGCGCGCTGGTGCCCTCCGCCGCGCACGGCATGGCGATCCCGTCGGCCGCCGAAGGCGCCATCAAGGACGTGGTGTCGCAGTTCTGGAACGACGACAAGGCGACGCCCGCGGCGACCATGGACAAGCTGGTGTCGGCGGCGAAGACGAAGTCGGGGACCTGAGTCACGAGACCTTCCCCCTCTCCCGCGTGCGGGAGAAGGTTGGGGTGAGGGAGTTGCCTCCGCTTACCCCTCACCCAGCCCTCTCCCGCCCGGCGGGAGAGGGAGCAACACCATGACCCCCACCCTCTCTCCCGCCGCCCGCCTCAGCCAGTGGATGCCCAAGCTGGTCATCGCGCCGTCATTCGTGCTCGCGATGGCCTTCATCTACGGCCTGATGGCGTGGAACGGCTACCTCTCGCTGTCGGCTTCGCGCCTGCTGCCGAACTACGAGTTCGTCGGCGTCGAGCAGTACGGGCGGCTGTTCGACAGCGAGCGCTGGTGGGTGGCGCTGACCAACCTCGGCATCTTCGGCGGGCTGTTCCTGTTCTTCGGCATGGCGATCGGCCTGCTGCTGGCCATCCTGCTCGACCAGAAGATCCGCGCCGAAGGCGCGCTGCGTACCATCTACCTGTACCCGATGGCGCTCAGCATGATCGTCACCGGCACCGCCTGGAAGTGGATCCTCAACCCGGGCCTGGGCATCGAGAAGCTGGTGCAGGGCCTGGGCTTCGCCGACTTCCAGTTCGACTGGCTCATCAATCCCGATCGTGCCATCTACACCGTCGTCATCGCCGGCGTATGGCAGAGCGCCGGCTTCGTGATGGCGCTGTTCCTCGCCGGCCTGCGCGGCATCGACGACTCCATCCTGAAGGCCGCGCAGATCGACGGCGCGAGCCTGCCGCGCATCTACTGGCGCATCATCATCCCGAGCCTGCGGCCCGTGTTCTTCAGCACGCTGATGGTGCTGAGCCACCTCGCGATCAAGAGCTTCGACCTCGTGATGGCCCTCACCGCCGGCGGCCCGGGCTTCGCGACCGACCTGCCGGCCACCTACATGTACACCATGGCTTTTACGCGCGGCCAGATCGGCCTGGGCGCGGCCTCGGCGACCGTCATGCTGGCGACCGTCGCGGCCATCGTCGTGCCTTACCTGTACTCCGAGCTGAGGGCCAAGCGATGAGCCTCGCGCAACCTGCCGGCGTGCGCCGCGCCGACACCAACGCCGCCGCCTCGCCCCGGCGGCTGATGTGGCACCGCATCGCCCTGTATGCCCTGCTGCTGCTCTTCGCGCTGGTCTTCCTCACGCCGATGTACGTGATGCTGACCACCTCGCTGAAGGACATGGCGCAGATCCGTGAAGGCAACCTGCTGTCGCTGCCGGCATCGCCGGGATTCGAGGCCTGGGCCAAGGCCTGGTCCAGCGCATGCACCGGCGTGGACTGCGGCGGCCTCAAGCCCTTCTTCATCAACTCGGTGCTGATGGTGATCCCCGCGGTGCTGGTCTCGACCACGCTGGGCGCGGTCAACGGCTACGTGCTCAGCAAGTGGCGCTTCAAGGGCAGCGAGCTGATCTTCGCGCTGATGTTGTTCGGCATGTTCATGCCGTTCCAGGTCGTGCTGCTGCCGATGTCGCAGATCCTCGGCTGGCTGGGCATTGCCAGCTCGATCTGGGGCCTGGTGCTGGTGCACATCCTCGCCGGCCTGCCATCGACCACCCTGTTCTTCCGCAACTACTACGTCGGCCTGCCCGACGAGCTGATCAAGGCGGCCATGCTCGATGGCGCCGGCTTCTGGCGCATCTTCTGGCGCATCGTGCTGCCGCTGTCGGCGCCCATCCTCGTCGTCACGCTGATCTGGCAGTTCACCAACATCTGGAACGACTTCCTGTTCGGCGTGGTGTTCTCGGGCGGCGCGTCCAAGCCGATCACGGTGGGCCTCAACAACCTGGCCAACACATCGAGCGCGGTCAAGGAATACAACGTCGACATGGCCGCGGCGATGATCGCGGCACTGCCGACGCTGGTCGTGTACATCGTCGCAGGCAAGTATTTCGTGCGCGGGCTGACGGCCGGCGCGGTGAAGGGGTGAACCATGGGCGCACTGTCCATCCGCAACGTCAGGAAGAGCTTCGGCTCGACCGACATCCTCAAGGGCATCGACATCGAGGTCGAGGCCGGCGAGTTCCTGATCCTCGTGGGCCCTTCCGGCTGCGGCAAGAGCACGCTGCTCAACATGGTCGCCGGCCTGGACACGCCGACCGCCGGCAGCATCCACATCGCCGAGCGCGACGTCACCTACGCGCTGCCGCGCGACCGTGACATCGCGATGGTGTTCCAGAGCTATGCGCTGTATCCCAACATGAACGTCGCGCAGAACATCAGCTTCGGACTCGAGATGCGCAACGTGCCCAAGGCGCAGCGCGACGAGGCGGTCAAGCGGGTCGCGAAGATGCTGCAGATCGAGCACCTGCTCGACCGCAAGCCGGGCCAGCTCTCGGGCGGCCAGCGCCAGCGCGTGGCGATGGGCCGTGCGCTCGCCCGCAATCCCAAGCTGTTCCTGTTCGATGAGCCGCTGTCCAACCTGGACGCCAAGCTGCGCGTGGAGATGCGCGCCGAGATCAAGCTGCTGCACCAGCGCACCAAGACGACCACCGTGTACGTCACGCACGACCAGGTCGAGGCGATGACCCTGGGCGACCGAATCGCCGTGATGCGCGACGGCGTGGTGCAGCAGTTCGGAACACCCGACGACATCTACAGCCGCCCGGCCACCCGCTTCGTCGCCGAATTCATCGGCTCGCCGGCGATGAACATGCTCGGCGGGCGCCGCAACGCCGACGGCCTGCATGCCAACGGCATCGAACTTTCGCTGACGCCCGAGCAGCGCCGCGCACTGCAGGCGGCGAATGCGCCGGAGATCACGTACGGGCTGCGCCCGGAGAGCCTCGCGTTCGCGTCGCAGGGCCTGCCCGGCACGGTGAGCATGCTGGAGCCCACCGGTCCCGAGACCTACGCGCTGGTCGACACCCCGGTCGGCACCGTGACCGCGCGCGTGCCGGGAAAGGTGGAGCAGCGTGTCGGCGAGTCGGTGTTCCTGCACTGGTCGCCGGCCGACGCGCATCTGTTTGACGCCCGCAGCGAGAAGCGCGTCGCATGAGCATGCCGGGCCGCTTCGCGCCCTCCCCGCGACCCTCTCCCGCAAGCGGGACAGGGAGCGGTTCGCCATGAGCAGCGCCGCCGTCGATTTCCGCTCCCCCGACTTCCTGCGCAGGCACATCCTGCACACGATGTCGTTCTACGAGGGGCGCGCGCTGGACCCCAGCGGCGGCTTCTTTCACTTCTTCAAGGACGACGGCGACGTCTACGATCGCCAGATCCGCCACCTGGTCAGCAGCACGCGCTTCGTCTTCAACTACGCCATGGCGGCGCGCCGCTTCGGCAACGTGCACTGGCGCAATGCCGCGCGCCACGGCCTGCGCTTCCTGCGCGACGTGCACCGCGACGCGGCGACGGGTGGCTATGCCTGGCAGCTGCGCTGGTGCGGCGGCCGCAAGGAAGTCCTGGACAACACCAACCATTGCTACGGCCTGGCCTTCGTGCTGCTCGCGCATGCGCATGCCGCGCTGGCCGGCATCACCGAGGCTCGGGTGGGGATCAGCGAGACCTTCGAGCTGATGGAGCGCCATTTCTGGGAGCCGGTGCCCTCGCTCTATGCCGACGAGGCCGATGCGGCCTGGAACGTCGGCAGCTACCGCGGCCAGAACGCCAACATGCACACCTGCGAGGCGATGCTGGCGGCGTTCGAGGCGACGTCCGACCGGCGCTATCTCGACCGCGCCGAGGCGATCGCCGACGCGGTCACCCGCCAGCTGGCCGCGCGCGCCGGGGGCCTGATCTGGGAGCACTATCGCAGCGACTGGACGCCCGACTGGGACTACAACCGCCACGACAGGAGCAACATCTTCCGCCCCTGGGGCTACCAGCCGGGACATCTCACCGAGTGGGCCAAGCTGCTGCTGATCCTGGAGCGCCAGCGCGGCGCCCGCTGGCTGCTGCCGCGCGCCCAGGAGCTCTTCGCCGCGGCCACCGAGCACGCCTGGGACAACACCCACGGCGGGCTGGTCTACGGCTTCGCGTCCGACGATGCGCATCCGGGGCGCTTTGCCGTCTGCGACGGCGACAAGTACTTCTGGGTCCAGGCCGAGAGCCTGGCGGCGGCGGCGCTGCTCGCCGTGCGCACCGGGGAAGGCGGCTACTGGGACTGGTACGACCGCTTGTGGGACTACAGCTGGCGCCACTTCGTCGACCACCGGCACGGAGCGTGGTACCGCATCCTGACGCCGGACAACCGCAAGTACAGCGACGAGAAGAGCCCGGCGGGAAAGACCGACTATCACACGATGGGGGCCTGCTACGAGGTGCTGGCGGCGCTGGCGCTTTGAAGACATCGCCCGCCGCGGTCCAGGGAAATCGGGCGCGTTGCATATCGTTGCGTCGCCTTCATTGCAATGCAGCAATGTTCCGCGGCATGCTGGGGCCCATGAACGACCTGCAAGCCGCCCGACTCGCGCTGCGCTGCCTCGACCTCACCTCGCTGAAGGACGAGGACACCGCCGCGTCGATCGACGCGCTGGCGCGCAGCGCCAACACGCCGCAGGGCGCGCCGGCTGCCCTGTGCGTGCTGCCGCAACTGGTGCCGGCGGCGGTGCGCGCACTTGCCGAGCAGCAGCTCGAGGGCGTGCGCGTGGCCACCGTGGCCAATTTCCCGCGCGGCGAATCGGCGCCCGAGCAGGTGCTGCAGGACACCCGCGCGGCGCTGGCCAACGGCGCGCAGGAGATCGACCTGGTGTTTCCCTGGCGTGCCCTGCTCGCCGGTCACCGGCGCGCCGGCCAGGAGCTGGTCAGCCGCTGCAAGGAGGCCTGCGCCGACGTGCCGCTCAAGGTCATCCTCGAGACGGGCGAGCTGCGCACCGCGCGCTGGATCCGCGAAGCGAGCCAGATTGCCCTGGCGGCCGGCGCCGATTTCCTCAAGACCTCCACCGGCAAGGTGTCGGTCAACGCCACGCCCGAGGCCGCGGCGCTGATGCTCGAGGTGATCCTCGAGCACGGCGGGCATGCCGGGCTCAAGGTGGCCGGCGGGGTCGCCACGCTGAACGACGCCAAGCGTTACATCGCGCTCGCCGCGCAGGCCTACGGCGCCGAGCGGCTGTCGCCCCGGACGCTGCGCTTCGGGGCGTCGGGTCTGCTGCCGGTGCTGCTCGCCACTCTGGAAGGCCGCAGCGCCGGCGTGGCCCAAGGCACCTATTGATGACGCTGGCGCAGGAGACCATCCGCCGCAAGCGCGACGGTCTCAGGCTGGCCGATACCGAGATCCGCGCCTTCGTCGAGGGCATCGCCCGCGGCGACGTGAGTGACGCGCAGATCGCCGCGTTCGCCATGGCCACCTGCTGGCGCGGCATGGCCACGCCGGAAGCCGTGGCCCTCACGCTGGCCATGCGCGACAGCGGCGCGGTGCTCGACTGGCGCGAGGCCGACCTGCACGGCCCGGTGGTCGACAAGCACTCCACCGGCGGCATCGGCGACACCGTCTCGCTGGTCCTCGCACCGCTGCTCGCCGCCTGCGGCTGCCACGTGCCGATGGTCTCGGGGCGCGGACTCGGCCACACCGGCGGCACGCTGGACAAGCTGGAGGCGATCCCGGGCTACGCCGTCGACGTGCCGCTGGACGTCTTCCGCCGCGTCGTGCGCGAAGCAGGCGTCGCCATCGTCGGCGCCGGGCCGGCGCTCGCACCCGCCGATCGGCGCCTCTACGCGGTGCGCGATCTGACGGCGACGGTCGAGTCGATCCCGCTGATCACCGCTTCCATCCTCTCGAAGAAGCTCGCCGCCGGCCTGCAGGCGCTGGCGCTGGACGTGAAGTTCGGCAACGGCGCCTTCATGCGCGACCTGGCGAGCGCACGGGCGCTGGCCCGCAGCCTGGTCGAGACCGGCTGCGGCGCGGGCCTGCCCACCGAAGCGCTGCTCACCGACATGAACGAGCCGCTCGCACCGGCCGCGGGCAATGCGCTCGAAGTGCATGTCGCGATCCGCCATCTGCGAGGCGACGAGCGATCGGCGCGGCTGGACGAGGTGGTGCGTGCCTTCGGCATCACGCTGCTGCGCCAAGCCCGGCTGGCACGCGACGACGACGACGCCCGCGCCCGCCTGGCGCGCGCGCTGGACAGCGGCGCCGCGGCCGAGCGCTTCGCCCGCATGGTGTCGGGCCTGGGCGGTCCCACCGATCTGCTGGAGCGTGCGGACCAGCTGCTGCCCGCTGCGCCGGTGGTGCGCGAGGTGGCCGCTGCTGCGGGCGGTGTCGTCGCGGCCATCGACACGCGGGCCCTGGGACTCGCCGTCGTCGAGCTCGGCGGCGGCCGCCGGCGTGCCGAGGACCGCATCGATCCTGCCGTGGGGCTCGCCGGCCTGGCGCCGCTCGGCATGCGCGTCGAGCCGGGGCAGCCGTTGGCGCTGGTCCATGCCGCAACGGCCGCCGCGGCGAACGCAGCGGTCGCGACGGTGCAAGCGGCCTATGCGGTGTCGGACACGGCGGCATCGCCCGGCCCGCTGATCGCGGGCCGCATCGTTCGGGAGCAGGGATGAGCGACGACGAACTGATCGCGCTGGCGGCGCAGGCCCGCGAAGCCGCCTATGCGCCCTATTCCGGCTTTCGCGTCGGCGCCGCGGTGCGTGCGCGAGACGGCCGCCTGTTCACCGGCTGCAACGTCGAGAACGCCTCGTACGGGCTGTGCAATTGCGCCGAGCGGACGGCGCTGTTCAGCGCCATCGCCGCGGGCGTTCCGGCCGGCGCGCTGGACCGCATCGCGGTGATCGGCGACACGGCGCAGCCCATCTCGCCGTGTGGCGCATGCCGGCAGGTGATGCTCGAGCTGGGCGGCGAGGCGCTGGCAGTGGTGCTGGCGAATCTGCACGGTGCACGCCAGGTGACGACCGCCGGCGCGTTGCTGCCGGGTGCATTCCGGTTCGATCCGTAGGGGCCACAACGGGTCTTCCCGAGCATCGCCGCGCGCATGCTTCTTGCGAGAATCCGCCGCACTGCCACGCAGGGAGACACACCATGAGCATCAGAGCCGCCGCTGTCGTCATCGCTGCCGCGCTGGCCGCATCCGCCCATGCCCAGACCCGGCAGCCCGCCGTCGTCTACGACGCCGGGGGCAAGTTCGACAAGTCCTTCAACGAAGCGGCCTACAACGGCATCGAGCGCTTCAAGAAGGAGACCGGCACCGCCTACCTGGACTTCGAGATTTCCAACGACACGCAGCGCGAGCAGGCCCTGCGCCGGATGGCGCAGAAAGGTGCCGATCCCATCATCGCGGTCGGCTTCGGCCATGCCTCGGCGCTCGAGAAGGTCGCCAAGGAATTTCCGAACGCGCACTTCGCGATCATCGATTCCGAGGTCAAGCTGCCGAACGTGCAGTCGGTGCTGTTCAAGGACCAGGAAGGCTCCTTCCTCGCCGGCTGGCTCGCCGCCACGACCAGCAAGAGCGGCAAGGTGGGCTTCATCGGCGGCATGGACGTGCCGCTGATCCGCCGCTTCCAGTGCGGCTACGAGCACGGCGCGAAGCAGGCCAATCCCAAGGTCGAGGTCGTGGCCAACATGACCGGCACCACGCCGAGCGCGTGGAGCGACCCGACCCGCGGCGGCGAGCTCGCGAAGGCGCAGTTCTCGCGCGGCGTCGACGTGGTGTTCGCCGCGGCCGGCGGCACCGGTACCGGCGTGTACCAGGCTGCCAAGGACCAGGGCAAGCTGGCCATCGGCGTCGACAGCAACCAGAACCACCTGCAGCCGGGCACCATGCTCACGTCCATGCTCAAGCGCGTCGACAACGCGATCCACGGCATCGCGCTGTCGGCGAAGAACGGCAGCTGGAAGCCCGGCACCGTCGTGCTCGGCCTGAAGGAGCAAGGCGTCGGCCTCGCGATGGACCAGCACAACGCCAGGCTGGTGAGCGAGGACACGAAGAAGAAGCTGGCGGCGGTGGAATCGGACATCGTGTCCGGCAAGGTGAAGGTGGCGACCTACACACCCGAAGCCGGCTGCAAGTACTGACCCCCGCTTGAACGCCGACTTCGCCGTCGAGCTGCTGGGCATCCACAAGCGCTTCGGCGCGGTGCATGCCAACGACGACGTGACCTTGCGCGTGCGGCGCGGCAGCGTGCACGGCATCGTGGGGGAGAACGGCGCCGGCAAGTCGACGCTGATGAGCGTGCTCTACGGCTTCTACCCGGCCGACGAAGGCACGATCCGCCTCGAGGGGCGCGAGCTGCAGCTCGGCGGCACGCACGACGCCATCGCGCACGGAGTCGGCATGGTGCACCAGCACTTCATGCTGGTCGAACGCTTCACCGTCCTGGAGAACGTGGTGCTGGGCGCCGAGCAAGGCATGCTGCTGTCTCGCAGCCTCGCCCAGGCGCGGAGCGAGCTGGCGCGGCTGGCCGACGAATTCGGCCTGGCGGTCGACCCCGATGCCCGCGTGCGCGACCTGCCGGTCGGCGTGCTGCAGCGGGTCGAGATCCTGAAGGCGCTGTTTCGCGGAGCACGCATCCTCATCCTCGACGAGCCCACCGGCGTGCTGACGCCGCAGGAGACCGAGGCGCTGTTCCGCGTGCTGTCATCGCTGAAGGCACGCGGCGTCACGGTGCTGCTCATCACTCACAAGCTGAAGGAGATCCTCGCCATCACCGACCGCGTGACCGTGATGCGCGCCGGACGCGTCGTCGCCGATCGCGACACCGCCGCGACCAGCGAGGTCGAGCTCGCCGAGCTGATGGTCGGACGCAAGGTGCAGCTCGAAACCGCCCCGCTCGCGCGCCACCGCGGCGACATCCGGCTCGAGGCGCGCGAGATCGGCTGGCACGACGCGCAGGGTTGGGCGCGCCTGCACGACATCTCGCTGCAGCTGCATTCCGGCGAGATCGTCGGCGTGGCGGGCGTGGCGGGCAACGGCCAGAGCGAATTGCTCGCCGTGCTGTCCGGCCTGGAGCCCCCGCAGCAGGGATCGGTCCATCTCGCGCTGGCCGACGGCGGCACCTGCCGCATCGACGCGCGCCATCCGGTCGATCCGCGCAGGCTGCGTGCGCTGGGCGTCGCCCACGTGCCGGAGGATCGCCACCGCCTGGGCCTGGTGCTCGGATTCGCGGCCTGGGAATCGGCGCTGCTCGGCTACGAGGACGAGCCGGCGGTGCGCCGCGGTCCCTGGCTGCTGCGCGCGCCCGCGCGCCGGCAGTGCCGCGAGATGATGGAAGCGTTCGACGTGCGGCCGCGCGACGAGTCGCTGCTGTCGTCCAAGTTCTCCGGCGGCAACCAGCAGAAGCTGATCCTCGCCCGCGAGTTCCGCCGTGCGCCGCGCGTGCTGCTGGTCGGGCAGCCGACACGCGGGGTCGACATCGGGGCGATCGAGTTCATCCATCGCCGGATCGTCGCTCTGCGCGATGCGGGCTGCGCCGTGCTGCTCGTGTCCACCGAGCTCGACGAGATCCTCGCCCTCGCCGACCGCATCGTCGTGATGAGCGGCGGGCGCATCACCGGCACGCTGGCGCGGGACCAGACCGACGAGCGGCAGCTCGGCTGCCTGATGGGACAGGCGGCATGAGGGACGTCCCGGCGGCCCTGCCGCGCTGGATCGACGTGGCACTGCTGCCGGTGCTCAACGTCGCGCTCGCGCTCAGCGCCGCGGGACTCGTCGTCTGGGCCATCGGCCAGAACCCCCTCGCCGCCGTGCGGCTGCTGGTCGACGGCGCCTTCGGCAGCGCGCTGGCGTGGAGCTACACGCTCTACTACACGACCAATTTCATCCTCACCGGACTTGCCGTGGCCGTGGCGTTCCACTGCGGTCACTTCAACATCGGCGCCGAAGGCCAGGCGACGCTCGGCGGCCTGGGCGTCGGACTGCTGATGCTGACGCTGGACCGCTGGCTGCCGGCGGCGCTGCTGCTGCCGCTGGCGCTGCTGGCCGGCATGGCCGCCGGCGTCGCGTGGGCCTTCGTGCCGGCGTGGCTGCAGGCCTACCGCGGCAGCCACATCGTCATCACGACGATCATGTTCAACTTCCTCGCCTCGACGCTGATGGTGTGGCTGATCGTCAACGTGCTGAAGGTGCCCGGCAACCAGGCCGTCGAGTCGCGCGCGTTCGCCGCCGGCGCTGCGCTGCCCAATGCGAAGTCCATGCTCTCGCTCATCGGCGTGGAATGGCCCGATACGCCGCTCAACCTCGCGTTCGCGCTCGCACTGCTGTCCTGTCTGGCAGTGTGGCTGCTCCTGTGGCACTCGCGGCTGGGCCACGCGCTGCGCGTGGTCGGGCAGTCGAGCGATGCCGCGCGCTATGCCGGCATCTCGCCGCCGCGCATGACGCTCGTCGCGCTGTCGATCTCGGGTGCGCTCGCAGCGCTGGTCGGCGCCAACGAGATCGCCGGCGTTCACCACAAGCTCCTGCTCGATTTCGTCGCCGGTGCAGGCTTCACCGGCATCGCGGTGGCATTGATGGGCCGCAACCATCCGTTCGGCATCGCGCTGGCGGCGCTGCTGTTCGGCGCGCTGGCGCAAGGCGGCTCCGAGCTGGTGTTCGAGATGCCGGCCTTCACCCGCGACATGTCGGTCGCGGTGCAGGGCTTCGTGGTGCTGTTCTGCGGCGCCCTGTCGCAGATGCTGCGTGCGCCGGTGGCACGTGCCCATGCGCGGCTCTCGGGCCGGCCCCGGCGTCGACATGGATGAGCTGATCGTCGTCGTCGCCTCGGTGCTGGGTGCCACGCTGCGCATCGCCGTGCCGCTGGTGCTGTGCGCGCTGGCCGGCGTGTTCAGCGAGCGGGCCGGCGTCATCGACATCGGGCTCGAAGGCAAGATGCTCGCTGCCGCCTTCGCGGCCGCATGCCTGGGCGCCATCGGATGGCCGGCGATGGCGGCGCTGGCCGGTGCGGTGCTCGTGGCGATGTCGCTTGGGCTGGTGCACGCCTGGGCCTGCATCACGCACCGCGGCGACCAGATCGTGTCCGGCGTCGCGCTCAACGTGATTGCCGCCGGCCTCACGGCGGTGCTCGGGCTGGTGTGGTTCAGCCAGGGCGGCCGCACGCCTGACGTGGCAGCGGCCAGCCGCTTCACCAGCATGATCGCCGGCGCCGCCGCCGCCGTGCGAAGCTGGCCGCTGGTCGGACCGCTGCTGGCGGAGGTGCTGCTCGATCACAACGCGCTCGTGTGGCTCGCGTTCGCGCTGGTGCCCGCGTCGTGGTGGCTGCTGTACCGCACGCGCTTCGGACTGCGCCTGCGCGCGGTCGGCGAGAACCCGGCGATGGTCGATGCGGCGGGCATCTCCGTGACGCGGCTGCGCTACGGCGCCGTGCTGCTGGCCGGCATGCTGTGCGGCATCGCGGGCAGCTACCTCACGCTCGCGCAGAACGCGTCGTTCTCTCCCGGCATGACGGCCGGCCGCGGCTTCATGGCGCTGGCCGCGATGGTGTTCGGCCAGTGGCATCCGCTGCGCGCCGGCGTGGCCTGTCTGCTGTTCGGCTTTCTCGATGCCGTGGCCATCCGCCTGCAGGGCGTGCCGCTGCCGGGCATCGGCTCGGTGCCGGTGGAGCTGATCCAGGCGCTGCCATACGCACTCACGGTGGTCCTGCTGGCGGGCTTCTTCGGGCGCGCGCAGGCGCCGCGCGCGCTCGGCAGGGCGTACGTGAAGGAACGTTGACGCCCCTGCCTCGTCTGGATTCATCCGTCGGGCGCCTCATGAGGCTCGTAGACGAGGAACACGCGGCCGTTGCGAAAGGTCCGCGATGTCACGAGCCTCAAGGTCAGCATGTTCTTCACCCCTTCGAACATCGTCCTGCCGTCTCCCAGGGCAACGGGGACCACGACGACCTGGAACTCGTCGACCAGGCCCGCTTGCGTGAGCTGCGACACGATGCTGCCGCTGCCCAGCACGGTGATTGCCTCGCCCGGCTCGGCCTTCAGTTTGCGCACTTCGGCGGCCAGGTCGCCCTTGAGCACCTTCGTGTTGTTCCACGTCGCCTTGCCGAGCGAGCGCGACACCACGACCTTGGGCATCGCGTTCATCGGCCCCGCCACTTCGGGCATCTGCTGCATCGCCTGCGGCGTCGGCCAGTGGCTCGCGAACAGCTCGTACGTGGTGCGGCCCATCAGCAGCACGCCGCCGCCGGCCGCATTCGCTGCCGTGAACGACTGGAACTCGGGGTCGTCGCCGCCCTGGTGCATCCAGGCGATGTCGCCGCTCGCGGCCTTGAAGTAGCCGTCCAGGGAAACGGATTCGAAGACGCTCAACTTGCGCATCACCTTGCTCCTCGGACACGCTGCAAGCGCCCAAGCTAAGCGGGAAGCGGCGCCGCGTCAAAGCCGCCGGGCATCTCCATGCCGCCTGCCCTCTCTCCCGCTTGCGGCACAGAGGGATGCCGGGGATCGCCGCCGAGGCTTCGGACGTCAGGGTTGCGTGTCGATCCAGCGATCGATCCGTGCTTCGAGCATCGACAAGGGCAGCGGCCCTTCTCCCAGCACGGCATCGTGGAACGCCGCCATGCTGAACCGGTCGCCCAGCCGTTGCTTCGCCCGCTGGCGCAGCGATTGGATCTTCAGCGACCCGAGCTTGTAGCCCAGCGCCTGCGCCGGCCAGGCCAGGTAGCGGTCGATCTGCTGCTGCGCCTGCACCTCCGAGGCGCCGACGTTGTCCATCCAGTAGGCGACCGCCTGTTCGCGGCTCCAGCCCTTGGCGTGCATGCCGGTGTCGACGACCAGCCGTGCCGCCCGTGCGATCTCGAGCCGCAGTTCGCCGACATGGGCGGCCGGGTCCCGGTACAGCCCCATCTCGTGGCCCAATGTCTCGGCGTACAACGCCCAGCCCTCGCCATAGGCATTGATCCACAGGCGCTGGCGGAACCGCGCCAGCTGCTTCATCTCCTGCTGCATCGCCATCTGGAAGTGATGGCCGGGCTGGCCCTCGTGCAGGAAGAGCGCGGTCATGCCGGTCGCGTCGTACCGGGCCGGATCGGGGATCACGGCCCAGAAGATGCCCGGCCGTGTGCCGTCTTCGGCCGGGATGCCGTAGCGGTCGGTCGCGGTCGCGCGGGTGCGCTCCGGCTCCGCGCGGATGTCGAGTGCCGCCTTCGGCTGGCGGCCGAAGAGCCGGGGAAGGTGCGCCGTCACGGTCTCGTTGATCGCGCGGTAGGCCTCGAGGATCTGCGCTTCGCTGCGGTAAGGCAGGAACTTGTCCTGGGTGCGCACCCAGGCGAGCAGCCGGCGCGGATCGCCTTGATGACCAAGCTGGGGAGCCGTCCGTGCGAGCTCTGCGTGGATGCGCGCGACTTCCTGCAGCCCGATGGCATGGATCTCCTCGGGCGCCAGGTCCGTCGTCGTCTGCTCACGCACCCACTGGCGGTACCACGCGGCGCCGTCGGGCAGCGCGCTCCATCCGACGAGCTCGCGGCTGGCCGGCAGGTATTCGTTCTCGACGAAGTGGGCGAGCCGGCGCATGGCCGGCGCCACGCGGTTCGCGACCGTGTCGGAATAGGCGGCCACGAGGCGGCGGCGGTCGGCCTGCGACAAGGACGCTGGCAGGCTCCTGGCCGGCGACCAGAACGGGTTGTCCGCGAGCCTCGCATGGCCCAGCGGTCGCAGCTGCGTGAGCGTGGCGGCGACGACAGGCCGGGGCTGCACGATGCCCAGCCGCATGCCTTCGCGCATGTTGGCGATCGCCTGATCGCACCAAGCGGGAAGCTGTGCGATGCGCCGCCGATAGGCCTCGAGCTGGGCCGCCGTCTGCAGCGGCTGCTCGGCCTGGCCGCTGGCGAAGATGGCCAGCAGCAAGGGCACCGAGTCCATCTGCTGCAGCGGCAGCAGATGGTCGTTGAAGGGCTCGAACCCGAGGCGCAGCTCGAGCTGCCATGCGAGCAGGTCGTGGGTGAGCGCGTCCGCAGTGCCCGGCGCCCCGCGCGGGATGGCAGCCAGCTCGCGCCGGACCTCTCGGTACATCGCGAAGCGCTTCTTCCGATGCGCCGGCGCGATGGTGATCGGCAACTGGTCGTCGAAGCGGTTGTCGCCGATGAGCGTGGCGGAGTACACCGGATCCAGCCGCGCCTGGGCCTCGTAGTAGCGGTCGGCCAGCCTGGCCAGCGCGGCGCCGGGGTCGGCGGCGGCGAGGCAGTGCCACAGCGCCACGACGATGCAGGAGAGAAAGCGGGTGAGCGTCATGCGGCCATGGTGTGCCGCAAAGGCTGCCAGGGCGTGTCAGCCTTGTCTGCCCTTCAGCGCCTCACAGCCAGTCGCAGGCCTTGTCCAGCTCGCCGCGCTCGGCCGCCGCCTTGGTCTCGGCCTGCACATCCGCCCGCGTCTCGCCGGGCTCGCGAATGCCGCCCTTCTGCTTCTGCCAGCGTGCGCAGCGCTCCTCCAGCGGGCGGTTCTTGGCCGCGTAGTCGGGCTTGTTGCCGGCCGGCGCGGCGCAGGCGGCGAGCACGATCGCCGCGGTCAGGGCGAGGGGGATGGCGGCGGTCATCGAGCGTGTCTCCTCCATGGACTTGGACCCGCGATGCTAACGAAACGGGCACAGTGCGGCCCATGGAGCTGAGCATCGCCGCCGGCAAGCGCGGCCAGATCGTCGTGGACACCGCCGGCGGCCCGCGCTGGAACGGACTCGAAGTGAGCGGCTTCGCCTTGCGAGCGGCCGCCGACGGCGAGCTGCGCGCCGAGGTCGACCGGTTGCAACTGCGCGACCTGCGCGTGCAGGCCGGCCCGGCGTCGCTGGCCGTCGCGAAGGCGGCGCTCGAGGGCGTCGTGCTGCGGCTGGCGATGCCGCGGGCCGGGGCACCGCTGGCCTTGCTCGGCGCGCAGGCGCAGTCGCTGCAGCTCGAAGGCGTCGAGATCGAGGTGGCGCGCGGCTCCCACGGGCCCGGCGCGCCGCGCAGCGGTCTGCGCCTGGACGCGCTGGGCGGCCTGGACGGCGAGCTGCATGCGTACGTGACCGACGCCGCGTGGGTGCTGGATGCCGACATCACCGTGCCGCTGCAGCGCGGGCGCATCGACTTCAATCGCGTCGTCGTCGACCACGTCGGTCCCAACTCGTCGATGGGCATCAGCCGCAACAGCATCCACGTCGACGCGCCCAACCTCGGCCGCACCGACCTGTTCGTGTTCACCGCGCCGGAGATCCCGGGCGCCACCTACGAGAAGCGCGGCGGCCTGTTCTCGCGCGTGGCCGATCGCGGCCAGCTCGACCTGCCGGCCTTCATCGCCGCCTGGCTGCAGGCGCCGGCCGACCAGCCGCTGGGAGGCTCGGCCCGCGGCGACATCGACGCCACGCTGGGCCGCACGCGCCTGACGGGCGAGCTGCGGCTCGGCGACGGCGCGCTCGGCCTGGAACGCCAGCACCTGGTGCTCGACGGTGCCGCGCAAGGCAGGAACCGCGTCGTCCTGTCGGCCGCGGTGCTGGACCACAAGCTCGGGCTGCGGGTGCAGGATCTCGCCGCCATCGCCTCGCGCTTCGAGCTGTTCGGACAGGCCGGCAGCACCGGACCGGTGTCGGCGACGCTGGAGATGCACGCCACGGGACTGCACCGCCAGCGCCGCGACACCGATGGTCCGCTGACGCTGACGGTCGAGCGCCTGAACATGGGCCGGCTGGTGCTGGGAAGCCCGTAGCGCGTGCGCCACGCGGGCCGCGGCGACGCCATTGACAGCGCTTTTCCGGCGATCGCGGGCCGCGCTTCGATGGTGTAATTCGGCGGCCTCCACCACCCCCGCCCTGTCGATTTCATGCCCGTCATCGCAGTCATCAACCGCAAGGGCGGCAGCGGCAAGAGCACGCTGGCGACACACCTTGCCGCGTACTGCGCGAACCGGGGCATGCCCGTGATGCTGGGCGACGTGGACCGCCAGCAATCCACCCAGACCTGGCTCAAGCTGCGCGACGCCCGCGGGCTGCCGCAACGCGCGCCGCTGGTCGGATGGGTGGTCGATCCGCGCAACGTGCTGCGTCCGCCCGCCGGCATCACGCGCGTCGTGCTCGACACGCCGGGCGGATTGCGCGGCCTCGACCTGGCGCGCGTGGCGATGTACGCCGACGCCGTCCTGATGCCGGTGTGCAACTCCGTCTTCGACCGCACGTCGGCCGCCGAATGCCATGCCGAGCTGATGGCACTGCCCCGGGTGAGCGCCGGCCGCTGCAAGGTGGCCGCCATCGGGATGCGGCTGGACGCGCGCACCAAGGCCGCCGAGGTGCTCCAGGAATGGGCCGGCCGCCTGTCGCTGCCCTTCATCGGCGTGCTGCGCGAGACCCAAGCCTACGTGCGCTGCGTCGAGCAGGGGCTCACGCTGTTCGACATGCCGGCTGCGCAGGTGCAGGCCGACCTCGCGCAATGGAAGCCCATCCTCGACTGGCTGGAGCCGGTGCTCAATCCGGTGGTCGAAGCGGCGCCGCCGCGGCCGGTGCCGCGCGTCGCTTCCGTCGCCGTCAGTCCGCAGCGCGAAGCCACCGTGCACCGGCAACCGCCGCTCAGCGAGCTGCTGATCGCGCCGGAGCGGCGTCGCGGCGGGTGGCTGGACTGGCTGGCGTTGCCGCGCCTTTTCCAGCGCTGACGATCACGACGCTCAGGGCACCTTCGCCCCGACCCACCAGTTCGGCGGCCAGCGGCAGAACGGCGATTCGTTCGATCGTCCCCAGGTCCGGATGCGCGCCAGCATCGCCTCGGTGGGCGCGCGCAGCTTCTCTCCATGCGACGCGTACGCCGCCACCGCGGCCCGGCACTGGCGGTCCAGGCTGGGGGAGAGCGACAGCGTGACGAACCAGGCGTTGCGGGCGTCGCGCTCCCGGCCCGCGAGCGCGCTGGCGATGGCCAGCGTGGTCCAGTCTTCGAGACGTCCGTTGGGGAACTGCCTGTCGCCTGCGGTCAGGGCATAGAGCGCCAGGCGGCGTGCCGCCTCGGGCTGGGCCGGCCGCTGCTTCAGGAGGTAGAAGGCCAGGTTGCCCGCCACCTCCGGGTCGCGCGGATCGGCGCCGAAGGAGCGCATCTGCAGGCTCAGGGCCTGCTGCGGATTGCGAGCGTTCCAGAACGCCGACCCCGCCGCCTCGTGCAATCGCCGCGCATCGTCGGCCGCCGACGACACACCCGGGAACGCGTCATCGGTCGACAGGCGCATGGCACGCGCCGCGTTCAGCACCTCGGCATCCTGCACGCCGTTCTCCGCCTGCGCCGCCGCATGCAGCACGCGCAGCACCAGGCGCTCGGCGCGCTGCGCGATGCGCGGCAGCTGCTCCCCGATCAAGGCGCCCGCACGGGCGCCGAACTCCTCCGGAAGCTGCACGGCAGGTGACGCCGCCACCGGGGCGGCCGGTGTCGAGGCCGGCATGGGCGCGGGCACGGCGACCGGTACCGGCGGCGCCGGGGCCGGCGCGGGTGCAGGGGTCGTGGCGATCGGTGTCGGCGCGGCGATGGTGACCGGTGCCGGCGGCGGCGCGGCGACGACGATCACCGGCGGCGGCATCGGCATCCTGGGCGACGCGGCGACCTGCACCTTGGCCGGCGTCCTGGCCTCGGTGGCCTTGCGCGACGCAGAGCCCTTCGCGGGCGGCGGCGCCTTGGCGAGCTGCGCGGACTTCGGCGGCGCCGGCGCGCGCGGGGCCGGCCGGGGCGGCGGGGCCGTCGCTGCGGAAGACGGCGTCTCGGCCGCAGGCGCCGAGGCAGCCGCCGGTGCCGTCGCTGCGGAAGACGGCGTCTCGGCCGCAGGCGCCGAGGCAGCCGCCGGTGCCGTCGCCGGCGACGTGCCGCTCGCCGGGGCAGGTGCCCTCTCGCCGGCGTCCGCGGGTGATGCCGGCGCCCCGGACTGTTCAGGCGCTTCCGGCACATCCGCCGGCGCGCGGGCCACCTGCTCCTGCATCGTGCGGGCCTGCAAGGCCAGCCAGGCCTGCGCCATGAACGGCACGCTGGCAGCGCCCGCGGCCACGACGCCCGACACCCACAGCCACCGACGCAGCGGCTCGTTGCGCCGCCGCGGAGGCACCGCCGTCGCCAGCGTGGCCGCTGCCGCGGGCTCGCCCTGCGGCGCCGGCGCCGCCACCGGCAGCGCGATGCGCGTCACCGGCGTCGGCGTGTCGGACGACGGCACCAGCGTCTGGCCGGCCAGCTGCCACCCGCGCTCCAGCGATGCCGCGAGACCCGCATCGTGCAGCGCAGCCGACGCCAGTTCGATCAGCTCGCGATGCGGGCGCTGCACGCTCGCCGGCGCGTGGTGCGCATCGAACAGGCGATGCACCAGCACCAGCGCGTCGGCGTGGCGGCGCCGCGTCCAGGCGCCGCCGACGCCGCCGTCGGGCCCCGGCAGGTAGCGGCGCAGCATCGCGGCCAGGCTGTAGATGTCGCAGCGCCAGTCGAGCTGGCGTGTCGGCAGCAAGTCGCCGGCACGCCCGGCCTCCAGCGCGCGCAGCAGGCGCGGCGACTGGTATTCGTAGTCGGTCTGGTGGCCGATCGGCAGCGCGGTGGCCAGGCTCTCGCCCGACACCAGCGCGAAGGCGAAGTCGATCAGCGCGACCTGCTCGAAGAGCGGTCGCATCACCTGCCCCGGCACCTGCGGGTCGAAGTCGGCCGGCCCCAGCGGAATGCAGACGTTGTCGGCCTTGAGGTCCAGGTGCACGAGATGCAGCTCGTGGATCGCATCGAGGGCGATCAGGCAGTGGCGGGCCAGCGCCCACCAGTGCGCGCAATCCTCGAACACGTGGCGCAGCACGCGGCCGTCGCGCTCCACCGGCAGCAGGGTCGCCCAGTGGTCGACCGTGATGCCGGCGTCGTAGGTCTGCACGATCGCCGGACGGCCGCTGGCGCCGCGGTCGAACTGCACCACGTCGGGCACCGGCCCGATGCCGTGGCCCACCAGTCGCGCGAGGATGCGCCATTCGCGCTCGGTCCAGTGCCGGAAGTCGCCCTCGCTCGTGCACAGGAAGCGCTTCGTGTAGCGGCGGCGCTCGCCGGGCTGCGCCTCCTCGCGGAACACCTCGACGTGCTCGCCGGTCACCATCTTCAGGCGGCTGCGGCCGAACACGCGGTCGATGTCGACGGGGTTCATCGCGCACCCTCCGGCGACCGGGTGTCGGGGCCGTCGCTGTCGCGCCGGCGGCCCCAGGGCAGCCGCGGCACGCCGACGCCGCCGCGCTGCACGAGAAGCACGGTCGCATCGTCGGTGCTGCCGTTGGCGCGCGCCACGCCGATCAGGTCCTCGCAGCGCTGCGACAGCGCCTGGGAACTCTTGAGCACGCGGTTCCATTCCTCGTGCCGCACATGCTTGTGCACGCCGTCGCTGCACGCGACCAGCAGATCTCCGGGCGCCATCTCGGTGAGCGCGACGTTCGGGCGCACCACCGCGCCGTTGCCGACCATGCGCGCGGGATCGTCCGGCGAGCTGCCGGGCGGCGGGGTTTCGTTCAGATGCTCGAAGGTGTCGTCCACCGTCAGCGACTGCAGCGTTTGCGCCGTGCCGGCGCCGAGCCGGTAGACGCGGCAGTCGCCGACCCAGGCGATCAGCCACTTCGAGGCCAGCACGTTGACCGGTGCGCACAGTGCGACGGTCGCCGCACCCGGCGAATCGGTGAGCTGCGCGATGCTGTCTGCGATGGCGCGATCGGCGTCCAGCATCGCCTGGCACACGGTATCGGCCGCGATGCCGTCGACCTCGAGTGCGCTGTGCAGGTGCGCCACCAGCCGGCGGCTCGCCATTGCCGCCATCGCGCCGCCGCCGACGCCGTCGGCGACGACGTAGAGGGCGGCGGAGCGGTCCAGCATGCTGTGCGCGTCCTCGTTGACGCCGTGCACGCTGCCGCACGACGAGGCGACCGCCGATGCGATGCGGCCGAACAGGGTCGTGTGCACCGATTGGCGCACGTCGATCGCGGGCTGGGCAGCGGTGCGCTTGCGCGACGAGCCCGGATCCAGGGGCGTGATGAGGCTCATCGGTCATCCACGGTCGCCCCTCTCCCGCTTGCGGCAGAGGGGTTGGAGTGAGGGCAGCGGCCTGCGGAGCGGGTCATCGCGCCCTCGACAGCGTCAGCGTGCATTCCGAGTCCCCATGCGGCCCGAGCAGCATGGTGTCGCCGACCTTCCAGCG
Organism: Piscinibacter sp. XHJ-5; assembly: GCF_029855045.1. GTDB lineage: Bacteria > Pseudomonadota > Gammaproteobacteria > Burkholderiales > Burkholderiaceae_C > Albitalea. The sequence goes on from NZ_CP123228.1 coordinate 3,581,165, forward strand.
AAAGCGCGCGCCGGCGGGATACGGCACGCCTTCGACGACGACGCCGTTGTCGCCATGAACGACCACCTGCACGCCCGCATCGTCGACGTCGACGATGTCGAGGTGGTGGCCCGACACCGCTTCGTGCACCCGGTCGATGACGAGCTGCTGGTTGCGCGAGCGCCCCACCGCCAGCGGCAGCGCGCCGGCGTGCAGCGACAGCTTGCGCTCTCCGGTGGCCAACCGCGCGGTGAGCATCAGTGCGCTGTCGGCGGCGCGCGCCAGGATGGGCGTGAGGGGCGTCGTCGGCGACGGCGCGGCGCCCGCGATGGGCGTGACGCGCGATGCCGGCGCCAGCGCAGGCCGCAGCATCACCGCCGGGTAGTCGCTCGGGGGCCCCTCGGCATTCGCCGACAGCACGATGCGCGCGCCGTCGGCGATGCGGACCGCCTGCCCCGCTGCGCCTTGCGCGGTCGCGGCGCAGCGCTCCACCGATCCGCCGGTCGATTCGACCCGGATGCCGTTGGTGGAGCCCGCATCGGCCACCCACCAGCTGCCGCTGTCGAGCCAGATCTCGGCGTGGCGGCGGCTGGTGTAGGCGCCGGCCACGCGGATGTCGCAGCCCTCGCCCTTGCCGATCATGTAGCGGCGGCCCGCCACCACCGACTGCAGCACGACGCGCCGCCGGCCGTTGCCGTCTTCGACCTCGAATTCGCAGCGCAGGCCGGCCAGCGGCGTGGCCGGCGTGGCGCCGTTGACGAACTGGCTCGAGGCGGCGCCTGCCGCGAGGCTCGGGTCGATCTCGGACCAGCGGCCCAGCACGCTGACCTGGTAGGCCGATGCCGCCGGCGCCGGCGCACTGCCGCGCAGCGCGACGAGCAGCTCGCGGTACTCGCCCGCGTCTTCCGCCGCGTCGGCGTCGAACAGGCCCGCGAACTGCGACAGGTCGATCGCCGAGGCATTCGGCAGCCCGGCAATCACCTCGCGCGACAGGTAGCGCTTGACCTGCTCCGGCTTGAACTCGTGCATGAACTGCGCGAGCAGGTCGCGGGCCTGTCCGTCGTCGGGGCAGCGCACGCCGATGGACGTCAGCACGAAGCGGTCGCGGTCGGCGATCGCGAGGTGCAGCCGCACATGGCCGACGACGAAATGCTCCAGCTCCTCGCGGATCGCGCCGATCAGGGCGCCGTACGGCCCGAGGTGATCGGCGCTGGTCAGCGTCGAGTCGGCCGCGGGCGCCGGCGTGGAGCCGCCGCGCATCGGCTCGCGCGGCGGAAGGTCCGCACGCGCGACCAGCCCGTTCATCCGATGCACGCGATCCAGAACCCACGATTTGATCGACATGTTGTTCAGTTCCGATAGGCAATCACGAGCGTCAGCAGGGGCCCGCCGCCGCGCAGGTGGCGCACGCGCGGCGCCGACGGCAGGCCGTAGCGTTCGATGTGGTCCAGAAAGCGGCCCCACGCCGGCTGCACGGCGTCGCCCTGACGCACGCGCTGCTGCAACGCAGGCAGCGACAGCTCGACCTGCAGCGCGACGCGCGCGACGTCGCCGACCAGCACGATGGCGCGGCGCAGCGTGTCCTCGGCATCGGCCAGGCAGCGCTCGAAGGCGCCATCGAAGGTCCACACCAGCGGGGCGGGAACATCGGCGTCGCCCGGAGGCATCTTCACGGCGGTGTTCACGGGCTTCATGGCGCCGCTCCCGGAATGAGCCCGAGCTGCCGCCCGGTGATCTGCATGGCGATCTCCGCCGATGGATTGGGTCCGTGGTCGCCGGCGCCGTGCACCTGGCCGCTGTTCACCAGCCAGTTGCGCTCGGTGAGCACCGCGATCGCCTTGGTCCACGGCCCGCCGCGCGGGTCGGTGCGGTAGGCGGCGACGTACCACTTGTACGGCCGCAGCGAGCCGCACACGGCGTGCGAGGCCCGCGTTGCGGCATCGCCGCGGCACAGGCGCGCGATCTCGTCGAGCGACTTGCCGTCGCTCGGGAAGCTGGGCGTGCCGGTCTTGCCGGCGAGCCAGCCGATGCCGCGGCAGGCCTTGGCGTCGAACACCTGCTCGCACGCGCTGCGCGCGGTGCCGGCGCGGTGGCTGTACGACAGGCCGTCGAGGATGACCTCGGCGGCGTCGCGGGGTACGCGGTTGGGCTGCGCCGGCGCGAGGCTCCAGCGCATCACGGCCGACTGGAGCGCGGTGCCGTCGCCGCCTCGACAAGGCTCGGGACAGGCTTGTCGCACACCGCGCAGCGACTGCACCACGTGCGGCCGGCGGATCTGCTCCTGGCCGTTGGCGGCCGCCGCCAGGGTGGCCATCATGCCGGCCACCCCGAGGGCACTGGAGCGGGCATGCCCCTGTCCCCAGCCTTCGGCGACCACGTCGACCACGGCGCCGCCGCGGCACTTCTCCCAGTCGTCGTCGCTGCCGCGGCGGCCGTCGGCGCCGAAGGCGCAGCGCCGCACGATGGCGGCGTCGAGCGCCGAAGGCGCCCGCAGCTGCTGCGGCGCACCGAGCTGGCCGCCCACCGGCTCGCTCATCAGCCGGCCGTAGGCCACCGTGGTGGCGAGCGGCCGGATGGCGCCCTTCTCGGCGGTGGCGTCCACCGCGCGGCCGAACAGCAGGTCCTGCTTGCCGCAGTCGACGCGTGCATCGGTGCAGCCGGTGTTCCAGCCGAAGGCTTGCGCGGTCGTCTGCAGGTCCCACGGGCGCTTGCAGTCGGCATACGCCTTGTCGAAGCAGAACATGCGGTCCAGGAAGCGCGCCGAGTCCGAGCGCATCAGCTGTCCGCGCAGGCTGTCGCGCGCCGGCTGCGCGCCGGGCTTCATCGCCGCCCGTTCGGCGGCGAGCCAGCGGGCGCCGACGTCGCGATCGGCCAGGAAGGCCGTCGCCATGATCGGCTTGATGGTCGATGCCGGCATCGCGTCGTGGAACACGGCGGCGTTCAGCAGCGCGTCGGGGCGGTACTGCACCGGATAGGGCAGTCGCCTGTCGCAGTTCGCGGCGCGGCCGGGGCCGTCGACTTCCTGCCGGGCACACGGCGACAGCGCGCCGGCCAGCGCCTCGATGCGACCGCTCGCGACATCGATCACCGCCACCGCCGCCATGCGCACCATCGCGCCCTCGAGCAGGCGGTGGCCGATCGCCTTGCCGGCATCCTCGGCGCGCTGCACGCCCAGCGCGCGGCACACGTCCTGGCGGCCCGTGTAGCAAGCGGCGGTCTTCTGTGCCAGTGCCTGCAGGGAAGGATCGATGGTCAGGTCGATGGAGAAGCCCACATCCACCGGCGTGCCGTCGAACAGCAGGCGGTTGGGCCCGTAGCGGTAGGCGGTGGGCCGCTCGCCGCCGCTTTCGCCGAGCTCGGTGTAGTGCCGGTACAGCGCAGCCGACGGCCTGCGCAGGCCCTCCAGCGGCTGCAGCAGCGCCGACAGCGACGGCGGCACCATCCAGCGCGCGTCGTCGACCGGCAGGTCGGCGCGCGGCTCGCCGGACAGCGCCGTGAGCGGCCCGGCGGCCGAAGCGCCCGACATCGCCGGCAGCGCGCACAGCCGCTCCTGCGCGCTGCGCTCCGCGGCGACGAAATGCGTGGGCGTGGCGGCGTCGCCTCGCGCGCCGAGGTAGATGCAGCCGGCGATGCCATTCCACGGATTGCGCCGCGCCACGTCGCGCGGCGCCACGGCCATCACCTGCTCGGCCCGCCAGCCCGCGACCGTCGCCGGCGTCTCGGTGCCGCGCCAGGCCAGCGCGTCGAGCATGCGGCCATCGGCGCGCGTCAAGGCTGTGAGCGCAGCCGCAAGGTCGGCGCAGCGCACCTGGAAGCGCAGGCCGGGGTAATCGGGCACCTCGAACGGCGCGCCTAGCACGCGCTGCGCCTCTTCGAACCAACGGGGCGCATCGAAACCCACGGCGCGGTCGACGCGAGCGTTCGCCCGGCTGCCGAAGCGCGCGAGCTGCGCGTCGAGCTCGCCGAGCTGGGCCGCGATGCGCTCCGCAGGCGATGCCGCGGCGGCCTGCAGGCCCAGCATCGAGCGCAGGCTCCCGGGCGCCGTCCATTCGCGACGGCACTGCGGCAGGGCCTCCAGCAGCGCTTCGGTGCGGATCTCCTGGCCGGCGCTGCGAGCCGGGCGGGCCACGATCGCATGCTCGAAGGTCCTCAGCGCCGCCACATGGCGCACGCTGACATACCGGTCGCCCTGCGCGGCCGGCGGATCGAGCGGTCGCACCACCGCCACCAGCAGCAGGATGCCGAGCATCATCGGCAGCACCGCCGCACTCGCCGCGATGGCGAAGTCGAGCAGCGTGCGGCTGCGCGGCTCAGCCATGGCGTTCTCCTCCGGTCGGCAAGTCCATGTTGAGCGCCAGCGCGAGCAGGCCCATGTTCATCACCAGCGAGGTCATGCCGAAGCTGACGAAGGGAAAGGTGACGCCGGTGAGCGGCAGCACCGCCAGGTTGCCGGCCACCGTCACGCCCAGCTGGCACAGCGTGAGCACCACCCAGGCGACCGCGACCCAGCTCAGGAACGCCTGCGCGTCGTGGGTCCAGCGACCGCCGCGCTTCATGAAGCGCGGCTCGCCGCGGGTGATGCGGCCGTGGTGGCGGATGAGCCGGTGCAGCCAGACGGCGCAGCCGATCGCCGCCGCCCAGGCGGCGGCGTGACCGAACACGCCGACCAGCGCGGTGAAGGTGTAGTCGCTGTGGATCTGCGCCGGCACGCCGCCGCATCCCCCGCCGGCATAGCCGCACCACGGCACCGCGCCGATGCCGAAGCCTTCGCGCGGCGCGGCCTGCTGGAACCACGACACCAGCGCGAGCTGGTCGTTGGTCGAGGCCAGCGGGGCGGCCAGGCTCTCGAGCCGCGCGGCGGTGACGCTGTCGATGGCGCCCACCTTGAACAGGGTCAGCGTCGTCACCGCGATCCACAGCGTGAACAGCACGACGGCGATCGCCAGTGCGCTGGCCGTGCGTCCGCTGCGCTGGTGCCACCACATCGCCACCGACGCCGCGAGGAAAGCGCCCGACGCATAACACGCGATGAGCAGCGGCCCCATGTCGCGCGTGACCAGCATCGCCGCGATCAGCACCGACACCACGAACAGCAGCGGCCAGACATAGCGCAGCGCCGACCAGGCGGGGCCGCCGTCGCGCGACAGGCGCTCCGCCAGCGGGCTGCCGCGCAGGAAGAAGAACCACGCGGCGCCGACGATCAGCCACAGGCGCCCGAGCTCGGAGGTGACCTGGCGCATGTTGGACAGCGCCAGCCCGAACACCGCCACCGCCGCCAGCGTGCCGAGGGCCAGCGCCGCCAGCGCGCGCCAGGCGCCGAAGCGAATGCGTGCCCGGCGCGCCATCTCGCCGCTGATCGACAGGGTCCAGGCCAGCCCGCGGGCCAGCGGTTGGCGCAGGAACAGCAGCATCGACAGGCACAGCATGCCCAGCCACAGGTGGCCCTGGTGGTACAGCGCGAGGTAGCGGTTGGCGAGGTGGCCGTTGGCCGACAGGTCGAGCAGCAGCAGCCAGCCCAGCCCGGTGGCGAGCACCATGCCCGGGTAGCCGATGCGTGAGCTGGGCGCCTGCGGCGAGGACGAGGCAGCGCGCGGCCGCATCGCCGCCGCCATCCAGCCGAACAGCGCGATGCCGCCGAGCACGAAGACGAAGCCGGCGGGCATGCTCCACGGCTCGGGGTCGATGCGGGCCGGCTCGAAGGCGCGCCCCGCGAACGGCCACGGCACGCGCGACACCCACGCCACCGCCGTCCACACGCCCAGCGCCATGGCGGCCCCGGCGGCCGGCTGCACCAGGCCGCGGCTGGACTTGAGCAGCACCAGGCCGAGCAGCATCCAGCCGGCCCACTGCCAGCCGGCGGTGCGCAGCAGCTCGCGCATCGCCTCGTTCTTGCGGGCGTTGAGCAGCGCCTGGCGCGCCCCGCCCATCAGCGCGGCCGACTCGGCCAGGGCGGCCGGCAGCCCTTGCGCCAGGCAAGCCGGCGACACGCCCGCGCCCGCTGCCGGCAGCAGTGCGGCGGCAGCCAAGGGCTCGACGGCCCCGTGGCCGTCGAGGGCAGCGGCCAGCAGCAGCACGCCGTTGGCCCGCGCCATCGGGTGGTCCTGCGCAGGCGCTGCGGCGTACGCCGACTCCATCCACCCGGCGGCGCAGGCCAGCGGTGCGGGCCCCTGCGCGTCGCCGCGGCCGAGCTGGAAGCGTTCGACGAAGGGCCGCGTGTCGGATTCGACCGAGGCGATCGCATCGGACAGCTCGCGCAGCTCGCCGATGCCTTCGCGCTGCTGAAGCCGCAGCTCCGCCACGCGGGCGTCGGCCTGCCGCACCGGGGCCAGGAAGGCATGCGCGGCACGCGCGATCGACTCGGTCAGGACGGCGGGCAGCCGGCTGGGCGGCAGCGCGGACGGCGCCACGTCGCGCGCAGCGCACAGCCGGTCGCGGACGGCCGGATCGGCTTGCGCTCCATGGGATCCGCAGACGGCCGGCAGCGTCGGCTCGGGCAGTCCCTGCACCCAGAACCCGGGGTCGGCGAAGCGCTGGTCGCGTCCCGCGTCGATCGCGCGCAGCCGCTCGAACGCCGGCCACAGCAGCGCGATGGCGGCGACCACGAGCAGCGTCTCGACCAGCGACGGCAGCATCGCGGCGACGCCGCGGCGGACAGGCACGGAAGCGCCAAGGGTCGACACGATGCGGTACTGCGGCTGCAACGTACGGTTCGCTAGTGCGCCGCCGCGTCAGGCAGCCAGGCGCCGCCGCCGACCCTCAGACGGTCGCCCACGCGGAACGGCGGCGGCGACTCGTAGCGGCGGGTCTGTGCACTGCCGTCGGGCAGGCGCACGACCACGTCGTAGCGCAGCCGCGGCTGCTGCCGGCGTTCGAGCTCGCGCCCGGCATAGGCGCCCCCGACGGCGCCGAGCACGCCGGCCAGCGTGCGTCCGTCGCCCCTGCCGACCTGATGGCCCAGGATGGCGCCCAGCACGCCGCCGGCGATCGCGCCGAAGGCCCCCGGACGACCCATGACCTCGACCGGACGCACGGCTTCGACCACGGCGCAATCCTCGCAGCCGCGCGCAGGCGCTGCCGCGAGCGTGCCGCCCAGCAGCAGCGGCTCGTCGAGCACGGCGGTGATCGCATGCTCGGCCATCCACAGGTCGGCGGTGACGCGGCTGTCGCCGGTGATGTGGTCGCCGGCTGCGATGAGGTAGCTGCCTTCGTAGACGCCGGCCTGCACCTCGCGCAGCGGCAGTCGCTGCCGCGCACCGTCGATGCGCAGCGCGGCATGGCCGCCCGCCGTGCCGTAGAGGCTGAAGTTCAGGGCGGTACCCGGCGACAGGTCGCTCACCTGCTCGACGTCGAAGCCGTCGACACGCAGCTCCGGCCGCACCGCGGTGCCCACCGCCGCGCCGATGCGACCTTGTCCGAGGGCCGGCATGGCGAGCCCCACGAACAGGGACACGAATGCACCTGCAACCACCTGGCGGAGGATCTTCATCGGATGTCCTCGAACGGCAACGTGCAATGCAAGCCGCTCGCAGGCGCCCAGCACCCCGCGGACGCGGTCCATTCAACGTCGACTGCTCAACGTGCGCGCGACGTCGGCGCTGACAGGGCGAATCCCCCTAGCTTCAGGCGGTTGCCCCGTTCACACGCACTTGCGGTTGCTTCATGCCCGGACAACAAAGTCGCGATCGCGTCGCCGCGCCGCCGGGTCCCAGGGAAACACCTGAGTCGGCACGACATTCCCGCGCGGTTGCGTGCAAGTCGCTCTGCTGCGACGTGATGCCGTGACGTGACGCACGCGAGTGCCGATTCGTCGCCCGGCGGTATTGCGACCGGCCCTGCTGCACGGCACGCTACGCATCAAGGACGTGGCGGAGAGACGTGGATGAGCGCAGTCGGCAGCACCCTGGACGCGATGGGCGTGGAGCAGTACCTGCTCGCGTTCCTGTTCCTCGTGAGCTACACCTTCGCCCTCAGCGACTTCATCGGCGTGCGCGGACGCCACTACGCCGTGATGGCGGCGCTGACGTCGGCCTTCGCCTTCGCGATGCGCACCGATCCGTGGATGCACGGGGTCCTGGTCGTCGTCGTCGCGATGGTGGCCATCGGCGCCTTCGCCGGTATCGTCTGGGGGCTGTGGGCCGCATTCGGCTGGCCGCACAGCGACATGCCGGTTGCCGAGCGGCTGGAGGCGCCCCCTGCCCCGTTGCCGGACGAGACGCTGTCGCTCGGCGCCGCCGCCGCTGCCGCTGGCGTCCTGCACCGCCCCGCCAACCTGGCCGGCGCAGGCGATACGCAGCGCTGAGCGCACGACGGCGTCAGAAGAAGCGGCAGCTCATCGCCAGCGACACGCTCACCTTGAGCCGTTCGCTTCCCGCCGGATCGGGCCGGTAGGTCGAGGTGTTGGAGCGCAGCAGCGACGTGCAGTCCTCGGCGTCGACACCCAGGCCGCGCATGGCGCGCGTGGCCGACTCGAACGGCATTCGAAGTGCACGGCGCGGCCGCTCGCCGGGCAGGGCGGGGGCGATCTCCACCAGGCCGATGCCGCTCTCTGGCGCCGGATGGCTCCAGCGCCGCAGCGCGCTGTCCTGGGCCACGGCCGCTCCGGCGCCGCTGAGCAGCGCTAAGGTGAACGCAAGGCGGACAAGGGCGTACTGCATCGACGACATGCGCCCGCTGCCGCAAGTGCCGTGCCGGGCAGCGAATGTGACCTGCGTCACGAACCGCGGGCCGCGTCCGCAACCACCGGATACGTGATCGCCCTGGCATGTCAGCGACGCAGGTCGGGATTCGCCGGTGCCGACCGCGCACCTACACTCGGCCTTCCGTTGTAGACAGGGACAAGCATGCTCGAACACCTCGAAGCTGCAGCGCGCCGCACGGCGCCGGCCGTGCAGCACTGGGCCGTGCGCGGCGTCCAGGAAACCTCCGAAGAACTCACCGTGCGCCAGGGTGCCGCCCAGGCCCCGAGCCGCTGTCGCGACGCCGGCGTGATGGTGACCGTGATCGACCGCGGCGGACTCGGCTACGCGGCCACCAGCGACGCCAGCGACAGCGGGCTGGCCGCGGCCTTCGCCGAGGCGCGCGCGCTGGCCCACGCCAGCGCCGGCCGCACGGTCTTCGATTACGGCGAGCTGCCGGCCATGGTGCCGCGCGGCGAGTACCGCAGCCGTGTGGAGCGACCGGTCGCGACGATGACGCTGAGGGACAAGCTCGACCTGCTGTCGTCGGTGAGTGCGGCAACCAGGCTCGACGACCGCATCGTCGACTGGCTGGCCACGCTGTGGACCGTCGAGACCGAGCAGCTCTACCTCACCGGCGACGGCGGCCGCGCCGAGCAGCGCTTCAGCCACATCATCCCCAACGTGCAGGCCACCGCCACCATCGACGGCATCACGCAGACGCGCTCGGCGCACGGCCAGTACAACGGCTTCTGCCAGCAGGGCGGCCTCGAGGTGCTCGAGCGCGCGCAGTTCGCGAGCGACGGGCCGCGGGTGGCGCGCGAAGCGCTCGAGCTGGCGGCGGCGCCGCACTGCCCGAGCGGCGAGATGGACGTGATCCTGATGCCCGACCAGATGATGCTGCAGATCCACGAGTCGATCGGCCATCCGCTGGAGCTCGACCGCATCCTCGGCGACGAGCGCAACTTCGCGGGCACCAGCTTCGTCACGCTGGACATGTTCGGCTCCTATCGCTACGGCAGCGAGCTGCTGAACGTGACCCACGACCCCAGCCGGCGCGAGCAGCTCGCGAGCTTCGCGTTCGACGACGACGGGGCGCCGGCCGAGCGGCAGTTCATCGTGCGCAACGGCATCCTCGAGCGGCCGCTGGGCGGCACGGTGTCGCTGGCGCGCGCGCGCCTGCTGCGACCCGACATCCAGGGCGTGGCGACCACGCGCGCTTCCAGCTGGAACCGCGCGCCCATCGACCGCATGAGCAACCTCAACGTCGAGCCGGGCAGCTCCACGCTGGCCGACATGATCGCCAGCATCGAGCTGGGTGTGATGATGCGCACCAACTGCTCGTGGAGCATCGACGACTCGCGCAACAAGTTCCAGTTCGGCTGCGAATACGGCCAGGTGATCCGCAACGGCCGTCTCGCCGAGGTGGTGCGCAACCCGAACTACCGTGGCATCAGCGCGACCTTCTGGCGCTCGCTCGCGATGGTCGGCGATGCGTCGACCTTCGAGGTGATGGGCACGCCGTTCTGCGGCAAGGGCGAGCCGTCGCAGGTGATCCGCGTCGGCCATGCGGCACCGGCCTGCAAGTTCAGCCGCGTGGCCGTCTTCGGCGGGGAGGCCTGAGCGATGAACACCTTGCTGACCGACAAGGGCTTCTTCGAGTCGCTGGCCGCGCGCATCTGCACGCCGGTCGCGGACGCCGAGCGCGTCACGCTGTTCGTCAAGGCCGAGAGCTCCGACTTCATCCGGTTCAACCGCGCCGCGGTGCGCCAGGCCACTCATGTGAGCCAGGGCCAGGCGACGCTGGCCGTCGTGCAGGGCTCGCGGCGCATCGAGAGCACGCTGTCGCTCACCGGCCACCTCGACATCGATCATGCGGCGCTGCTGGCCGAACGCACCGCCCTGCTCGCCCAGCTGGCCGACGTGCCCGAGGACCCGTATCTGCTGATGCCGGAAGCCGTCGACGCGAGCAGCCGCCATGAAAGCGGCGCGCTGCCGACGCCGCAGGCGCTCATCGCTGCGGCCACCACGGCGGCGCGCGGACTCGACTTCGTCGGCTTCTACGCGGGCGGTCCGGTGGTGCGCGCCTTCGCCGACAGCCGGGGGCAGCGCCACTGGCACCACGTGGAAAGCTTCCACTTCGACTGGTGCCTGTACCAGCAGGCCGACAAGGCCGTGAAGACGGCGTATGCCGGCACGCACTGGGACGAGGCGGAGTTCGCCCGCCGTGTCGCGACCGGCGCCGAACGCCTGCCCCTGCTCGCGCTGCCGCCGCGCGCGCTGCAGCCGGGCGCCTATCGCGCCTACCTCACGCCCACCGCGATGGCCGAGCTGCTCGGCACGCTCAGCTGGGGCGGCTTCGGCGCGCAGGCGCGCCGCACCGGCACCTCGAGCCTGAGCCGGCTCGAGCACCGCGACGTCCAGCTGCACGCGGCCATCACGCTGTCCGAAGACACGGCACGCGGCATCGCGCCCGCCTTCACCGCCGAGGGCTTCGCCAAGCCGATCGGCGTGAGCCTGATCGATGCCGGACGCGCCACCGGCACGCTCAACTCGCCACGGTCGGCCCGCCAGTACATGCTGCCGGCCAACGGCGCGAATGCGCAGGAAGCGCCGGAGTCGCTGCGCCTCGAGGCGGGCCTGCTGCCCGAATCGCAGGTGCTCGCCCGGCTGGATACCGGCTTGTACGTCAGCAATCTCTGGTACCTGAACTACTCGGACCGCCAGGCCTGCCGCATGACCGGCATGACGCGTTTCGCCTGCTTCTGGGTCGAGGACGGACGCCTGGTCGCGCCGCTGCCCGTGATGCGTTTCGACGACTCGTTCATGCGCATGTTCGGCGACGGCCTCATCGGCCTCACCGACAGCCCGGAGCTGATTCCCGAGAGCGGGACGTACAAGGAGCGGCAGCTCAGCTCGATCACCACGCCGGGGGCGCTGGTGGAGGGGTGGCGGCTGACGCTGTGAACCGTCGCCGCCGAGGTCAGGACTTGTCGGCCGGCATGAACCCCGGCAGATGCGCCGGCTGGGCGCCGCCCGCCGGCGCCGGTGACTTCTCCCGCGCCAGGTAGCTGTACAGCACCGGCACCACCACCAGCGTCAGCAGCGTCGAGGTGATCACGCCGCCGATGATGGCGCGGCCCATCGGCGCCTGGATCTCGCCGCCCTCGTTGAGCGCGAGCGCCAGCGGGAGCATGCCGAACACCATCGCGGCAGTGGTCATCATGATGGGGCGCATGCGCACCAGTCCCGCCTGCAGCAGCGCCTCGGCGACACCCAGCCCCGCGCGCCGGCCATGGTTGGCGAAGTCGACCAGGAGGATCGCGTTCTTGGTCACCAGCCCCATCAGCATGACCAGGCCGATCATGGAGAAGAGGTTCAGCGTGGTGCCGGACACCAGCAGCGCGAGCATCACGCCGATCAGCGCGAGCGGCAGCGAGGCCATGATCGCCAGCGGCTGCAGGAAGCTGCCGAACTGCGACGCCAGCACGATGTAGATGAAGATCACCGCGGCGCCGAGCGCCAGCAGCACGCCGGAGAAGGCCTCCTGCTGCTCCTTGGTCTCGCCGCCGACGTCGAAGCGATAGCCCGGCGGAAGCTGTGTCTCCTTGACCAGCTTGTGCACCTCGGCGCCGACGTCCCCGCTGGGGCGGCCCTGAACGCCGGCATAGATGGCCTGGCGCCGCTGCAGGTCCTGCCGCTTGATGATCTCCGGGTTCACCACCGGCACGATGTCGGCCACGCGCGACAGCGCGATCGGCGTGCCGTCCTTGGCATAGGCCACCGGCAGCTGGTCGAGCTGCGCGATGTTCTCGCGCGAAGCCTGCGGCAGCCGCAGCTCCACTTCGACCTGCTCGCCGTCCGGCGCGGTCCAGTAGGTGGCCACGTCGCCGTTGACGAAGCTGCGCAGGCTGGCTGCCAGCTGGCTGGCCGTGAGGCCGAGCTCGCGGGCTGCGTCGGGCTTGGGCCGCACCGCGTAGGCGGGCAGCCCGGGCTTGACCGAGGTCTCGAGGTCGGTGATGCCCTTGATCCCCCTCACCTTCTCGGCCAGCTTCAGCACCTCGCTTTCGAGCACCGCCGGCTCGGGGCCCAGCAGCGCGACGTAGATCGGCCGGTTGCCCAGCGACACGTCGATGCCCGGGATGGGCCGCAGGGCCTCGCGCAGCGCCTCCTCGACCTGCTTCTGCCTGCGCTTGCGCTCGTGCGGCTTGACCAGCTGGATGGCGAGTCGCGCCGTGTTGCGGCTCGCGTTGCCGGTGTCGCCGACGGTGGCCGACACCAGCCGCACCTCGGGCATGCGGCGCACCACCTCCTCGATCTGCGCCATCTTCTCGCTGCCGCGGACCAGGCTGGTGCCCACCGGCAGGGTGACGTTGATCTGGATGTAGCTGTTGTCCGTCTCGGGGATGAATTCGGTGCCGACCAGCGGCGTCAGCGCGATCGCGCCGGCGAAGCTGGCGATGCCGACGAGCACGACGACGCCGCGGTGCGTCAGCGTCGCGAGCCGCCATCGCCGCGGCTGCGAGGTGTCGCGCCGGCCGGCGCTGTCGAACGGATGGCCGTAGGCGGGAACGGGCGGCACGACGACGCGGTAGCGCGCGGGCGAGAAGATCCAGTGGATCAGCCGCTCGTAGGCCGCATGCATTGCGTCGAGCAGCCGGTCGGTGGCCCGCATCAGGTGCGCCAGCACCGGCAGCTTCGCCAGCGGGTTGTGCGCCGGATCCTTCCAGATCGACGACAGCATCGGATCGAGCGTGAAGCTGACGAACAGCGACGCAAGCACCGCCACCGTGACGGTGATGCCGAAGGGAAAGAAGAACTTGCCGACGATGCCCTTCATGAAGGCGACCGGCACGAATACCGCGCAGATGGCGAAGGTGGTGGCCATCACCGCCAGGCCGATCTCGTCGGTGCCTTCGCGCGCGGCGGTGCGGTGATCCTTGCCCATGTGAACGTGGCGCACGATGTTCTCGCGCACGACGATGGCGTCGTCGATCAGCAGGCCGATGCACAGCGACAGCGCCATCATCGTCATGAAATTCAGCGTGAAGCCGAAGGCGTAGACGGCGATGAACGACGAGATCACCGCGATCGGCAGCGTGAGCCCGGTGATGATCGTGCTGCGCCATGAGTGCAGGAACAGGAACACGATGGCCACCGTCAGCAGCGCGCCTTCGATCAGCGTGCGCTTCACGCCGGCCAAGGAATCGCGCACCCAGTCGCTGTCGGCGTAGACCAGCTTCAGCTCGACGCCGGGCGGCATGGTCTGGCGCATCTCCTCGGCGGCACGCTTGATGCCCTCGCCGGTCTCGACGATGTTGGCGTCCTGCTGCTTGAACACCTGGAACGAGATCGACGGCGCGCCGTCGTCGCGCGAGATCGACGTGGGCTCGCGCTCGCGCTCGACCACCTCGCCCAGGTCGGCCACGCGCACGACCATGTTGCTTCGCGTGGCGACGACAACGTCGGCGAAGGCCTTGGCGTCGCGCACCTTGCCCTCGACGCGAACGATGGTGTCTTCCTTGCGGCCGGAAAGCAGGCCCACCGGCATGTCGGCGTTGGCCCGCTGCAGCGCGCTCGCCACGTCGGCCGGCGTCAGCTGGTAGGCGCGCAGGCGCTGGGGGTCCAGGTCGATGCGCACCTGGCGCTCGGTGATCCCGCCCACGTCGACCCGGGCGACGCCGGCCACGCGCTCCAGACGCTTGCGCACGACCTGGTCGGCCAGCAGCGACAGCTCGCGCGGGCTGCGGTTGGGCGACAGCAGCGACAGCAGGACGGTGGGCTGTGCGTTGTCGCCGTCGAAGCGCGACACGAACGGCGCCTTGGCGTCGCGGGGAAAGCCGGGCTGCAGCGCGGCGACCTTGTCGCGAACGTCCTGCACCGCACGCGTCATGTCGGCGCTGAGCTGGAACTCGACGACCGTCTCGCTGCGGCCCTCGAAGCTGTTGGAGCGGATCATCTTCACGCCTGCGATCCCGTTGAGCGCCAGCTCGATGGGCCGCGTGAGCTCGGTCTCGATCGCTTCCGGCGATGCGCCGGGATAGGCGACGGCGACGAAAACGATGGGCGGCGCGATGTCGGGAAGGCGCTCGACGCGAAGCTGGCTGTACGAGAACAGGCCCAGCACGCACAGCGCCGCCATCATCATCGTGGCGAAGACCGGATTCGCGATGGAGACGCGGGTGAACCACATGGCGCGCCTCCTACAGCCGCGCCGCGGAAGGGGCCGCTGCCGAGGCGCCCGACCCGGCGCGCTGAGACACGACCTTGGCCGGCGCGCCCTCCTTGAGGTTGTCGAAGCGCGCGGCCAGCACCTGCGAATCGGCGGCCAGGCCTTGTGTCACTTCGACGCGGCCATGCGCCGGATCCCGGCGGCCCGTGATGACGATGCGCCTGACCAGCGCGCCGTTCTCCACCGTCCACACGAAGTCCTGTCCCGAGGCCTGGCCCAGCGCGCTCTGCGGCAGGTTGAGCCGCCGGGTGTCGTCCTTCAGCTCGACGCTGGCCTGCGCGTACTGGCCTGCGCGAAAGCGTTCGCCGCGGTTGTCGAGCACGACCACGACGCCGATTGCGCGCGTGCCCGCCTCGGCGGCCGGCGCGATGCGGTCGATGCGGCCGGTGACCGTCTCGCCCTGCCCCTCGACGCGCACCTGCACCGCCTGGCCCGGCGCCAGCCGCGAGACCTCGTGGGTGCCGACGCTGCCGGCGAGCTCCAGCGTGGCCAGATCGACGACGGTGATCAGCGGTTGCTCGGCGCTGACCTTCTCGCCCGGGACCACATGGCGCTTGCCGACGATGCCCGCGATGGGCGCCACCAGCGCGGCCTCGCGAATGCCGACCCGCGAGCTGGCGAGCTGCGCCTGCGCCGACTTGAGCTGCGCACGCGCGGCATCGAGCTTCGCCTGCGACGATTGCAGCGCCGTCGGCGAGATGAAGTTCTGGCTGGCGAGCCCTGCGTTGGCGGCGTGCTGGCGCTCCGCGTCGACCAGCGCGACCTGCGCCGCCTCGACTGCCGCCGCGCGATCGGCGACGCGCGACTGAAGCTCGGCGAGGTCGATGTCGCCCAAGGGTTGCCCGGCCCTGACCCGCGTGCCTTCCGCCACGGTCAACGCGAGCAGCGTGCCGGGCGCCTTGGCACGCACGGTGGCCGTTCGCGGTGCCACCAGCGGCCCCGAGAACTCGACGACCAGCGGCATGGCGGCGAGCGCCGGCTTCACCACTTCGGATGGCAGGAACTCCAGCGGCACCGGCGGCTTGTGGCCGTCACGCGGCCCCTTGGCGCTGTTTCCGAGCCGTGGTGCCAGCGCCAGCGCAAGGCCGGCGATCACCAGGGCCGCGATCGTCCCACCCACCCAAAGCTTGTGCGTTCCGAGCATGCAGCCAGTGTAGGCAGGGCCCCCCGGGGTGCTTCAAGCGTGCGACGGACTGCAGATTGGGGGGCACGGGCCGCGTCGACAAGCGACGAGGCGGGGCGCCGTGGGCCTACACGTGCCCGATCACCGGATGAGGTTCGTATCCCTGCTCGAGCTGCGCGATGTCCTGCGCGCTCAAGGTCAGCTGCGGCGCCGCTGCTGCTTCATCGATCTGGTGCAGCTTGCTCGCCCCGACGATGGGCGCGGTGACACCCTTGTGGAGCAGCCAGGCGTAGGCGAGCGTCGCGTTGCTGACCCCCTTCTGCCGCGCCAGGGCGGTGAGGCGCTCGACGGTGGCGAAGTCGCTGGCGCGGTAGTAATAGCGCTGCGCGATGTCGTCGGTCTGTGCCCGCGACGTGGCGCCGGACTGGCTGTCGGCGCTCTGGCGGTTGCCCGCGAGAAACCCACGCGCCAGCGGGCTCCACGGCACCATGGCGACGCCGAGGTCGCGGCAGAGCGGAATCATCTCGCGCTCCTCCTCGCGGTAGGCGAGGTTGTAGTGGTTCTGCATGCTGACGAATGGGGTCCAGCCGCGCTCACGCGCGACCTGCTGCGCGCGAGCGAATTGCCACGCCCACATCGAGCTCGCGCCGATGTAGCGCGCCTTGCCGGCCTTGACCACGTCGTGCAGCGCTTCCATCGTCTCCTCGATCGGCGTGTGCGGATCCCAGCGGTGGATCTGGTAGAGGTCGATGTAGTCCGTGCCCAGGCGCGACAGGCTCGCGTCGATCGCATGGAAGATGCGCTTGCGCGACAGGCCGCTGCGATTGGGCCGCTCCTCCCCGCCGATCGCGATGCCGCCCTTGAAGGCCAGGTCCACCGGGAAGAAGACCTTGGTCGCGATGACGACCTCGTCGCGCTGGCAGAACTCGCGCAGGAACTTGCCGGTCAGCACTTCGCACTCGCCGCCGGAATACATGTCGGCGGTGTCGAAGAACGTGATGCCCTGCTCGACCGCGTGCCGCACCAGCGGGCGGCTCGCCGCCTCGTCGAGGATCCAGGGCCGCCACTGCGGCGTGCCGTAGGTCATCATGCCGAGGCAGATGCGCGACACCGTGAGGCCGGTGGAGCCGAGGCGTGTGTATTGCATGGGGACCCTTCGCCGTGTGGTTCGAAAGGGCGCGGATTATCGGCGCGCGAAGCGCCCGCGCTCGCCAGTGCGGTCTTTGTGCGGGACCGGCGCGTGCCTCAGGGCCGCGACGCGGCGATGCGCGGCGTGTCCACGCGGACGTCGGCGCACTGGGCGCGGTGCAGCAGCGCATGGTCCATCAGCACCAGCGCGAGCATCGCCTCGGCGATCGGCGTGGCGCGAATGCCGACGCAAGGATCGTGACGGCCGAAGGTCTCCACGGTCGCGGGCTGCCCTTGCAGGTCGATCGACTGTCGCGGGCTGCGGATGGAGCTGGTCGGCTTGATCGCGATCGAGACGGTGATGTCCTGCCCGGTGGAGATGCCGCCGAGCACGCCGCCGGCGTTGTTGCCGGCGAAGCCTTCGGGCGTGAGCTCGTCGCCGTGCGTCGTGCCGCGCTGCGACACGCTGGCAAAGCCGGCGCCGATCTCGACGCCCTTGACGGCATTGATGCCCATCATGGCGTAGGCGATGTCGGCATCGAGCTTGTCGAACAGCGGCGCGCCCAGCCCCACCGGCACATGGTGCGCGACGACGTTGATGCGCGCGCCGCAGCTGTCGCCCGCCTTGCGCAGCTCGTCCATGTAGGCCTCGAGGCGCGCGATGTCGCTGGCATTGGGTGCGAAGAACGGGTTGTTCGGCACATGCTCCAGCGATTCGAACGGGATGGCGATGTCGCCGAGCTGAGCCATGTAGCCGCTGAAGGTGGTGCCGTATTGCTCCCTCAGCCATTTGCGCGCCACGGCGCCGGCGCCCACCATCGGCGCGGTCAGGCGGGCGGAGGAGCGACCGCCGCCACGCGGGTCGCGGATGCCGTACTTGTGCCAGTAGGTGTAGTCGGCGTGGCCGGGGCGGAAGGTCTGGGCGATGTTGCCGTAGTCCTTGCTGCGCTGGTCGGTGTTGCGGATCAGCAGGCAGATCGGCGTCCCGGTGGTCTTGCCCTCGTGCACGCCGGAAAGAATCTCGACCGCATCCGGCTCGTTTCGCTGCGTGACATGGCGCGAGGTGCCGGGGCGGCGCCGATCCAGCTCGGGCTGGATGTCGGCCTCGGACAGCGCCATGCCGGGCGGGCAGCCGTCGATCACGCAGCCGATGGCCGGTCCGTGCGATTCGCCGAAGTTGGTGACCTGGAACAGGTGGCCGAAGGTGCTGCCGGACATGGGAGGCCTTGGAAGGGGAGGCCTCGATTTTATGGGGGGCTGTGCGATGCCCCATCAAGCGGCCACCGCGGATCCGGCTGCGCCGGTTCGCCAGTGGCTCCCCTCGAGGGGGTCACGCGCTGCGGTGGGCTAGTTCGCGGAGGTCTGCTCGTCTCGCGGCTCGTCGACCGGCCAGTCCCGGATGTACGCCTTCAGCATGCGGTTTTCGAAGTCCTGGCTGTCCACCACCGCCTTCGCGACGTCGTAGAAGGAGATCACGCCCATCAGCGTGCGCTGGCTCATCACGGGCATGTAGCGGGCGTGCCGCCCGAGCATCATGCGCCGCACCTCGTCGATCTCGGTCTCCGGGGTGGCCGTGAGCGGATGGTCGTCCATCACTGTGCGCACGATCGTGTTGCCGACGCTGCCGCCATTGCGCACCACCGACTGGATGACCTCGCGGAAGGTCAGCATGCCGACCAGGTCGCCGTGGTCCATGACGACCAGCGAGCCGATGTCGTTCTCGGCCATCGTGGTCACGGCCCTGGACAGCGCTTCCTCCGGCGAGACGGTGTACAGCGTGCCGCCCTTGACGCGCAGGATGTCACTGACTTTCATGGGTCGCTCCTCTGGCCGGTGGACGGTTCAATATAGCCCACAATGCCCGGGAGCAACACCCTGGAATCTGTCGGCACGACAGATTCGCTGCCTCGAGGAATCCCCCATGGCCGGCGCCTCCGACCCCGCATTCGACACCCTCGCGCTGCATGCCGGCGCGGCTCCCGACCCGGCCACCGGCGCGCGCGCCGTGCCCATCCACCTCACGACTTCGTTCGTGTTCGAGAACAGCGAGCACGCGGCGTCCCTGTTCAACATGGAGCGCTCGGGTCACGTCTACAGCCGCATCTCGAATCCCACCAACGCGGTGCTCGAAGAGCGGGTGGCCGCACTCGAAGGCGGCGCCGGCAGCATCGCCACGGCCAGCGGCCAGGCGGCGCTGCACCTTGCGATCTGCACGCTGGCCGGCGCCGGCTCGCACATCGTCTCCAGCGCGGCGCTCTACGGCGGTTCGCACAACCTGTTGCACTACACGCTGGCGCGCTTCGGCATCGAGACCACCTTCGTGCAGCCCGGCGACATCGACGGCTGGCGCGCCGCGATCCGGCCGAACACGCGGCTGCTCTTCGGCGAGACGCTCGGCAATCCGGGTCTCGACGTGCTCGACATCCCCACGGTAGCAGCGCTCGCCCACGAGCACCGGCTGCCGCTGCTGGTCGACTCGACCTTCACCACGCCATTCCTGATGAAGCCCTTCGACTGGGGCGCCGATCTGGTCTATCACTCGGCCACCAAGTTCCTCTCCGGCCACGGCACGGTCATCGGCGGCGTGCTGGTCGACAGCGGCCGATTCGACTGGGACGCCTCGGGCCGCTTCCCGGAGCTGAGCGAGCCGTACGAAGGCTTCCACGGCATGGTGTTCAGCGAGGAGAGCACGGTGGGCGCCTTCCTGCTGCGCGCGCGGCGCGAGGGATTGCGTGACTTCGGCGCCTGCATGAGCCCGCACACCGCGTGGCTCATCCTGCAGGGCATAGAGACGCTGCCGCTGCGCATGGCGCGCCACGTGGAGAACACGCGCAAGGTGGTGGGCTTCCTGGCCTCGCACGCGATGGTCGAGCGCGTGGGCTATCCGGAGCTCGAAGGCCATCCCAGCCATGCGCTGGCCCGGCGGCTGCTGCCGCGCGGCTGCGGCTCGGTGTTCAGCTTCGACCTCAAGGGCAGCCGCGAGCAAGGCAAGGCCTTCATCGAGGCGCTGCGCCTGTTCTCGCACCTGGCCAACGTCGGCGACTGCCGCTCGCTGGTGATCCATCCGGCGTCGACCACGCACTTCCGCATGGACGATGCCGCCCTCGCGCAGGCGGGCATCACACCGGGGACGATCCGCCTGTCGATAGGCCTGGAGGATGCCGACGACCTCGTCGACGACCTGAAGCGGGCCCTGCGGGCGGCCGAGAAGGCGGGGCGCCGATGAAGGTCGACGTCGCGGGCCGCAGCGCCTATGCCTACACGGGCGGCAAGCCGTTCGACCCCACGCTGCCGTGCATCGTCTTCCTGCATGGCGCGCTGCACGACCACAGCGCGTGGACCCTGCTGGCGCGCTGGGCGGCGCACCACGGCCACGCCGTGCTCGCCGTCGACGAGCCGGGCCATGGCCGCAGCGAAGGACCGCCGCTGGCCGACGTCGAGGCGCTGGCGCACTGGACCCTCGCGCTGCTGGACGCCGCCGATGTGCGCCAGGCCGCGCTGGTGGGCCACAGCATGGGCTCGCTGATCGCACTGGAAGCCGCCGCACGCGCGCCCGAGCGGATCACGCGCCTGGTGATGATCGGCACGGCGTATCCGATGAAGGTTTCCGACGCCCTGCTGGCCACCGCCCGCGAAGCGCCGCTGAAGGCGATCGACATGGTCAATGCGCTTTCGTTCTCGAGCACCGCCGCCAAGCCGTCCTACCCCGGACCCGGCGCTTGGCTGCAAGGCGCCAACCGCACGCTGATGCGACGCATCCAGGCGGCCAATCCCGAGATCAACCTGTTCCTGCACGACTTCGGTGTCTGCGACCGCTATGCGCACGGCTTCGAGGCGGCGTCGCAGGTGCGCTGCCCGGTGCAGCTCATCGTCGGCGAGCGCGACCAGATGACTTCGCCCCAGGCCGCGCGGGAGCTCGCGGCCGCGCTTTCCGCACGGGTGGCGACGCTGCCCTGTGGGCATTCCCTGATGCTGGAGTCACCCGACGCGGTGTTGAATGCCCTGCGCGACGCGCTGAAGCAGGAGCAGTCCGGATGAGCACGGTCACCGCAGAAAACGATCCCAAGGCGTTCAAGACCTTCGCCGAGTTCTATCCCTTCTACCTCGGGGAGCACCGAAACCGGACCTGCCGGCGGCTGCACTTCGTCGGCTCCACGCTCGCGCTTGCGTGCCTGGCGATGCTCGTGGTCACCGGGCGGCCGCAATACCTGCTGTACGGGCTCCTGTGCGGCTACGGCTTCGCCTGGATCGGCCACTTCGCCTTCGAGAAGAACAAGCCGGCGTCGTTCAAGCGCCCGCTGTACAGCTTCATGGGCGACTGGGTCATGTACAAGGACATCTGGACCGGCAAGATTCCGTTCTGAGCAGCGCCACCACCCGATGTCCGCCGGCGACTCTCTCCTCACCCACCGGCTCTTGCACATCGAGCGCCTGGTCGACGCGATCGACCTGCCGATCGGCCGCTGGGACCGCGAGGCCCGCCTGGTCTTCTGCAACAACCCCTACCTCGGCTGGGCGGAGCGATCGCGCGAAGAGCTGATCGGCCGCACGCTGCACGAGCTCTACGGAGAAGACGCATGGCGGCGCGCCGAGCCGGCGTTCGCCGAGGCGTTCTGCGGCCGCACCGTCAACTACGAGCGGCGGTTGACGCACGGCCACCAGTCGGCGCGCTGGGCCCGCATCCAGGTGTTTCCGGACCTCGATCCTCAGGGGCGCGTGGAAGCCGTCTTCACGATCGCCTTCGACATCCACGAGGACGTGCTGGCGCGCGAGGCACTGGAAGCGGCGCGCGAGCGCCTCGATCGCTTCACCGAAAACATCCCCTACCCGCTCACCTACGTCGACCGAGGCTTCGTGCTGCGCTTCGTCAACAAGGCGTATTGCGAAGCGACCGGCATGCGCGCCGCCGATCTGCTCGGGCGCCACATCGGCGAAGTGCGCGGCGCCAGGCGCTGGTCGGAGCACGCGCCCTTCTTCGAGCGGGCGCTCAAGGGCCAGACGGTGCAATACACGCGCCTGGTCGACCGGCTGCCGCAGGGACCGCGCTGGCTGCGCACCAGCTACGTGCCCGATTTCGACGCCCGGCGACACGTGCGCGGCCTGTACACGGTGACGATCGACGTGCACGAGCTGACGATGGCGCAGGAAAAGCTCAAGCGCAGTGTCGAGCGCGACTCGCTGACCGACGTGCTGAGCCGGCGAACGATGATGGATCGCATCGAGGCCGCCATGCTGGAGGCGGCGGAGCGCCCGGTGGCGCTGTTCTTCGTCGACCTCGACGGCTTCAAGGGCGTCAACGACCGCCTGGGCCACCAGGCGGGCGACCAGCTGCTGGTCGACGTGGGCGCCGCGCTGCAGTCGGCGGTGCGCATCGAGGATGCCGTCGGCCGCTTCGGCGGCGACGAGTTCCTGGTGCTGGCGGCAGTGCGTGACAGCGCGGGCGCGGAGGCCCTCGCGCTGCACATGCTCGACGCGGTCCGCCAGATGTCGTCGATCATCAGCGCGAGCATCGGCTATGCGCTGGCGCCGTCCGATGCGCAGCATCCCATGAAGCTGCTGCAGCTGGCCGACGACGCGATGTACGCCGCCAAGCGGCTCGGCAAGAACCGGGTGATGCACCACAGGGAAGCGCCGTGCGTGCCGCTGGATGGCTCGTCGCGCTGAGTCTTGCGCTGCCGCAGCCCGCCGCGGCGGTCGACCGGCCCTGGCCCACCGTCGACTGGCCGGTTTCCGCCCCTGAAGCAGAGGGCGTCGATTCCACCGCCCTCGCCTCGCTGATCGATTTCGGCGCAGCGAGCGAGATGGACAGTCTGCTCGTCGCCCGCCACGGCAGCATCGTGCTCGAGGCGCACTACGCGCCGTTTCGCGCCGGGATGCGGCACGCCGTCCATTCGGCCACCAAGGGGGTGATCGGCACGCTGGCCGGGATCGCGCTGCACCAGGGGCTTCTGCCGCGCCTCGACCAGCCCATCGTGGAGCTGTTCGGCGACCGCCGCATCGCGTCGCTGGACGAGCGCAAGAAGGCAATCACGGTGCAGCACCTGCTCGACATGACCTCCGGCATCGACTGGCAGGAGCCGTTGTCAGGCGCGCCGAGAACCGCCATCGAGATGGAGCGCAGCGCTGACTGGCAGCAGTTCGTGCTCGACCGGCCGATGGCGCGCGCGCCGGGCGAGGCCTTCGACTACAACAGCGGCAACTCCCAACTGCTGTCCGCGCTGGTCGGCCGCGTCGCCGGTCGCAGCGCACGTGGCTACGCCGAGGAAGCGCTCTTCAAGCCGCTCGGCATCCGCGATCTCGCCTGGCGACAGGATCCGCAGGGCGTTTCCACCGGCGGCTACGGCCTGTACCTGCAGCCGCGCGACATGGCGAAGATCGGCCATCTGTACCTGCGCGATGGCGTGTGGGACGGCCGGCGCCTGCTGCCGCGCGGCTGGGTCGATTCGATCCGCGGCAGCCTCATCGACATGCGGCTCGGCGGCGTCACGCCGTTTCGCTACGCCAACGGATGGTGGGTGCTGCCCGAATACGGCGCCTACATGGCCGCGGGCTACCACCGGCAGCTCATCGTCGTGATGCCGGCCCTGGACGCCGTCGCCGTGACCACCGGACGCGGCAACTTCTCGTTCGTCGAGCTGATGAAGGGCTTGCGCGCCGCGATGAGGTCGGACAGCCCGCTGCCAGCGAATCCGAAGGGCGAGGCTCTTCTGGCGCGGCATGTCGAGGAAGCCACGGCGGAGCGGCGATCGCCGGTGCGGCCAGCACCGGACCTTGGTCGCGCGGTGTCGCGACGATGGTTCCGCTTCGAGCCCAATGCGCTGGGCGTGCAGTCGCTGCAGCTCGACCTGGAGGCGGCGGAGGGGTCTTACCAGATCGAGCTCGAGCCGCTCCGGCCGGGCCTGCCGCCGCGACGCCTGCGCGGGGCGATCGGCCTCGACGGCCTGTTCCGCGTAGGCGAGGCGTCGAGCGGCTACACCGCCGTCAAGGGGACATGGACCGGCGACGACACCTTCGTGCTGCTGTTCCGCTTCGTCGTCGAGGGCGGCTCGTCGAGCTACCTGCTGCGTTTCGGAGATCCGCGCTCCGTGGAAGTGCAATTCGAAAACGCATGGGGGGAGCGAACGGTGCTTCGCGGGGTCGGCGAGGGGCCGTGAGCATCTTTCGAGCGCACTCTAACCTCGCGAAGTGTATGCCACGGTTAAGCCAGTCCCGGAGCACTTGTCAGTCAACCCGTAACGCCTTCTTTTTCTGCAAATTCAATGACTTATGCTATCTATCTAGAGTAATTCATCAAGCGTATCCCACAGGGAAACCACCCGATTGACGAAGAGGTCGTACATCTCGACCATCCACATTGGCCTGACCACTTGGCCATTGCCGTCGGCCGTCTCATGCCCATCCATGCCAACGATCCGGCAGCAGGCGGTCGCCGAGCTTCCGGCCGGAAGCCGACAGACTGACACCAAGCCATCCATGGACGACACCCTGAGCCGCGACACCGCGACGCCCGAGGCGCATCTCATCAACGAGGCGGGCGAGTTCGAGATCCACGACGAGGCCATCGACCTCGCTCGTTATCGGGCGGAAGACTGGCTGGCCCTGGCGCTGTTCTGGCTGCTCGGGCTCACGGTCTTCTACCAGTTCTTCACCCGCTACGCGCTGAACGATTCGGCCGCATGGACCGAGGAGATCGCTCGCTACCTGCTGGTCACGACCGTGTTCGTCGGCGCCGCCATGTGCGTGCGCAAGAACAACCACATCCAGGTCGACTTCTTCTACCACCTGCTGCCCGCGCGGCTGATGCGGGTGATGTCGACACTGGTCGACCTGGTGCGCATCGTCTTCTTCGCTGCCTGCATCGGCCTCACCTGGCAGCTCATGCAGCGCATAGGCTCGAGCCGCATGGCGGTGGTCGATCTGCCCATGGGGCTCGTCTACGGCGCGGTGCTGGTCGGATTCGGGTTGATGACGTGGCGCTCGATCGGTGTCGCCGTCGCCAACTGGAAGCGCGGCGCCTCCGTGCTCGAGAAGCCGGAGCTGGCGGAGATGCAGCCATGAGCCCGGGCGCGTTCAAGCTGCTGTTCCTGGCAATGATGGGCGCCGGCATCCCGGTGGCCATCGCCATGGCCGGCGCATCCCTGGTCTACGTGCTGATCGCCGGCAACCCGCCGCCCTTCGTCGTGATC
The DNA here is from genome assembly GCF_029855045.1 of Piscinibacter sp. XHJ-5. Classification (GTDB taxonomy): domain Bacteria; phylum Pseudomonadota; class Gammaproteobacteria; order Burkholderiales; family Burkholderiaceae_C; genus Albitalea. Next base: position 3,606,488 of record NZ_CP123228.1, read on the forward strand.
CATCGCATGGTCGGTGGCATCGACAGCTTCCCGCTTCTCGCGGTGCCGTTCTTCATCCTTGCCGGCAACCTGATGAACGTCGGCGGCATCACCACGCGCATCTACAACTTCGCGCTATCGCTGGTGGGCTGGCTCAAGGGCGGCCTGGGACACGTGAACATCGTCGGCTCGGTGGTGTTCGCCGGCATGAGCGGCACGGCCATCGCCGACGCAGCCGGGCTCGGCACGATCGAGATCAAGGCGATGCGCGAGCAAGGCTATGCGCCGGAGTTCGCGGTTGGCGTGACGGCCGCCTCGGCGACCCTCGGTCCCATCATTCCGCCTTCGCTGCCCTTCGTCATCTACGGCATGTTCGCCAACGTGTCGGTCGGCGCGCTGTTCCTCGCCGGCCTGATGCCGGGCGCGGTGATGACGCTGCTGATGATGCTCACGGTCGCGTGGTTCGCCCATCGCAACGGCTGGGGCCGCGACACCAAGCTGGAGTGGCACCGGGTGCGCAAGGCCTTCGCCGAGCTGGCCGTCGTGGTCGTGTTCCCGCTGGGCTTGTGGCTCGCGGCCCAGGCAGGCGCGAGCATGACGGTGGCGTTCCCCTTGGCGATGGCGCTGCTGCTCGGCGCGGATCGCTACTTCGGCTTCAGCGCCGTGCTGCCGATCATGACGCCGGTGCTGCTGATCGGCGGCATGACCACGGGCGTGTTCACCGCCACCGAAGGCGCGATCGCGGCCTCGGTGTGGGCGCTGTTCCTGGGTGTCGTGTGGTACCGCACCTTGAGCTGGAGGATGTTCGTCAAGGCCTCGATGGACACGGTGGAGACGACGGCCACCGTGCTCCTCATCGTTGCCGCGGCGTCCATCTTCGGCTGGATGCTCACCGCCACCCGCACCACCGAGATGATCGCGCAGTGGATCCTGACCTTCGCCAACGAGCCATGGGAGTTCCTCCTTCTGGCCAACGCGCTGATGCTCTTCGTCGGCTGCTTCCTCGAGCCCACGGCGGCCATCACCATCCTCGTGCCCATCCTGCTGCCCATCGTGCATCAGCTCGGCATCGATCCGATCCACTTCGGCCTGGTGATGGTGCTCAACCTGATGATCGGCCTGCTGCATCCGCCGATGGGCCTGGTGCTGTTCGTCCTGGCGCGCGTCGCGCGGCTGTCGGTCGAGCGCACGACGATGGCCATCCTGCCGTGGCTCGTCCCGCTGCTGGCGTCGCTGGCGCTGGTCACCTTCATTCCTTCGATTTCACTGTGGCTGCCCAAGGCTCTCGGGTGAGGCAGCCGTCCCGCCCGCTCTCTCAACAAGACAGGAGACTCCGATGAAACGCAACACGCTCAAGCGGCTCGGCGGCCTCGCACTGCTGGCCGCCCTCGGCCTCGCCGGCGCCGCGCAGGCCCAGACGAAGCTCAAGTGGGCTCACGTGTACGAAGTCAGCGAGGCGTACCACAAGCAGGCGCTTTGGGCGGCCGAGGAGATCAAGAAGCGCACCAACGGCAAGTACCAGATCGAGGTGTTTCCGGCGTCGACGCTGGGCAAGGAGACCGACATCAACCAGGGTCTCACGCTCGGAACGGTGGACATCATCTACACCGGCATGGCCTTCGCGGGCCGCACGTATCCGCCGATGTCGATTGCCTCGGGTCCGTTCATCTTCCGCGACTTCAGCCATTGGCAGGCCTTTCGCAACGGCCCGATCTTCAAGGAGCTCGCCCAGCAGTACGAGGTGAAAAGCGGCGGCCACCACATCGCCGGCTACACCTACTACGGCCAGCGCCACCTGACGGCCAACAAGATCGTGCAGAAGCCCGACGACATGAAGGGCATGAAGCTGCGGGTGCCCGACGCGCCGCTGATGATGATGTTCCCCAAGGCGGTCGGCGCGAACCCGACCCCCATCGCCTTCGCCGAGGTCTACCTGGCGCTGCAGAACGGCACCGTCGACGCCCAGGAGAACCCGCTGCCCACCATCGACGCGAAGAAGTTCTACGAGGTGCAGAAGTACATCGTGCTCACCGGGCACATCACCGAGTCGCTGGTGACCATCGTCGGCTCGGGCACCTGGAGCAAGCTCTCGGCCGACGAGAAGAAGGTCTTCGGCGACGTCCTCTGGGAGGCTTCGAACACCGCCACGCAGGAGATCGTCGCGGCCGAGAACGCCCTGGTCGGCGAGTTCGAGAAGCGCGGCAAGACGGTGGTCAAGGTCGACCGCGGGCCGTTCATCCAGGCGGTGCAGAAGGCGGTGACGGCGCCCGACGCACCGTGGCCGAAGGAGCTGTACGACCGGGTGCAGGCGGTGAAGTGAGGCAATGAAGCCTGTCGGGGGTGAAGCGCAGCGCAGCCCCGACGGGCCGGCTCAATCCTCGATCAGCTCGCGAAGCGTCATCTCGCCGAGCCCTGCCCGCTGCCAGAACTTGCGCAGGGCCAGCCCCGGCTCCAGCAGCAGCTGCGACAGCAGCGGTGCGGCCTTGGTCGTCGCGGGATCGCAGAGCAGCACGTAACGCTGCGCCCCCGATTCGTCCAGCCGGCCGGCCCAATCGATGGCCACCAGCGTCTCGAGGATCGGCTCGATCTGCAGCGGATCGGTGCGCAGCGCTTGCGACAGCTCGGCCAGGGCGAGGCCATGGCTCGACATCTGACGCGCGCGCGCCAGCGCACGCAGGATGGTCACCGCGAGGTGCAGACGCGAGCCCGGGATGTCGGGCAGGCGCACGACGCGCATCTGCAGGCTTGGGGCGTAGGCCGCGATCACCGCGCCGAGCAGCACGATGACCCAGCCGAGATAGATCCACACGAGGAAGATCGGCACGGTGGCAAAGGCGCCGTACACCATCGCGTATCCAGGCACCTGTCGCAGGTACCAGCCCAGCACCCGCTTGGCGATCTCGAAGCCGAGGGCGACGAAGAAGCCGCCGGCAAAGGCATGCGTCCAGCGCACGGTGGTGTTCGGCACGTAATGGAAAAGTCCCGCCATGCCGATGGCGATGAGCACGAACACCAGCGAGTCCAGCAGCAAGGTGACGCCTCCCGGCGGCGTGCCGACGATGCCCTGGGATGCAGACAGCGCGTACGACGTGACCGTCAGGCTGGCTCCGAGCAGCAGCGGGCCCAGCGTCACGGCGGCCCAGTACACCAGCACACGTTGGGTGATCGGCCGAGGCGTGCGCACGCGCCAGATCGCGTTCAGCGTGCGGTCTATCGTCAGCATCAGCGCGATCGCCGTGAAGACGAGGAACACCAGGCCGACGGTGCCCAGGCGGTTGGCCTTGCTGGCGAATTGCGTGAGCGCCGACAGCACCGGCTTGGCGATCGTCGGAGGCACGAGCGACTGCAGGAAGTACTTCTCGACGTTGCTCTGGAAGGTGGCGAACATCGGAAAGGCGGAGAAGATCGCCAGCATCACGGTGACCAGCGGGACCAGCGAGATCAGCGTGGTGAAGGTGAGGCTGCTGGCAGTGATGCCGAGCCTGTCCTCGCGAAAGCGCTGGCGCAGCGTCTTCATCGTGTCCAGCCACGGCCAGGTCTGCAGCGTCTGCACCAGGCGCGCGAGCTGTCCACGCCAGCTCGCACTGAACGTCGTCGTCGGGGAATTCATCGCTGGCTATGATGCCTCAATGCCCCCGCTGCCCCCTCTGCCGTCCACCGTCGCACGCACCCGTGCAGCAGCCGTGGCGAGCCTGCTCGGGCTGATCGTGCTGGGCCTCGCGTGGGAGCTCTGGCTGGCGCCGACCGGACAGAAGCTGCTCGCGTGGAAGGTGCTGCCGCTCACGATCCCGCTGGCCGGCTTGCTGAAGAACCGCATGTACACGTACCGCTGGGTCAGCCTGCTGGTGTGGGTCTACTTCACCGAGGGGGTCGTACGCGCGACCAGCGATCACGGTCCCGGCGTGCCGCTGGCGGTCATCGAGGTGGTGCTGTGCCTGGTGCTGTTCGCTGCCTGCGCGACGCATGTGCGCTGGCGGCTGCAGCAGGCAAAGGATGGTCATGCATGAATGAGCTCCTGGACGACTTGCGTGCCGCCGTCGGCGAGCGCCACGTGCTGCACGACGGCGACCTGTCGGCGTGGGAGATCGACTGGCGCAAGCGCTACCGCGGCCGGGCGCTGGCCGTGGTCCGCCCGGGATCGACCGCCGAAGTCGCCGCCGCCATGGCCGCCTGCGCGGCGCACGGCGCGAGCGTGGTGCCGCAAGGCGGCAATACCGGCCTGGTGGGCGGCTCGGTGCCCGATGCGAGCGGCTCGCAAGTGTTGCTCAGCCTGACCCGGCTCAACCGCATTCGGGAGCTCGACACCGCCAACCTCACGATGACGGTCGACGCCGGCTGCGTGCTGCAGACGGTGCAGGAACACGCGCAGGCCAATGGCCTGCTGTTTCCGCTCAGCCTGGCCGCCGAAGGAAGCTGCACCATCGGCGGCAACCTCGCGACCAACGCCGGGGGCACGCAGGTGCTGCGCTACGGCAACGCACGCGAGCTGTGCCTCGGGCTCGAGGTGGTCACGGCCGCCGGCGAGGTCTGGGACGGCCTGAGCGGATTGCGCAAGGACAACACCGGCTACGACCTGCGCGATCTGTTCATCGGCAGCGAGGGCACGCTGGGCATCATCACCGGCGCGACGCTCAAGCTCTTCCCGCAGCCAGCCGCGGTCACCACGGCCCTCGCCGCGGTGGCGTCCATGGAGCTCGCGGTGCAGCTGCTGCAGCGCGCCCAGGCGCGTCTCGGGGCGGGCCTCACCGGCTTCGAGGTGATGGGCGAGTTCGCGCTGACGCTCGTGCGGCGGCACTTCCCCCAGCTCGCGCAACCGCTGCCGCCGTCTCCGTGGATGGTGCTGCTGGAGCAGTCGGACACGGAAGGCGAGGTGCACGCACGCTCGCTGTTCGAGTCGCTGCTCGAATCGGCGCTCGAAGACGGCCTCATCGCCGACGCGGCGATCGCCGAAAGCCTGGAGCAGTCGCATGCCATGTGGCACCTGCGCGAATCCATCCCGCTGGCGCAAGCCGAGGAAGGGCTCAACGTCAAGCACGACATCTCGCTGCCCGTGTCGCGCATCCCGGCCTTCGTCGCGAGCACCGACGCCGCGCTGTCGAAAGCCTTCCCCGGCGCGCGCCTGGTGGACTTCGGACATCTCGGCGACGGCAACCTGCACTACAACGTGCAGGCGCCTGAAGGGGGGTCGGAAGCGGAGTTCCTGCGCGAGAACGAGGCAGCAGTCAACTCGCTGGTCTACGACGCAGTGGTCGCGCATGGCGGGTCGATCTCGGCGGAGCACGGCATCGGCGAATTGAAGCGCGAGGAGCTCAAGGTGCGCAAGGCGCCGGTGGCGCTGGCGCTGATGCGGGCGATCAAGCAGGCGCTCGATCCGCACGGGGTGCTGAATCCAGGGCGGGTGTTGTAGGCGCCACGCTGGTCGGGGGTGCCCCCGACCGACCTACTGGACAGTGCCCTTGATCGCGGCCGGGATGGGCAGTGACATGACCTCGATGCCCTCTTCCTTCAGCGCCTGCGCTTCTTCGCGCGTGGCGCGACCGCGGATGGCACGCTCGTCGACTTCGCCGTAGTGGATGCGGCGCGCCTCTTCGGCGAAACGGTCGCCGACGTCGACGGTGTTGGAGATGACGTGCTGCACCGCCTGCAGCCAGGCAGCCTGCATCGTCATGTCGATGGGCGCCTCGCCGACGCCCCGCTGGGCCGCAGCCGGCATGGGTTCGCGCGCGCCGGACACGTTGAGCCGCGGGGCGGAAGGCAACCGCGTGATGGCGGCGTCGCCGCACAGCGGGCAGGCGACCAGCCCGCGTTCGCGCTGGGACTCGAAATCGTCGTCGGAGGCGAACCAGCCCTCGAAGCGGTGTTCGTGCGTGCAGCGCAGATCGAGGACCTTCATGAAGGGATTATGACGACCCGCCGCTCAGGTCGGCGCAAACCAGCTCAGCGGCCAGCGGCCCGCCTGCCAATTCTGCAACCAGAGCAGCGCGATCAGCGTCTTGGCGTCGGTCAGCTCGCCATGCCGTGCGCGCTCGAGCAGCTCCTCCAGCGTGGCGGTGGACACGTCGAGGAACTCGCCGTCATCGAGGCCTCGCTCCCCAAGCGTCAGGCCACGAGCGAACCAGATCTCGATGCCTTCGTTGGAGTAGCCGATGGCGTTGTGCAGGACGCCGGCCTGGGCCCATTCCCGCGCCCGGTAGCCGGTTTCCTCGGCCAGCTCGCGCACCGCGCAGGTGAAGCCCGGCTCGCCTTCATCGATCTTGCCGGCGGGAAACTCGAGCATCACGCGCTGCAGCGGATGGCGGTACTGCCGCTCGATCACCAGGCGGCCGTCCTCGAGCATGGGCACGACCATCACCGCGCCCGGGTGCACCACGTATTCGCGGGTCGCCGTACGTCCATTGGGCAGGCGCACAGTGTCGCAGCGCACGTCGAGCAGGCGTCCCCGGTACACCTGCTCCGAAGAGACGGTGGTCTCGCGCAGATGGTCGTCGTCGGTCATCTCAGTCCTTCATCGCGGGCAGGCACGAAGTGGGTTCAGTGCCGCCGCAGGTAACGCCAGACGAAGCCCGGAAAGGCCAACGTGAGGAACAGGCACGCGAAGGCTGCATAGAACTCCCAGCCCTGCGGCTGGCGCTGCCCCAGATGCGCTTCGAGAGCAAATCCGATGCCGAGCGTGAGGCCCCACAGCACGATGAGTTCCAGGGCCCGCCACGCGAGCGCCTTGGGCGAGCGCTTCGGACCCACCGCGAACACGCGCTCGTTGACGAATGGCAGGTTGGCCGCGACGACGGCAATGAGGACGACCAGCCAGACCGCGGCTGAAGAGAACATCGGATCAGGTCGCCAAGGCCTTGACGATCGCCTCGGCGCACAGCGCCATCAGCCCGCCGGGCAGCACGCCGAACAGCAGCACCGCCGCGCCGTTGAGCGACAGGAGCGCGCGCACGTCGCCGGTGGCCACGATGGTGGCCGTGTCGGTCGGCTCGTCGAAGTACATGATCTTCACGAGGCGGATGTAGTAGAAGGCGCCCACCAGCGACAGCAAGACGGCGATCACCGCGAGCCAGATGAAGCCTTCGACGTTGGTCGACACCAGCGCCTGCAGCACTGCCAGCTTGGCGTAGAAGCCGACCGTCGGCGGCACCCCGGCCAGCGAGAACATGAAGATCGCCATCACGCCGGCATACCACGGGCTGCGCCGCGCCAGGCCCTTGAAGTCGTCGATCTGCTCCGCCTCGAAGCCCTGGCGGGCCAACAGCATGATCACGCCGAAAGTACCCAGCGTCGTGAGCACGTAGGTGACGATGTAGAACATCGCGGAGCTGTAGGCATTGGCGGCCGACAGCGTGTTGCCGTTGACCACGCCCGAGCACAGGCCCAGCAGCATGAATCCCATCTGGCCGATGGTCGAGTAGGCCAGCATGCGCTTCAGGTTGGTCTGCGCGATGGCGACGAGGTTGCCCAGAATCAGCGAGCCGATCGACAGCACGACGAGCATCTGCTGCCAGTCGACGGCCAGGCCCAGCATGCCCTCGACGAGCAGCCGGATGGTGATCGCGAAGGCAGCGAACTCCGGTGCGCCGCCGATCATCAGGGTGATGGCGGTGGGCGCGCCGTGGTAGACGTCGGGCACCCACATGTGGAAGGGCACCACGCCCAGCTTGAACCCGAGGCCGGCGACGATGAAGACCACGCCGAAGGTCAGCACCGATTTGTTGATCTGCCCGGTGCCGATGGCCTTGAAGACCTCGCCTATCTCCAGCGAGCCGGTGGCACCGTACATCATCGACATGCCGTACAGCAGGAAGCCGCTGGCCAGCGCGCCGAGCACGAAGTACTTCATCGCGGCCTCGGTGGCGTTGAGGTGCTCGCGGCGCATCGCGGTCAGCGCATACAGCGACAGGCTCATCAACTCGAGGCCGAGGTAGATGACGAGAAAGTTGTTCGCCGACAGCATCACGCAGATGCCCAGCAGCGAGAACATTGCCAGCGTGAACAGCTCGCCCTTGAGCATCTCGCGGTCGGCGGCATAGGGGCGCGCATAGGCGAGCGTGACGATCATCGCCAGCGTGGCGAAGAAGCCCAGCAGATGGCCCATCGGGTCTGCCACCACCATGCGCTGCATCGCGTAGGTCGTGAGCCCCTGGTCGAAGAACCACAGGTGCATGCCGGCGACGACGACGAGCGAGGCCTGGGCGAGCAGGTAGGTGGGCGTGCGCCGCGGGTGCTCCACCCACAGGTCGACCATGGCCACCACGCAGGCCATGGTCAGCAGCACGATCTCGGGAAGGACGGCGAGCCAGTTCATCTTGTTCTCAATTCAGCTTGGACACCGACACGTGCTTCAGCAGCTGGGTGACCGAGGCGTGCATCGGGTCGGTGAAGGGCTTGGGGTACACGCCCATCCACAGCACGGCGGCGGCCAGCAGCGACAGCATCAGGAACTCGCGCGCGTTCACGTCGGCCAGCGCGCGCACGTTGTCGTTGGCGACCGGGCCGAAGTACACCCGCTTGACCATCCACAGCGTGTAGGCCGCGCCGAACACCAGCGTGGTCGCCGCCAGCAGCGCGAGCCAGAAGTCGACCTTCACCGTGCCGAGAATGACCATCCATTCGCCGACGAACCCGCTGGTGGCCGGCAGCCCGCAGTTGGCCATGCCGAAGAACACCGCCAGCGCGGCGAACTTGGGCATGGTGTTGACCACGCCCCCGTAGGCTGCGATCTCGCGCGAATGCACGCGGTCGTAGAGCACGCCGATGCACAGGAACATGGCGCCGGAGATGAAGCCGTGCGAGACCATCTGCACGATGCCGCCGGCCACGCCGAGCTCGTTGAAGATGAAGAAGCCCAGCGTCACGAAGCCCATGTGCGCAACCGACGAGTACGCGATCAGCTTCTTCATGTCCGACTGCACCAGCGCGACCAGGCCGATGTACAGCACGGCGATCAGCGACAGGCCGATGACGAACCAGGCGTATTCCCTCGACGCATCCGGCGTGATGGGCAGCGAGAAGCGCAGGAAGCCATAGGCACCCAGCTTCAGCATGATGGCGGCCAGCACGACCGAGCCGCCCGTGGGCGCCTCGACGTGGGCGTCGGGCAGCCAGGTGTGCACCGGCCACATCGGCACCTTGACCGAGAAGGCGGCAAAGAAGGCGAAGAACAGCAGCACCTGGGCCGGCATCGGCAGCGGCAGCTTGTGCCACTGGAGGATGTCGAAGCTGCCGCCCGACTTGTAGTACAGGTAGATCAGCGCCACCAGCATCAGCAGCGAGCCGGCCAGCGTGTACAGGAAGAACTTGAAGGCCGCGTAGACGCGCCGCGGCCCGCCCCACACGCCGATGATGATGTACATCGGGATCAGCGTGGCCTCGAAGAAGACATAGAACAGCAGCCCGTCGAGGGCGGTGAAGACGCCCACCATCAGGCCCGACAGCACCAGGAACGCGCCCATGTACTGATTGACGCGCTCCTCGATCACCTCCCACGCCGAGATGACGACGATCACGGTGATGAAGGCCGTCAGCGGCACGAACCACAGCGACAGCCCGTCGACGCCGAGGCGGTAGCGCACGTTGAAGCGGTCGATCCACGCCAGGTTCTCCTGGAACTGCATGGCGGCGCTGGACACGTCGAAGCCGGTGATCAGCGGAACGGTGACGAGAAAGCTCGCCAGCGCGGCGATCAGCGCCATCCAGCGCACGCTGCGAGCGTGTTCGTCGCGCCCGATGGCCAGCAGCACCGTGCCGGCGACGATCGGCATCCAAATGGCAAGGCTCAGCAAACCCATCTTGTCGTTCTCCGAGCCCGTGTCAGATGCCCTTGAGGGCGGCTTGCAGCGAAGGCCAGAGCTGCCAGGTCATCAGGCCCACCACGCCGAGGATCATCACCAGCGCGTACCAGTACAGAAAGCCGGTCTGGACCAGCCGCACGACGGAGGCGGCGCCGCCGATGGCGCGCGCCGAACCGTTGATCACCACGCCGTCGATCAGGCCCTGGTCCCCGCCCTTCCACAGCCCGTGTCCCAGCAACCGGGCCGCGCGGGCGAAGACGTTCTCGTTGATCCAGTCCATGTAGTACTTGTTGTCGAGCAAGCGGTAGACGAAGCCGAAGCGCGCCTTGATGGCCGCCGGGATCTCGGGCTTCACCAGGTAGAAGACGTAGGCAGTCACGACGCCGGCGAGTGCCAGGAAAAACGGCAGCGTCGTCAATCCGTGCAACGCCATCGCGACGGCACCGTGGAATTCCTTGGCCATCTCTTCCATCGCCGGGTGACGCTCGGCGATCACCGCGATCGAATCCCTGAAGAACCCGCCGTACAGCATGGGGCCGATGGTCATGAACCCAATGACCACGGACGGCACCGCCAGCAGCACGAGCGGCGCGGTGACCACCCAAGGCGACTCGTGCGGGTTGCCCTCTTCGTCACCGTGCGCCGCGTGGTGCGGATCGTCGTCCTCGGGCGGGGCCGGCTTGTGGTGGAAGCGCTCCTCGCCATGGAAGACGAGGAAGTACATGCGGAACGAATAGAACGCGGTGACGAAGACACCGGCGGCCACGGCGAAGTAGGCGAAGCCCGCGCCGGGAAGGTGGCTGGCGTGCACCGCCTCGATGATGCTGTCCTTGGAGTAGAAGCCCGCGAAGAACGGCGTGCCGATCAGCGCCAGCGAGCCCAGCAGCGAGGTCAGCCAGGTGATGGGCATGTACTTGCGCAGGCCGCCCATGTTGCGGATGTCCTGGTCGTGGTGCATGCCGATGATCACCGAGCCCGCGGCCAGGAACAGCAGCGCCTTGAAGAACGCGTGGGTCATGAGGTGGAACACGGCCACCGAGTACGCCGAAGCGCCCAGCGCCACCGTCATGTAGCCCAGCTGCGACAGCGTGGAATACGCGACCACGCGCTTGATGTCGTTCTGGATGATGCCCAGGAAGCCCATGAACAGCGCGGTGATGGCGCCGATGACCATCACGAAGCTGAGCGCCGTGTCGGACAGTTCGAACAGCGGCGACATGCGCGCCACCATGAAGATGCCGGCCGTCACCATGGTCGCCGCGTGGATCAGTGCCGAGATCGGCGTGGGGCCTTCCATCGAGTCGGGCAGCCACACGTGGAGCGGGAACTGCGCGCTCTTGCCCATCGCGCCGATGAACAGGCAGATGCAGATGACGGTGATCAGCATCCAGTCGGTACCCGGAAACTTGAGCTGCGCGAGCTCGCCGCTCTTTGCGAAGGCGTCGGCGTAGTTCAGCGTGCCGGCGTACGCGACGATGAGGCCGATGCCGAGGATGAAGCCGAAGTCTCCCACCCGGTTCACCAGGAAGGCCTTCATGTTGGCGAAGATCGCGCTCGGCTTGGTGTACCAGAAGCCGATCAGCAGGTAGGACACGAGGCCCACCGCCTCCCATCCGAAGAAGAGCTGCAGCAAGTTGTTGCTCATCACGAGCATCAACATCGAGAACGTGAACAGCGAGATGTAGGAGAAGAAGCGCTGATAGCCCGGGTCCTCCTCCATGTAGCCGATGGTGTAGATGTGCACCATCAGCGAGACGAAGCTCACGACCGCCATCATCATCGCGGTGAGGCCGTCGACGAGGAATCCGACTTCCATCTTGAGGTCGCCGAGCACCATCCACTCGTAGACCGTGGCGTTGAAGCGCGCCCCGTCGAGGGCGACCGACTTGAGCACCATCGCCGACAGGATGAACGAGATGAGGACGCCGAGGATGGTGACGGTGTGGGCGCCGCGCCGGCCGATGGTCTTGCCGAAGAAGCCGGCGATCACGGCGCCGGCCAGGGGCGCGAGCGGAACCCACAGCAGCGTGGTGGAGGACAGTTGTGCAGCCATGTTGTTGTTCTCTTCTTCAGCCCTTCAGCGCATCGAGCTCGTCGACGTTGATCGTGGCGCGGTTGCGGAACAGCACCACGAGGATCGCAAGGCCGATCGCCGATTCGGCGGCGGCAACGGTGAGGATGAAGAACACGAACACCTGTCCCTGCATGTCGCCGAGGTAGTGCGAGAACGCGACGAAGTTGAGGTTGACCGCGAGCAGCATCAGCTCGATGCACATCAGCAACACGATCAGATTCTTGCGGTTGAGGAAGATGCCGATCACCGACAGCGCGAACAGCACAGCGCCGAGCGACAGGTAGTGGCCCAGGCCGATGCTCATTTCTGCTCTCCCGCGGCGGCGGCCGGCTGCGGCGGCAGCTCGATGGTCGGCGGCATCTTCACGATGCGCACGCGGCCGGCCTTCTTCGCCTTGACCTGCTCGGACGGATCGATGTACTTGGAATCCTTGCGCTTGCGCAAGGTGAGCGCAATGGCCGCGATGATGGCCACCAGCAGCAGCACCGCGGCAATCTGCAGCGGGTACAGGTACTTCGTGTAGATCTCGATGCCCAGCAGCTTGCTGTTGCCGAGCTTCAGCGCGGCCGCGTCGGGCGCCGGCGCGCTGCGCACGTCGAAGCCGGGCATCAGCACCAGCGCCATTTCCAGCACGATGACCACGCCGACCAGCAGCGCCACCGGGAAGTGCTTCCAGAAGCCTTCGCGCAGGGTGTCGGTGTTGATGTCGAGCATCATCACGACGAACAGGAACAGCACCATCACCGCTCCCACGTAGACCAGCACGAGCGAGATGGCGAGGAATTCGGCGCGCAGCAGCATCCAGACGCATGCCGCAGAGAAGAACGCCAGCACCAGGTACAGCGCCGCGTAGACCGGGCTGCGTGCGGTGATCACCCGGAACGAGGCGAGCAGCAGCACGGCCGAGAAGATGTAGAAGAGCGCGGTGATGGTTTGCATGGTTATGAAGCGCCTGGGCCCGCGACGTGTTCGCCGGGCCGGCACGCGAGGCGCGTGACCTCAGCGGTAGCGGGCGTCAGCCTCCTTGTTGGCCGCGATTTCCTTTTCGTAGCGGTCGCCGACCGCGAGCAGCATGTCCTTCGTGAAGTACAGGTCGCCGCGCTTCTCGCCGTGGTATTCGAGGATGTGCGTCTCGACGATGGAGTCGACCGGGCAGCTTTCCTCGCAGAAGCCGCAGAAGATGCACTTGGTCAGGTCGATGTCGTAGCGCGTGGTGCGGCGGGTGCCGTCGTCGCGGATGTCCGACTCGATCGTGATCGCCAGCGCCGGGCAGACGGCCTCGCACAGCTTGCAGGCGATGCAGCGCTCCTCGCCGTTCTCGTAGCGGCGCAGCGCGTGCAGGCCGCGAAAGCGCGGGCTGAGGGGCGTCTTCTCTTCCGGAAACTGGATCGTGATCTTGCGCGACAGGAAATGGCGGCCGGTCAGGGCCATGCCCTTGAACAGCTCGGTGAGCATGAAGCTCGAGAAGAGGTCTTTGATTGCTGTGGCCATTGGGGCACCTATGGCTTACTTCCAGATGTTCCAGGGAGACTGGATCCACGCACCGACGACCACCAGCCAGACGAGCGTGACCGGAATGAAGATCTTCCAGCCCAGGCGCATGATCTGGTCGTAGCGAAAGCGCGGGAAGGTGGCGCGGACCCAGAGGAACAGCGTGCAGATGACGAACACCTTGATGCCGAGCCAGATCCAGCCCGGAATCCAGTTGAGCAGCGCGGCGTCGACCGGCGGCAGCCAGCCGCCGAGGAACATCACCGTTGCCAGCATCGACACCAGGATGATGTTGGCGTACTCGGCCAGGAAGAACATGGCGAAGGCCATGCCGGAATACTCGACCATGTGGCCAGCGACGATCTCGGACTCGCCTTCGACCACGTCGAACGGATGGCGGTTGGTCTCGGCGATGCCCGCGATGATGTACACGACGAAGATGGGCAGCAGCGGCAGCCAGTTCCAGCTCAGGAAGGTCAGCCCGATGCGATCGGCGAAATAGCCGCGGCCCTGCGCCATCACGATGTCGGTCAGGTTGAGGCTGCCCGACACCATCAGCACGACGACCAGCGCGAAGCCCATCGCGATCTCGTAGCTCACCATCTGAGCCGACGCGCGCAGCGCGCCGAGGAAGGCGTACTTCGAATTCGACGCCCAGCCGGCAATGATGACGCCGTACACCTCCATCGAGGTGATCGCCATCACGAACAGCAGGCCGGCGTTGATGTTGGCCAGCGCCACCTCGGGGCCGAAGGGGATCACCGCCCACGCCGCGAGCGCCGGCATGATGGTCATCACCGGCCCGAGCAGGAACAGGCCCTTGTTGGCCGCCGTCGGCAGGATGATCTCCTTGAAGATCAGCTTCACCGCATCGGCAATGGGCTGCAGCAGCCCCAGCGGACCGACCCGGTTGGGGCCGGGGCGGATCTGCGACCAGCCGATCGCCTTGCGCTCCCACAGGGTGAGGTAGGCCACGCACAGCAGCAGCGGAAGCACCACCGCCACGATCTTGATGAGCGTCCAGGTCACCGGCCAGGCACCGCCCAGCATCGAGTGGCCGAAGGTCTGGAAGGATTCGAGCATCGCGGTTCTCGCCTTCTTATGCCTTGGCGACGCTGATCGCGCCGAACATCGCGCCCAGCGAAGCCGTTGCCGGATGGCCGGCCGGCACGCGCACGGCGCTGTCGGCGAGCGTGGTGTCCAGGCGCACCGGCAGCACCGCTTCGACGCCGTCCTGGATCACGCGCACGCGGTCGCCGGCGGCCAGACCGAGTCGCGACCAGACCGCGTGCGACACGCTCGCCACCGGGGGTGCGGCATCGGCCGTGAGCTGCAGCGAAGTCGCGCGCCGCACCAGCGAGTCGGTGCAGTAGATCGGCACGTCGGCCACGCGCTCGAGATCCTGCGAGGACGGGGCGAGCGAGACCGCCGCGGACGACCGGTTGTTCAGGCGGGCGGCGATGTCGCCCGCGAGCGCTTCGGCCTTGACATCTTCCGAGGTCTCGAATTCGAAGCCCGGCAGGCCGAGCATGTTGCCGAGCACGCGCAGCACCTTCCACGCCGGACGGGTGTCGGCGCGCGGCCGCACGACGCCGTGGAAGCTTTGCACGCGGCCTTCGGCGTTGACGAAGGTGCCCGAGGTCTCGGCGAACGGCGCGATCGGCAGCAGGACGTCGGCGCACTCGACCGCCGCGTTCTTGAACGGCGTCAGCGCGACCACCATCTCGGCCGTCCGCAGCGCCGCGACAGCGGCGTTGGGTCGCGCCGCATCGAAGGCGGGTTCGACGTTGAGCAGCAGGCACGCCTGAAGGTCGCCGGCGAGCATCTGCCCGGCGTCGCGGCCGCCCTGTCCGGGAAGCGCGTTGACCAGCTGCGCGCCGACCGTGTTGGCGTCTTCCGTGAGGTAGCCGACCGCGGCGCCGGTTTGCTCGCCGATCCAGTTGGCCAGTGACAGCAGCGCCGATGCCTGCGGATGCTGGGCGGCGGCGTTGCCGAGCAGCACCGCCTTGCGCTCACCGGACAGCAGCGAGTCGGCGACCGCCTGGGCGTCGTTGCCGACCTCGGCATCCACCGGCGGCTTCACGCCCTTGGCGGCGCCCACGGCGGCAGCGACCGACGCGAGCGCATTCACCCATGCACCGGGCGGCGCCGTCATCGTGCCGGCCAGCGGCATCGCCCAGTCGTCGTGCACGGCATGCAAGCTGTGGATTCGCCCGCCCTTCTTCGCCGCCTGGCGCAGCCGCTGCGCGAACAACGGATGATCCTTGCGCAGGAACGATCCGACGACCAGCACGCGCTGCAGGCTGGACAGCGCCGAGATGGGCATGCCGAGCCAGCGCACACCCTCGGGTTGCGTGAAGTCGGCGTGCCGGGTGCGGTAGTCGATGTTCTCGCTGCCCAGGCCACGCACCAGCTTGGCCAGCAGGTGCAGCTCCTCGACGGTGCTGTGCGCCGAGCCCAGCGCGCCGATCGCCTGCGGTCCGTGATCGGCCTTGATCTGCGTGAGGCCGCGCACCACGTAGTCGAGGGCAGTCGTCCAGTCGACCGTCTTCCACTCGCCGCCCTGCTTGAGCATGGGCGCCGTAAGGCGGTCGTCGCTGTTCAGCGCCTCGTAGGAGAAGCGATCGCGATCGGCCAGCCAGCACTCGTTGACCTCTTCGTTCTCCAGCGGTACGACGCGCAACACCTTGCCCTGCCTGATCTGCACGATCAGGTTGGCGCCGGTGCTGTCGTGCGGGCTCACGCTCTTGCGCCGCGAAAGCTCCCAGGTGCGCGCCTGGTAGCGGAAAGGCTTGCTGGTGATCGCCCCGACCGGGCACAGGTCGATCATGTTGCCCGACAGCTCGGAGTCGACAGTGTCGCCGGCGATGGTGGTGATCTCCGAATGCTCGCCGCGATGGATCATGCCGAGCTCCATCACGCCGGCCACTTCCTGGCCGAACCGGACGCAGCGCGTGCAGTGGATGCAGCGCGTCATCTCTTCCATCGACAGCAGCGGCCCGACTTCCTTGTGGAAGACCACGCGCTTTTCTTCTTCGTAGCGCGACGACGAGCCGCCATAGCCCACCGCCAAGTCCTGCAGCTGGCATTCGCCGCCTTGATCGCAGATGGGGCAGTCGAGCGGATGGTTGATCAGCAGGAACTCCATGACGCTCTGCTGCGCCTTGACCGCCTTGTCGCTCTTGGTGCGGACGATCATTCCCTGCGTGACCGGCGTGGCGCAGGCCGGCATGGGCTTGGGCGCCTTCTCGACGTCGACCAGGCACATGCGGCAGTTGGCCGCGATCGAGAGCTTCTTGTGATAGCAGAAGTGAGGGATGTAGGTACCTGCCTTGTCGGCGGCATGCATGACCATGCTGCCCTCGGGCACCTGAACCTTCTTCCCGTCGAGTTCGATTTCGATCATGTTCAGACGTAGGCCGGCACGACGCAGGTCTTGTGTTCGATGTGGTGGACGAACTCGTCCCGGAAGTGCTTGATCATGGCGCGCACCGGCATCGCCGCCGCGTCGCCCAGCGCGCAGATGGTGCGACCCTGGATGTTGTCGGCCACCGAGTTGAGCAGGTCGATGTCGGCCATCCTGCCGTGCCCGTGCTCGATGCGGTCCACCATCCGCCACAACCAGCCCGTGCCTTCGCGGCAAGGCGTGCACTGGCCGCAACTTTCATGCTGGTAGAAGTAGGACAGTCGCAGCAGGCTCTTCACCATGCAGCGTGAGTCGTCCATCACGATGACCGCGCCCGAGCCCAGCATGGAACCGGCCTTCGCGATGGCGTCGTAGTCCATCGTCAGGTCCATCATGATGCTCGCGGGCAGCACCGGCGCGGACGATCCGCCCGGAATCACCGCCTTCAGCTGGCGACCCTTGCGCACGCCGCCGGCAAGCTCGAGCAGCCTGGAGAACGGCGTGCCGAGCGGCACCTCGAAGTTGCCGGGCTTCTCGACATCACCCACCACCGAGAAGATCTTGGTCCCGCCGTTGTTCGGCTTGCCGATCTCGAGATAGGGCTGGCCGCCGTTGACGATGATCCACGGCACCGCGGCGAAGGTCTCGGTGTTGTTGATCGTCGTCGGCTTGCCGTAGAGGCCGTAGCTGGCCGGGAAAGGCGGCTTGAAGCGCGGCTGGCCCTTCTTGCCTTCGAGCGATTCGAGCAGCGCGGTTTCCTCGCCGCAGATGTAGGCGCCGAAGCCGTGCGAGGCATGCAGCTGGAAGTTGAACCCCGAGCCGAGGATCTCGTTGCCGAGGTAGCCGGCGCGGCGCGCTTCCTCGAGCGCCTCTTCGAAGCGCTCGTACACCTCGAAGATTTCGCCGTGGATGTAGTTGTAGCCGACCGCGATGCCCATCGCGTACGCCGCGATCGCCATGCCTTCGATGACGATGTGCGGGTTGAACATCAGGATGTCGCGGTCCTTGCAGGTGCCGGGCTCGCCTTCGTCGGAGTTGCAGACGAGGTACTTCGCGCCGGGGAACTGCCGCGGCATGAAGCTCCACTTGAGGCCGGTGGGGAAGCCCGCGCCACCGCGGCCGCGCAGGCCCGAGGCCTTGACCTCGGCGACCACCTGCTCGGGCGTCATGCCTTCGCCGCCGTCCTTGCCCAGGATCTTGCGCAGCGCCTTGTAGCCGCCCCGGGCTTCGTAGTCGGCAAGGCGCCAGTTGCGGCCGTCGAGGCCCGCGTAGATCTGCGGATCGATGTGCCGCCCGTGGAAGCAGGTCTCGTTGCCGGTGGCCTGGAATCTGGAGAGATCGAGCATGTCGGTGGGCACTCTTACTTCGCGCCTTGCGCGGCCGTGGCGAGGGTGTCGATCAGCGCATCGATGCGGTCGTCGGTCATGAAGCTGACCATCTGCCGGTCGTTGACCAGCAGGACGGGGGCATCCGCGCACGCGCCCAGACATTCGCTCTTCTGCACGGTGAACAGGCCGTCGGCTGTCGTGCCGCCCTCCTCCACGTGCAATCGCGAGCACAGGTGCTGCAGCGCCTGCTGGCCGTCGCGCAGCTGGCACGGCAGGTTGGTGCAGACATTCAGCTTGAAGCGGCCGAGCGGCTGCTGGTTGTACATGTTGTAGAAGGTGGTCACCTCGTGCACGGCGATGGCGGGCATGCCGAGGTACTCCGCGACGGCGAGCTCGCTCTCCTGCGAGACGTGGCCGAACGCCTCCTGCACGATGGCCAGGCAGGCCATCACCGCCGATTGGCGCTGATCCGGCGGGTACTTGGCGACCTCCCGCGCGAAGCGCTCCTTCATCGCGTCCGAAATCATCGGTCGATCTCCCCAAACACAATGTCCATCGTGCCGATGACGGCGACCGCGTCGGCGATCATGTGGCCGCGGGACATCTCGTCGAGGGCCGCCAGGTGCGGGAATCCAGGCGCGCGAATCTTCAGGCGGTACGGCTTGTTGGCACCGTCGCTGACGAGGTAGATGCCGAACTCGCCCTTGGGATGCTCCACCGCGGCATACGCTTCGCCCTCGGGCACGTGGAAGCCTTCGGTGAAGAGCTTGAAGTGGTGGATCAGCTCTTCCATGCTGGTCTTCATCTCCACCCGCGACGGCGGAGCGACCTTGTGGTTGGCGGTGATCACCGGGCCCGGGTTGTTGCGCAGCCACTCGACGCACTGCTGGATGATGCGGTTGGACTGGCGCATCTCCTCGATGCGCACCAGATAGCGGTCGTAGGTGTCGCCGTTGACGCCGACCGGGA
This sequence comes from Piscinibacter sp. XHJ-5, assembly GCF_029855045.1. Classification (GTDB taxonomy): domain Bacteria; phylum Pseudomonadota; class Gammaproteobacteria; order Burkholderiales; family Burkholderiaceae_C; genus Albitalea. The sequence continues at coordinate 3,625,526 of NZ_CP123228.1, forward strand.
TGTCGAAGTCGAGCTTGTCGTAGACCTCGTAGGGCTGCTTCTTGCGCAGGTCCCACTCGATGCCGGAGCCGCGCAGCATCGGTCCGGTGAAGCCCAGGTTCAGCGCACGTTCCGGCGACACGACGCCGATGCCCACGGTGCGCTGCTTCCAGATGCGGTTGTCGGTGAGCAGCGTCTCGTACTCGTCGACATACTTCGGAAAGCGCCGGGTGAAATCGTCGATGAAGTCCAGCAGCGAACCCTGCCGGTTCTCGTTCATCTTGGCGAGCGCCTTCGCGTTGCGGATCTTCGAGACCCGGTATTGCGGCATCTCGTCGGGCAGGTCCCGGTACACGCCACCGGGGCGGTAGTAGGCCGCATGCATGCGCGCGCCGGAGACCGCCTCGTACATGTCGAACATGTCCTCGCGCTCGCGGAAGCAGTAGATGAAGATGTTCATCGCACCACAGTCGAGCCCGTGCGCGCCAAGCCACAGCGTGTGATTCAGCAGGCGCGTGATCTCGTCGAACATGACGCGGATGTACTGCGCGCGGATGGGCACGTCGACGCCGAGCAGCTTTTCGATTGCCAGGCAGTAGGCGTGCTCGTTGGACATCATCGACACGTAGTCGAGGCGGTCCATGTAGGGCAGCGACTGGATGAAGGTGCGCGTCTCGGCGAGCTTCTCGGTCGCGCGGTGCAGCAGGCCGATGTGCGGGTCGGCGCGCTGGATGACTTCGCCGTCGAGCTCGAGCACCAGGCGAAGCACTCCGTGCGCCGCGGGGTGC